>NZ_JBSGKF010000002.1:0-293138 GCF_054786515.1 Nostoc sp. UIC 10890
ATACCATTGCGGATGACATCGCGGCGGCGCTGCTGTCTTGCCATGCTGTATCGGATATTGGGATGTTGTTCAAAGTACTGCCGCATTGAGGCAACAAATTCAGGAGCAATGCTGTTGTCATCGTCCAGGTATGAAACAATGTCACCACCAGCTGCATCTAGTCCCAGGTTACGAGCGTAGCACAAGCCAAAGCCACTGCTCGGTAATGGGTGTTCCATTTCAATGTAATTGATGGGGAAATCAGCTTTTGCCCTAATGCTAGAGATAATATCTCTGGTATCAGGATTAGCCCCATCATTGATGACGATCCACTCGAAATTGCGGTCAGTTTGACTTTGAATGCTTGGCAGTGCAGTAGATGCAAGCTGCATAGGTCTATTGTAGGTTGCAGTGATAATTGATAGTTTCAAAGCTCTATACCTCTATCAGTTGATTGCGTTATTGTTGAATCGATCGCAGTTTGAATTTGCTGCCATTTTGCTATATCCTCGTTTGTTATACCCCTGGCGGTTTCTATTTGATTACTTGCAAGAGTTAGCCGAATCAGCGTTAGCTTTTCATTGGTTCTGGCAACAGTTAAACTTTGCGTGGTGCTATTGAAGCTGATCTGGTAGTTACTGCCTTCCAAGACAAATAGGTTTTCTTTTTCTGTGCGAATGGATTGAGGATAGGCAGTTGCTTGCTGCCCAAAGAACACTCTAGCTATGGGGGCAATTATAGTAGCGCGTTGCATCTGTTCTTGCTGTAATTGCTGATAGTCCCATTTCCCAAGTTCTATGCCCAAATCCATTTTTACCAAACGTTCTGCTAAAATTGCCATTTCTATTGGGCCAACACCTCCAGGGACGGGCGTAATGTTCTGGGGGATTCTGTAAGCACTGCGGTCTACATCGCCAGCAGCACCAGAAGCAGTAGGTGTAAAGCCACCATCGACAACCAAGCGATGAGAGGGGAGTACATAGTCCGTGAAAATTCCTCGTCTTCCGGTGACTGATACTACAATGTCAGCATCTTGAGTTCTAGTCAGGTCATCGCCGTCTTCCAAACAGAAACAGCTGATTCTACTTGCTTCTAAATATTTGATGACACCATTGCCCACAAAGCCACCTCCGCCGACAACTGCAACATTGGAATCTCTTTGTGCGTAGGATTCAACAATTCTGGCGATTCCTTCAGCAGTAGCACAACTTTCAAAGAAATTGTTACTTTGTCTGCGGACGATATCTATATCTTTTTGTGGTTCTAATGCCTGAATTGAACTTGTAAACCTAGCTGGAATTGGGTATTGAACAATAGCAGCAGTTACCTTCCTATCTTCATTAATGGATTGGATAATGTTGTCAAATTGCTCTACTGCGATATTAGGTGACAGCACAATATAATTGGGAGTAATGCCAATAGCGTTGAACGTTGCTACTTTTTGTTCTGCTGAAATTCTGGCTGCTTCGTATCTAGCTCTTAATTCATTGCTGGCATTTTCTGAAGACTCAAATCTGATGATTGCTACTTCTTTTTGAGATGCTTGAAATATGGATTTGTATTTTTGACATTCTTGCTTTACATGTTCTCGTATTAACTGTCCATCTATGAGCGTCATTTAATATGGCGTTAAATTTGATGAAGAAAATTGTCTGGTACAAACAAGTTTCTGAATTTTTACTAGGATTTGTTGGAATTAGGTAGGGCGTTTGGTGATTTCACCAACTTCTTGGCCATTGCAGGAAACCCAGTTAGTGACATAGCGTTCAGTGTCATGGAAGCCACTAAATTCAATACTATTATCAGAACACTTCTCTTGGAACCATTGTTGTGCTTCTTGTTCTGTATTGAATGTTCTAGCGGCGACTTCTTCTACTGGAATATTCCAGTTTGTATTGCCATACAAATCGCAAACATAATGTGTCATATCTGTTACTCCTTTAACAATATTTAAAAACCACTATGACAATTTTAAATCAACAACAGCAGGCTGAATTAATTATCCAACAAGCTTGCAAGGAAAATTTTACTGATAGCGAGAAAGTTATTTACGATGACTTTATTCTGGAAGCGGGGGTAAAAAACCCAGCCAAGATGACTGAGGCTACCGCTGATGCTTTAATTAGATACCTTAATGGCTGTGAAGCATCTAACGAGTTTGTTGCTAATGTAGTAAATCGCCTCGCGCAAGTTGCCCCTGCTCATATCATGACCAAGATTCTTTTTAGTGATAATGACGGCGATGGTGTGCCTTTATACGAGGAATTAAAACTTGGAACAAAGGCTACCGAATTTGATACCTCTTTTGAAATAACGGCCGCAAGACAAAGGCAATATCAATTTTCTCCAACTCGGAATTGCGATATGGAGTTATAAGTATAACCCACTACTAAATAATCATCTGTAGTGGGTATGAGATTGTTATTCTATAAAACGACTGAAAATAGAAATTAACCAGTTGCTACACCGGCGTAGACGCTTACTCTTAGCTCGAAGTAAGTGTCTCAGCGGCTTTCCTCAAACATCGCCATCTTTCCCATACTCAAAATTAACCTTCGGGATACTGGGTGTAAAAAATGCGCTACTGTTAATCGTAAGCGCATTCCCGATCATGTACTGCGATCGCAATACTCCCAGCCCAAATAATCAGGCGATTCCCCTGTAAGTTTAACTTTGGAAAATTACCCCAGTGTCCTGATCTTCATCCCAAAACCACCAACCTTGGGATAGTTCAGAAAGAACGCGCATTAGTGCTAACTGTTGCTGTGTGATTTCCCCACCGCCGTAGCTGACGTTGCTAGTGCCATCCCATGATTTAAGAATTGATTCTAAATTGTATCCATTGCCCATAATCCAACTGGCATAGAAGCAGTCTTTGGATATTTCTTCCATGATGGCTAGCAGTTCAAGGGCTGCATCAGGATTGGGTGATTTTAGGGCTTCGAGTGCAAGGCGGAGGTTTTCTTCCCTGTCTGCAAGAAATTCCGAAAAAGCTGCTCTATTTGATGGTAAATTCTCCTTTTCAAGTGTAATTAATTTTCCATTTACAATCTTGACTGGAGTTATATTTGAGTAGTCAGTTCGGTCATCTTCACTTGCCTTTACTTTTATAGCTAAAGGATGCCAATGGATGCGTTCAATTTTATTGGTCTGAGGATTTGTCCATGTCCAGAATAGTTTGTGAGATGCAGCACCCTTAACTGTCAGATAAGTTCTTTTATGTCGAATGGGATAGTCTACACCTTCTTCTTTTTTGGCTTGCAAAAAGGCTTCTATTGATAGACATTCTTCATTAAGGTATGCCATTTTACGTGGTGCTGTCGCATATGTATAACCCGATATGCTGCTGCTATCACCATCTTTCAAGACTACCAAATTCCATTTGTCGTTTATTGGATTCTGTATCCAAAACTCAACTGATATTGTTTGTACAAACCGATCTAAAATTTGGACTACACAAGGATAGTAAAGTGTGAGTTGTTGGTTGCTATTAGTCATTACTATTCCATCCATTCGATTGGGGATATGGTTTCCTTTTTGGCGGGAAGTATTTTGACTTCGTAGCCATAAAGAATTAATTCATACAGAGTTTCTAATAGTTGCTTGGGTGATATACTGTCCCATTGCTTGCACTCTAAGATATGTTTCAATACTTGCTCTGGAGCATTAACTACCCAAAGACTGTGAATTTTTCTGTTACTAAATCCCGCACATAATTGAACAATTGGTTGTAGCTCAACTGTTGTTTTTGGTATGTGTATAATTGCTGAACTTATAGGGATTGTTGGTTTTACTTCTAGATTTTTGGGTGGTAAAAAATCGGGGTCACTGTACCACTGTCCGTCGATTTGGTATGCAATCATTAGGTATGGCAATGCTTTAATCGCATTTATAGTTCCCCATCTTGCAGTTTGTCCTGCGTGAAACCAGATGTAAGAGCCGTTGTGTATTATCATGTACAGTCTTTATGATTTTGACTTGAGGTTTTGCTTGCCTAGCTAGTTGATAATTTCGTCTATGGGAGAAAATCTAGCTAATTTTTCTAGCTAGAGAATAATTTCGTATTTGTATGAACACTTAGTTAAAACTCGCCCTTATTAGCCATGTGCAGTCAACTTCATGCTCAGGTAAAATACTTTGGATTTTATTGATTGCTGAATTACTCCTAATAACTACCTTGACAAGGTATGTAATAACTGTGGTGATTAATCTATGAACAGATTAATATTTATTTAAATAAAATATTAAATGAATTATTGAAAATAAAAAGTACGTCATCGATTAAAATGGCGCACTTTTATTAAAAATAAATTTATGATTTAAGCGTGGTGAAGGATAATATTTATTGCGTCTTGAGTGCTAATTTTATATTGTGTAGCAAGTTTATTCATATTGGCTTCACCATTTGCATGAGCTTTGACAATTGCGCGAATAATATTTGGTGAAACATTAATCTCATAATTTGTAACAACTGGTTTGGGTAAAGTTTGAGAAATGAAGAATTCTTTTCTTCTTAAGAAATGTATTTGACGGTAATGCTCTTTTCTAGGTATCCATTGACAATTTCCGGGAGCAAAGTCACTCTCTAGATCAATACGTGCTATGACTGTTCCTTCGGGTGCTACTCCCATATCTTTTAAGAACTGGGTAAAGTTATCGCGCCAGGATGCATCAACTTCAATTCCGCACCCGCCATGATACTTGTACTGATGGTGGTTCTTGTTATAGCAGATGCGCTTGATGTGTAACCACGAGTTATACTCGTGGCTTTTGCAGTGTCCGTGGACAGTTTTATCGCTCTTGAGGGTTTCGCGCTGCAAGCATCCGCAGCTTTGTGTAAGCCCTCTTTTTAAGCTATTTTTACTGATATACTTTTGGGTTCCGCAGCTGCATAGGGTAAGGAGTAGTAGTTCACCCCTTTTCCCCTTAACTTCTATATCGGATATAACTTTTAGTCTCCCGAAGTTTGCCCCAACTGGGATGGATTCTTTTCTTTTTTTACAACCGCAATTGGTTGACCGACCATTGGTGAGGGTGTGACTGTAGACAAGTTTTTGGGTTCCACAATCACACTGGCATAATACTTGCTTTCCTTGTTTGTCTAGTATAATCCAGCTACCGAATTTTTCACTTATATTAATTACTCGTTTTGTAGTATCCATAAATCATTTTTGTGCTATTACTGCTGGGTTATATATCTAAAACAAGCTGTTTTTCTTGCTCCAGTTCCTTCTTTATCCAGGCAAGTTGCTGTCCAATGGCTAGGTGCTGCATTGGTACTTTTGTCTCATATCCCTTTGCTTTTAAAATGGGCGTTACCTCCTGTCTGTAAAGCTTGCCCGTCAAGAATACAAACTCTATTTCCGGGGACGCAACTTGTATGAGGTTTTCTGCTACTTGTTGCGCCCATAGTATACGTTCCTGATGTGATAAGGAATAGGGGGATTTGTCGTAGGGTTTGATGATTGCTTCTGGGTTAATAACTTGATGTAAAGGTGAGAGGATATACCATCTTGACTCTTGTTCTTCTACGTAGCGACGGCACGCTTGAAAGTGCTGGGAATAATATAAGTCTTTGGCGGCAGCAGGGTAGGTAAGCTGCTTGCCACATCCAGCAACCAGGTAGACTTTTTCCTTGGGAGTGAACTTTCTGTAGGTGCTGATCACCAGATTGAGGTTGTGGGCGATTCTTCCCATAGTATGCGTCCGTCCTTTGTTTGTCAGCCGAGGGTCAATCCTATGTCGGTTGAGAACCCTGCAAACATGACAGTTGCACTTTGGCGCACAGTGGGTTGGTATCCGAATTAATTTTTCCTCCTGGCTGACGAACATCCCACCGCCTAGTCCTTCCCGGATAAAAGTTGAACCATCAAAGGATAGTCCCATCTGAATAAAAGCTTTGGCATACTGGGGCGAGCATAATCCAAAAACGTGTAGATGAGCATTTGGCTCGTGCAATGGTGCGATGGCTACGGCGGGCGTAGCCATCGCATCCGCTTTCGGCAATACTCGTTCCGAGTCAATTAGCGATGGCGAAACGCCCGCCTTCGGCGATCGCACAACTTGAGTGATTGTTTTGATAATGTGTAAGTTAATCGAATACTCTCTCGCCTGGGAAACAAGCCCACCGATGCCGAGATGACGGTATCCCAGTCCCAAAAGATATTTTGCTACTTCAAGGCGTTCACTGAGAGACTGCCCGTGGATGACTGCTAGGGGTATTCTGTTGGGAAGATAACTTTTAGCAAGTTGGATAAATGTTTCTGCTTGTTTAAGGTTGTATTCTTGCCGTTCCCTGATATTTTCTCCAACAAGTAAATGGTCGGGACAAACAATAATATCGCCGACCTTTGAGCGTTCTCGATATCTATGAATAGACCAGTAAGCATCAACATATTTACCGTTTAGAGTGGGGATATCTTGGTCACGGTAGTTAAATGATCCACAGTCATGAACAATGGGACTATCTGGAACAATTTCTGCTTTGATCGCGAGTGAGTATAGCCAGCCTACCGGCTGATACTCAAGCAACTGCCAGATTGGGATTTTTTTACCCTTGCTTCTAACAAAATCGCTCTTACCCAATACTGGATAGAAACCTAATTTCATAGTATTTAAACGAGCAGAAGTTGATTTACATTCGTTAAGTTAACCCTCTGCTTGGAAAGGGCTAACTAGTAGATGTCTGTATTTATTTGCAATATTTAGAAGATACTGCCGCCAACGGTTAGATACTCTTGTAGTAAGAGTGCTAATATCACTTGCTGGAATTTCTTATGCTTCAGTTTCAAAAGCATATCAAAGTGAATCTTGGCGTGATACTTCATACCATCGAAGTGGATATTGAAACTAGGATTGAGTTGAAAGTCTTGAATCATATTTTTATCCTTACTGGGGAAGATATAAACACTTGTTTTGTTCTGCTAGCCTATTTGTGTGATAGTTATCAAGAATCATTTTCTTAAATTCTTCTCTTGTTGCTTGCAAGTCGCGGAATATTTTGTCAGTAGGATAGAAGAATACCGACTGTTGGCGGCTGTAAAACCAGACCAGTTGATTGATACTATACGTATCATTACTATCAAGCAGGACGTAACTAATTTGTTGGTAAAAATTTTCTAGAGAGAAAGGACGCTTTTTGGCAGTTGTTCGTACATCGATGAGAGTATTTCCAGCAATTATCTGGCAATCAGCACCTCCAAGATATTCACTTAAAGGGTATGAAGCATTGCAGGTAATATTCCCACTTACTTGATTAGCTACTGTTTGCCAGGTACAGGGTACAATACCGATGATTTGAGATGTATCTTGGATACTAGGAAGCCATTTTTTGAAATATTCTGCTTCAAGCTGAAGGGATTTTTCTCCTTGTAGAAAAGGTTGAATAATTTCATGAATGTTGCGGCTACGAGCATAATTTTCTAATGCACCCAAGAGCATACACTTTAGAGCTTCTTCTTCAAGTGAATTGGAATTTGTAATGCAATAATCGAAGGCATATTCTATTTTGAGGGCTTTTGCTCCAATCTGGGCAAGACAATTAGTAAACCATGTTTTATCTTCATAGATGCTTCCTAAATACTTGGCAATGGCTTTGGCGATCGCACTTCCTACTAAGGGAAAATCTACCCCATCAATCGGTCTGATAATTTCTTGATTTTCTAATAGCTGGTTATGGTTAGCGATCATCTTGATGACTGTCTTGTTGAGTCTAGAGTCAAACCATCTCCTGATAGGTGAGTTTCTATTTTTTAGTTCGGATGTTAAGCTCACTTTTTGGTTTTCTGCTTGAGATACTACATTGAGTATCTGCGTGAGCTTTACGTAGTAATTTTTGTTTTAATCGCGTTACTGATTTAAGTAAAGAGACTAATCATTCAAAATAAGTTAAAAGCTTATAAGGTAAGCTTTTTAAATTTCGTAACTCGTACAAATTTGGATAAATTCTCAACCAAAGTTTTTATATTGTCAATGCGACTTTGTAAACTTGGTGCTAGACAATTTGGTAATAGCTAGTTTACAACTCAACCTCTCTAGACTTGGTATTAGACAACTTGGTGATAGTTAGTTTACAATTCAACTTCTCTCGACTTGGTTTTAGATGCAGCCGCAACAGTTTGCCGTTGAAGGGAGGGTATGTGTTCAGTTGGGGTATATTGCTGCCGAATTTCTTCCCCTCGCCATTGTTGTAAGTCGCTCATAATGTCTTTGAGGGGAACAAAATCGACGACTGTTTCTCCTTTCTTTTCAGCTTCATTTGTCTTATGGTTTAAAATCTTGAAGTACATTTCCCTCTGGTCGGCAATTGGTAACTTGCCGTCATTCTCATTTATCCGTTGAAGAATCTCTTCATTACCCTGGTTCATTGCCTTTCCCCAGTCAGGGCTACCATGCTTGACCATGTTCGCCCATTCCTCAGCGATATATGGGTGAACTTTCACAGGCAGATCGCCAGCTGCTTGTATTACTCGTTCTTTGGGTGCAGCTGCGGCTGTGGGTGTAGATTGTTCATTACCAAAGATTTGTTCCAAGTTGAGTTTGCTGGCGCTCTGGGCAATAAACTTGACTTGGTTGATGTCGTAGTCAGAGATGTTCATCTTGCTGACCTCTTTAGTAATCCCAGCTTCGGTTTTAGTTAGGTCAAACCGGACAAGTTCCTGAGTACCTTTCTCTTCAGTAGTTTTAAATAATTGCAGGCTGGCTCGATTATTTTCGGGTTCACGAGTCCGCTTGATAGTAAATTCACCTACTGTAAGTTCTTCCTTATCAGCCTGGATGAGGACGTTATTGAGGGTATGCAACATCTCGTTTTGTTTAAATACTTCCAGGGTTTTAATCGTGCCAGCGGGTGCAAGACTTCCCAAGCTATTTGCTACATCACGGATATCGGCATTGTTGAGGTCAGGGAGCTTGCCATTGTCGCCCAAGTACTCTGCCACTATCAGAAACTCCTGACGTTCAACAGGTAACATCTCTGTAGGTTTTTTCGTGATTTTGGGTTCCTCTTTTTTGTTGAGTTTAAAATCTATTAAGGAGTTTTCCCACCCAAAGAGTTCATCACTGCGACGGTGAATGCTAACAGTGTCTCCCTCTTGGCGAATCACAAATGTATCGCTACGGTAAATACGTGACCCATCTTGTTCAAGAGTGCCGTATTTTTTTAACATTGTCGTCGCGGTTTCAGCAATGTCTTTATTTTCCCCGTTGTAGCGTTCCTCCCGCGCTTGTTTATTATTAATTTGATAGATAGGTACTTCAACTTGACGCGTCCACTGCTGCGCTGCTGACTCTACACCTTGGGAGTTAGCTACTTCTTGATAGCTAAATTCAGGTGCATATTTGTTTCGATTATTAGTTTCTAGCTCCTCTGGCTCTTGTCCAAAAAACTGATTGCGAGTTCCATTTTGATTTACCTCTCCTTCAGTTTTATCTTGAGATTGGTAGTTACTAACAACTATCTCTCTGATTTGAAGAGTTTCTTTGGACTGTGCTATTTCTTCTTGAAGATTATTGACTACATCATCTCCAAAACTCTCATCTGCTTCTATTTCAACAGATGAGTTTATTTCTTGAGTTATGAGCGAACTATTTTCGCTGTTTTCATCTTGTAGTAACTTATTTATAGTCAGCTGACTCTCATCTAACAGTGGACTTTCTTCTATAGCAGTGAAATTCTCATTATTAGATAATAACTCTTTTGTCTCTTCAGAATTTTCAATAATTTCAGCAGATGGAGGTAATAGCTTAATCAGTGGTTCACTTGCTACATCTATTATTTCATCTGGGGTAAGTATTTCAGTGACGAGATTAGTTGTACATTTACCTTCGCTATCTTGTTCATAGATAACGATTTGTTTTTCTGAACCCTCTGACTCCAGATAAGCTGTAATTTTCAGAGCGATCTCACCTGTTTGCTGATAATCACTATTTAAATTGGGTATATCTTCTACTAATCTGGCAGCAATTGTTTGTGCTTGATAGTCTGTAAAAGGTTCAGTTTCTATTGTGTATTGACCTTCTATTAATACATCTGGGATGAACACAATATTAGTTTCTTGATTGCTTTTTATACTTTGGCTGGTTAAATCTACCTTTTCCCATTTATATGCACCAGGGGTAGATTCATCAGATACAAGATTGTAAATGTCTTTGCCAACTTCAACTGCAATTTTACTTGCTTCTTGAGCTTCTTTGAGTTTTTCGAGAATTACTTTAGTTATCTTAGTCAGTGCATTGATGAGGGTTTTACTTAATTCCCGACTTGTTTTAATTGCAGTATCAGCTGTATTTAAATATGATTCATTAATTTGAGTTTGTCTGGGGTCAAACATATCTTACTTTGAAATGGGTAATTTTTTATGGAATCTGACTGAAGGTGAGGTAGTTTTATTAAATAAAATTTTTAAACTCTTCAAGTGATAGAGAGGTTGAATTTCCATTTTGATGTTTGTTTTGACTTAGTTCTATTTGGCTATTTTTGAAATTTTGATTTATTTCGCTTAGTTGTTCGCTTTGGTTAGCAATAATTTTTAACATTGCTTCTAGCTTGTCATCTAGTCTGGATATTTTAACTTCCATTGATGTTAGTTTTTCTTTTGCTATAAATATTTCTTGATTGATTTGTTGGTGCTGTACATTAATATCCTCACAAGTTTTATGCCATTTTTCTAAGAATTTGGTTAATTCTATTAATAGCGTTGTCGAGTTGTATGTCGTAGTTTGTGACTTTTTCAGAATATTCAATAAGTCGTCTAACTTTCCGTTCAATATCTCTTCTATACTCAAGTTTTTGTTTTTCTGCTCTGTAATATTCATTGATAATTGCCTCGTAAGAGAGTTTAACTTTATATTCTGAATTCCACATACTATATTGAGGGAAACTAATGTCAATTAAGTTTCCTTGGGTTCCTGTGGCACGGTTGAAAATAATATGTATGTTTACTCTTTGATAAGGAAGTAGATATGCAACATATTGTTGTTGTTCAAAACCAATTAAATTTATATGATGTTTGATTAATTCACCATAGTTGTTAGCATTTATTTCAATTTCGATTTTATCGATTACAATCTGTCTATGTAGCCCATGAAGTTTTACTCTTGGTCGGAGGATAAACTGTTCCTCAAAAGAGCTAATAATTGAATGTGCATTCTTGCTATTTACTTGATGTGAACTAATTAATTGACCTTTTTGGTGATAATTATTTATTAGCTGAATTATTTTTGTCTGAGTGATATTTTCGTCTTTGACGCTACATTGTATCATTTTTAGAAAAAGCTCTTGTATGCATCAACAGGTAACGGTGCATTGCCTGCTTGTATGGGTGCTTGTGGGATAGGAAACTTCCGATCTACTTCCTTGACTCGCAAATCTAAATCTTCTTGTGTGGGTTTTTTCTGGGTACTTTTCCTAGCAAGCTCCTTAATGACTTTATCCCACTTAGTATCGTTTTCTTGTTCGAGTCCGATAATATATTTCGGAATTTTGATATTTTTTAATATTGGTACTGAACCCTCATTTTTATTACTGTAAGCAGGGTTAATAAGTAGACATTTACCAGGTGGTAATTTGAGGAATTGGGCAGGCTCGAACAGCTTCCGAGTCCGTTCTTGCTCACTGATAGACGTGCTAGCCCTACCCCCTCCAGTTGAGCGAGATTTTTGTTTATATTTAATTTCCTCTTCACCTAAATATGCAGAAAATAGTCGTGCTGATTCTTCTTCACCAGGATTAAAAACAAATTTTGTGCCGCACGCACCGAGGATGGCTTTAGAGATTTCCCTACCATAAATCTTTTCAAGCTGACCCATGTTTTGCCAACCCAGGATACCGCAGAATCCTTCGGAACGAGATTCGTTAAGCCATTTAAATAAATCTGGAAGGAAGATACTTGGCAACTCGTCAAGACATACTACTAATGGGCCATCTTCCTTGCGTTTTTTGGCGATACTGCGGGAAACTACCATGTGGAGAATGCTGGTCATCAGGGGGCTGACAGCATCGCGGCGTTCGCGGTCTAACCCGAAGATAATCATCTGTTTGCGTTTTACCTCCAGGGGGAGGGTTGTTTTACCGACAAAGCATCCCAATGTACCCCTTGCCATGAACCGGGTGAACATCAATGAAGCGCTACCAGCGATACCCGCCACGGTTTTTTCGGAGCCAGCTGAGCTAAATAATTGACCAAAAGCTATCTTAATCCAGGGGTTTAGTGCTGCTGCCATCAAGCGTTCGACCATCTTCTCGCTGGAAAGTATTGCCGCAGCCGTCATAATATCAGCGCGATCGCCAAACTCTTTGGTTAGCATTAAGATAGCCTGCGTCAACTGATCGCCCGCAGGGCCGAAGAATGCATCCTCAGACGCATTACCCAACAAGCGAAAGTTCTTGTTAATAACTGTAGCTAACTGCCGTGCAGTCTCAGCATCGCTACTGTCGCGTAAAAAATCGATTGGGTTACATACCTCCGATTCGGGGAATCCTGGTGCAAATACGTGTACGTCATACCCCTTTGATTTGGCATAACTGGCGATTTTGGCTTGACTGGCATACTTGAAGTCGTATAGTACTATACCAAAACCTTGGTCAATTGCTGAGTAAATCATCGGGTTGATAGCCGAGAATGATTTACCGCTACCAGGTGCGCCAATTACAGCAGTTCCGCGTTGGACATCGGGTACATAAACTGGTACTCCCCCACTCCCCTTGGGTAATTTTTGACCCTTGTATTTGTGTATTCCAATATATAAACTGGCACTATCACATTTAGGAGCGACGATTTGCTTGAGGGCTTTTTTCTTAGCTTGGGCGGTTTCCTTTGCTCCGCCCCAATAGCTAGTAGCAAGCTTGCCTTTTTTACCATTACTAAAAAGCTGTAAAAGCAACAATAAGCCAATTCCCCCTGCAAGTAGTAAACCTTGAGGTGACATGAGCTTATCTGTATATTTACTAAAGTCAGTATTACTATTTTTATGAGCAGCTTTTACTTCTCTAACAGTCTTAGTTTTAGCAGTTGCAAACAGATAATTATTCATATTAATCTGTGTTAATTTGGTATGAGGAAATCGAAGAAATATGCAACTTCACTTAATTGCATATTTCTTCATTAGTTATCTGGTGTGTCCTCTCCAAGTCAAAAATTAAAGAGGATAGATTCTTCTATGATTGCCTTTTTACTTATTACTTCTTCGGTACAGTGAGAGGTGTACCAAGAATAATTGGGTCTATTTCGCGGTAGGTGAAGAAGGGAACAGGGCCAATGAAGTAGGGCGAGCAGCCCAAGTCAACCCATCCCCGCTTGCAAATACGGAAGAACATCGCGGTGGTGATACTGCCGTCAGCTTCGTTAATATCCCAGATGACTTGTTTAAATGATTTCCCAAAGGGATGACGACCTGTGGGTTCTTTGCCACCGTTGAGGCTGCCCAAGATGCCGAATCCGCCTTTAACGTTTTGGTCTTTGCCGGACATCCATTGTGCGCCAGTAACGGTATCGCTACCCGAAACTTCGATGTGACCGCACTTTTTCTCGCACGGGACATTAAACCCAGCTTGATAGCTACCGCTTATTGACTTCCAGCGTCCGCTTTCAAGCGAACCGAGGGGTAAGTCTACTTTGCCGATAAAGCTAACATCGGGAATTGGTACACTGGGGAACTGGTCAAATGGAACATCAGCCAATCCCGGAACTTTACTAATTGTTGTGTTTTGCCAGTTAGTAAAGTCCTTTAGCTGTGCATCCTGAATACCAGGGATGCTGGTTAGTTTATACTTATCGAGTTTGACATACTTACCAAGTTCCACTTCTCCCAGTTCGGGATAATTGTCTAGCACTTCACCAACAGTTTGGTAGCTTCCGGTGCTGCCTGTTACTTTGGTCACTAGTTCTTGAATTGGTGGGATGGCTCCGACTTCTGAATCTTCAAGCTTGGGAATTGCTTCGGCGAGGTCTTCGAGTGTTTGCCACTCTAGTGTCTCAAAATCTGACAGTTTGAGATTTTTGAGGTTAATTCCCGTGATGCTGGCGATATCTTCAAGCGTAAAATCTTCAATATTGAACTCAGTTGCTTCAAAATCGCCCAGTTCCATGACTTCGGCAAGGCTTTGTCCGGTACTCCAGGTGCGTGTCTCCTTCATACCAGGGTTTTTGATATTAGGGAATTCGACGCTGCCAGCACCGCCAAATTTCATATTTCTGAACGTGATACTGCTCCAATCGGGTGTGGGTGCGCCATTGACGTATTTAGTTGCGACTGGCTGTTTGGTTTGTTTTGTTTTATCTATCGAAGTGTTCAAATTTGAATACTTCGATGGAACTGTTTGAGCTACTGCTTTCTCACCGAATAGGAGACTGCCGATATTGTAGCTACCTCCAAACCGGATTAACCCGTGTAGGGCAAGTCCTGCAATAAGTCCTGCTACCATCAGGTAGCGTAAGTTATTAAATTTTTCCATCCGATACTCAAGCGCTCGGTTGGTTTTTTTGTGAGTGGTTTCCTGACTTGCAGCTCTCACTGGTACAATCGCAGTTACCTCGGTTGTGATATCTAAAATTTGGTTGTTGGAGGCCAGATTTTCGTTATACATCACTGGTTATTTAAAAATTAATGATTTAAGAGAAAGTTTGTTTTACCTGTATTTGGTGTTATGGGAGGGTTATTGCGCTGTGGCGGTATTTCTAACAAGCGTTTTCCACCTAGCAGCATGAGTTTTTCAACCAACTGCATTGATACTCCGGTGGTGCTGGCGGCCACAACAAGTTCCTCTCCTTGCGATCGCAACTCAACAAGTTGGTTCAGACGCTTCCAAAGCTTGCTATCTGTAGTAACCCACTGATTTTTAAGGGCAACTTGCATCCCTTTAGCGATATGTCTGCTATCAGATAATGCGGTGTAACTGACTTTTGGTTTTACTTCTTCAGGTTTGCTGGGAGTATCGCCAATAATCTCAATTTGGCTGTACTCTGGTGTGCCACTGCCCGCTACAATCCGAAAGTGATAGCTTTTCCTTGTTGACCCAGATTCGGTAATTACTGTCATGTGCCCCCCGTAAGAAGCTTGTGGTAAACCGGGGATTTTGACTGTCTCGATGCGGCGAATGTGAATTAGTCCTGCGCCCGTACTGTTTCCAGAACACTTACCTAAACCTTCAAGACATCCGTCTACATCAAAAACAAACCTAGATGGGTCATCCAGCCAGATTTTCTTGATGACTTCTCTGGTGTTGTAGAACGATATTGATACCCCATGTCCGGGCCAGACCTTAACTGTCTGCAATTGGGCATTTTCCCCTGACACCTGGGACGCTGCAACTTGACGGATAGTATTTGCCAGTACAAGTTGGTTTGGTGCAAGCACAGAGGCGATGGTGAGGCACCCGCCAAAGGCGATCGCGCAGGGCATCATTAAACTAAAGTCGGCTATATATCTGAATTTCACAGTTTGATTGACCTATCGACTTTGATAGTGATTTTGGTGTCTTTAGGCACATACCAGACATTGGGACGGCGGTTGATTTCGTCAGTGGCACGTTCTGTCCGCTTGCTGACTGTTTCGCCAAGTTTGCCAAAGGCACCTTCAAGAAAGGCAGCTCCCAGGTTGCGGTTGTTATTGCGGCTGCGGGTTCTTGTCCCACCTAAAGGCAAATCTTCTGTAACTTGTTCATCTGGCTGGTTGATAATTTCCCCTACCTTGGCAATACCAGCTATTGTTCCTAAAGTGGTATCGTATTTGGCAATTTCAGATCCCTTGTTGTCGTAGGGTCTGGCGGCTAGGGGGGAACCTGCTTCTCCCAGGACTGATATCGTTCCGGGTGATAGGGGGTATTCGGTTCCGTCTTTGAGGATGGCCGTGACTTCGGCACGCACGCCTGATGTGCTATCAACCGAAATCATGGCGATAGTTACCTGTGTTCCTGCTGGAATGGCTATTTCGCCAGTATTGCTGTAAAGCGGCTCGTTCAACTGGGCGACAAACCGTAACGTATTTGTCTGCTCTTGGGAACGACCGTTATTGTTGATTTGGGGCATCACGAGCGGAGTTACGAGGGTTGCACTTGCAAACGAACCGACAACTAGATACTGTGGTTGTGTTTCTTGAAGTATCTGTGCTTCTTCTGGCAAGTAGTTATTTGCAAGTCGTTCGACTTGCTGAGTGGGGTTGTTTTCTTTATTACCAGCAAAACTGGATTCTAAGGTTTTTTCTTTGCCAAGTTCTGAGCTAGTTTGTGGTTCTTTTACCGAGAAGCTATAAATAACTGGTACGGCTTGATTGTTCTCTTCGTCACCAGTATTGCTATACTCTGGAGTACTGTCGTTTGTGTTTACAGGTTCCCAACGCGGCCGTAGTTCTTCAATTTGACTGGGAGTGTTGGTAACTGTTTCGGTATTCTCGCTGCGGCGGTTACGGCGACGACGGGAGCGACTGGTATTTTGTTCTGCTGGGCGTAATGTTTCTTCAGTTTTAGCTGTAACTTCTTGTGCTGTTGTGCTTGTAGGTTCACTGACAGTGGTACTGGCTAACATATAATCAACCCGACCAACTGAACCCAGGCTACGCAGGCGTTCGAGTTCGGCTATTGGGTCTTTGGCGACACTCTGGTTGCTGGCAACTATTTGTTTGGCAAATTTTGGCAGAGGAGCGCTAGGACGCAGGGGTGGTATTGGCTGTGAAGCGACTTCTCTAGGTCTTGGTCTAACAGTTTCGGGTGCTTCTCGGTATACACGTCTTCTGGAAGTAGGGGGAGTTTCTTGAGAGACTACCCTTCGTTGTCGAATAGAACGTGTTTTCTCTTTGTTTTTGGATTGTTCTTCTTCAGTACCTTCCTTTTTCTCTTCTTTGTCTTCCGTCTTGCCTTTACCGTTTAGTGCATCAAGTTCTTCCTGTTGCTTGGCAAGGGCAAGCTTGGCATAAACATCCCCATCTTTTTTCTCAGATGCCGCAACTGTGGGAGTGGGCGTAGGGGTTACTTCTGGTTTTTTGGCATTTTTACCACCCCCATTCATCATGCCGTTGAGGACAACAAATATAACTAAAAACCCAGCACCGAATGCACCACCAATAATTCCTAATCTTGACCAGGGGGATGTGACAAAATCGTGTTTAGTTTGTATTAATGCGGGGTCTTCTACTTCCAGTTCATCTTCTTCAGCCACCTCATATTGTGAACCTTCCAGTTCATCTTCTACAGGTTTTATATCTTTACTCTCGATTGGTAAAAGACTATCTACGGAAGATAATTCATGCTTATTTGAAGCCTCATATTGTAGCTGTAACATATTTTGGTATCTAATTACTAATTATTTTCTTTTTTGCCGAGATTATAATCAACAATTTGAGTAATTTCTAAACCTGGCTCTCGTACTAAATAAATTTTTTTATCAAGTTCAGTTGGCTTGGCTGGTAACTTGGGAGTATCGATAGCTTCGACAGTAATTGTTTTGTTAAAGGCGATTCCTTTACCTTGATTTTCATTTCTATCAAAGCTTACGAGCGTACCGATATAATCAACCTCCCACTTTCCATCCTTGATTTTTCTGGGTTCAGAGATATGGCGGGTGACGAGTGAGACTTGAACCTCACCGTTAAATACGCCATTTGGGACAATTTCTGCTAACTTTTTGAGGAAGTTTGCCCGAAAATCTTGATTTTCAGATAGTGCAAATGCAGCTTCCCAAGCTCTAGTTGGAATTCTTTTTCTACTATTTTTTGTTGTTTGAACATCTATTCCTTTATCAGGTTTGGTAACGTTTTCGCCATTCTCTGTTGCTTCGATTATTCCGTTCCAACCGAACATTTTAATCATGCTATCTGAGATAAAGCGTTTGATAGTTTCATCTTCGCGTTCGTTAGGAGCAGCAAATTTACCAGGTGAAATAGAGCCATCTTGGAGTTGAACAACCGTCATGCCTTTGACATGACGATTTGTACTAGAACTCATACCAATATTTACAATTTGTAATAGTATAGATAAGATAGTTCCTCCTGCTGTTATGGTGATTGCCATTGCAATAGGTGTAGAGGTAGATTGACCGTAACTGAGGAGGCGGGCTGGTTGAGATTTAGACTTAGGTTTAAGCATATATTTCCGATTTAGGGAACTTACTAGTAAATTGATATACTAATAAAACAAACTGATGTGCTTTTTGCCAAACTATCAAATCTTGAAATGTCTTAGCTGACTCCTGAATTCTGACTTCTGAATTCTGACTAATTACTTTTTAACTTTAATTTTGGAACTAACAAATTTGGTGGCATTGACAGCAACCGTTGCAGTTGTACTTGCTCCACCAGTAGCGATTCCTGCTGCAATTTCAGATCCAAATGCTACTGTTTTACCTAATCCTGTCCAAACAGCTATTCCACCACCTGCGGCTAATGCAGATGAAAGGATAGGAGAAACCAACCCAACAAAAAGGAGAAATATCATCGGTTGGTTTTGTTCGGAATTAGCAATAAGTTGTCCGCACAAACCAATAATCATGTTGAAGCAAAGTTTTGCCATTCCAACGGTGAAATAACCAGTTAGCCAAGCGAAAATAGGTTTTGCGCCAAAGGGGAGTAGTGAACCGCCTATTGCCAATGGGCCAAGTAGGGCAGTTAAAAGCATCGTGAATTCGATACCCCACTGGTAGGCGTTATTGAGGGCGAGGAGGATGACTGCGACAAATCCGGTAATCATTGAACCGATTGTGCTGGTGATAGAATTACCAATCTTTTCGGCAATTTGACCGGGGGAGAGGTCGTCGAGCGCATCTTTGGCATCAGATAAAGCCTGAAGTGGGTTAAACTCCCAACTACCGCTATCGGGGGCTTCTCCTTTAAATAGATCGGGCGCAGAGGTTTTGAGTTCTGCTTCTGCTTGTTGCAAGCAAGTGATTGAATCTTGCGTGTTACCTGGGATTGAGCGGCATCTTTCCATTGCCGCCCCTACTTGCTGCTGGAGGGCAATATTACCGACTGCTCGGTTGAATGCTACTTCTAGGTTGGCTCCGGCAGCAGTAAACTCAAGAATGTCATTATTGACAGTATTAATGTATCCTCGTATGGCGAGTGTTCCACTTCTGAGTAAAGTGCCATTGTTAGCTAGTAGCCCGATAACCAGGATGGGCCATATCCAACTGGAGAGGGCTTTCATATCCTCTTGATTTATCCAGTTTTTGCCTAACTCAACCATAAAAAGGGTGAGAGTTGCGATCGCAAAAAACTGACCAACTTTGCACATTGAGCCATATAAGCTGCCGTTGAGGGTTTCTTGCCAAAGTTCATTGAAACCTTCAGCTACTAATTGCGCTCCGGCGGCGGCATTTTCTAAAATGTCTTGTCCAAAAAATGGGTCGGTTGCAATTATGAGGTGTTCTAACATAGCACTTGGTTAACAGGCGTGAAGGTTTGGTCATCTCTGCAATTGAGATGACCAATTGATTAGGGTGAATTATTCACCTGCTGTAGTTTTTAGACTACTAAACCCACTGATTTCGATATACTGGGCGCTGATACCGTCCATCATCAGGTTTTGACGACGGCGATCGCTTGCCCCCTGTTCGGCAAGTTGACTTAGCATCAGGTTAGTTTGCTGGACATCGTGCCGTGCTTGCAGTCCGTCGGTGCGGGATTGCCCCAACATTGAGACAATTTGCGAGTTTTGGGCAGCAATTACCTTGAGAATGTTTTGTGAAGCATCCATTGCCTGTGCAGATTCCGCGAGTTCTTTGGCCTCGGCTACAGTTTGTTCAGTTGCTTCTATTTCATTTTTGGTACGTTCCTGACCGACTTCCCCTAAGACGCTGGCGATCGTAGCGCGGGTGGTTTCTCTCTCCAGTTCGTTAGCTGCACCTACAGCACCTTCAACTGTGTTACTTTCATTCCAGTTACCCTTTTCCTTGAGTTGCTCTTTGAGCTTTTCGGCTGAATTTACTGGGTCTGGCATATCCATACTGCCAGTCTGAATAGCAGTTTTAGCTTCGCCTTTCATCCCACCCCATTCATTAGCTGCTGCGGTGAGTTCGTTTTTGGTTTCCTCAAAATAGTTATTGAATTTGCCTAAAACCTTGAAAAAATCGTCAATTGAAAAGGCATAACTGGGTGCTGTACCGAGTAAAGTAACCAGACCAATGATTGACCCGATTATTACCCCTTTCTTAGTAAACTTGAACTTTTGCTTCATACTTTTTGTGGATAAAATAACCAATGTGGCAATTAAACTTAAGCCACTTTTTTATGATTTATTGATTCTTCTTTTTCCCAGTCCAGATTATTTGTTAGTTTGTCTTATATAATTTATGCTGACTTTAATTGCTTATTGTTATTGTTATCCAGTAATTGTTGTGCTTCTTGGCTTAACTCATCTCCCCGAAGCATTTGTATGTATGCCTCAGAAAATCTCACCATACCCAGCATTGGGTTATCGGCATATTTATTGAGAAATAGAGTGCGTAATTCTTGCTCATTCGGGTTATTTGCTACAGCTGCAAGTAAGCAATAAGCAGGATAATACCTACAGAAAGTAAGTTTGCCATTATCGTCAAGTAACCACTGTGAATAAATATTTTCGCGTTTTGGAAAGAATGCTTCGGTACTATTACGCGAAATAATTTCATAAGGGTATTTAAACCTGTTCACAAATGGGTCAACTGCCGATGTTTGAATCCGACCAATCAGGCGGGTCGTGATGTTAGCAAATATTTTGGAGGCAGACTTACTTTGGAAAATACTTTCTGGTTCTTGGGCAGATAAAATTACACGTATACCTGCTTTTGCTCCGTTGGCACAGAGTCTACCAATTAACTCGGCTATGCTGTCAAAACTGAATAAAATCGGCGCTTCGTCTAAGAAAAATATTGATACTTTGGATGATAAAGCTCTACGTAATGCTGCGGAATAGGCACTAAGGGCAAGGACTGCTGCATCAGCTTCACTCCCAAGCGATCGCAGTGCGAATACCAGTAGTCGCGCATCAGTTTTAAAGCTAGATGGATTGGCAATTGATTGTCCAACTCGTGAGTTTAACCAGAACTTTAATCGCAATCTGATTTGGTCAAGAGCATCAAGAATTTCTTTACTATTATTGGTGATTGAATCGAGTTTGATAAACCCAGGCGAACAATAATTATAGAAATCTTTAAGTGTGGGAATATCTGCCCATTCAGGTGTTCCTAATCCATTTTCTAGTGCTAGCTTGTACCGCAGCTTGATATCCTCATCGTTGTAGAAAGTTTCAATTGTGATTGTAATGATACTCTCGATATTTGATATCATTGTCGGACTTACCCCGACAGGATTTGTCCCAAGTACCATTATCATTAATGTTGATTTCAAGAATTCCTTAAAATCGGTCATCCTCTCCTTAATAACTTCCGGCTCATACCCCCTTAAATCAGGTAATTCAAATAGATTGTTCGATTCTTTACTAATATCGAAATACGCCCCTTCTTCTCCCATAAATTTGGTATAGTCGGTAAACGTGCTAGTACCATCGGGTTTAGGATAATCAAGTGCAATTACGGGAATGTCTTGAGCCAAAGCAGGTGTTAATAGACCTGCTACTAAGACAGATTTACCAGCACGGGTAGTACCAAAAATGGCGAGATTTTTGTGCTGCTTGTACAAGTCGAGATGTACTGGGGTTCCTCCCTCTTCAGCAATTAGCTCAAACCCGGATTTATCTCCCGTAGCCGTTCTAACTATCGGCATGAGTCCGGGAACTTCTGATGAGAAATAGGGGAGGCGACGGTTAAAGGGTCTTGTAAGTAGGTTTTCCCAGACAATAGGTACACATTGTAACCATGTTTTCCAGGCATACTCGATTTCTCTATCAACTACAGCAGGTCGCAAGAAGCAGCTAGAAAGGTATTGGCAAGCTTCATCGAGTTTTTGACGACTATGACGATGAACACAAAAAACAACAGCAGTGTGGATGGGGAGACTGCCTCTGAGGATAGTTTCTTGTGCCTTAACTGCCTCCTCGATGTTCATATTGGCTTTTACGTCAATTGATCCCTTCTCAGAAGACATCGCGCTGGAAGTAATTGACTGTTTCGTAATCCGTTGAAGGGCAGTTTTAGCGAGTCCCTGGTTGGCTTTAGATAGCTGGCAGATAATCTCAGTATCAGAGATTTTTTCTTTGGATATTACCTCCCAGAGGTATCGAAGCTGGGCGTATTCGTCTACCCAGCCTTGGGGCTTTTCGCTAAACTGAAGAACGCCGATATACTTGTCTTGCAGTCTTACCCAGCTGCGATCGAGAAAGGGGACAGATTTTTCGTTCTCCAGCATCAGGTGGCGAATATGGAAATCGCTGGTTTGAACTTCTCGAAGCCCCTCTTCATCTAATATGAGGGGATTGGGAACTTTGGGTGCATCGCTACGGTTAAACTGACTCCAAAGAATCGACCATACTTCCTCACTTGTGACTGCTCGTACTGAAAGCCCCATTGAGTTTGTAAAAAGTTGTTCCCACCGTTGAAACCCAGAGGTAAAACTATCCCGTAAAATTGTTTCGATTCGTTCTTGCCGAACACCGTGAATTTGACCAGTAAATTGGAACCAGGCATTTTGCAATTGTTTGATAGTTTTTTCAATTGCATCATTTGAGCGACTGTCTTCAGAAGCCAGGACACTATAGGTACACCAGAAACGTAAAAACTTATTTTTACGAGTTCCTGCTTCGGTGAGTTCTCTTGCTCGCAGACGTTCCGATCGCACTAATAAAGTTAATTGCTCTAAATCGCATTTATCCTCTATCTTTTTTAATTCCTGCTGCCGGAGAAAATCATCAGTGAACGAACCAAGGTGAATTGTTAAGGTTTCTCGTTCGGGAAGTTCTTTGAGTCCGCCTTCAATATTTTCAAAAATGGGGAGAATCTGTTCTTCCGGTAAAGACGGGTGGATTCCTTGTACGTCGAAGCAGAACTTGATTTGAATATCCTCTTTTTTCTGGAGGATGAGTGCGCCGATATCTCTACGACCAGCAAGCGAGATACTTGCAATCCCGGCTAAATGGGTAATATCCTCAAACGGTGTCAGGTTTTTGACAACACCTAATTGTTCGGTGTCGAGAGATTTTTTACCAATTTTGTGCTTTATTTTCGTTGAGGTGGTCGAACTCATAGCCTGTAGTTTTGTTCGCTGGTATTAATTGAGAAGCTTTATCTGCGTTTTTTCAGCTGGCGCTTTTTCTTGGGTTGAGGTTGTAGAGGATTAACGAGGGAGACAAAAGGTTTGTAACCACGGGTGATGCGGGGCGTGCCGACAAACTTACCGAAAAAGGCTTTGTTGGAACTTACTGTCCACCAGGTTGCCCATCCCCAGGCGGTTACAATTCCGGTTGCAAGCCAGGAAGCTTGCATAAAACCCTTGACTACCATGTAGGAGATGAGAGCGATCGCACTCCAGGGAACAATTTGGTCGGCGGGGAATGGCCCGAGGCGTGGTTGGTCTCCTAATACGCGGTTGACAGTACGAAATTCCCGAACTCTTGTCATTATTACGAAAGGCAAAAGTCAGCTTTTGAAATCTTGATGAGTGGCACTTTGAAGTGTGCCACTCGTGGTGGCTTTTTTGACGAGTGGCTCCTCAGCCTGTTACCAGTCCTGCAAGCAAGTCTCCGACTACAACTGTGAGGGCAACGATAATTGGTGTACGGGCGATCGTTTGCCAATCTTCGTCATTGCGGGCTGCTTGAACGACGCGGATAAGACCAATTCCGAGGTAAATTAGGAACAAACCGCGCAGTACTGCGAATACGTATCGAATGATTGTTTCGTCAATACCTTCAAAGTATTCGGTAAAGAAGTCCTCTGCGTTTTGCATAAACTGGGCGTTTGCAGGTGCAGCGGCGATATCCAACATAAATACTACACCTACTAAGCAGAACAAGACGGTATAGATATTGATGCCATACTTGCGCTGCCATTTCTCGAAGTTGGAAAGTAGCAAGTTTGCTTCCTTGGGTAGTAACGCTACAATGCCAGTTCCAAAGGCCAGCGATGCCATTACCATGTGATGAATCGAGATATCTGCAATCATCAAGCCAGTACCAACTGCCATTAGTCCGGCAATGCTGGCGTTTTCTTTCCAGTTGCGACGGCGACGGGTGGGAGCGGGGTATCCGTATTCTTCGTAGGAAGGAATGCGATCGCGGTCATTGCTAAAATTAGATTCGTAGTCTGTTCTCATAAAAAAAGTAGATGATTTTGTAAATTACTGGATGAAACTTTGTAGGGGTAATTACGACTGAATTACTGCTTTATTCTGTTGGCAGAGTCTGCCCCTAGTACATAGTTTGGATTGGAGTAAATCTCTGCTCCAACTTCTCGCTTGTAAACCTATTTTATGAGACTAATATCCGTAAAAGCATCTAAGAATTTTCCATTTTTAAACACTATGATTTTCAGTAAATCATTAGTAAAAAATTAGAAAAATTTGCTTGACAACTTCCAATATTTAAATCAGTGGTTGATTTCATAATGTTTGACCCCCGATATAGACTATATCGGGGGTCAGTAATTGATATGTGAGGTAGTGTAATTACGGTAGCTTACCGTTAATTTACCCAGTGAAATAAATTGTCCGTCAACTAATTCTGCGTTTGATTTGGGTTGAAGTCGAGATGGAGCTTCTTGCCTACTTTGAGGTTGAGGGTTTTGGTACTGTTAGCAGGTAGTTCGATAACTTGGTTAACAGGATAGACTGAATCGTACTTAGGACAGATTTTGGTATTACAAGGAGGAGCCGCTTCTACGATTGATTTAATAACTCCGTCTTGGAGAAATATCATATCTAAAGGAATATACGTATCCTGCATCCAAAGTTTAACTTTTTCAGGTTTGTTAAGGACAAATAGCATTCCGTTATTTTCGGGAATAGAGTCACGAAATTTGAGTCCGTGGGCATATTCTTTTCTATCATCTGCTAGTTCTAGTTGAACTGTTTGATTATTACTGGTAAAGGTTGCACCAATAGGTAGATACTGGGGCTGGTGAGTCCAAAAGTATAGTGGTAGGGGTGATAGAGCAGCAGTAAAACCAGCAATTGGCCCAACGATATTGAGAATTTTGAAAAATAAGCTTTTTTCTGGATTTTGTGCTTGTTTAGTTTGAATGTTGGTTTGAGCGGTTTGTCTTGTAACTTCCATAGTTTTAGATAAATAAAGTAGTAGAGTGGTTAGAAATGGCAAGCATTACGATCTGTTGAAATGTTTTGGCTACATTTGCTTTCGTTCAAACATGATGAAACTTTGAATTGATTTATGATGTTTACAAAGAAGTAGTCAGAACTCAGAACTCAGGAGAAAGCTTGCGTAAGGCTTGAGGACTTTGTACGAATGACTCTTAACTGTTGGTTTAAAGCCTCATCAGAGTTGTTAAGCAAAACAAAAAAGTTTTTAACCACCAGCGCGAAACTCCTTGCTTTATGGCTGGAGTTCTTCTGACTCCTGAATTCTGTATTCTGGCTCCTTTCATTAGCTAAAAATCTCGATGTTGCCAACAGCAAACTTGCTTTCATCGAGGGGACTACTAGGTAAAGCTTGTTGGTCAGCTTTGTTACGCATCGACTCGACTTTATCGGCTTCGCGGATGGCAAGCGGGTTAATCTGTCGGCGTTCTTCTAGTAATGCCTCGATTGTTAGTTCGAGTGCGGGGAGTTTGCTTGATGCGTAGGTATCTTCTATTACTGTTTCGCAGAATATGGTACTAGCGGCGCGTTCTACAATTGTCTGGATTTCTGCACCTACACACCGATTGGTGGCTTTCAGAATTCTGCGCCACTGTTCCTCGCTCCAGGGGTCGCCGCCATTGCGAAAACGTTCGTCAAATCGGGCAGCGTGCAGTTTGAAGATACTATATCTTTCCCCATTATTGGGCAGGTCTACCTTAAATAAATAGTCAAACCGTCCGGCACGGGTGAGTTCGGGTGGCAGCCATTCCATTCGGTTGACTGAGGCGATGACCAGTACATCTGACGTGCGCTCTTGCATCCACGTCAACAGCTGGCCAGCAAGCCGTTTGGCGAGGTCATCCTCCCCGGCGAAGCCTTTATCAAAGTCGTCAAAGTACAAAATTACTTGGTTGAGCCTATCTGCCAGTCGCAACAAGCGTTTAAGCTTCATTTCTGCTTGGTTGCCAAAACTTCTAAAGTTGCCCCAATCGACCATGATCAGGGGAATACCCATATTCTGGGAACAGGCTTTTGCTGAGTGTGATTTTCCTGTCCCCGGTGGCCCCACGAGCATAATCCCTTTGGGTACACGCAGATTATATTGTTTGGCACGCGGGGTAAGCAATCGCTTGAACTTTTTGAATGACTGCTGCATGAGTTCCAATCCACCAAGTTGGACTTTTGGCGGAGGTAAGAATTCGATGTCATACAAGCGGTTGAGCAGTTGAATTTTTTTTGATAGCAGAAGCTTGGCTATCTCACTGGAATTTCCTAAATCATGATTTTTACTAATATCGTTTAGGCAATACATAATATCAGAAATATACAAACCAGCACTAGCGTTAGCAATTTCTAAATAGTCTTGTTCCGTATATGTGAAAGAAAAATTTTTGCTTTTAATTAAACTATCAATAATTTCTTGTGCATCTGGTAGTTCTTGACTCCATAGGGGAATTTCTGCCGCTATTTCGCTTGCTATCTCGGCGTTGGCTCCTAGTAATATAGTAGTTTTACCACTATCTTTGGTATAAAATTTGAGATTGATTAACGACGACTTCATCCATTCTGATATAATAAAATCGGTTTCTTTCGGTGTATCTTCTTTTATCCAAGGGAAGATATTCTCAACGATTAATACTCCAGTGCCAGAATAAACCTTCCAGAAATTGAGTACTTGAAAATAGTCTTCTTTATTTTGTTTTATGGAAGGTTTATAGTCGTCAAACTCTCGAAGAACCAGATTTTCTTCGGCGCTGACGGCTAGTTCTTTAATACTGTCCTCGCTGAGATTCCAGATGTAGACTTTTTTGCCTGCTTGCTGACAGTAAGTGGTGATCCGGGTGAGGAGGCGGTGACGTTCTTGGAGGGGAGATTCGCAGGCGATGATTGGATAGTTGTCCGCAAGAAGGTCTTCTAGATAGTCAAAGCTAGACTTCATAAAGACCTCCGAGAAACTGCATCCCCTTGTGGGTGCAGAGGGATAGAAGCACTTGCTGAGTGGGGTTCTTGAAGTGTACCCCTTTGGGGAACGATGCCCTCGAAGCAAGCAATAGGTTGTTGGCTCACTATCAATCCCTTCGCTCTGGCAAGAAGCTGAACTTTGGAGGCAGTAAACTGACCTAAGCGTTTCCAGTTCACATCGCTAACAGAAATCTGTTTTTGGGTGTCGCCACTCACCCACCCAATACAAACCCGACCTGCCATTTCAGCGCGAACAACATCACCTTTTCTGACTCCATGACGAGTCGTTGTGCCGCCATATTTGCGGCGTACTCCCCCCTTGGCTGGAACCATCAAGTGAAGCTGTCTGCGAGAAATAGGAGGTCTGCGAATGACTCGAAAGAGTGAAGGCGTTAATTGTACAGAACCCGTCCAGGTATGACCGCGAGTGTTCGCAGTGTGGAATGATTCGTATCTGACGAACTCAGAACACGCCAAAGTCAAACCATCAACGGCATGACTTTCGGGTGTTTGAGCCGATTTGTTTTTGGACTTAATCAATCCGAGTTGATTTCTAAGATTGGCGGTTTCGTAGCCAAACTGCGTTTCGACTGGGGCAAGTTTTGATAACCAGTTCAGCATTACTCGCTGCCCTACCATCACAGGAGAGAAGGATTTTGACCCTCTTGCCTCCACGTATTCATAGACAATCTTGCTGACTGGGAACAGTCTGCATAGTTCGGTTACGACCCGCAACTCAAGCTGACGATTAGCCCGAATACTGGGAGGTAGCTTGTTTTGCCTGCGGTTGTCAAACCGCTTTTGACGATGGGCGCGTTTGGAGTAGGCAACCTTGCGGTTAATCCGTCTCCCCCTACGTCCACGCCGCATGATTCGACGCTGTTCCATCCGGTCTTTGACCGTCTGAAAGGGCAGAATTAGGTGAGCCAGAAATAGAGTTGCTTTTGGCGATTGCACACCAATCCCGGAATACAGTTTGCCAGGGTCAATCCCAACCGCTACGGGTTGAGTCTTTTCCCCAGATGGTTGGTGAATTAGTTGGACATAGAAGATGCCCAAATCTGACCACTTGCCCACTGCCAGTCCATTCCGCATCCAACGACGGGCGCGGCTTGCTTTGGTGGGCATTAATGGCTTGCTATCAGGCGATAGAACTGGAACTTTAATCATTGAGATAATCCTCTTTCGAGTTATTTGTCCCTTCGGGCAGTTAGTTCAAGATGTCTTGGCTTTCCCAACGCCTCTAACCAGGAGGCTTGCAGATAATCCGAACTAGGGAGACATTCGGAAGTGCGTGCCAGAACTAACCTCAATGCCCTAGTCAACTCTTAGATGGTTCCTGGCTGTTCCAAGCCCCGTCCTTGTGGGCGGGGTAGTTGACCTTAGTTGCTTGTAGCGTACTCAGAAGTAATCTTATCCAGAAGGGATGCTGTACGAGAACTGATAATTTTCTAATTCTTGCGTCCATAAATTAGAAAAAAGTTGGTTGATTTTCAGTATTTTGTTGATTGTGTAATCGCGTTATTAATTTAGATAATTGCAGTATGAAGAGTTAGTGCAAGTATGGCAAAGACACCAGAATATCCAATTGTTGTTATCCCAGAGTTAGTTAAAGAAAAAAAACAGTTTACCCCTTTAGTTTTTCCTTCTGGACAGGGAGATGCACCAATCGGGGCAAGTGAGGGGCTGTTTGAAAATGTTCTCAAACACTATTTTGGTGAAATTGTTTCTCCCCAGCAGGTGATGCTTCCTCCAGGGCATCGACTACCATTTACGGCTGATTTTCTGATTATTGAACCAAATACTGGCTTACACATAGATTTGGAGGTCGATGAGCCAATTTCGTTTGCAACTCTTAAGCCTACCCACTGTATCGGGGAGGATGACTACAGGAACAAGTGTTTTGCCGATGCCAACTGGCTTGTCATTCGGTTTGCAGAGGAACAAGTCTCGTCTCAGCCAGAACGCTGCGCTCGATTTATTGCTGGTGCGATCGCTCAACTGACAGATAATAATACTTATCGCCAGAAGCTACTTCATGTAGAGAAAGTTACTCCTATGCGTCAGTGGTCTGCACGTCAAGCTTCCAAATTAAAGAAGAGTGATTACCGCCAAGGCTATCTTGTCCAAAGGAGGAACTAAGGATGTGAATATTCGATACAACAATACTAGTGAGAGCGATTAGCATTCTGTAACTTACACTATAAAAAGCGATCGCCCCTTGAAGTCACAAATCCCACGCCCGGATAAGAAAATGTTTTAAAACCTTCTGCCTCCTGCCTTCTGCCTTAAAGTGCGTAACCTTTCATCATCACCAAAATCTGACAAGAACCATTTTATGCTTCACTACTAATGCAACAGAGTAATTAACCTTGAGAAAGTCGAAGTTTAGGGTGAAGATGTTAAGGGTGGGGAAACTCAGTTAAGGTGTCCCTAATGTGGTGGTGAGTTGACAGCAAAAAAGAGCTATGAATTTATCAAACTTATCATTAGAATTAGAGTTGGCTGTTTGCGCGATTGCAGCGCAAGCCTATGCACATACTAGATACAAGCTGATTGTTAAAATATCTGAGGATTTTATTACCATTGAATTTCAAGGATATTTTACTGAACAATTTAACCCCAAAAATCGCCCTGACCCAAATCCTAATAGCAATTTATACCGAAATCCGAGAGTGGATTTTTCTCTTAATTACTTTAAAGATGAACTAATTCTTGGAGGATGGTGGCGTGGAGCAATATTATCCTTGTATTATTCTCCAAATCAGCATTTTTGGCTGAATGAAGATGGAAATGAGATTGCCAGACCCTATCCAGATGGGGATAAATTTGAATCTATGGCTGCACAACTTTACCCACTTCTCAAGCAGCATTTTAATTAGGCTCAACTTAGATTTCTGCAATGCTTTAGCTACTAAAAATCAATTAAAATCCTTACTTATCCTTTAGTTTAGTTGAGAAAAAATCTGGCTTTCAAATACAAATTAATTCCCCAATCAAATTCGCCGCTCGCTCTCCATATTTTTGCTTAACAGCACTGCTATATGGCAATTTAGCTTCGCTCAAAAAGTCGCGGATAAATAGAGAAAAGTTAAATCCTCTCTTCGAGTCAACATATTCTACTAGTTCAATATTAAATAATGCTTTGAATTCGTCTTCTCTTTGTTTGAGCGCTGAATATTTAGTTAAATTGTTTGAAGAGAAGATTGGGCTGACTGCCTCATTAAACAGTTTTTCCATTAAGCGATCGCTCATATTTTTCTCTACACTTCTTTCCTAAGTTTTACTTCAACATAACTTCAAGTTGTGTAACTGTGCTTTGAACTAAAAAATGAGAAAATTTTTAAACCATAAACAGAGCAAGAGGCAACGTAATTTCGTACTTGAGCGCCAATAATGACATAAAACTTTGCATCTATGCTCTCTTAAAAATAACCGCAAGCTAACTTAAAATCTACTGTTTATTCCTATTGTCCAGTAATACCTTAATCTAAGTCTATTATCCACAATCCATTATCCCATTTCCAACCCCAAGAATTCATATTATAACGTTCAAGCTCTGACATATTAGTATAAGTTTTCAAAGATTTATCTTCTACATAAATGATACCCGGCTCGTTTATCTCTGAGCCAATACCAACATTGGCTGATTCATCGTACTTAACAATTAGGTTTAATCCGTTTGATAAGCGTTGGATTGTTGACATAATTTACTACTGTTTATCTAACTCAACCATTTCTTCAGTATATGGTTGCATTTGCTCCATTCTAAGGGAACAGGTAAGTTTTTTGGTATCATCACCGGGGCGAATGCACTTCAACTGACATTTAGAACAATGCCAGCCCACAGATTGTTTGACATCAAGAGTGATAGCTGACCAGTTTTCTGGATAACGTGACTGGGATTTAGAAGGCATTTCTGATTCTCAAAATGCGTAGCGATTTAATTACCAGTACTTGGATTACGATTAATCTACTATAATTAGTCGATTTATTAATTTTTCTCACTCGGAATTCTTCAACATTCCCGTCAACAATTTCGACATTTCCCAGAGGTCTTTATTTCGGTCCAAAGCGATGGCATAACATTTCAATAACCGCTTTGGGACATGATTAACCCAAAGCGGTTGCTACCGTATATTCGTTTCTTCTATAAAAAGAGCCAGTGATTTACGAGATATGACTCACTCTCGATCTGTTTCACAGAGATGCTTTCGCCAAAGAGTCGAAACCATTACAGACCCTAACTTTATTGTGCATAATGCCGAACCCCATGACTGTACGGCAGACTCGACATCACAAGTAGAGGTTTCCGTGAACGGCTTGTTATCAACTGGGGGTATAGAAATTTGATTTTGGGAATACTAAAAATAGTACTACTTAATAAAGTACAGTCTTGATGCTTCAAATAGTTGGTTATACAGTTGAAATTCCTCTTATAGGATTAGGAATTAGCCAACAACTAGCTTGGTTTAGTAATTCTACGTCTAATTGAAGTATAACGACTCTGGCACACTTGACCGCATAATCACTTAATAGTATCATTGTACTACTTAGACATACTTCCTTAGCTGACCATTATCCCTACCAATTCTGTGGGGTTATTTTTGATTTTCAATTCCATGTTTTCTAGTAATAGTACGGGAATTATTAAAGTTGAAAATTTATAAAATGGTACGTTGACCTCGAAACTTGATCTACCATAAGCAATCCCAACTCATGAATGAAGAAATAGAAAATAACGAAAGCGGTGAAATAGGTACTCCACGAGAAAGCTGGTTTGAGAGAAGAAAGGCTTTGGAGTATATAAGCCACTACTTCCAAACAGCTAAAAAAGAGATTCGCATCGCTTCTGGATTCTTTACCATCAGAGGTTGGGGGCTAGTTCGACGATACACAAAAGGCAAGCGCGTTTATATTTTAGTTGGTCTTGACGACCCCGGAGAGGAACGAGCGCGACAAGCTCTAATTGATGAAATATTACGCGACCTGCGAACAGGTCTGGACAGAGAGCGGCGACAGACAGTACTGGATTTAATAGAAAAAATGCAACAAGGTAGATTACACCTTGTAGATGCTAGAGCTACAGACCATCATGCCAAGCTATATATTGTTGATCGCAAAGTCGCAATTATGGCTTCGTCAAATCTTACCCAACGTGGTTTGAGGGAGCAAGTTGAGGCAGGGAATATAATAACTAAACACCGCGAGGTTGTGGCACTGGTAGACGAGTTTGATACATATTTTGCTGAAGCGAAAGACATTACCCAAGAATTATTAGAAGTCTTGCAGCGCTGGCTTAACTTTGTGCCACCGTGGGATGTATACCTAAAGACTATGTTAGCGCTGGAAGACATACAACCAATCAAAAGTAATTATAATAAACAACCTGTTTCATACCAGGTGGATATGATTGCTCAAACACTGCGGCAGATAAAAGAGTTTGGCGGTTCAATGCTAGTAGCTTCTACTGGACTTGGCAAAACAGTCGTAGCAGTTCACGTAGCTTTACACCTTCGCAATGATGACCTAATTGATAATATTATGGTTATTGGGCCAAAGGCAGTCCGCAGTAGTTGGACACGCGAAATGCGTGATGCTGGTCTACCTTGCGAGTATTTTGTTTATCAGGCTTTAGATAAGAGTGGTTCGGAGCAGGATGGGAGCTTAGAATTGTTTGAAGAAATTCAAAGAAATCTTCATGAGCAACGATGGTTAATTATTTTTGATGAAAGTCATTATTTTAGAAACCGTTTCAAACAAGATTTATTTAATATGAAGAAAAACCCCGCAGAGCGTCGGGCTTTTCTCCGTTTAAAAAAATTCTTGAAAAAGAGCAGCAATACGAAGGTCTTATTGTTGACTGGTTCCCCTTATGCTAGAGATGAAAGTAATTTAAATAATCAGTTATATTTATTACCACATACTGCCGAACTTCATACTTTGCTGGATGAAGATTACGACGATAACGCCCGTGCATGGCATATAGAGCAAACCGAAGATTTTGTTAATCTATCCGTAGCTTCTCAACTAACTACACCTCACGTAGCTAAATATTACAGTCAATCAGAAAATCAAGAGAATTATATTCTTTTTGGAACAGAGAAGAGATATATTCCCAAAATTGTACTATACAGTGTCAATTTTCCTCTCTTACTAGATAAGGAACTGATAGATGCAATTAAAAAAAGATATTTTGATTTAGATTCACGTAATCCTATGTTTCGAGAATGTATCAGGAGATTGGTAAAAATTGCTTGGGCAAGTTCTCCATTGGCTCTTCGTGGAGTTCTTGAAAGCGTTGTTGATACTCCTGGAGGAAAGAACGAGTACAAACTTGGGAAATTAAAGTTTGTGTCGGAGCAACAAGAAAGACAATCTCTTTTAAATCCTCTAATTGAAACGTTGACTAATTTGGATTTTGAAAGTGACTTGAAGCTTAAAGCACTTTACATAATTATTCAAGAACTTAAGCAGAATTCCGAAAAAGCAATTATATTTTGCGAACGCCGCGCTACTGTTGTTTACTTGGCACAGGCATTCAAACAAATGTTCCCTGCATTAAAAGTAGTTGCAACTATCGAAGCGAGTGAGAATGAAGATAAATATCAGATGAAAGAAACCAATGAAATAGAAAAACTTATCAAAAAGTTTGCACCGATTTCTAATAATGCTGAAACCATTTCTGAAGAAAGCTATGATGTGTTTATTTCCACAGATGCTCATGGAGTTGGGGTTAATATGCAAGATGCATCTGCTGTTATAAATTATGATATTGATTGGACTCCTATTGGCCCTGTTCAACGAGCTGGACGCATATTGCGTTTTTGGCATTCTCCACGAACAGTCAAAGTATATACCTTTGTTCCTAACCTGACACAAGAGACAGACCTTAAGTATGATTTAGTCAGAATTAGACAACGTTGGGAAAATCTCATGTTGCGTCATGGAGAATCTAGAAAGCTGACGGACTTACCCGTTTTAACAATTGCCAATTCCCAAGAAATTAATCTGCCTGAACTAGCGTCTCAAGTAACAATAAAATCAGGTCAATTAGACTTAGACGCGTTAGCAGATTTGGACATTTCTCCCTTCTATCAACATACAGCAAAATTACAAATGCATCGGGATTATGCTAAGACTATTCTTAGTGATATTGTCAGTGCAAAAATAACTCAGGACTCGGAACCATCAATTTATGTTTTACTAAATCATAATAAAAAGTATCATGCTCTTGTATATACTCCCAAAAATCAACAAGTACGTGAGCCGGATATTATCAAACTTCTCAATTTAATTGCGTGTAATGAAGATACTGAAATTGCTGTAGTTGATTATGGCTTGGTTGAAGAATTGAGCGATGCTTGCATCAAAGCTTGGTGCAACAAGCAGAGTATATCACCAGAAGAAGTGGAAAGAATTTGTACTTTGTATCTCAAGCCAGAAAGTGAACCTGATGAACTTGAAAGTTTGTTGAATGCACAATAAATAAAAAGTGATTGGTCAGTTCTTTATGAGTGCCAAGTAATCGATTGAACAACTGAATTTGCAAGCCTCTGTACACACCCCCTGACCGACGGTTCAGGAATAGTAATATCGCAAACTTGCTTGTGAACTACTTCTTTTATGGTTCGTCAATATCAGTTGGAAGAAATTGATAAGAATTTTCCAGTGAAAATAGCTTGGCAAGCATGGAATGAGTCAGGCTTAGGCGAAGCAGAAAAATACTTAATCAATAATTTTCAACCTTTATTAAATGGAACAAGAGTTGAATTACCTGCTGTTATTCCATCAGAAGTTATCCTGAGAGATTTTTTGAAAGCTTTCTCCAGGCGTTTAATTATCATTGGGAGAAAATCTCAAACAGCCTCGGAATTAACAAACGTTTATTTAAAGTATGATTGGACAGATTGTTCGCCAAAAGGTACAGCCGCAAAGATAAAAATTTTTATTCGAGAAAACAAATATAAAAATACAAGTTTAAAATTTAAATGGCAGAAATATGTAATAATGCGTGGCATACTTTTTCGCCCAGGAAGTAGAGAACAAAAAGCTAATGCTCGCCAAAATCGTTCGTACAATAATCATTGGCAAGTTGCTTGTAATGGAGTTATTCTCCATATCACACCAAGTAATAACTATAAAGAATTAAAGCTAAGTACGGATTCTAAAGAGCTTGCTGGTATTAAACTGCAAACGCTCACTAAAGTTGCTTTATCTGAAATGAGTAGCAAATATCCTTATGAATATTCTGGGATATCCTATTTAGAAACCGATCCAATTCCATTACTTTGGGTTATTAAAAACTGCGCTCGTTAACGTGTATCAGTAAATCAAATGTACAATACTGAGCACGTCGTATTTGTTGGAGATAACACACCTACTAAAGCATCATTTGGGAATATATATCGATTGCATCTACCCAGGAATCCTACAAACCAATCATGATTCAAGAAATTTTAACTACATTTACTGAAATAGTTGCCTTAAGTGGGCTAGGTCTTATCTTTGTATCAGCTTTTTTAACTGATATCCAAAAATCCCAAAAAATTGTAAATTCTTTACAGGATGGAATAGCCAATGATTCACCTAATGTGGATCAAGAATTTGAGCTAGAAGAAGAATTTACCCAGCTACCTTTTCTTACTGCTTATGAAATGGCTGAAAGATTTGGGGTGAAAGTTGACACAATAGTTGCTCATGCAAAGCAATGGCGAAATGGGCAACGTTACGACTACAGCTTTGAAGAATGGGCATCTGATTTTGACACCAAGTATCGCTGGCATTTCTTTTGGAACGCTGACTATGAGCCAGTGTTTTACCCAGTTTCATCTAAGTTGTTCACCAAGCACTTACTGAGTTATTGCAATAAACAATAGTTAAATGGGTTCTAAATTTTGACCAAAATAGTACAGATAAACTATATGGTGTTCGCGTTTATCCTTATTATCTAGCATTCCTTGTCATAATTATTAAAATGACCAAGTATTAGTGCCAGAGAAATCTACTTCTGTGACCTGAAGCGTGATTTTATCGGCTACGGCATTGCTCACTCCCAGACTTAATAAGTTTCTGAGGTTGTATGAAGAGCAGGCTTTATCAAAGTACCAGGGAGCGAGATTGTCAATCGGATAGGTGGAGTATCGTTTAGTATGGTGTGCGAGTTGGAGTAAAGTCGCCAAATCATCGGTTTCGGCGGTAGCCTAAAGATGATCTGTTAGTGTTGATTGACTGGCAAAACCAGATGATTTACCAGACTTACCAACCGCGATCGCCACTCTCGCAATTTGTTGAACTGCTCTGGAGTCGAGAAGGTGAGAACTTACCTAAAGCGCAGTCTCGATTATTGCCGATCGGTTCGATGGAGTTGGTTATCAATCTACATGAAGATAGGATTCCACTATTCGATAGCTCTAGTCGATCGCAAATCGGCAGCACCAACGGCATGATGATTTGCGGTACCCATTCTGAAAGCTTCATTATCAACAATGACAGCAAGATATCGATGATGGGCGTACATTTCAAACCTGGCGGCAATACCCCATTTTTTACGTTGCCTGCTGGGGAATTGCACAACCAGAGAATTTCATTAAATGAATTATGGCAGGGTCGGGCGGTTGAACTACGCGAGCGCCTTCTAGAATCGCCAACAGTAGCAAGCCGCTTTTGGGTTTTGGAGCAATTTTTGCTGATGGTAATGAAACCGCTAGATCGATATGCCGCCATCGCTATGGCATTGCAAGAGTTTAGGAGATATCCAACCACCAGAGTGAGCGAAGTAACAGATAAAATTGGCTTCAGTGCCCGCCATTTCAACCAACTATTCCGAGATCAAGTGGGGCTAACCCCCAAGCTATTTTGTCGGGTTCGACGCTTACAGCAAGCCCTTGACCTAGTATCCGGTAAAGATCGGGTTGATTGGGCGGACATTGCGATCGCCTGTGGTTATTTCGACCAGGCACATTTTATTCACGATTTTCGGTCGCTGGCCGATTGCACGCCCACTGAATATCTAGCACAACGCGGCTTTCACCCCTGCCATGTTGTTCTGCTCGATTAAGGTCAATTTTTTACAATCCTTGCCAATCAATACTGCATCATAATTTATTAGTTTGTACCATGGTAATTTATGCAGATTACTGCTTCCGCCATCTCACTCAATGTCGATGATGTCACCGCATCAGCTACCTTCATTAAGCAACATTTTGGTTTCCATGAAGAGATGTCCGCCGATGGCTTTGTATCGCTCTCTAGACCGGATGCTGGCTTTAATCTTATCTTTCTTCAAACTGGACTGGCAAGCTTCAAACCTATCCAGATGCGAGGACATCGAGCGGACGGTTTACTTATTGTCCTTGTGGTAGATGACATCGATCGAGAATATATGCGAATCCAAACAGAAGGTGTACCCATTACAACTGCGATCGAAACAGAACCTTGGGGAGAGAGATTCTTTCAGGTGACAGATCCGAATGGTGTCGTCATTCAACTCGTCCAGTGGGTTACGGAAAACACAGGAGAACTAAGATGAAAGTACCTTTTACAGGTGGTTGTTTATGTGGAAATATCCGCTACGAATGTTCGGCAGAGCCAATTGTCATGGGCAATTGCCATTGTCGCGATTGCCAGCGGGCAACTGGTAGCGCATTTGCGTCGGCACTTCTGGTCCCGCGCGATGCCGTCATGATCGCTGGAGAGGTTAAATATTACGAGGTCATTGGCGATAGTGGAGCCACAGTCGGTCGGGGATTTTGTCCCAACTGTGGTTCTCGATTATTTAGTAAACCGCCGAATCCCGAACTGATAGGCATTCTTGCAGGCAGCCTTGACGATCCAAGCTGGTTTCAACCTGGAATGGATTTTTATACCGCTAGTGCCCAGCCGTGGGATTATATGAACCCAGATTTACCCAAGTTTACCAAAATGCCGTCAGCCAATAATTGAAGTCTAGCCGACTAGATCGCTAATTTTTTAGAGGAGAATTTATATGTACAACAAAGGTTCATGTCAATGCGGCTCGATCGCATTTGAGTTTGAGGGATCATCTTTTTTGACGTTCTGCCATTGTCGAATCTGTCAGAAGCTACATGGGTCTGCATTTGCACCGATCCTTCATGCAGAATCGAAGACGTTTAAATGGTTGAAGGGTGAAGAGTTTCTGAGTTATTTCAACTCTTCGCCACAGCTAAAAAGAGCATTCTGTAGCAAATGTGGTTCCAATCTGCCCATAGTCAGTCACCAGCTAAATCACATTGCTGTGCCAGCCAGTGCGATGGATACACCTGTTGAGCAGCAGCCAGTGGCACATTTTTATACGCGATCAAAAGCAAGTTGGTTTTGTATTAACGATGACACGCTGCAATATGAAACTATCCCGAAGGGAGGGATTGGCGAAGTCTATGAACATTGGCATCCTGAAAACGCGATCGCATCGCGGTAGCGGCAGCTAGCGAGCAATGGCGCAGAGCGCCCAGCATAGCTTCGCCGCATAAAAACGCCCATGCACACCGAGCGTCGAGAGTCGATCGGTTATGATGCAAAGGTGATCTGCGTCGGGTGATGGGCAGTGTTAGACGCTTAAAGTCATATTTAGGAGTTGCATACAAAAATGAAAACTCAGTATTTCACAGCGACAAGTCTTGATGGCTTCATTGCTACTGAGAATGACTCACTAGATTGGCTGTTTCCGCTTGGTGACCTGAATGACTCCAGCTATCCAGAGTTCATTTCAGATGTGGGTGCGTTGGCAATGGGATCAGCAACTTACGAGTGGATGGTACGCAACGCAAAAAAGGTTGCCGCTGAGACTGGCTTTACGTGGCCATACACTCAGCCAGCCTGGATATTCTCTAGTCGCAAGCTGACAATGATCGAAGGTGCGAACATCCGATTCGTCAATGGAGATGTACACCACGCCTACGCCCAAATGCGAGTTGCTGCTGGCACCAAAAACATCTGGATAGTTGGAGGCGGAGATCTGGCTGGTCAGTTCTACGATGCTGGTTTACTAGATGAGCTTATCATCCAGATTGGCTCGGCCACCCTCGGCAAGGGTAAGCCGCTATTCCCTCGCAGAGTGCTAAGTCCAGTTCTGCGCCTAGTGTCTGTTCATCAGATGGGTGCTGGCATGGCTGAGTTGCGCTATGAAGTACACAAAGGCGGTGTGAGTGGAGCCGCCTAACAATTGTAATGCAGCGGACTGTTGAAGATCCTGGTTGTGATGCAGAGGCTGTTTGCCGCCGCTGATTGCAAGCATAGTATGAATTGCCAAAGGGGGGAAACTGATGAGTTCATTTGTGCTTTGTTTTCAAGATATTGATAAAACAAAACTCAAGCTTGTTGGGGGTAAAGGCGCGAACCTGGGGGAACTTACCAAGATTGAAGGAATCCGCGTACCGAATGGCTTCTGTGTTTCTACTGAAGCTTTTAAAAGAATCATTGGAGAAACGTCGTCGATTAACGAATTACTTGCTCAGTTATCGCTTCTAAAAGTGGAAGACCGGGATAAAATCGGTGAACTTAGCGGTGAGATTCGCTCTTTCATTGAAGGGATAACCATTCCTCAAGATATTAATGAAGAGATCGCCCGCCTCCTCTCCCAGCTTGGAGAAAAAAATGCCTATGCAGTACGATCCAGCGCAACAGCAGAGGATTTACCAACGGCCTCTTTTGCAGGCCAGCACGATACGTATTTGAACATTATCGGAAAGGAAGCAATTTATCAGCATATCAGCAAGTGCTGGGCATCGCTATTTACTCAGAGGGCAGTAATTTACCGCCTTCAAAATGGCTTCGACCACCGTAAAGTCCACCTGTCTGTGGTTGTTCAGAAGATGGTCTTTCCACAGGTGGCAGGAATTTTGTTTACTGCCGATCCCGTCACTTCTAATAGGAAGGTGTTATCCATTGATGCCAGCTTTGGACTTGGTGAGGCTATAGTTTCCGGCTTTGTGAATGCTGATATCTATAAAGTGTGTAACGGCAAGGTTATTGATAAAAAGATATCCACTAAGAAACTGGCTATTTACGCCTTAAAAGATGGCGGTACAAAAGAACAGGAGATCGAGCAACAGAGACAGAACAGGCAAGCGCTGACGGATCAGCAGATTGTACAGCTTGAGCGCATAGGCAGAAAGATCGAAGAACATTTCGGCCGCCCCCAGGACATCGAATGGTGTTTGGTTGATGATACATTTTATATTGTCCAGAGTCGGCCAATCACTACTTTATACCCGATCCCGGAAGCGAGCGATCGGGAAAATCACGTCTTTGTTTCTGTCGGTCACAACCAAATGATGACCGATGCCATGAAACCATTGGGATTGTCTTTTTTCCTGTTAATGACCCATGCACCCATGCACACTGCTGGTGGAAGGTTGTTTGTAGATGTTACAGCGACGCTGGCTTCACCTGTCAGTAGAGAAACGGTATTAAACGTCACGTTGGGGAAATCCGATCCGCTCATGAAAGACGCACTTACAACCATCCTAGAGCGGGGAGATTTTATAAAATCGTTACCCGACGATCAGAGTTCCGGCAAAAGCGGTAAAGGTCGATCGCCTGCGGATTTTCAAACCCTAAACGACTACGATCCGTCGATTGTTGCTGATTTGATTCAACAGAGTCAAACCTCGACCGACGCGTTAAAACAAACCATCCAAACAAAATCAGGAGCGGATCTGTTTGATTTTATCCTGGAAGATATCCAGCAATTAAAGAAGACCAACGCTGATTCACAGAGTTTTGGTGTGCTTATGACTGGGATGAATGCTTCCTCCTGGATCAATGAAAAAATGAACAAGTGGTTAGGCGAAAAAAACGCAGCGGATACACTTTCTCAATCAGCACCCAACAATATTACGTCGGAAATGGGTCTGGCACTATTGGATGTTGCGGATGCGATTCGTCCTTACCCGGAAGTCATTGAGTATTTGCAACAGGTAAAAGAGGATAACTTTCTAGGTGAATTGGTGAAGCTTGAGGGTGGACAGGAAGCCCAGAACGCGATCGCTACTTTTCTTCACAAATACGGAATGCGATGTGTTGGAGAAATCGATCTTACGAGAACTCGTTGGAGCGAAAACCCAACCACACTTGTTCCGATGATTCTCAGTAACATCAAAAATTTTGAGCCTGGTGAAAGCGAGCGTAAATTTGAGCAAGGGCAACGGTCAGCTTTAAAGAAAGAACAAGAGTTATTAGAGCGATTGAAGCAATTACCGGATGGTGAACAAAAGTCCGAAGAGACAAAACGAATGATCCGCCTAATTCGGAATTTCATCGGTTATCGTGAATATCCAAAATACGGCATAGTTAATCGCTACTTCGTTTATAAGAAAGCTTTACTCAAAGAAGCCGAACAACTCACACAAGCGGGCGTTATTCATGAAAAAGAAGATATATACTATCTCACTTTTGAAGAACTTCGCTCAGTTGTACGCACAAATCAACTTGATTACCAGATTATCAGCAAACGAAAAGACGAGTACAAATTATTTGAAAAACTAACTCCCCCACGTGTTATCACGTCTGACGGTGAAATTATTGCAGGTCGGTACAAACGAGAAAATCTCCCTGCCGAAGCTATTGTAGGTCTGGCTGTTTCCTCTGGAGTTATAGAGGGACGAGCGCGTGTCATCTTAAACATGGAAGATGCCGATCTAGAAGATGGAGATATATTAGTCACCTCCTTTACTGACCCTAGCTGGACACCATTGTTTGTATCCATAAAAGGCCTAGTCACCGAAGTTGGTGGACTGATGACACATGGAGCAGTTATCGCACGTGAATATGGCTTACCAGCAGTTGTCGGAGTGGAGAATGCTACCAAGCTGATCGAAGACGGACAGAGAATCCGGGTGAATGGAACACAAGGGTATGTAGAAATCCTATATTAAAGCGAAAATTTCAAAATTGGATTTTAAATATTGAGGATTAATCTTTCTGTTAACGTGGTAGCCTAACATGGTCAAAGGTAATAGTTATTAGGTCTCTGTGTTGGTAGTGAAAAACTTATTGTTTACTTTACTTGATAAAAGAGGTAATAGATTAATTAATTAACCAATCAAGCGTTGAATAATCAGAAACTTCTGTCCGTTGTAACTCCCTTAAAAAGCCAGTTAATGCAAATGGACATTTACAATTTAGTTCTTTTTCTATCAACTCAGCATTTAGATGATATTCTTGACACACAGCATCAAAAATATCTTCAGTGGTTAATTCGAGATTTTGATCTAATTCCCAAACTCGCTCTTCTATTAAGTGGATGTCATCTCTTTCTGGGTAGGAAATTTCTGTTTTATAAGCGATTATTAGATCAGTTATTTTGGAAACCGCCATTTTTAAATCTCCTCTGACTTCACAATATAATCATCAAAAGCCTGCAAGTTTATTAGACACCAGCCATTAGGTTGGGTTTCAACGTAAAAATGATCCGACTCGCAGACCGTATACCATGTGACTTTGAAGCCGGAATTGAGAAACTCCATTGGTCTGCTAGTTAAATACCAGCTTTGCGGTTCTTCATGATTAATACCAAAGTCTTGATGCTCCTTATAACCATGATTTTCTAAATACGTGAACAAAGTTCCAAGGATGATGTATGCCTCACTTAAACTCATTTGTTTAATCTTGTTAACAGATTTTTTGTAGATCCATGAAATGATCAGCAAGTTTAGAATGGATGTGCAATTAGATGCGATAAGCCCTTGATATAGGGATTTCTAGAAAATAAAATCCACAGATTTCCAGATACTCTTTAGAAATCTGCTCTGGGCGATTAGCAATAAAACTGCAAACATCATCTAGGGAACTATAAACATTTGTGCAGATAGTTGGGTGCTTGTAATCCCCAACCCCTACTAAATATTGTTCCTCTCCATCTTCCTTGTAAGAAGAAAGAAAAATTCTAACCACATTATCTGGATAGCAATGCCAGTTTTGTGGATCAGAAACTACAGATATTGCATCTGTAGGCATAGGCAATTCATGGTGAATTTTCCCATCTGGAAATTCACCCTTGTGTTTCGCTATATATTCTTGAATTTTTAGTTTTGTCATTTCTGCCCCCAATCAGTTTTCTTATATTTTATTGCCTGAAAGCAAAGGCGATCACTTCTATTTCGGTGGGGGCGATCGCCTTGCTCATCAGTTGGTATTCCTGAAGCGTGAAGTACGTAAAATTTAGCTGACTTTTCCCGTTTAGTCTCTCAAGATCGCTACCAACCCTCTCTACGTTCGCGCAGCGTGTCGCAGACAGACGCTACGCGAACACAGAGGTCGTTCAATTTTAACCAGCCTCGCCACAAAACCTGGATGCCAATTGGTGTTTTGCTTCGATGTTATAGCTAGCCTCCAAGATGAGCGATCGCCCAGATCACAGGTTTATATAAACTGATAGTAGAATAAATTACTATCAGTTTATATTTTTATTATGCTGACTGTTTAATCTGGGTTAAGGCTATTAACATTTCTTCTCGATTGAGATGTCGTTTCTTACCTGTTTTGGATTCTTGGATAGCATAACTCCATTTTATTCCAGCTTGTGAGCATCTTTTTCTTAAGTGTTGAACAGTCATATTTTTGGTTGTAGATAGTTGATTTTTGTTTTTGGTAGATATATTAATTTTGGATTTTTCAGTTAAGGTATCGGTTTTAATTACACTGTGTTTTATAGATGTAGTGCAGTTACAGTGTTTTTCAAAAGCGATAGATATATCTAGCAAGAATTGGAAAATAAAGAAAGTAGAAAATCCGTAAATAATAACGTAGAGAAGTCCTGTTAGGATATACTGTGCTAATTCCATTGTTTTAACTCCTGTTGATATAACTAGTAACTGGCTATTTTATGAAGCGATATGCCACCAGCTTTCTATTTAAGCGTTAGCTCGTGTGGTATTAAAAATATTTTTTTTACAACTCTATCGGTTTTGATGTTATCCCAAAACCAGAAATTTTTAATATTGGTAAATGAATTTTAATTATTTAGTTGTGGTTGCTGTCGGGAGTGTTGATAACTTTCCCATTAAGCAAAGTTTCAGCATCAAGCCAAGTTTTGATACAGAAAGTATCAAACTGAAGCAGGAATAGTGATAAGATAACTTTTGAGTTTGATTTGGTTAGATGAACTTGTTCATCTATATGTACTTAATAACTGTTCTGATATTATCTACTAACTGTACTACCATACCCCAAATAGCTTTCCAGCCAAGTATTATCCCCCAAAAGCCGCTAACAAATAGACCAAATACTGACTTGAAGAAGATAACTCCCCTGTAATTTATCTCGACATTTGATTCGGCTCTGGCATAGATAACACTATCCCCAATTTTATTTTCCAACTTCCTCATTTTTTGTTCTTCTTCTCTATCTCTTCTTTCTTCTTGTACCTTCCAACCCCAAGGGGCAAATCCCAAAATAATCGAAATTGGAAGATAGAATGGCCAGCTATATATGTAGCCAAGGGAAGCATAGATGATAAAAAAGGTTAGCCCCAAACCAGTGCGCCAAACTAAACACCAGAGGATAAAAAAACTGTCGATAATAGCGTTACGGATAACTATACTTCGGTTTTTGTGATATGACATTTTAAGCTTGCTCCCGATAACTAATATTTAAGTTTTTATTTAGGGTGATTGCATCCCTTCAGATTAAACTTAAACTTAGCAGTAGTTTGGATTATCATATTGATAGTTGAAAATAGAAACTACCTAATCAATTGCAATTACCTATTTAGCCACACTAAATAAGGTTAAATCTACCAACCTATCGTAACGATGTTTGTACCTAATCCGACATAGTTACTGTTGCTGTCATTGATATCTACAATTTCATCGATTATATCTTCACGGAGTTTAAATTCAGGCAAAGTTTTGATGATTTTTTTAATAAGTTTAAAATTGAGCTATAGTTTTTAGAAAAAATAAAAATGATTAAGGTTTGACCCTTAACCATTTGATGATATTTTTGTAAAATGATGGGATATACCTATGTTTGATTCACATGGTTGGGGCGTATGCCATTAGTTGTGGTTTTTCTTGTTGCGAGACTTACTACCTGATTGCACCTTAAACCGCACCTGCTTCCCGATAGTTACCTCGGCAAGATTGCTAATATCTTTACCAGATTTATAGGCTTCAATAATTGCCTTGTTATTAGCTTGGTACTTAATAACTCTAAATTCATCAGGAAAATCTTCATCATCTACTTCTACTAGTAAGTTAGCGACTTTTGGTGGGTTATCCCTGATTTCAATTACCCTTTCTTTACCGATGTTTTTGTCATTGATTAATCCAATCTCGTGTAGGTGGATGAGGGTGCGCTTGATTTGTTCAAGTTGAGTTTTGCGACGTGAAATTACCCGGTCGTGGAGTTCGGCTACTCGCGCTTTTCTTTCCTCCCAGGTTTCAAGGTCAAGATTTAACTGGTCAACTACCCAGGCGATCGCATCGATTTTGGTTTCGATACCATCTTGAACACCCATAAGTTCTTGTAAGAGTTGTTCTACATTACCCTGTTCGCCTAACTCGCCTGCTTCTTCTATCTGTGACCAAAGTTTAGCAGCATCTAGGCTTAATTCTTTGAGAGTGAGTTGGTTGATTTCGCGTTCAATTGCTGAAGTCATAATTTACTTTTGATATAAAAAACAACTAGCAGTTAGTTGCTACTAGTTGTTGACTAAGAAGAGTTGATGCTTGAAGGGAGATTGAATTTAGTATCCGTACTGCAAGTGATAGTAGTCTGATTTTTCTTGTGCTAATTCTGCTTCGTAGTCGTAGTAATCCGCTTCGCTTATGAAGGTGCTTGTTTGTTGAATTTGCTGTGCAGATTTTACTAATTTTTGGTTAGTTTTTGGGTTAGAACTCGTAGTAGTTTTCATGTCTATACAACTTCAATTTTTCAACGAAGTTGTTGCGTCAGCAAATGTTGTGATGTTGACTTATAAAGATAATATTTATCTTTTACTTTTATCATAACTATCTACTATTAATTTGTCTTAAACTACTAGTTTTTCTACCACAAAGATAGTTGTCCTGGTGATACATTTCCCCGTCTGCGTGTATGAAACAGCATATGACAGCCACTTTATATATACAACAACAACCAATTCTACAACGTGGAAAGAACAACAACAACAGCCCTAATTTTTACGTTAGGGTAGAAACAAATTAATTTCCACAACGTAGAAAATGACCAAGGTAGAATGGGCGATATCGCCTCACACAGAGTCACGATTTAGCTGTGTCTTCGACCCTGAAACTTGCCTACCCATAGAGCCAATCCAAAGATTTTTGAACTACTGTAGAAAGCGACAATTAGCACCGAATACAGTAAGTACATACGCTTATCGACTGGTAGACTTTTGGCGCTGGTTAGAATCGAAATCCCTCAACTGGTATGACGTTGGGTTAAATGAATTAGCAGACTTTGTGAATTGGTACTTGCTAGGTGGTGAAGTTGAAGAATCTGGTGAAAATGTTAGAGAAATTGTTGCCAAAAGGAGTCCTCGCACTGTCAATCAAGCAGTCACCGCCATCCAAGAATTTTATACCTATCACACAATTGAAGGCAGGATTGAAGAAAAACATTTCACTCTACTAGCGCATGGTTGGGGAAAACGAGGAGGCTTTCTTAGAGGAATTGCTAAAAGCAATCCTGATAAACGCAAACGCATCAAAATAAAAGAACCGAAACTCTTCAGTGGTTGTCTACTAGATGAAGAAGTCGCAACCTTAGCCAACGCCTGTACAACTTATAGAGACAGGTTAATTATCATGCTGCTGCGCTCAACAGGAGTGCGGCGTGGAGAACTGTTAGGATTACATTTGGAAGATGTCAAGGACTTAGATTTCAGCGGACGCATTCGGATTGTACGCAGAGAAGACAATCCTAATCGCGCAATGGCTAAAGGAAGAGAACGAGAAATCCCCATTATTTACCATCGTTCAGCTATTCAAGAGACCTTTCATGCCTACTTACTAGAAGAATATCCGCCTCAAGCCGAAACTTTGGGAGGCGGGATGTTATTCGTCAATTTATCAAGTAAATGGGTAGGGCAAGCGATGTCCTTAGTTCGCTTAAATAAATTATTTGACCAACTCCACAAACGAACAGGAATTAAAGCACATCCGCACTTATTTCGCCATACCTTCGCTACTAGAATGCTGCAAGACAATTATCTTGACCAATATGTACAACAGCTTTTAGGACATCGTTCAATTGCCACAACGAAAGACATTTACAGTCATGTTCTCGATGAAATGACCCTAGACCAATACTTAAGAGAAGAAGAAAATTAATGGCAGAAGCATTTGCACCGCAAGCATTACAGGAGCGAATCACACTCTCTGAGTTAGGGAAACAGTGGATTAATGATCCTTTGATGAATCAAGATGTTTGGTCACTGTTAGAATTGGGTTATAGCCAAGAAGAATGCCGAATTAATGGACATTATCATCTTTACTTTCACAAGTTTTCACTACCTTGGTTAAAACGGCTGACTCAACTAACCATTAAAGCCAGCGTTCGAGAGCGATATTCGCTCGGTCGGATTATTCATCGAGTTGGCTGTTTAAACCATTTAGATCGTTTTTTGTGTAATTATGGATATACACAACCCCAATCTTTGACAGAAGCACTCCTCCATCAATTTATTAGCGAAATTAATAGCGGTAATCGTCAGAATGCGATTGCTTACGCCCTCAATCTTTGGAAAGAAGAACAATGGTTGGAAATTGCCTTTACCCCCATTAAACTCAAAAAAAAATCTCCTAAAATTGAAACAATTCCAGAGGAAGTACTTTACCAAATCTACGAGAAATTCGATTTATTCCCCCCGACACTTGAAAGACTTTTTCGCTTGCAATTGGTGTTAGGCTGCCGCATTGGAGAAATTCTCACTATGCCACGCCATAGCCTGAAACAGGAAGGTGACAAATGGTTCTTACTACGTTGGGTTGAAAAACGCAAACACTGGAGGTTTGTTCAGATTCATCCTCTAGTAGCTGAATTAGTTCAAGAACAGCAGAGATTTCTTGATGCTCAATTTGGGAGAGATTCTGAATTCGATAAACTATTTTGTACCGTTTATACTCATCATCAAAGTATTCCTTGGGCTGATAGAGAACTAGACACAACACTGTTCTATAAACCCCAAACAATTACCAGATTGAGAATTAGTAACTGGCTAATTAATTTTCGAGAAGTAGCAGACTTAAAAGACAAACATGGCAACAGATTTAAACTAACTAGCCACATGTTTCGCCGTACCAAAGCCAGCATTATGGCTCACTGTGAGGTAGAGGATGAATATATCGCCGCCGTACTAGGTCACGGTTCCTTAGATATGCTACCTCATTATCGTCAGCGTTCGCTTATCAGGTTAGAAAAAGAAGCTAATCTCAAAGGTTATGTGGATATGTATGGTCGAGTTACTTCTTTTAAACCAAGAAAAACTAGGTATGAAAAATTAGCTAATCTCCTCAAAGTTAGTATCCCCCTGGGAGAATGTCATCGTCCAACCATGTTAGGAGATTGTCAACATCGCTATGCCTGTTTAAGCTGTCCTCATCATCGGATAACGCCCGAAGATAAATCCCAGTTAGAAGCTGACGTGAACTGCTTACAGCAAGACCTAATTCAAGCTCAAAAAAACGGACAAGAAAGACGAGTGACTGAGATTGCTAACTTATTAGCTTTAATCAAAAATCGTTTTGATGGCTTGTCAGAATTGCAAAATCTTCAAGAACATAAAACTAATGGGTAAACGCAAGCATCCACCGATTTCAATTCACCAGACTCTTAACGGGACTTTACCAGTAAATTGGTCAGAGAACTATAGTCATGAGTTCGTTTGTCCTCTTTGTAATTGCGGACGATTGAGCCATTTGGCTTACGATAATAAAACACTTTGTCAAATTCAATTAGGTTGTGAGGTTTGCCACAGATACACTCCCCTCTCCTGCCAACTGAGAAAGTCTGCACCCATCTCAATTCATCAAACGCTTGACGGTACTTTGTCAGTCAATTGGCAGACAGATTATGCTGGCGAGTTTATCTGTCCTCAGTGCAATCAGGGAAAAATTAACAATTTTCATCACTCTCAAAAACCAATTTGTAAACTTAGACTTAAATGTGATTCATGCTCTCAGATAACCAACTTAACTTGTGAAGTTCCTCAACACCCACCTATCTCAATTCACCAGACTCTTGACGGTACTTTACAAGTCAATTGGAAGACAGATTATGCTGGTGAGTTTATCTGTCCTCAGTGCAATCAGGGACAATTAAACAGATTTTCTTACTCAAAAGGGTCTGTTTGTAAACTGAGATTGGGATGTGATTTTTGTCATCAAGTAACGTACCTAACTGGTCAACTTCAACACTTACCTATTTCCATTCATCAAACTCTTCAAGGAACTCTGTCAGTCAATTGGGCAGAAAAGTATTCTGGAGAATTTATCTGTCCTCAGTGTAATCAAGGACAAATCAGCAAATTTCATTATGCTGATTGGCAAAGTCATAAACTCAAATTAGGATGTAATTATTGCTCCCTTAAAACCCTGCTTTGTTGTCAAGTTCCACCTCAGTTTCACGGTTATCGCCAGCATTTAGTTTGCCCTAATCCCCTGTGCCATCAAATTGGCCCTGATGGACAGAAAGGGTGGATTTACGAGACCTTTCAAACAACTAGCAGCCAGAGTAATTGTCGCTGTTACTTCTGCCACATAAATTTTCACCCTAACGCCACAAGTTATGGCAGTTGGGTTGGGTATCAACAAGAAGAAACTTTATTGAATTTCTGTTTTGATGATGATGTTTGGGATTTTCGCCATTTTATCAATAACTCACCCGTGAGAATCCTTAACTTTAACTCAATTAAACCTGAGTGGTTTCGCGTCCTAGTCAAGCAATATCTATATTCTTTACTCAAATCTGGGAGGTTTTCTGCTAGTGCAAAACCGATGAATTCTCTGGTGGCTTTGCGTCAGTTTAGTCAAATTTTGAAGCCAAATAATATCCACCACCTCCCTGAGATTAGCCGGGAACTAATCTTAGCCTTTCTCGACCTTAACCAAAGTAACTGTAGTCGAACGATTCGAGAAAAGCTATATAACCTCAAAGATTTTTTTGATTTTTTCGGATTAGAATCTCAAAACTTAGTTCGTCATCGAGATATTCCCAAACAGATAATTCAGGACGTGGATTGGTTGGATGAAATCACCCGTCAAGGAATTAAACAGCATCTTGACAAAATCCCTGCTCCTGTTGCTCGTCACTACTTGGTGCAAGAATATACGGCTGCTCGTCCAGCAGATATCTGTCAGATAGCTTTTGATTGTTTAGTTGAAGAAAATGGTCAATGGTATATCAAGTTTTATCAGCATAAAGTGGAACGATGGCACAGACTACCTGCCCCTCGTGAAATTAGACAAGTCATTGAACAACAACAGCAATGGATTAGAAAAACCTTTGACTCTGATTACCCCTATCTGTTTTGTCATTTTAGAAGTATTAAACAGAGTTCTTACCCCTCGTTTTCTAGTCTCAAACCATTGCCCAATCCCCCTCAAGTAACAGCAAGTGGAAATCCAATGGTTCGTCTTATTCGTCTGTTGATAGAGCAAGAAGACATTCGTGATAGCAATGGTCAAAAACCCTATTTTACTGGTAAGATTACCCGTTCTAGTCGCCTCCAAGAAGTAAGGGCTAAACACGGAATGGAAGCAGCTCAACTCTATGCTGACCACCTCAGTAGTGAAACGACATTTCAGCACTATGCACCTCCCACTAAGGAGCAAGTAGCGGTAGTAGATTTACCTTTTCAGGAGCTGCTGCTGAATTCGCAAAACCGCTTCCTCCCCTGGCAAACCTTACCTGAAAGCCTCCTCAAAAACCCTTCATCTCACGAACTCGACCTGGAAATTTCACCTCGTCTGGTGGTCTATGGTCATTGCACCCTTGACCCCAAAACAAACTGTATCTACAACCTCTATCCCAAATGTTACGGCTGTGGTAGTTTCCGCCCCAGTACAAGCAAATTATCCCTTTATGAACGGCAATATGCTGGAGAACACAAACGCATGGAGTCAGCTAAACAAGCTGGGGCAGCCCTGGCCTATGAAGAATCCAAGGCTACCCTAGAAGCAATGGATAAATGGCTATCAGATTTGAGGAAAGTTGCTAATGGCGAAGCAACTTAATCGAGAAAAACAGACTGCTGTCCTTCTCTCAGCCCAACAAAAGCGAAAAGAGCAGAAACGTGAACAAGTGTTTCGCGCTATTGAAGAGATTAAAAAAAGCGGTAAACCCTTGACCTTCCCTAACATTGCTCAAGTCGCTGGCTGTTCCATTTCCTACCTCTACAAATGGACGGAATTAACTGAATACATTCATGATTTACAGTCGCAAAAAACACAGCAACTAAATTCATTAGAGTCGAAACAACCTGGACCTCATAGCCTCAAAACTCTAAGCGAAGTATTCAAGCAACGGATTCGAGAACTGTCAGATGAAAATAGAGAATTAAAGCGACAGAATCAGAACTTGAGGGGTCATGTCGCTGAAATCTTCGAGTTGAAGTCCGAATGTGAACGTCTGCGAACACAAATTAAGCAGTTGACCACACCTGAGTCATCTCCAAAAGTTGTTTCTTTGAACTCGGTTCCTAAGAAGTCTGATAATGGCGAACTCAAGAATATATCTCAAGAAATTACTCATTTAATTACCGAAATGGGCATCAAAATCGGTGTTAGATTAAAACAGGAAATAGCCAAACACGATGTCACTAGGGTGAAGTTGGCAATATCCGCCTTTGAGCAATACCGAAGCCATAATAGCATTGAGAATCCTGGTGCTTGCTTACTGGCAATGATTCGTGATGAGGCTGAACCTAATGTTCCTCTCAAAGCGATGACTCCTCTTGAGGATGAGTTTGAACGTTGGTATTGTCAGGCTATTGAAAGTGGTTTCTGTCAGGATGTTCCGAAAAAATATTTACCCATACAGCAAGGAGAAATTCAGGTTAGAGTAAACAATGATAAATTTTCATCAGGTTATGAACTACTATCCTGGCAAATAGCTAAAGCGAAAATGGAATTAGATAAAGATTCATCAATATCTTGACTCAGGGTCAACTCTTTTATACCCTCGCTTTTCCCTTCGCTCTTGCAGCTTGTAGTAAGTTATTAACGCGGCTTGGTAATCAGGGCAATCTAAATCTTTTGACTTGCCAAACCCCCGATAGATGGCACTGCCCCAAGTTTTGGTGATCGTCCACTCTCCAAATAGGTTTTGGCAAAGGGTTAAGGTGTAGAATCGCGTATCTCTTTGCCACTTCGATTGAAGCCATTTGTCAAGTTCGTAGGCAATTTTTACAGTCATCTCAACCATGTTTTTGCTTCGCTGGGAGCAAGACTCTATTAACCAACACAGTGATTTTAATAATTAGGCACTGAAAAGTGCGGTAATGAGTCAAAAAAAACTAGTTACATTTTGTAAATTTTTCTGCTTTGTAAAAAGGGAGTTATCAGGGGTTACGTTGTAGAATAATTTAACAAAAGTCAGTGACATCAAGGTTTCTACGACGTGGATTCTACATAAAGCACTGCATAAAGCCGCGAGATTTTCTGCTCGGTTGTCCTCGGGCGTATAATTGCGGTGGTGAACCACTAACGTTTTAATGCTGCGTTCTCTACGATTTAATCCATCCCTTTTATCAGTTGGACGTAAGCATTGCATACCGCAGCGCGTGCATTTCCAGTCTGATTTGGATTTGACCTCAAGTGCGATAGTATCCCAGTTTGAAGAATAGCGACTGCGGTTTTTACCAGTCATCAATCAGTTCCTTTTGGGTTGCAGAAAACTAATTTTGATTTAATTTGACCCGATATTATTGTGATTATATTTACGCAGAAAGTTTTCCGGAAAAATTCACCTGTGACATAACTTGTGTGCGTATTGAATTAGCAGCCTTCTCTGCAATTTCTTCTCTATCAGAATCAGTAAGAACTACTGCAAGTAGCGATTTGAGGACTTCGCGGTTAGATATAAACTCTTCACCGTATAAATCATCTTGCAACAAAGTAGCTTCCAAGTGAGGTATTAACTCAGGCGTAGGAGATAGCAACCGCTCTTTAATGCGTGCCCTTGCAGTTTCTGTCGCAGAAGTTGTACCTATACCTAAATCCCATGTTTCAATTATTAGCCTGACTTCGCGGTTAAGAGATACACGCAGCGTTGATAGACGACCAAATAAAGGAAGGTTGAGCATTAAAGGTGGTAATGCATTACCCCAATCCAAACCAGCGCCAATCGTGCAATTTGCTTCATCTTCGATGCAAACAGCCTCTTCGAGCCATCCTTCACCAAAAAGTAAATCTATAGCTTCTTGGGTTGTTATTGACTCGTTTGCCTCAGAATTATCCTTTTGCTGTTGATGATTCATAAAATTTTACCCGGATCAGCCCTTATCTTCGTCTCAATACACCATACTCAAAGTAGACTAAATTATCATATTCTTCTTCCGAACCGCAGTTCAACATGTTTTGTTTTTCGTAAAATCCTTCAGACCTTGGTAAGGAATGCAACCCAATTCTACCTTCATACCCTAACTCAACACTTCTAATTCTTGCGAAATTTAATAGTGCTTGACCAACACCTTTGAATTGAGGCGGACGCTGAATTTCTATTCGGTTAGTAGGGGCAGTGGCAATGCCATCAACATAAACTAGCCTCTTACCAACATTTAACCGAGAACCGTGCATTTGTGTTTCTATTATCATTAATCCTTGAGTTTTGTTTTCGCACTCAATTGCGTAACCTTCAAGATTTTCTTGATTGTCAATATATCTTAATTTGAATATCCAATCCCAGTATTTATCTGATTGACTAAATAACCTTAAGCTTTCTACCCAATAATTGACATAATCATCAACATGTCTTTGGACTAAATCTACCAAATAGGCTTCAACAGATGTATTATCAACACCTCTTTTTAACTCGATTTTTCGCTGCACCTAAAGCTCCTAATTGTCAACTGATTATTAAAGCTTGTGACTGCTATTTGACTGGTAGATAAAAGAGTAAAGTCTAATGCGTATATCAATAGCTTTATGCCAACCAGCAAGCACAGCATCATCTGAAATGTCTCCAAGAACTACCAAACCATCTTCTTTGTCCATATAGTAAGGTAAAGGTTCAGCGCTCAACCAACCATAAACAATGGCTTCTTTGTCTCGCTCAAAAATTAAAACTTCTAAACTTTGTTCATACCTTGAATAGTAGTAAGGTAAATAGCAGGCTGGATACTCTCTTAGAGATTCACGATTAACTGTGTATGATTGCCAACGCAGTTGCTCTCCCTTGATTTCTTTTGGATTAGCTTCTAGCCAATCATAGAGCTTTTTAGCTTGCCGCAATGCGTGGTCTTTGCCTGCAAAAACAACGCTGGGAAGAAAAATATCGCCGTCAAAATGCACCGCAACTTCAAATAAATCTTCATCTTCATCTTCTGCTTCTGTTACCTCAATGATTCCAGCCTTATATAGTTCGGTCATTTCCCTACATTGCTTCGTCAAATGTACCCCTACATGATTCAAATTTTAGCTTTCAGTTACAGAATAATCAGAACACTCTGTTGGCTCTAGTACAGCACAGGGGAAGTAAATCACCCATTTCAAATCAATACAACTCTTAGAGAGGCTGCGCCCTAAGCGTAGCTATGCCGCAGGCTTTACGGCTTTGCTCAGTAACCATGAAACGCTTACGCTGTTTTAATTTTTAATTCCGTTTTGCGGTACTAGTCCCTTGTCTGGAATCCAGGATCGGTAACTTTTGTTTGTGTAGACGAGCCAGCGCCGTGGGCGAGTTTCCCACGCCAGTCCGCACGGGCTGGCTCGACTTGTTCGCGCAGCGTCTCCGATAGGAGAGGCGACTGGCGTGCGGTTTCTAACCGCCTTTCTAAGGTTAAGTTGATACCAATTAGCATCGCTGTGTCAATACCATGTGTTGCATCCAAATGAGAACTGCTATAGTTTCTGCTTTTTGCAACGCAATCAAAAATTCTGCGTCATTTTTTAGTACTGCCCTGTTAAACAAGTGAACACCTTCAAACCTTGATACTCAGGCAGTTAAATTATGGCTAATATGTCTCCAACCTCTAGGCGTAGCAAGAGACACCAATTATTACAAATGTATGGAAACCGCTGTTGCTGGTGTAGCAAGCAAATGACCAAATCTGAAAGAACCATTGAACACTTAGTTCCCAAGAGTCTGGGCGGCTCTAATAGTCTCTCAAATTTGCGTTTGGCTTGTTTCACTTGTAATAATTCCCGTGGGAACAGTCTATTACCTCCACAAAATAGAAAGACTTTTGAACTTACAAATAGAACTTATGAATAGCATTTAGTTGAATTTTATCAAAAGATACTTCCGATAAATTCTGGATATCGTTGGTGTAAGCATCTGGCTAAATGAGATAATGTCCATCATAAAAACCACACATTAAAAAAAATGTATGGATGATTTAGATCAACGGTTGAATATTTTAATTGCAGAGATACGTCAACAACCACCTAACAGCCGAAAATGGCGATTGTCCATGCACCGACTACTACTGGAAATTCAGCAACTCCCAGGATTAGCCAAATCTAGTCATCAAAACTACCCAGAAATCCTAAACCGTACTTTAGAGAAGGTTAGCAATAATATTTCTGAATTTCAGCCTTATTCTAACTCGGTTGCCAAAAGTTTGGTGAAATGGGTCAACGCCTACCTTCGCTTGCGAATGAAAGATTTGTATTGTCCTGATAAAAATGCTCCACTCAGTTTAGATGCTCCCATAGCCTTAGACTTTGGGGAAATAACTCTGCTGGATAATCTACCCAATTTTACTTTGAGTGGTTTGGATAGTTTAATTGAAAATTCTCAACGGGAAACTACTCAACGGATTGGTCTAGAATTAGAGCTTTACATTGAGCAAGATCCCGAAGGTAAGCTCAAAAATAGTTATTCTGGTTCTTCTGTTGGGTGTAATTGTCAATTCCTCAGCCAGAGACGTGTACTCAAAGAACCACCTGACAAAATTGCAGATATAGCACGAGATTTGAGCATTCCTTATACAACCGTCAATTCGCATTGGAAGAGAAAATGCGAACCAATACTTCAAAAAATTGCCGAAGATTTGGGATATAAAAAGGAGCAATCGTTATGAACAGCACAACTTCACCCTTGTTAATGGTTCCCATAGATTTAGAAATTAATTCTAGAGCAAGACATTTAGCCGCTAAACAAAGCACAGTAGAAAAAGGTAAGCGAGTTTATTTGAATGCGTTAGCAGTTTACGCAGTTCATAGCTATTTAAAATGGTTGCAAATACCAACAGATTTCAATTCATCAGATTGCTGGAATCCAGTAAAAGCAGCTTTATCAAATGTAGCTGATTTGGTAATTCCAAATGTAGGAACATTAGAATGTCGTCCAGTTTTACCCCAAGAAACTGTCATTTTATTACCAGATACTATAGAAAATAAGATTGGCTATGTAGCTATACAGTTTCAGGAAAGCCTAGATTCAGTGCAGCTATTAGGATTTGCACCAGCCGTTGATGAAGTGAATCCACCTGCACAGCTAGCAGTGTCAGAACTCCAGCCGATTGAGTCTCTCCTTGAGCAAATTACTCGTCTTGAAGTTGCGATCGCTTTTCTGCAAACTGATGACTCGGTGGCAGTACAAGTACGCTCTGTATTAGACAACAAACCTTTATCAGAGATTGTGGCACAGTTTGAGCTTCTTTACCGAACTGGCGATGAATTTGAGTGGCGCTACGCTGGAGGGGAAATATTAGCTGGAGATACTCGCGCTGTTGGTGCTACTCGTGAGGCAATTCAGCAAGATGATAGCGAATTACAAGATTTAGCCGAAATGCTATTGGAAAAGTTAGTAGAAATTTGGGGAGATGTTGCGTAGTTTGATCGGTTGGGAATGATGTATATAACTACCCAAAACATCCAATTGTCATGGCTAAAGGATTCGGTTATCAAAAATCACCAGATTTTACTCAACGCCAAAAAGCTTATTTCAAGCTGATTAAACAGCTACTCAACTGTCCTAGTGGCAGGGAAATGAAGATTCTCAGGAAATACGCACACTTGGTTGATGCTGGGTTTGTAGAAACTTTGGAAATGGTAGCTCAAATCCGGATAAACCAAGGAGATATTCGTTCTGCTTACTTTTTGAGAAATTTAGCTCATTGGCTAGGTGAGGAACTGGAATTATATAGAGATGAGCCTTCAGCAACAGATAATCTTATCAGACCTCCTGCTTTTTTGGGTGAAATATTGTGGGCGATCGCTCAACATAAAAACAATCCACAAGCCGTTTATCCTCTACTTCAAGCTAACTTAGATCAACTCAATGATAATTTTTATGAACAGTTTAATTACTGGATAAACTTTAGACTACTGAACAACGACTCAATAACAGAACAAGCAAGATTAGTAGGCTTGGGTATCGTTGATTTCTGCACGTTGCTTTGGCAGTTTCCCTTGGGTAACAGGGCAATTAACCTAGAAATTGTAATTACAGGCTTAGAAGCTGCTACTAAAATTTTTCCTCGTGAGATTGTCCCAGAAATTTGGGCTAATATCCAATTAAATTTAGCACCGGCTTACCGCCATCGAATTCGAGGAAATCGCGCCGATAACCAAGAAAAGGCAATTGTTGCTTGTAATAATGCCCTACTGATCTACACCCGCGACGATTTTTCCGAAAAGTGGGCGACACTACAAAATAATCTCGGACTTCTTTATACAGACAGGATTACAGGACACAAAGCTGAAAATATCGAAAAGTCAATTTCTTGCTATGAAACTGCTTTAAAAATTGTTAACCGCGCTCAACTTCCTGAACTTTGGGGTACTCTTCAAAATAATTTGGGGAATGCATACCTTTGTAGAATTCAAGGTGATAAGGCACAAAATTTAGAAAAGGCGATCGCTTGTTATCAAGTTGCCCTACAAGTACGTACCCATTCGGCATCGCCCTATTATTGGGCTAGCAGTCAAAATAACCTCGGTTCTGCCTACGCTGAGAGGATTCTGGGTAATAAACAAAAGAATCTAGAAAAGGCGATTTCGGCATATATTAACGCCTTAGAAGTCTACACTATTTCTGATTATCCTCAGCGATGGGCGGAAACAAAAACCAGCCTGGGAAATACCTATTATAAAACAGGTCAAATTACTGAAGCGCTTGACTGTCTCCGCGCTGCGTTGCAAGTCTTCACTCCCACCAATTTTCCTAGATATTGCATCACAACTGGATTGAGTTTAGGTAAAACAGCTTTGGCTGCTGGTATGAAAGCAGAAGCTTTTGAAGGTTATGCTGTTGCCATTGAAGCTGTTGAACAAAGCCGACTTTGGGCAGGTATTTCTCATAAACAAGAAATTCCAGAAGAGATACTTGCCTACACAAATATGGTGGTGTTTTGCATTACTAATGGGCAACGAGATAAGGCCAGGGAGTATGCCGAACGTTCTGGTTCTCAACACCTTTTAAACTTTTTCGATACTGATGAATTTCAGCAAATTTCCTCAAATTCACAATTTATTGAGCAGGTATTACAAGCAACAAGCGAAAGCAATGGTGACTCACAAGCTGTATATCAAATACTAGAAAATAACCTGAATCATTTAGACGAACAATTTGTTCAGTACTTGCAAAGGCTTGAGGATGTTTGCAAAGAGATGACATCAGGGCAAGCCATTCAACTTGCTGCAACTATTTTAAGTTTTAGCAATTTAATTCGAGAGTTTCCCCAAGGCGATACAGCAATTAACTTAAGAATTGCTGCCACAGGTTATGAGGTAGCGGCTAGTGTTTTTTCTAAGAAAGATTTTACTGAACAATGGGAACACATTCAAGATGCGATCCGCGAAATCTTTCAGCTTCAGCTATTTAAAGCAGTATTTGAGAACCTCCCAAACCCTAAAGGCGCTGTATACCCATTACTGGAAGTAAACAAAGACAAACTTGATGAACGTTTTGCGACTGTATTGCGATTGAAGACAGAAGTCATGCTGTCTGAAGCGTCACTAGAGTATGCAAAAGGTATTGCTGCTAGCCTTGTAGGTTTGAGCCTTCTGATTAAAGAATTTCGACAGGGTAGTGAGGCGAACAACTTAGAGATTGCTATCACAGGCTACGAAATTGCTTCCAAAGTCTTGACTTGCGAAGCTTTCCCAGAACAATGGGGTGTGTGTCAATTTATGTTAGGCAATGCTTACCACCGTCGAATAAAAGGTGAGCAAGCAGAAAACCTGGAACAATCCCTTTCTTACTTGCACAATGCTTTACAAGTCTGTAACCGTGAGCAGTTTCCCGAACTTTGGGCAGGAATTCATAGTAATTTGGTCATTACTTATGGTTATAGAATTCGTGGCGATCAAGTAGAGAATGCAGAACTAGCAATCAAGGCTGGTGAAACTGCGATGCAGGTTTTCACACGCGATCAAGATCCTGAACAATGGGCGCAAATACAAAACAATCTAGGCATTGTTTACCGCGATGCCTGCGGCGGGCAAAGCCAACGCATTACAGGTGACAAGGCTGAGAATTTAGAAAAAGCGATCGCTTGTTATCAAAATGCTCTTTCTATTCGTACTCGTGAAGACTTCCCAGAACTTTGGGCGCAAACTCAATTCAACATCGGCTCTGCTTATCGTCAGAGACTCAGAGGTGATGCAGCAGAAAATGTGGAAATGGCGATCGCTGCTAATCAATCTGCTTTACAAGTCTACACAAAAGCAGCCTTCCCCCAAGGTTGGGCAGAAGTACATATAAATTTGGCTAATGCCTATCTTCACCGAATTCATGGGGATAGGAGCGAAAATTTAGAAAAGGCGATCGCTGCTCATCAATCTGCTTTACAAGTCTTCACCAAAGATGAATCTCCGCGACAATGGGCGATGACTCATCTAAATTTAGGAAATGTCTTGTTGATGCAACAGCAAATAGAAGCAGCAATTACCTCTTATCGTTCAGCTTTAAAAATCTTCACTCCCACCGCTTTTCCTAACGAATGCCTAAAAGCAGGAGAAATGTTAGGAAACACTGCTTTTGATATTGGTGATTGGGCTGAAACTATTAGGGGTTATAGTGTGGCGATTGAAGCTGTAGAAACCAGTCGCATTTGGGTAAATTCAGAGTCACGCCGTCAAGAAATTTTAGCTAATTCTCTCCATATTTACCAAAATCTGGTGCAAGCTTGTATTAATAATAAACAACTCAATAAAGCTGTTGAATATGTCGAACGTTCTCGCTCAAAACGACTCGTAGATTTAATGGCAAGTAATGACCTTTACTCAGATGGTGAAATTCCTGCTGAAATTCAACAGTATTTACAAGATTTTGAAGCTATACAACGGCAAATTGATAATGAACTAAGACACCATTATAATAGCAGTAACTTGGATGGTAATAAACTCGGTAAAAGCCCACATAGTCGGGCTGCTATCGAAGCTTATAACGAAACTATTGCAGATTTGGAAGCTGAAAAACAGCAAATTTGGGAACAAATGCGCCGCCTAGATCCTGTTCTGGCTGGTCAAATTCAAGTAAGTCCCATGAATTTGTCATCGATACAGCAGCTAATTAAAGTACCTACAACAGCTATTCTGAGCTTTTATACTACCTCGAATGATACCCATATCTTTATCATCCGGCAGAATCAAATTACTTTGCACACTTGCACGGAATTGGGATTTGAAACTTTACAATCATCGATTTTAACTCACTGGTTAGGGCAATATGTTCATCACAAAGATACTTGGAAAGAACAATTTAGTTTTTTAATAGCAGAACTAGCTGAAGTCTTAAAGTTAAATGATTTAATTGCACAACATCTGAAAAATATTGATGAATTGATTCTTGTTCCTCATCTAGCATTACATCAAATTCCTTTTGCTGCTTTACCAATAGCATCAAGTCAATATCTTGGAGATAAATTTTTAATTCGTTACGTTCCTAGCTGCCAAATTTTAGAATTTTGTCACAACCGTCCCTCAGTCAGTAGTCTTATGAACTACGGTATTGTTGAAAATGCTACTGAAGATTTACCCTACGCTAGTTGGGAAGGAGGACAACTAGCAAATTTGTATGATATTCCTGATAATCAACGTTTAAAAGGTAGTCAAGAAGCTAGTGTCAGCAACTATCGTCAACTGATACAAAAAGTTCAAGTAATTCATTCTAGTCATCATGCGCGTTCGCGGCTCGATAATCCTCTAGAATCAGTATTAATTTTAGCAGATGGCTGTATTACATTAAGTCAGTTATTAATGCCAAGTTGGCGCACTCCTCAGTTAGAAGATGTATTTCTCTCTTGCTGCGAAACTGGGTTGGGTGTGACTGAAATAACCGACGATATTCTCACTCTTTCAACAGGTTTTCTTTGTGCTGGCGCTAGAAGTGTTATCAGTACACTCTGGGCAGTAGATGACTTGGCAACAGCACTATTTTCACTATTTTACTATCAATCCCGACATCAGGGAAACAAACGACTGCAATCAATCAGACAAGCTCAATTTGAACTGCGTACCCTTACAGGTGAAACTCTTACCACCATTTACCAACCTAAGTTAAGTTCTTTTTTAACGCAGAAACTTAAGGAAACCGAAACGCAGCGTAAAAAAACTAAAAAAGAACGGGATATTCATCCACAAGATTCTCAAATGTATCAGCAACGCGATGAAGAATATAAAAAATATGCCCAAATCGGAAACCGGATTTATCAAGCAAAACAAGATTTAGAATCTTTTTGTGGAGGGTCTAAACCTTTCTCTCACCCTTATTATTGGGCAGCTTTCACCTGTTCCGGGTTAAATTGATAACTGCAATCTCTGAAGTATAACGCTTATATCTCTGTTTATGAAGTTATGATTTCTGACTCTAAAATACTCGCCTGCAAAGTTTGACGATACTTTTCTTCAGTTACCATCGCACTCATGCGCTAAGAGCGATCGCATTAACAGCGCCAATCAGTGTAAATTCAGAAATTCTTGAAAATAATAAAAATACTAACTTGCCGGATGATATAATCCCGTATTTTCGTTAAATTCCCACCCCATACCCGATTTATCCTTGCCCTTGCACCATGCCACAAAAAGCGGTGGATGCAGCTTAATTCGCTGTTCGCGTACAGTTTCTATCGCTAAACCAAGTCTTGAAGCTAAACCTTCTTCCGTCAACGGTTGCATTCGGGGAGTATGCACTTTGAAGGATGAATTGTTGTTGTACGATTTATTGCCCCGCCTCGGTTGGTTGTTAAGATGATTTTGAATTTTAATAATCGCCTCGGTAAACTGTGTCATTCGGGCTGTTATCCCCTCAATTTTTTCTGATAAATCGGCGAGATTATGGATTGCTCCGGTTTCGTTGCTAGATTCACTTGAAAACTGTGACTCCAGCTTATCAAGTCGTGAGCAAATAGCTAATATCGTTTCATTCGTAGGACTGGGGTTACTATTGTTACTAGTAACTAAGTACTCCTCAACACTTGCCTTAATCTTAGAGTCCAAGCGTTTATCTAAATTATCGCCACCAATTGCGTCAAGGTTATCTATATCATCTAGGTAGAGTTCGATAAATTGGGTCAGCGTGGCTGTTGCCGTCGTCCCTTTCGACTTACAACGGGCAATAAACTGCTCCCACATCTTTTGGTCGCAGTTAAAAGATGCCAGTTTCTTGTTTTTCCCTGTTTGGCTCATGTCTAGGTAATGTCTAGGTAAACCGGGACTGGACGCGACCGAGTGAGCGCGTCATCCATCTTGATAACTACCTTGACAGTATCATTTTGGAGCGCATGAGCGCGATGGCGTACCCGCCATGAATCGGTGGCGATTGCTTTTTTACCGATGTTTGCTTTTTTTACGCAGTGCGTGAGAAGTTCCAACACGCCCGACATGGTGAATGTACTTTGCAGTTGTCGCTGGAGAAGCATGGCCCAAATCTGCTTGCAAGTCAAAATCAGAAGCTCCATTTTTCTTAGCCAGCGTCGCATGAGTGTGGCGCAGAAAGTGGGCGCTGAACTTAATTCCCGCACTAGCAGAAATTTCCGCCATCATCAACCGCAATCCGCGATCGCTTAGAGGTTTACCTCTGTCTCGACGACTGGGACTAGGAAACACCGGCTGATCATTGCTGGCATCGCCACGATAATCCAGTAGCACCGCACTAGTTTCCGGATCGAGACTAATGGTTCTGGTTTTATTTCGTTTCCCCGTCACAGTTAATAACAGACAATCTCCATCCTCCCGAAACTGCCGCCAAAATAACCCCGGTGTAACTATGCGCTTACCATAATCAGAAGTTTGCCGCGCAATTTCTCCCGCCCTCACCCCACTGTAAAAGACGAGAGTCAACAGCAGCCAATGCATCTTATTAGTGTTGTGTTGCAAATCTACTTCAATCGCCGCTTTTTCCAACTTAGCAATCTCGCGTTCCGACAGAATGCGCTCTGCGAGCTTATCGTCCCATTGGATACTTAAGTCCTTGCCCAAATCGATAGCAAAATAACCAATAGAAGCTCTAGTACCCCACTCCCACAAACTTTTAATCGCCGCAGTGTATTTAGCTGCCGTATTTTTACTAATTCCATAAGTATTTTTCTGCCCCCGTACTGGCTTTTCATCCTTTAGCCAAGCAAGATTTGCGTGTAGATGGAATAACGTTACCATCCTAAAATCAGATATCCCAAACCGCGACTGCATATAATCAGCAAGCTCATAACCAATTTGCCGATATGCCCGTCGCGTTTGGTCGCTTTTAATAGTGACAGAATGTACCCATAGCTCAATTAGCTGCTCCGTCGAATTAATTCTCTGGCGGTTGGGAAAATAATAATCTACAAGCGCAACCCGGGCTTCATCAAGCGGTAGAGTCACCACCTCCACAGCAAGTGATTCCACGCTTAATACAGGTAAATTTTCCATAAGATAAATCCCCAACCCCCACTGATAATTATGATGCCGAGAACTATAATTCCCGGTATCTTTATGATAGTAGTTTCCCAGACACGATCCAATTGCCCATCTAGAATCATCTATATCGTATATACGTGGATATCCCGTATGCGATGATGGTAGTGAGAAGAGTAGGGGAAGTCGGGGGAGATGGGGAGGTAGGGGGAGTGAGTAAATATTAGAACTCGAAGCAAATGGTTAAAGAACTGGTTAGAAAGCATCAAGATTTAGAAATTTATAAGATGGCATTTGATATGGCGATGCAAATTTTTGAATTATCGAAAAAGCTTCCTGTGGAGGAAAGGTATTCGCTTACCGATCAAATTCGTCGTTCAGACGCTCCTAACGTCGCTAACGCTTCGCTATCCCGTTCCGTATGTGCGAATTTAGCCGAGGCATGGAGGAAGCGTCGATATGAGGCAGCTTTCGTCGCTAAATTGAATGATTGTGTTCGCGGAGCGTGTCGCAGACAATCAGAAGCAGCCGAAACTCAAACCTGGATAGAGTTTAGTGTTAAATGTGGTTACTTGGATGTTGAGATTGGTCGAGAACTCTACGGAACCTATAACCAGATTTTGAGTGGATTAGTCAATATGATTAATCATTCGGAATCTTGGTTGATGAAGCACTAAGAGACTTGCAAGTAAATAACTATTCCATCGCTTTTGAAGCTGGGGGAGAAAGAGCATTTCCTTCCACTACTCCCCCTACTCCCCCTACTCCCCCTACTCCCGCTACTTCCCCTACTCTTCTCACTTCTCACTTCTCCACAACAAAAGCGCGAGGGACTGGTGGAATATCCGCAGATAAATATAAAACTTCTGTCAGAAGAAGACCGGGAGTTGGTGAAGCAGGCCAAGCAGCGTGCTGAGGATTTGCGCTTAACTTTTAAAGAGTTTGTGCTGGATTGTATTAGAAATGCACTTGTAGAAGAGAGTCCCAATAGTGCAGATAGTGCAACTGCTGCCGAAATTGAAGCTTTGAAAGCTCAAATCGCCGCCTTGTCAGAGAAAGTGAGTATTCCTTCTGCGACCAAAACGGAAGTGCATACCCTCCAGGAAAGGTTAAATCAATTGCGGGTGGGAATTTCAAATGAAATTAAAAAGGATAGAGAGCAACTTGCTTCTTTAACGCTGGCGCTCTCCCGACTTGAAAGCCAAATTGAACAGCTGGTGCCTTCTTTAAATCTTCAAGTGGATGGCGAGGTAAATTCAAACAGTGATGGCGATTGGCTTTTTGGAGAAGACTCCGATGCTGAACTACCGTTAACTTAAGCATGGGAATTGAAGAATGGGGACGGCGCAAAGCCTGCGGCATAGCTACGCTTAACGCGCAGCGTCTCGTAGAGAATAAATTCGCCTGCTTTCTTCCATACTTGAAAGCACCAGGTGTCCCCGCAGCAGAACACTTGGTGTAGTTCACCTGACTTGAAATCTGTTGTAATTATTTAGTGGAGATTTTAGCCTTGTGTGAGCGTTAATTCTTCACGCTTGGCGGAATTGACAATTTTCACCAAATGCTGGTTTAAATAACTTTGGGCCGAAATGTACAGACTTTCCCAAATTTCTTGATTGCGACAAATTTTAGTCCCCACTGTATTTCCTGCTGTTTTCTCCGATATCAAGTATTTACGGTAATAGTTACCCCACAGGTGTTGGAGAAAGTTTTCGGCGAATTCGTCAAAAGGAATAATCCAGTTATAGTCTTGGTCTAGGAATACCCGATAGGATGCAATTATGGGTAGTGCCAGGTCAGTTGGCGCACCAAACCCAAACGAGTACTTGCTGTCGGGGAGAAGGGTACTTTTGCGTGTATCGATTGATGCTAAATCGTTGACACCCTTTCTTCTGGGGTTGCTGATATGTTCTTGGATGATTTCGTACAGTCTTTGCTCTATCCACAGAGCTTTCGGAAGTAAAGGCAATAGAAGAGTTAATCTTTCTCTCTCAGTGTCTGTGATTTGGCTTGGGGTGTTTGTACCTGTAGGGTGCTTGCTTCGTTTATTGCCGTCGGGATTGTATCTATTTCTGTCGAGGCAGTTGATCAGCTTGAACAAGTGGTTAACATTACACTGAGCATTTCTAGGAGCGCCGCTTTGGTTTTGGTAATAGGCTATTCTAAATTTTCTATCTTCTGCTCTTTCTAACTGGGCTAAATACTGCTTGATAAATTTGTAATCTCCCCTGGCGTTGACTTTGGAGCGAGAATCTACTGGCGATGTGGTATTGGATGCGAGGGCTATATCTTTAGCCTCCTCTTCCTGGAGTCCGATGTGGATGGTAACTTTGACTCTGGCTTGGGTTAGGTCATATTTGTAATTTTTAGCTTGCTCAAATGCTAAAACTGTGTGACCTCCATTGATAATGCCATCGCTACCCCCCTCGTTAGCTTCTAAAACTTCTAGCTCCAGTTCGGTTTTGTTTTTGCTAGGTTTAACTTTATTCGCTGACAGAACGATTCCACTGTGACGAGAGAAGAATTTTTCTGGTTGAGTCGTCACAGAGTCAAAGATTTGTCGGTATGTCGCACTTTTGCGGTTAGGTTCTCGGATGTTGGGTTCTAGGGGTAGGTTTGTGGGAAACGTGTCCACATAGGCGGTGGCGATGATGCAATTGGGGTTTGCATGGAAATAGTTGTCTACTTTAATAATCCAGTTTTTCGGCATGGGTGGTTTCTGCATCAAAGCGATACATTCTCAATTATTCTTCTTGTGAGAAGAAGCGAACGCTTAAAGATTATATTTTGTAATTTATGTCTAAAATTGTTACAGTTGACTGGCAACGTCCAAACAACTTGCGGCAGTCCCCACCCGATTTTTTTGTGTACGTCCAGTCCGGCACAATTTGTGTATACTACTTGCATTCAGCACTCAGCACTGTTTCTTCAAAGAGCGATAATTTAGCTAAAACTACACCCCCACCGCACAAAACCCAGCCCAATGAAAAGCGTCACAAAAAGGTTTACTATCATCCTGTAACTGATGCAGACGACGATGTAGGGCTATCTTCACTGCCGGAGGTAAGGGCAACTTAATTTGTATAACCCATTTTTGTAATTCCATCTTTGTGACATCCCGCAGCCACAACTGGGCTTGATTAAGAGCTGCACCCACAGAAGAACCGTTCCGGAGATTGTAGTAAAACTGGAGCATCAAAAATGACGTTGACAAGTCATCCACTGTCCACAGCGAACTCACTACACTAGGAGTACCCGCGTATAGAAAACCACTGGGTAAACCGATGTACTCATCGCTGAGGCTGGAGGGGTCAGTCAAACCCGTTTCGCAGGCAGAAAGAGTAACGAGGCGCGTTTGCTGCAAGTCCAAGTTCAAGATTTCTGCCAAAGTCAACGACCCATCTGCCAACTGCAATGCTGAGTTTAGTGGAGATACTAAGTCAAATATGCCGTGGCATGCAAAGTGGACACAGTGAATGCCTTGCAACAGACTGTTACTGATAGCAGCTTTAGTTGCTGCTGACTGTTGGAAAACTGTTGCTATCTCAAATTTATCCCTAATTACTTCGACTTCGATGGCAGCATAGGAAAGGTCATTTGTGGGATTTTGGATGGCGAACAGATGTTTAAAGTTGGGTCTTTGGCGGGTTTGAGCTAATTGCAGCAGCTGGCAACTAGGGGCATAGCGGATTCCACGGCTAAATCTATCAATGAGGGTAGTATCAAATACAGGCAAAGCATGAAGTGGTAATATATGCAAAAACCGATGGGGAATCAAAATTAGCTGGTTGCACCCTTGCGGTAACTGGGAGAGGAGCCTGTCGAAGTACAAATTCCTAGCAAGTTCCTCTAGACGCGGCATCAGTTGAGTTCGCCAAGAGCCTTTATCCTGGTAGTAATCTTTTAGGTATGCCTCCAGCCAATTTGCTAGGTCTTGCAGGTCTTCTGGAGTAGACCGCCAAACTGTAATCCGTTGCTGGTTTTCTTCTACACAAAGAAAAGAATTGGCTTCGGTTTCACTGTTGGGAGCAGAAGAAGAACCAGTATTGGGAGTCACAACGAATGTAAAAATTTGACCGTCAGCAATGAACCACTCAATTACAGCAGTGCGATCGTCAAGACTTGCTAGGAAGGGGGCTAAATCGAAGCGAGAACCAACAGCCAAGTAACTGTCTTGTAATGTGTTGCGCTGCTGTCGCAATTTTTGCAGCTTTTGAGCTAGAACAGTAGAGTTAGCAGATGTTCCCGACTGGATGCACTGCTGTCCCTGGTTAATTTCATCCTGAAGCTGTTGCAGTTGACTAGCAATGTCTGGAGGAAAGATACTGTGATTGTCACGGCTGAGAACTAACTCTACCAACTGGCGTGTTTTGCTACGTTCAACGTAAGTAATTGCCTTGCTAAGATATTGCGGTTCATTAACAGCCAGTTCTAGGCAAACCTCTACTATGTTGATATAAAGCTGATGCCATTCCTCAGCTAGCTTACGTTTAGCAATATCCCCAGAGATTATTTCACTCCGTAAAAACTCCACTGTCTCAACTGCTGCTACAAAAGCAGAGTAGGCTAGGTACAGTTGCTGCATATCCCGGTAAGTTAAACCCAAATTTAGTTGTGTTTCCGCGTGGTACATGGGAAAGGCAGCCTGAGTGCGTACCTGCAATGCTTCCTGACAGCAGTTAATTGCCTGTTCCAAATTTTGATGACGTTCACCGAGTATGCGTTGTCGCCAAGCAGCAGCTAAGGCATTTTGCGTTTCTGCCCAAGTTTCTCTTAACTCAGCTTTGGTATAGACTTGGAGGGCGTTTTGGTAACAAGCGATCGCTCGTTCAATATTTTCTGCCTTCTCTCCCTCCAGGCGTTGCCAGTAAACTACTCCCAGGTTCTTCTGCGTCTGTGCCCATTTTTCTGGAAACTCTGTTTGAGTGTACACTTGGAGAGCATTCTGCAAATAGTTAATAGCGCGTTCCAAGTTCCTGGCTTTATTTCCCTGCTGGCGATCGCAGTAAACTACTCCCAGATTTTTCTGCGTATCTGCCCATTCCGTCGGCAATGCACTACGGGTACGCACTAGCAGACTGCTGCGAAAACAAGCAATTGCTTGTTCTAAATTGGCATCCGGCTCTCCCTGAATACGTCCACGATATGCTATTCCCAGGTTATGCTGCGCTCTGGCCCAGTCTACAGGATAGTCATCCTCGGTGTATACTTGCAGGGAATTTTGGTGGCAGAGAATTGCCTGCTCTAGGTTTTGCGCTCGGTCGCCCAAAATTCTGCTACTGTAAGCAGTACCCAAGTTGTTTTGGAGCATTGCCCACTGCTCTGGGAAAGAATCTTGGGTATAGACTTGTAGGGCATTTTGGTAGTAGGCGATCGCCTGCTCTAAATTCTCTGCTCGTTCTCCACGAAGGCGATTATTGTAGGCTGCACCAAGACTGTTTTGTACAATTGCCCACTGCTGTGGCCACTCGGTTTGTGTGAAGATATCTAGTGCAATGTTGTAACCTGCAATAGCAATTTCCAGGTTGCTCGCCCTAATGCCTAAGGGAAAGTGAAACATGAGATTGCTGAAGTTGACGAACAATCCAGCAATTGTAGTCCATCCTTCTGGTGGTATAGTTGAGAACAAGTTAGCTGCCAAGCTAGGCAAGATTTGAGCAAAAGCATCAGTGAGCTTGTCTAAATTGGCTCTGAGCAGAGGTTCAATCACCTGGGGATTGCAGTTGCTCTGTAAAATTGCTTGCCAAAGCTCATTCCAGAAAGGCGCAGTTATTTTTACAGTTTCCAAAGCAACTAACATAGCCGCATAATCACGTAGATTGTAAATCTGATTGGCTCCTTGCAAGTTACCCTGTTCTTCCTGCCGAATGGCTGCTTGTTCTAACCATTCCACCCAGCCAGTATCAACAACTTCTCGCCTAGCCCGCAAAATCTCCGGCGCACGAGTGCTGTCGCAACGGAGTAGTTCTTCGGTTAAGTCCAGATAGGCTTGGTGGCGTTGTTCGTCCATGTTGTTTGAGTCTACTCAAATCTGTTTTTGCATCGTTTTTAGGGGGTGGTGACGGTTTTTGTGTAATGTTCTCTTGTTTATAGGGCGATCGCGTAGCTTAACCAGTTAAACCAATATATATTCTGGACGACTTGTTTACATTGGAGTATTATTTACTACCAATACATTTATTCCCTGGAAAAGCTTTCCGTAACAAGCAAAATCACCAAAAATAGTTTCAATAATGGTTAATTTCATTGTTTTTTGGTTTGAGACGAAGAAGTATCTGGCTGGTTTGACTTGTTACTTTCAGTTACCGAGTTTTCAATCATGTCCTTACTTTCTGAAGCTGTCATGGGAGTCCTACGACCGTCCGCAGCTCGTAAACTGTCTAAATCTTCAACTGGTACGTTGAGGATAGCATCTAGAATTTGCGGACGGGTTTCATACCAAAGGGCGATCGCATTTGAGATTTCTTCCACATCATCTGGAAGGGTTGCAAGCAATTCTAGTACATCAGTACGGTCTTCTGCCGTTAATAGCTCAGGTTGTTTTTGTAATATGTATACAAAAGTTAGAATATTATCTTCGTAAGGTGACATTTTTGACTCCAACTCAAACTGGCCAATATAACAGAATGCTGCCCAATCAAAAGGCGATTGAAAAGGTTTAGCATCATTTTCTAAGGTGTAAAAGCGACGCCTTATACTCATCCTTCCTGTTGCGTCTAGCTGCAACTGATTTTTTTCTATCCATTGTTCTAGTTCTATCTTTGTGATATCTCGCAGCCATATTTGGGCTTGATTGAGAGCAACGGCTACTCTATAACCTGTATTTAGATTCTCATAAAATTTAATCATCAACAGAGCAGTCGATAAATCATTGGGTGACCAAAAACTGCCTACGACGCTAGTGGTACCTGCAACAATAAAAGCGCTGGGAAAGCCGATATATTCATCACTAACACTTGTAAAGTCTGTTAAGGCTGTTTCAGTAGCTGAGAGAGTAACTAAGCGACATTCACTTAGGTTGAGATTAAATATTTCTGCTAAAGTAAGACATTTGCTTAGGTCAATACGTTCAGAAATGTTGGCACCAGCAGGTTCAGAAATGTTGGCATCAGCTAATATTAAAGCTGACTTTAGAGGAGAGTTAAAATTAAAGTAACTGTGACCAGAAAAATGTACACAGTGGACAGACTGGAGTCGCGCCATGATAACTGCTGCTTTGCTTGCAGCTATTCCTACTAACACATTTTTTTGGGAAAAGTATTGAACAATACTTTCTACTTCTATATCAGTATAAGTCAAGTCTCGGGTGGGATTTTGGATAGCAAAAATATTACTAAATTCAGGACGTTGCCTAGTTTGGACTAATTTCAATAGCTGGCAACTAGGTGCATAGCCTACGCCGTTAATAAATAAGTCAATTAAGTATGATCCCCCTACAGGTAACGCATGGAGCGGTAATATGTGCAAGAAGCGATGAGGGATGAGGATTAATCTATCACAGTGTTTGGGGATTTGGGCTAATATTTCCTCTATGTGCAGAATTTCTGCTAGTTGTTGCAAACATTGTTCTAGCTGATTTCGCCATTGCTCTTTTTGACTGTCGTAGTCAGCAAAATATTCATTGTTCCAACTAATCAGGGCGTTCAAATCTTCTGGTTGAGATTGCCAAATTGTTAATTCTTCCCCTTGAGGTTTGACAACAAAAGCAAGAAATCGCTCTGTCGTGATATACCATTCTATAATTGCTGTCCTATCATCCAAAATTGCCAAGAATGAATCGAATTTGAAACCATAACCAACGGGTAAGTAGCGGTTTTGCAATTCATTACGCTGTTGTCGTAACTCTTGGAGATGTTGTGCAAGGACTTTTGGATTTTCAGCTTTGCCATTTTGGATTTGATATTGTACTGTGGCTATTTCATCCCTGTATCTTTCTAGTTGAGTGACAACATCTGGGGGAAATATGGTTTTAGAGTCGCGTTCGAGGATTTGTTTAACTAAATTGCGAGTTTTGCTACGTTCAACATATTCAATTGCTTCCGTTATGTTACCTAATTCCAAGCAAACTTCTACCATACGGCAATAAAGTCTGTTCCATTCTTCCGCTTGTTTGCGTTTGCTTTCCTCTCCAGAAACTATTTCTTCCCATAAAGATTCTACGGTGGTAATGGCAGATTCTAAGGTAGTGTAAGCTAAGGTAAACTGGTTACTGTCTTGGTAAGCAATTCCCAGGTTATATAAAGTCTCTGCATGGTTTTGGGGAAAAGCGTCAATAGTTCTAACTCTCAGAGCATCTTGGAAACAAGCGATCGCTATTTCTAAATTCTCAGCTTTATTCGCTCTGATTCTATTAAGGTAAGCAGTAGCTAGATTATTTTGCGTCTCTGCCCAATTAAGAGGAAAGGAACTGCGGGTGTATACTTGTAAGGCAGCAGAAAAAGCAGCGATCGCTAATTCAATATTATCGGCTCGTTCTCTTTTTATTCTGTCACAGTAAGCAGTAGCTAGATTATTTTGCGTCTCTGCCCAGTTTTGAGGAAAGGCACTGCGCGTGTACACTTCCAAGGCAGCAGAAAAAGCAGCGATCGCCCTTTCCAGATTCTCTGCCCTGTCTCCCATTATTCTGTCACGGTAAGCAGTTCCTAAATTATTTTGCGTTTCTGCCCAATCATAGGGTAATGCATCGCGAGTTCTGACTTCCAGTGCAGCAAAAAAAGCAGCGATCGCAAATTCGATATTCTCTGCTTTCTCACCCAAAATTCGGTCACGGTAAGCACTCCCCAGATTATTTTGCGTTTCTGCCCAGTAATATGGGAACGATTCACGGGTGTATACTTGTAAGGCAGCAGAAAAAGCAGCGATCGCCATTTCCAAATTGTCAGCTTTATCTCCCCAAATTCTGTCACGGTAGGCAGTTCCCAAATTATTTTGCGTCTCTGCCCAGTTTTGAGGAAAGGCACTGTGCGTGTACACTTCTAAGGCAGCAGAAAAAGCAGTGATCGCCAACTCCAGATTCTCTGCCCTGTCTCCCATTATTCTGTCACGGTAAGCAGTTCCCAAACCATTTTGTGTAGCAGCCCATTCATGGGGGAAGGCACTGCGGGTTCTCACTTCTAAAGCCGCAGAAAAAGCACTGATAGCCAACTCTAGATTCTCTGCTCTCTCTCCTAATATTCTCTTACAGTAAGCAGTTCCCAAACCATTTTGTGTAGCAGCCCATTCATGGGGGAAGGCACTGCGGGTTCTCACTTCTAAAGCCGCAGAAAAAGCACTGATAGCCATTTCAATATTGTCAGTTTTATCTCCTTTAATCCTGTTAACGTAAGCAATTCCTAGATTAATTTGTGTGCCTGCCCAATCAATAGGAAAGTCGATGGGAGTAAGGATTTGAAGTGCAGTCGAGAAAGAGGCAATTGCCTGTTCTAAGTTCTCGGCTTTACTTCCTCGAATTCTTTTAATGTAAGCTTCACCCAAACTAATTTGTGTCAAAGCACAAGCTTGAGGAAAGCTAGTGAGGGTAAGGATTTGGAGTGCAGCCAAGAAAGATGCAATTGCCTGTTCTAAATTGTCAGCTTTATCTCCACGAATTCTATCTCTATAAGCATTCCCTAAAATAACCTGTATGTCTGCCCACTTTTCAGGAAAAACCTCGCGAGTAAAGACAGTCAGCACTATTTTACAACCAGTAATGGCAATTTCTAAATTGCTGGCTCTAAAACCCAAAGGAAACCGAGTCAGTAATCTACTAAAATTACTGATATCTGTAGCTAGTAATTGCGCTTTATCTGGTTGCACTTGTGTCAATATATTTGTTGCCCAAAGCCGCAATACTTCTGCTAAATGTTCATTCAGTTTTCCTACATTCTCTGCTAAAAATGGGTAAACTACTTGTTCATCACCGTTGACTTGCGAAATAATTTGCAACGATCTTTGCAAGAAAGCTAATTCTACTTCAAATAGAGGAACTTCATCAGGAATCGATAAATTGACTCCAACAATCTCAACCTGACGTTCCCGCCTTTGCAGTTTGCTAAATTCTTCTGCCGCACCTTCTAAATCCCCAGTAGTGTAATTCAACATTCCACGAGCATAAGTAATCAGTGGCGCTTCAAATTCTACCAATGCTTCTGGAACAGCTTCTATAAATAACGCTAAACGAAATAGTTCTTTCCAATTTTTCTGTTGCAACCTCGACCCAATAGCTTTTGCTAATTCACGACTTAGATGTTTTGACTTAGTAGAAGCAAGTGCTATCCAATATTGAGGTTGGGTTAAATCTTCTTCCTGTCCTTCTTCTCTGCCAAACTGCTGTTTTAAATAACAAGTATAAAACTCGGCTAATTTAACTAATTGCTGTTTGCCAAAACGCTCATCTTCCTTAAGTTCTGTTAGCAACAGATTTCGTACAGCAACATCCATCTCGTAAAGCTCATAACCTACTTCACGACACAAACGAGACAGAAGTATGCGAGCAACTGCTGTCCAGGGAGCTTGGGGTACAAAGCGCAGCCAAATTTGGTAAAGTAAGTCTGGTGTGAGTGTCTGTGGAAATGCTGCATGACAAGCTAAGTCGAAGTGCGCTTGATCAAATTTTTGGGCAAATCCTAAGATTCGCTCCATAGCTATGTCCAAATTTGTTGCTCTAGCTTCACTCATAATAACTATTATTACATCCACTGGTAGGGATGCTCCCAGTAAACGTAGCGACCGCGTAAAGTATTAATAGCTGCACTAAGTCCCTCACGACTCATTTCAAACATTGGCACAAAACGAGCAATTTTATCAGCAGTGGTATACTGCCAACTATGGTTGGGCATGGGATTGAGCCAAGCATAATAATTTATTGATTGGTGAAGTTGCTCAACAAACTTTTGTGTATACTTAACTCGTTCTGGATTATCGTTACCTCGTGCAGCACCAGCATCGCTAACAATTAGTACGGATGTTTTTTTATCAATAAACTCTAGAAAATTTGTAATTCGTTGAGCTTCCAGTCTAGTTGGGTCACTATAAAGATATTTTTCAGGATAGTTCTGAAAGTAATAAACACTGGTTTGCTTAATGTTTCCACCCCGTTTAGCTTTGTCTATTAATTGACGGGAGAGATGATGAAAAGGCACCATTGAGCCACCTTGATCAACCAGTAATACCAGTTTAACTTGATTGGTATAGCGTGACATCATCACTGGTTCAGGTAAAATCCCGTAGCGACAATTTTTTTCTACTGTACCTGCTATGTCTAACTCCTTCAATGTACCTTCGCGCACGCGGCGACGTAAAAAACGCCAACCTTGCTTCATCTCTCTGCTGGTTACTGGTAGGTATTGTGCTGATAAATCTGTGGGGTAGTAACTTGTTTCAAAGCTACTAGGCTGATTGCTGCGAAGTGCTTGAATTACCTGTTCTGGTTCAATTTCTTGCACTATATCAGCAGTTGGACTTGGTTCAGTAACGGGTTTTTGAGGTTGAGTTGGTTGATTTTCAAGTGGTGGCTGATTAGGTTCTTCGGAAATAGGTGTTGATGTAGAAGAACCGACAGTTTCTTCTGGCTTTGTGAATGAATTTACAGGTTGAGGCGTTTCGGTTTTTTGATCCGTTTCGACCGCAGGTTTTACTGGTTCGGTAGTGGAAGATTGATTTATATGAGTTTGGGGTTGAGCTAGCACTTCATCAAAAAGCCGATTGAGTAAACGGGCTTCTTGCTCAGATTTTGTCCATAGTGTACAGCACAATCGCTCTAATGTTTGGCGATCGCCCATACCAAATCCTGCTTGCAACGCCTGTAGTGCCAACATATAATCTTCCACACCCAAGGGAAAACCATATGACCGCAATTTATTAAATAAAATTAACAAAGCATTGAGTAAAGGAATTTCAACGGGATTCATTTTTCTCCTCCCGTGACGGAAGCAAGTAGTCCCGATAATCCTTCCAATACTTTAATAAAACTCCAGCAAATGGAAGTTCTCCTTCGAGTTTACTCAAAGCCTCATCTTCAGGATATTCTCGCAAGATTGTAAACCAGTCAATTAACTCACTGGTACTCACTTTTTTACCAGTTTTACCAATATTTTCTTCCATCTTGTTTCGCAGTAGTTGAAAGCGTCTAACAGCTGCTCCTATAACTGCTGGTTGTGATTTCGGGAAGTGAGCGTTAATAATGTTGATTAGTTCAGATTCTTTAGGAAATTTAATATAGTGGAATAAGCAACGACGTAAGAAAGCATCAGGTAAATCTTTTTCATCATTGCTAGTAATAAATATAATTGGAGGCTGCTTTGGGTTTGCTTTGATTTCCTCTCCTGTTTCCTGAATAGGAAAACACGCCTCATCTAATGCTTGAAGTAAATCGTTGGGAAAATCAATATCGGCTTTATCAATTTCATCGATAAGAACTACAGTCCGTTGCGATTTTAAGAGCGAATTTTCAAATTTACGTTGCGATTTTTCCAGGGAGTTTTCAAACGCACGACCTAAAGGGCCAAGCTTGATATAATTTTTAGGGTCATTCACTTTTGAGCGTTTCTGCTCATCATGCTGTGCTAATTGGGCATCCTGAAGACGAGCGATCGCATCGTAAGTGTAAAAACCATCTTTTGCTCTAGTTGTAGACTGGATATACCAAGACTCATAAGGTAATTTTAGTTCATCAGCCACAGCACGAGCCAAGCGAGTTTTACCACAACCCGGTTCTCCTTTGAGCAACAAAGGGCGTTTTTGTAAAAAAATTGTCAGATTTACGGCTTCAATCAACTCAGGCGCGGGTATATAAGGCTCACGTCCATCAAATTCGGATTTACCTGTATAAATGCGGGGTATTACTGAATCAACCATTGTGTTAATTTTCCTTTCCAACTAGAACACCTGAATCAACTTATGTGCTAACTCTCTTTCCCAACTGGTATTACAGTACTGACAAATTCTTTCGTAAACAAGCTCAGGAACACCTTCTTGAGAATCTGTCAGTAATATATCAACACATAAACTTTCAGGTACTACCTTGTCTCTAACTGCTACTCGCAGCCAACTAGCTATCTTTGTACGGGGAAATTGTGTGCTGGGGGGTAAGCTTAAGGGAATTTTGGGGTATTGTGGGTGATTAACTTCCTCAGCCAAAGAAACCCCTGATTTACAGACTCCTCCTTTATTATCAATTAAAAACATTACCAAATATGTTTCTTTGTGATTAGCTTTTTCTACAATAGGTTGCCAAAAATCTTGAATTAATTCATCCAAAAAACTCAATCTATCACTTTGATAGACTTCATAAAATATAAAAATTAAATTTTGAGATTGCAACGCTTGAAAAATTTTCTCCTTTATTTGTTCTGGCGATAACCCAGTAGGCTGGTTGCCATGAACAAACCTTCGAGCCACTTCCTCCCACACGCCATAAATGTTCTTCTGATTGCTAAGTTTAACAACAATTTCTCTGCGTTCCCCATTTTTTAGTTCTTGTAATTGCAACAGTCGAGTAACCAAAGGGAATTGCCCAAATTGATGATTACCATGAACTAAGAAAGCTGCTGTTTTGTGAGGAAAATTTTGCCAGTCTAGAGCTGTTATTACTTTATCTTCCTGCTCGTCAAAGTCAATATCGAGAATCGAGTGAAAAAGTTTTTGCTTATCTAGAAAAAATTGTGTATCTAATGCTTGAGCTTGAACTAGGATTTTTTCAAGTTTGACACATAAATCATTAATTTCGCCCCATCGTGCATTATCTGGATGACAATTATCTCGTAAGGATTGCACAAACCTGGTAAATATCCAATCATACTGTGTATGTCTACTTTTGAGAAGTATAGGTAGATTCTTCATCACTAGAAATAATCGACTGTCAGCTGTTACTAGCTCGTCTATTAAAAAAGAGAATTCTTGCTGTGCTTCGCAAAATGCACAAAGACTTTCATAATTTTTAAATTGCGGACAGTTCTTAAAAACTGTTTGGCATTGCGAATACAGATCAGATGGTAGTTTCACCAATCAATCTCCCAACAGTTTATACTGCTCCAGCAATTGCTGGGATATCTCCAAGGCATCCTGATAATCTCGCACTAACTTTTGCAGTTCTCCTTCTGTCTCCACACCTAATATCTCTTGTAAATCATCAGGTAATTCATCACCAAGACCAGCCGCTTCTGCTGTGCTACCTGGTTGTAATTTTGTTTCTACTTCTACTTGAGCAGCAGCAATAATTTCTTCTATTTCTGATAATAAAAACTCGCGTTGCTTCAGAGCTAATTCTTTTACCCGCCTGAGAACGAAAAGCCATTCACCTATTTTGTGTCGGCGTTCTAGTTCAGTATTAAAAACAGAGTCAAGTATATGTTCTTTGACTGTTTGCAATAGTAGCCACCAAGGTTCATCGCGGAACTTTTCTTGACCAAATCTCGGAATTCCCAATACTTGAATGACGGCATAAGAAAGACGAGAAAGCAAACTTCCGCTACTTTTATCTCTTAAGCGTTTATCTGCATCAATTTGCAGAAATTGAGGTGAAGGCCAATCTTCATCGCTATGGGAACCGTAGACAAGATGGTAGCCAGTTTTTAAATCCGCTACGTTGAAATCAATGATTAAGCTAAACAGGTCTTGTTGGCTTCCTTCCTGCGCTAGATAACTCAGTAATCTGCCCACAATATCAGTAACTTTGACAGCTACAACCCAATCTGGTCGTAATGACAACTTCGCTACCAAATCGGCTTGTTTGATATGGTCTACGAATTTTTGTATGGGTTTCCCCTGCAACACCGTATATTTGATGTTAATCCTCAATGAATCACCAGAGTAAGCGGGAAGCCATTCAGTTAAATTAGTGCTAAGACCCAAACGACAAGGAGTGTTTCTTTGAATCGTAGATATTTGATGCAGGCTTTGGGTAGGAGAATTGGGTTGAAAAGAACTTGTCACAGAAGAACTAAATGTCACTAAATCAGCCTTACCTAAGAAATTTGCTTGAAAAAATGCCTGAGCATCGTGCAACTTCACCAGGAAGTAACTGTCGTCTAATTTCAGGTCGAATGGAGGGGAGGGTTGGTCTTGTAGATAAAAAAGTTGATTAGCACCTGTTGGCATGATTTACTCCTGATGTTGGCTTTGTGCGGCTATGATTTCATCGTACAGTTTCGGACGATTGTGCTGCAAATCACTCAAGATAGCTTTAATTTTCGTGGCTTCCCGCAATTTTTGAGCTTCATTTTCGCCGTTGTGCAGTGCCACTACCTGAAAGTTAGTTACATTCAACACAGGTGCGCCTGATGTTCCCTCTTCGGTAGGGGCACTATGGAGAATACGGTTGCTATCCAAATCAGAGTTGTAAAATCCACCAGAACGCTGCTGCGGTTGTCCTTTGGGATGCTGAATTACATAAAGCTGCGTCCCTAGGGTGAAAGGTATATCTGCATCCAATCTCAGAAATCTTCGGTGTTGTAGGGGAGAATCCTGGCGATCGCGCAACCGCACAACAGCATAATCTAATTCCAGATTGTCGTGTTCCATCTGCACCAAGCCATATTCAATCCCAACGCCTGCTTGGGTAAAGTCAAAAGTGAATACGCTATTGGCTATTTGCTTTTGCAGGTCAGATGCACTAATTGGTGGCTCTCTTTTGGGATCTCTGGCTTCAATGACATGCCAACAAGTTAATGCCAGTTCAGAAGTTACCAGCCACCCCGTACCTGTAGGTATTTGCCTCATGTTCCCATTGACAATTTTGGGGACACTCACACGAGCAACTGCACGAGCGCAATTCAGCAGTTTCTCATCTGCTGCAATGTAAGGCATCGGCTCGCCTTTGGGGTTGGCTTCTGCTTTACGTAAATCATTTGTAGTATTTGTACTATTATGTAAAACTACGAGATTAGGTTTCCTATTAGACTTAGGTGCAAGTATAGGCTCAAGTTCTTGTATTAGTTCAGATAAAGTTTGATACAACGACTTTACTGGATCTATTTGCTTTGTTAATAAACGCAGCAGTATCATTAACACATTGTCTTTGGTATCATTGCGATACTCATCATCTAAGTAAGCAATTACTCTCTGCGCTCGTTCATCTCGACTACTAGTTTCTGGTAAATTATTACACCACGGTTTGAGCAGATCGTTGGAATCAAAAAAATCGATTAGTCGGTCATTAGTCCTAAATTGATCGCAATTCGACAAAGCTCTCCATAGTCGAGGATAGATATCATCAGGAATCCCAGGCATATCATTTGTTACAGCTACATACTCATGATAGTATTGATTCTCAGGTAAACTAGGGACAGCAGGTTGCTTCCATAAGTTACCACTAAACTTAGATTGACTCTCAACTGGTGCAGTGGTAATGGTTTCTTGGACTGTAGCATTAATAAGTTGCAAGCGATCGCGTCCTCGTTCTAAAAATCTCAAGTCTGTTTGAATTTGTTGTTCCAATTTGTTCTGGCTGTAGCGTAAAAACTGATGCCATAAAGCTAAGTTAGTCTCCGGTAAAGACTCCAATTTTTCTAGCTTATTCCTGTAATTTTTTTCATTTATAGCTATAGTATTTTCGTGATCTGCCAGTTCCCCCAAGTAGCGAGCATACTCCAAGCCTATGTTCGATAAGTCTACCTGCAACTGCCTTAACTGCCATTGCGGATTTGCAACTTGAGTAATTTGATGAAAGCGTCGTTCGTACTCTGGCAATTTGCCGTAAAGTTTTTTGGTTTGACGATCGCACCACCGTGATTGATAATAAACATACTGAATTTTATGCCTACACCACAGCAGATATAGTAGAATTTCAGCAACTTTATCCATGTAGTCAGGGTTCATATTTTGGCATTTAAACCAAACTAAAATATGCAGTTTTTGAGCAGGGTCTGTATGGGCGCTTTCATATTCAAAAATTGGATTGCCTAGCAGATAACCTGTACCGACTAAATCGGTTGAATTTCTTTCTGAAAGTATTTGTGCAACAAAAGTATTAGCTAAATATTGATAGTCATCTTGCAGTTCTGTTGGTTGACCAAAAAGTAATAATGTTTGTCCTAAAGAAGCTTGAATTTGTGGAGGTAGCAGCAGATTATCGTAATTAAGATTACTTAATTGAGGTATACTGAACGTATCTTGAGAACACAGAGTTAAATCGATTGCATAACTATCGTGTAATCGAAAAGGGCAAAGTAAACCTTGAAGCTCTAACCCACCAGTTCGCGGAATTAACCGAAAATTTAAACTTTGTTCTTGATTACGCAGTAGATTGCTATATTCAAGCCCCAGACTATCTTCTGCTTGGGGAAAATATTGATTATCTTGGTAACAAATAAGTTTTTGTTTTAGAGTTTGTAGTTCTGGTATGTGGAGCTTATTACCCAAATCAATTAACTGTTCCCACAACTGTGGTGCTTCTACTACAGTCGGTTCTTCCCCTTGGTTGATGCTGTTTCGCAAATGGAAAGCATAAAGAGTAATACTAGGACTATGCAGTCCCAAATTCTGGGTAATTTCGTGCATAATTTGGGCAGATTCTACCGATAATCTTAGATGTATATTATCGATATTTCGTTGTCACTGACCGATCGCACAGAATGCCGCCCAGTGAAACGGTTGTTGAAATGGCTTTTGGTTATCTTGCAACTTGTATAGCCTTTTATTAAGATTCTGCCGCATTGTGGGATCAAGTGGCAGTGAATTAGCTGTTATCCAAGCTTTTAATTCAGCTTTTGTGATATCCCGCAGCCAAAGTTGAGCTTGGTTGAGAGCAACTGCAACTGACTGCGTGGCTTGCAGATTTTGATAAAACTGAATCATTAAAAAAGCTGTAGATAAGTCATTAACTGTCCAAAGAGAACTAACGACACTAGAAGCACCTGCATAAAGAAAACCACTGGGTAAACCAATATATTCATCGCTGATATTGCGGAAATCAATCAATCCCGTTTCGCAAGCAGATAGAGTGACTAGGGGAGATTGGTTTAAGTTGAGAGTAAATATTTTCTCCAAAGTCAGGCATTTATCCAAATCCAGCAGTTTTCCATCTGGCAAAGTGAGGTACTGTTCTGAGTTAGTTTCAGTGGATGCCGTGTCAAGATATGCATCTGTGAGGATAAGGCTAGATTGGCGAGGCTGGTTTGGATGAAAATAGCCATGACAGCTAAAGTGGGTGCAGTGGGCAGTAGTAAAGGAAATATCGTCAATCGCTTCTCTGGTTGCCATCCCTTCTTTGAGAACATTGGTTGTACTAAAATAACGTTGAATTGTTTCTACTTCAAGATTGGTATAGCCGAGGTCTTTTGTAGGGTTTTGAACAGCAAAGAAGCTTGTGAAGTCAGGAAGTTTTCTCATCTGAGCAAGTTGGAGCATTTGGCAGCTAGGAGCATAATTCACCCCTTGAGGAAATAAATCGAGGAGACTAGATTTCTCTGTAACTGGCAACGCATGAAGGGGAAATAAATGTAAATACTGATGGGGAATTAAAATTAGCCTCTCACAACTATCGGGAATCAGCTTAATAATTTCCTCAAGGTGCAGAATCTTACCTAGTAAATGGAGACGGGTACTTAAGCGGCGCTGCCAATGGGATTTTTTCTCATAGTAAGCTCCCATATATGCAGCTACCCAATACATCAATTTTTTTAGGTCTTTTGGCTCGGATTGCCAAACAATAGGCTGTTGGGTTTGACAGGTGAAAATAAAAACAAGAAACTTATTTCTGGCAACATACAACTGGACAATAGCAGTACGCCGATCCAAAGTTACCTTAAATTGGTCAAATTTAAACCCTGAACCAACGGGGAGGTATTGGTTTTGCAGTTTATTGCGTTGCAGCCTTAGCTGTGAAAGATGTTGTGTCAGAGCAGTGCTTGCTTGAGCTATAGCATTTTGCAGTTGGTACTGACTGGTAGAGATTTCGTCTTGGAGTTGTTCCAATTGTCTAACGATTTCTCTGGGGAAAATAGCCTGGAGGTCGCGACTGAGGATAAGTTCTACCAAGTTGCGAGTTTTGCTGCGCTCGACATATTCTATTGCTTTGGTAGGGTTCTCCAACTCCAGGCAAACTTCTATTGCAAATTCATAGACCTTGTTCCATTTTTCAGCTAGTTTTTGTTTGTCTTCTTCTTTTGCAGAACCAAAGACTATCTCCCCTCGCAAAGACTCTAAGGTATCAATAGCAGCCGTAAAAGCATTGTAAGCATCGCTAAACCGTCCAGCATCTTGGTAGGCAAGACCGAGATTAAATTGAGTTTCTACATATAATACGGGAAAAGCTTCGCTAGTACGTATCTCTAAGGCAACCTTTAAATGTCGAATTGCGATCTCTAAGTTCTCTAGCTTTTCCCCATTAATGCGTTTGCGGTAGGTATCGCCCAGATTGTTCTGGGTTGTAGCCCATTCCTGTGAAAAAAGTCTACGGGTGCGTATTTCCAAGGCAGCTGTGAAACAACGAATAGCTGTTTCTAGGTTCTCTGCCTTTTCCCCACAAATACGATTACTATAGGCATTGCCCAAATTGTTGTACAGCATAGCCCATTTCTGGGCTGATGCTTCACAAGTGTATACTTCCAAGGCAGCCTGAAAACAGCGAATAGCTGCTTCCAAATTCTCTGCCTTTTCTCCCTCGATACGTTCGTAGTAAGCAATTCCCAAATTGTTCTGAGTCATTGCCCACTCTTGGGAATTGATTTCGCGGGTACTTTCTTCCAAGGCAGTCTGAAAACAACGAATGGCTGCTTCTAAATTTTCCGATTTCTCCCCCCGAATGCGTCTACTGTAGGCAATTCCCAGATTTTGTTGGGTCATCGCCCAGTCTTGAGGAAAGGCTTGGCGAGTACGTACTTTTAATGCCGCTTCAAAGCAGTGAATTGCTGCTTCTATGTTTTCTGCTTGTTCTCCCCGAATGCGATTTTGATAGACAATACCTAAATTTTGTTGGGTCATACTCCAGTCATAGGGACACAGTTCACAAGTACATACCCTCAAGGCAGCCAAATAATAGCCAATCGCTTGTTCTAAATTCTCTGCTTTTTCTCCTCTGATACGGTTACGATAGGCAATCCCCAGATTGTTTTGTATTGAAGCCCATTCTTGAGGAAAAGCTTCCCTGGTAAATACCGTAGCAGCAACTTGATACCCTGCTATGGCAATTTCTATGTTACTGGCTTGATTCCCTAGGGGAAACTTACGTATGAGAATACTGAAATTGACTATATCTGCGGTCAACTTCTGGGCTTGTTCTGGTACTATACTTGGCAAGGTAGTAGTTGCCCAATTGTGCAAAACACTGGCAAAGTTATCATTAAGTAGGTCTAAGTTATCTTGTAACAGCGAGTACAAAACTTTCGGGTTGTTGTTGCTGTAGTGGATTGCTTGCAATAACTGCAAGAGTAAGTCAAGTTGAGAGTTAGGGTTTTGGAGTTGAGAAAAAGTGGTGGTTGATGATAATCCCAATACTTCAGATAGTTGACAGACAACATCTTTTAAAAAATTAGCAGCATTTTCGTTACCTTTTTCTGCTAATTCCTCGCTTACCTGTTGCATAATCTGCAATAACTCAGCATTGAGCAAATGCTGACTGCTATTCAAAATCTCATTGATTTCCTGGCTACTGCCACATTTGAGCAGTGCCTCAATTAATTTCCTATAAATTTCTTGATTTTGTTCGTTCATTATTGACCAATTGCACAGAATGCCGCCCAGTAAAAAGGCGATTTAAAAGGTTTAGCATCATCTTCCAACTTGTAAAGACGACGACGCAGATTCATCCTCACTGCTGGTTTTAATGGTAACTGGTTTTCCTCAATCCAGGTTTGTAATTCCAATTTACTTACATCTCTGAGCCATTTTTGAGCTTCATTTAAAGCTTTTGTAACAGGTAAGTTTTCTTGTTTATGATTTTGATAGAACTTAATCATTAAAAAAGCAGTAGAAAGGTCATTTACAGCCCATAAACTACTGACAACATTAGTACATCCTGCAAATAGAAAGCCACTGGGTAGAGAAATATATTCATCACTAACATTACCCAAGTCAGTTAATCCTGTTTCGCAAGCAGAAAGAGTGACAAGGGAACAATTTTTTAAGTCTAGGTTAAAGATTTCTCCTAATGTTAGACATTTTTCTAAATCTAGGATTTGATTTTGAGATGAACGAGTAAAATTTTCTGTATTTGCTTGTGTCTGTGTAGTAGAATTGGCAAGAATCAAGGCAGATTTAAGGGGTTCTTGGAAGTTAAAATAGCCATGAGAAGAAAAGTGGCTATAGCTAGTTCGATTAAGATTTTGCTGAGTTAGATTTTCCTTGGTCGCATGTTCTTTAACTAAAACTTTGTCATTAGGTTTAAATAGCTGACGAATGGTATCAACTTCGATGTCAGTATATTGCAAATCATCTGTGGGGTTTTGGATGCCGAATAGGTTATTAAAATTGTCTCGTTCTTGGCTTTTAACTATTTGTAATAATTGACAACTTGGAGCATAACTAATTTGATTATGGAATAAGTCTAATAAGTATCCAGTAAAAATTGTTTCGTCTTTTTGTTTTCTGGTTGCTTTCAAAGCATGAATAGGCAATAGATGTATAAAAAGATGGGGAATTAAAATTAGGCTATTACATTTTTGAGGAAGCTCGGAAATTATTTCATTTAAATGAAGATATTGAGCGAAATTCTCTAATATAGATTCCAGTTGATTTTGCCACTCTTGTTTAGCTTCGGTACGGTAGAGATTGAGATAGTTATTTATCTCTTCAATTAAAGCCTGTCTGTCTTCAGAAGGAAATTGTTTAATAATTGGCTGCTCACTATCAGCAGCAATAATAAAAGTAAGAATTTTATCGTTGGTAATGTACCACTGAATAATGGCTTTATTCTCAGAAGTTAGGGTTTTAATATCGTTAAACGAAATGGGTTCAACTTTTTGGGTAAGGCTAAAAGTTGGATCTATGGGAGTAATATGACGGGTAATTAATTCTTCTAACTGTTGTTTGAGTTGATTGAGCCTGCTGCGGTTTGGTATTTGGGGTTGATATTGTTGTTGTCTTCCTTCCGCCGTCAATATAGCCAAATTATCACTCATTTCTTGGGTAGCGAGTTGTTTTTCTTCTTTAACAATTTCTTTACGAAGCTTATCCAATTCGATGATAACAGTTTGAGAAATGTCTCCTTTAGGGTATAAATCACGGTTGGCTAAAAGTTCAACTAAATCACGGGTTTTACTTCTTTCTGCATATTCAATGGCTGTGTCTATTTGCCCTAAGTTAATGTAGGATTGAACAATATTTTGATAAACACTGATGATTTCTGCCATTATTTTTTGACGATGGAATTCGGAAATGGCTTCACCACGGAGGTTTTCCACTGCTTGAATGGCGATGCTGTAAGCTTCAGTGGCAAGTTGCCAGTGTTCTTCTTTAAAGCCTAAATTACCTAAATTACGACTATTTCGTAAGCATTCAAAGGGAAAATCTTCAGCAGTTTGAATCTGCAAAGAATTACGATAAGATTGAATTGCTCGTTGGAGATTGTCTACCTTATTTCCTTTGATTCTATTACGATAAGCTTCTCCTAAATTATTTTGAGTCGTTGCCCATTTTATAGGTAATGTCTCTTTAGTATGGATTTGCAGGGCATTTTCATAAGCTGCGATCGCTTTCTCAATATTTTCGGCTTTATCGCCTTTGATTCGGTCAATGTATGCATTGGCGAAATTATTTTGAGTCGTTGCCCAATCCATAGGTAATGCCTCTTTGGTAAAGATTTTTAGGGCATTTTCAAAGGCTGCGATCGCTTTCTCAATATTTTCGGTTTTATCTCCTTTAATTCTGGAATAGTAAGCAGTGGCCAGATTATTTTGAGTTCTTGCCCATTGTAACGGCAATGTCTCTTGAGTACGGATTTGCAGAGCATTTTCATAAGCTGCGATCGCTTTCTCAATATTTTCGGCTTTACCCCCTTTGATTCTGTTGATGTATGCATTGGCCAGATTATTTTGAGTTATTGCCCAATCCATAGGTAATGTCTCTTGAGTGCAGATTTGCAGGGCATTTTCAAAGGCTGCGATCGCTTTCTCAATATTTTCGGCTTTATCTCCTTTGATTCGGTCAATGTATGCATTGGCGAGATTATTTTGAGTCATTGCCCATTCTATAGGTAATGTCTCTTTAGTATGGATTTGCAGGGCATTTTCATAAGCTGCGATCGCTTTCTCAATATTTTCGGCTTTATCGCCTTTAATTCTTTCACTGTATGCAGCAGCGAGATTATCTTGAGTCATTGCCCATTTTACAGGTAATACCTCTTTGGTACGAATTTGCAGGACTTTTTCATAAGCTGCGATCGCTTTCTCAATATTTTCCGCTTTATCGCCTTTGATTCTTTCACAGTATGTATTAGCGAGATTATTTTGAATTTCTGCCCATTCTACAGGTAATGTCTCTTTAGTATGGATTTGCAGGGCATTTTCATAAGCTGCGATTGCTTTTTCAATATTTTCCGCTTTATTTCCTTTGATTCTCTGACTATATGCACCAGCAAGATTATTTTGAGTTATTGCCCAATCCGTAGGCGATGTTTCTTTAGTACGGATTTGCAGGGCATTTTCATAAGCTGCGATCGCTTTCTCAATATTTTCGGATTTATCTCCTTTGACTCTGTCTTTGTAAATACTAGCAAGATTATTTTGAGCTGCTGCCCATTCTACAGGTAATGTCTCTTTACTAAAGATTTGTAGAACTTCTTCATAAGCTGCAATCGCTTTTTCAATATTTTCCGCTTTATTTCCTTTTATTCTGAAATAGTATGCAGTAGCAAGATCACTTTGAGTCGCTGCCCATTCTACAGGTAATGCCTCTTTGGTACGGACTTGTAAGGCATTTTCAAAGGCTAAAATCGCTTTTTCAATATTTTCCGCTTTATTTCCTTTGATTCTATTTTTGTAAACATTGGCAAGATTACCTTGAGTCGCTGCCCATTCTTGAGGAAATTGATTTCGTTGATACACTTGTAATGCTGCTTGATAGCAAGCAATTCCAATCTCTAAATTAATTGCTTTATTTCCTAAAGACAATTTCGCAATTATCTTACCAAATTTCCATATTAATTCAGCAGAAATTGGAGCCAATACTCCTGATGATTGGGATAAAAAAATATTTGCCCATTCATTTATAGTTTGGATTAAATTTTCATCAATTTTATTGATATTACTCTCTAAAAAAGAATGAACTTCTTGCGGATTTTCATCAATATATAAAAATATATCATTGAGAAATAAGAATCTTTCTTTGTCGCTATAGCTTTGGTTATTGCTATTAACAGGCTTTGTCTTTTCAAAATTAAAAATATCGGTAGTCTCACTTTCAACTTGGGATTTAGGAGACTCAACCTCAGCAATCGTTAAATCTTCCTCTGCAATTCCTAAAAAATCAACTAATTGACTAAGTATCTTTCTTAAAAAATTACCCGTGTCACTATTACCCTCTTGCTGCAATCTTATTGCTTCCTGTTGCAAAATTCTTAAGAAATTAATATCAATGTCATCAAAATTATTCCGTATAATTTCATTTGTTTCTCTTGTGTTGGCACAATCAATTAATTTTTTGATTAAATTTAGATGGATTTTATTATGTTGCACATTCATATATTTAGCTGATATTTAATAATCCTTAATTCAAAATTATAAAAATAATTAATTGCCATAGCCAATTATTCAATCAATATCAGATATTGCAATTTCCGATATTCCTTTATCCTTATTTAGTGGCTATTTCTTGTTTGAGGAGATTACTGGTAGCGCGAATATTTATATTTATTTGATGAGAACCTTAACTATTCAAAAAGTCATCTCTAAGTTTGTCCACATCTTTCTTCTCTCTAATTCGTATACTCTTATACTTATCGAAGTTCTTGCTGAAGATTGCTTGTAGCAAATTCTCAATCTCTTCTATACTCACTCCATCCAACTCTTTCATCGCAAGTTCCTCAAAAGTTTTAGTTAATGCAAAACCAACAATGACGACAAATGTTGCTGCTGTAACTCCCGCAAAACTAGAAGAAATCGGATCGAAAACGAAGAAGTCAGCAATTGTAGTCACAGTAAGAGTCACTAAAGCCTCTTTTGATGTCGTGATTTGTGTCCAGAGACTTGTCATGCCTTTAATCTTATCAAATCGGTACAAGGCAGCTATCTGGTTCCACAGAACTGTTTGAGCAGTTAAAGCAGCAGCAGGAGTCGTAAATGGAATCGGAACAAAACCCGTACCAAAGCAAGCAATTGCAGATGTAGCAACATATCCCATAGCCACAAAGCGTTTAGCTTTCACATCAACAACCTGTCTAGCAATAAAGGCATCACCTAACACTTTGGGTAATAATTCAGTAGTTCTCTTTACTAGTTCATTCAGTCCAAAAGGTTCAATTTTCAGTTGTTCTAAGGGTGAAGCTGAAATTTCAGTTATGTTATAAACTTTCTTGAAATCAAGGCTGTCAATTGCTCCTATTATGCCATCTATTTCCTTTCTTGCAGCGCGATCGCACTGCGACAGAACAATTATTACAGGAATACGCTGCTCATATAACTTATTAATTATTACTGCTTCAAAAGGCTCAAATCTAGCAGACGGGGCACTCACTAAATACCAGGCTACGTGTATTTGTTCCTCAGCCCCCTTTCCTAGTTGACCATCTAAGAACTTGCGAGTGTCATCTACAAAACTACCCTCCCTACCTAATTCGCAACCAGCAGAGTCATACAGAACAATGGGGATAGATCCTTCTTCTTCAATTAAATACTTTTCAAAATATTGTGTAACTGGAAATCCGGCTCCTGTTTTTGCTGTTTCTTCTCCGAAAATAGCGTTTATGAGAGTACTTTTCCCCACGCCTGTCTTACCCATCACTAGAATGTTGAGACTTTTTATCTCTTGTACAAAATCGTCAACATTCTCTCTCAAATTTGTCATAATGGTTACTCACAGTTAATTGACAGCAAGTTAGTTCACTACTTCCTGGAGAAGACTCAATTCCAACGCTAAAGCCAGTATTAGATAATCAAAATCAGGTAATTACAGTGTGTCGATTGTATCACATATTCAGAAATAATCCTCAAAAACTTCAGAAATTGTACGGCATGATTGTAGTACCAATCCCACAATGCGAACTATACAATAAGCTTCGACCATTTCGCGCTACTCATCCATAATTAATTTCCTATTGCACAAAATGCAGCCCAATAAAAAGGCGATTGAAATGGTTGAAAGCCATCAGGCTTTTGATAAGACAAACGACGTAGCTGCATCCTGAGTGTCAAATCTAACCTTAACTGATGCTTTGTAATCCAATCCTCTAATTGTATTTTAGTGACATCCCGTAGCCACAGTTGGGCTTGATTTAAACTCACAGCTACTGAAACATTTGTATGTAAATTTTGATAAAACTTAATCATTAGTAAAGCTGTTGATAAGTCATTTACCGTCCACAAACTACTAACCACACTCGGACTTCCTGCATAAAGGAAACCACTGGGTAAACTAATATATTCATCACTAATACTGGTGGAATCTGTGATGCCAGTTTCACAGGCAGATAATGTAATTAAACGGCATTGATGTAAACTTAATGCAAAAATTTCTGCTAAAGTAAGTCGTTCATTATCTGCCAATATTAATGCTGATTCTAAAGGAGATGCCAAGTTAAAATCACCATGACAACAAAAGTGGCAACAGTGGGCTAATTTGAAATTATTATTGTAATTTAAAGCTACTTTAGTCGCTTCTTGTTTAACTAAAACTTGAGTTTCAGCAAAGAATGAGCCGATAGTTTCAACTTCTAAATTAGTGTAGCTTAAATCACCTGTCGGGTTTTGGATAGCAAACAGTTGACTAAAATTAGGACGTTGTTGGTTTTGGCTTAGTTGCAGTAATTGGCAGCTAGGGTCATATCCCACACCTCTAGAAAATTTATCCAACAGACAATTTTGTTTTTTTTGCCCATTCGCTAGTTGCTTGTTCCCCAATGGTAAAGCGTGAAGTGGTAATAAATGCAAGAAGCGATGGGGGATGATAATTAGGCGATCGCACTCTGCTGGTATGTGAGAGATTATTTCATCTATATGCAAAATTTCAGCGAGATTTTGCAGGCGAGACTCTAACTGATTGCGCCACCATCTTTTGTTATCTTTGCGGTAATAAAGGCGCAGATATGCACTGACACGTTTTAATAAGGCACTTAAATCTTCAGCAGAGGATTGAATAACTTCAGGTTGGGGACTGTGGCGGGTGATAATAAAAGTAAGAATCTTGTCATCGTTAATATACCACTCAATGATAGCGCTACGGTCATCAATGAGAGATTGAATATCGCTAAAGGCGATGGTTTCAACTTGTTGAGTGAATTTGAAACTGGGGTCTACTTTGTTGATGTCTGCAAGCAGGTTTTCCCGGTGCTGTTGTAAGTGATGCCACTTTTGTTGTAATTGTTCGCGCTCGTGCTTTCTCGATTCAGAGTCGGTAATCCTAGCAACTATTTCTAACTCTCGCTGTTTAGTTGCGATTTCCTGGCGCATTTGGTCGAGTTGTTCACAAATTTTTTGGTGATCATGTTGCTTAGAATAAAAGTCGCGTTGCGGGTATAGGTTTTTATTAGCCAAGAGTTCGACCAGATTCCGAGTTTTGCTGCGCTCAATGTATTCTATGGCTCGATCCCGATCACCTAGCTTTAGGCAAACGTCCACCATACTTTGATAGAGTCTATTCCATTGTTCGGCGAGTTTTTTCTTGTCCTCTTCTCTACCTGAACCAAAGATTATGTCGCGACGCTGAAATTTTTCTACAGCATCAATAGCACCAGCAAAGGCATCGTAAGCTTTAGAGAACTGTTGGTCAGCTTGGTAAGCAAGACCAAGATTGAATTTGGTGACTGTGTAGTCTTGTATAAAAGCTGTGCGAGTACGTACTTCCAAAGCAGCTAAGTAATAGCGTATTGCTGCTTGTAAATTTTTTGCTCTTTTCCCCTGACGACGATAGAGATAGGCATTACCTAAATTATTATGAACTAAAGCCCATTGTTCAGGAAATGCTGAACGAATGTATACTTTCAAGGCATTCTTGCAATAATGAATAACCCACTCCAAATCTTCGCCTTGATTTCTCTTGTTGCGATAGAGATAGGCATTAGCTAAATTATTTTGTATCCCTGCCCATCTTTCAGGGAATCCTGACTGGGTGTGTACTTCTAAAGCAACCTTGTAAGAGCAGATTGCCTCTTCCAAATTTTCTGACCTATTCCCCCGAATGCGAGCAAGGTAAGCATTACCCCGATTACTTTGGGTATCTGCCCACTGTTGGGGAAAAAATGAGCAACTATACACTTTCAAGGCAGCCTCGTAACAATGGATTGCCTCTTCCAAATTTTCTGACCTATTCCCCCGAATGCGATCAAGATAAGCATTACCCAGATTATTGTTTGTTTCTGCCCATTGTTGCGGATATGCTTGATGAGTTCTTACCCCCAACGCAGCTAACAGAGAGCCAATTGCTAATTCCACATTTTCTGCTCTTTCTCCTTGAAGGCGCTCGTTATAAGCGTTCCCAAGATTGTTTTGAGTTTCTGCCCATTGTTCGGGAAAGGCTTCACGGGTTCTTATTTCTAATGCAGCTAATAAATAGTCAATAGCTTTTTGTAAGTTATCTGCTCGATCTCCTCGTATACGCTCACAATAAACAGTCCCCAGATTATTTTGGGTATTTGCCCATTCAAAAGGGAAAGCATCGCGGGTAAATACCGTAGAATTTATCTCATAGCTAGCAATCGCAATTTCCAGATTAATAGCTCGATTACCTAGCGAAAAATTATTAATAAGGACACCGAAATTTCCAATAACTGCTGCAATACCTTGGGCTGCTTCTAGATTCTTGTCTAATATCATAGTAATTGCCCAAGTTTTCCACATAGCAGCGAAATACTCGCCCAACAGGTTTAAATTTGCTTGCAACAATGAATACACTGCTTCTGAGCTTCCGTTTCTTTGTTCTGTTGCTTGGAATACTTGAACAAAGAAGGTCAGTTGCTCGGAAAGGGTTGGAAGTTGGAAAGAAGCAGAGGCTGATGATAATCCAAGTTCCGTAGCAATGTGGTGAGCAACATGGACTAAAGAATTTGCAGCATTTTTATCGCCACGCTCCCTGAACATTTCTGCTACCGTTGTCATTGTCAACACTAATTCAGCACTAACTAAATGTCGGTGTGCATTCAAAATTTCCCTCTCCTCCATAGTACTGGGGCAACTCAGCAGATATTGGATTAGATTCAAATAGTCTAGGAGGTCAGTTTGAAATAGTTTTGAAAGTTGTGGTTTATTCATCACTAACTAATTGCACAAAACGCTGCCCAGTAAAAAGGCGATTTAAAGAGTTTAGCATCATCTTCTAATTTATAAAGACGACGACGCAGATTTATCCTCATCGTCGGGTCTAATAGTAACTGTTTTTCTTCAATCCATTTTTCCAAATCCCCCTTGCTGCCGCATCTCTAAAACCTGCTGGAAAATCTGCAATTGTCCTTTCTGAAACTCCCAATTACTGCGATAATTCAGGATTCCCCGAATCAGATTAAGATAATCATTTTGGCGTTGCTCATTCGTCATGACTTTTCTCTCCATTACTGACCTATGGCACAGAAAGCTGCCCAGTGAAAGGGTGATTGAAAAGGTTTATCATCATCTAATATATTGTTTAATCTCCGACGTAAACTCATACGCAGTGTGGCATCCAGTTGAATTTGGTTTTCTGCTATCCATATTTGCAGTTCTTTTTTGCTAATATTCCGCAGCCAGATTTGAGCTTGATTTAATGCAGCTGCTACTGATAAAACAGTACGCAAGTTTTGATAAAACTTAATCATCAAGAAAGCTGTTGATACATCCTGGACTGTCCATAAACTGCTGACAACACTAGGACTACCTGCGTAGATAAAGCTACTCGAAATACCTATGTATTCATCACTGAGGATTTTATAATTCGTTAAACCAGTTTCGCAAGCAGAAAGGGTGACAAGACAACATTGGGAGAGGTCAAGGTCAAAAATTTCGCCAAGGGTGATACGTTCCTTATTTGCTAATAATAATGCTGATTCTAAAGGAGATTCAAAATTAAATTCTGCATGACAAGAAAAGTGAACGCAGTTTGCCAAGTTAAGTTGCGAATTTTGTATAACTTCTCTCGTACCATCATCTTGATTGTTGATTTCTATAAGTGCTGCTTTTGTAGCAGCATTTTCAATCAAAGTGTCAGTATGTGCAAAGCAATTTTGAATCCTTTTCACCTCAACAGCAGAGTGACCCAAGTCTTTTGTAGGGTTTTGAATTGCTAAGAGGCGATTAAAATCTGAACATAGCTGTTTTCCAGTGAGTTGTAGTAACTGGCATGAAGGAGCATAACGCACACCTCGGCTGAAGTGGTCTAGAAGATGAGTATTTGGGGATAGAGGTAAAGCATGAAGAGGAATTAGGTGTAAGAAACGATGGGGAATTAAAATTAGTTGGTCACAGTTGCTTGGCAGGTAATTAATAATTTCATCAATATGCAGAATTATTGCGAGGCTTTGCAGTCTTTCTGGAAGTTTTTCCATCCACTGCTTGCGGTTTTGTTGGTAGGATTGCAAATGCTCATTTTGCCAGTCCATCAAAGCTTGCATTTCTTCAGCAGAGGATGACCAAACTAGAGGACGTTCTGATGAGTGGGTGATAATGAAAGTGTGGAAGTTATGATTGCAGATATACCACTCAACTATAGTAGTGCGCTCATCTACAAGAGTTTTAATCTCGCCATAGGAAATAGGTTTAACTTGCTGAGTTGCCCTGAAGTTGGGGTCTATGGGGTCGATTTCGTTTTTAATTAGATGATCCAGTTGTTGAAGTAATTCATTCAGGCGGGTGCGGTCTTTTAGCCAATAATCGGAATCTCCTATTAATTGACCCATGCTGCTTGAGCGATTTTGCTCAATAATGTCTAAGCGACGCTGTTCTGCCACAATTTCTTGCCGCGATCGCTTCAGTTCATTGATAATAGTTTCTGAAATATTGCCTTTAGGGTATATGTCACGTGTGGAGAGCGTGTCAACCAAATTTCGGGCTTTGCTGCGTTCAACGTATTCAAGTGCTTGATCTGGGTGATTGGTTTTGATGTAAGCTTTTACTATGTTGGCGTAAACATCAATTGCTCCTGACAGAATCTCTTGACGCCTAGTATCGGTGATAGCCCAAGTGCGACTTTGTTCGACAGCTTCAATAGCAACGTGATAGCCTTCAATAGCATCTGCCCACTGCTGAGATGCTCTAGCAGTATTACCAAAGTTTTGTCCAGTGCCAAAGCACTCTAAGGGAAAAGCACTAGGTGTGTAAATTTCTAGGGCTGACCGGAAAGAGCTAATTGCTGCCGAAATTTGTTCTAGTTCCAAGTAAACTGCGCCCAGATTATTTTGAATCGTTGCCCAGTATTGGGGAAAAGCTGTTTGGGTATAAACTTGTAAAGCTGCCTGAAAATGCGCGATCGCTGCTTCTAAATTTACCCGTTGCTCACCCTGAATTCTATCCCGATAAGCCACGCCCAGGTTGTTTTGGGTTCTAGCCCAATCTTCAGGAAAGTCTTGTTGGGTGTAAACCTGTAGCGCCGCTTGAAAAGCTGCAATCGCTAACTCTAAGTTTTGTGCCCGTTCGCCCTCAATTCTATTCCAATAGGCAGCACCTAAATTATTTTGGGTGGTAGCCCATTCGTAGGGAAATGCTTCTTGAGTGCGGACTTGCAAGGCTGCTAGGTAGCAGCGAATCGCTTGCTCTAAATTCTGAGTGCGATCGCTGCGTATGCGATCGCTGTAAGCATTACCCAAGTTGCTTTGGGTTCTAGCCCATTCAGTAGGAAACTGGCTTTGAGTATAGACTTGCAAAGCTTCTTCGTGAGCTGCAATTGCCCGTTCTAAATTTTCTTCGCGATCGCCCCGCACCCTTTTAGTATATGCGGCTGCCAGATTATTGCGGTTCGTTGCCCAATCGTTTGGGTAAGCATCATGAGTAAAAACTGTGGCTGCAACTTCAGCACCAGCAATAGCAATCTCCAAATTACTAGCTCTGTCACCTTGGGGAAACTCACGCATCAGGTCGCTGAAATTTCCAATTACTGCTGCAATGCTTTGGGCTTGTCGTGGTTCCACTTGGGCTAGGGTGTCAATTATAACTTGACGTAACAGAACAGCAAAATCGTCGTTCAGCTTCTCCAGATTCTCTGCAAGCAAAGGGTATACTACTTGCGGGTTACTATTGCTTTGTGCAGTTGCCTCATATACCTGGTCTAGAAAAATCAGGTATTCTTCCTGTTTGGTTTTTGCTAACAACTCGCCTTCACCCACTGTCTTATCGGTAACATTTCTTGACGAACTAATTATTTCCGACAGTTGACAAGCAACATGCATTAAAAAATCGGCAGCATTTTGGTAGCCTTGTTCTGCCATTACAGATGCTACCTGTTCCATTGTTTGCACTAGACCTGCATCAATTAACACGGAGTTAGCATTCAAAATCGAATTTGCTTTGCTACTGGGGGAGTTGAGCAAGGAATTAATTAAAGTTAAATAGGCTTTTTGGCGTTCTTCATCCATTACTAATCTATAGAGCAAAACCCTGCCCAGTGAAAAGGTTCCCGAAAAGGCTGGGCATTATCCGGTAAATTATTGAACAAATAGTTAACGGTGGATGGCGAAGGAAATTCAGACACTGATAGCGACTGGCTTTTTGGGGAAGGCTCCGGTGGTGTGGAAGCAGAAAATACTGAAACGCCAATTCTTCGCCATCCTCAAATTTTAAATGGTTTTCTCAACTACTACATAAGTAGTAAATTTAACACGATATTTTCCGCGCTCTCTTGCTAAAAAGGTCATCCCGATGTCAAAAATCACTTGATAATGCAGTCCGTCTTGTCGGTAGATTTCCAGAACGCGACCGTGAGGAATAAGGTGACTCCATTGTTTGAAATCAACTGAGCGTTTAACTCGAACCAACAAATTATTTTCATTCGGTTGGAGTTGAACAAATATTTTTTTAAGCTCTTTCTCTATGGTAAAAGCGTTCTTAGCATCTTTATCTTCAGTTGTGAGAATTTCGACATGAGATTGAGTATCAAATCCACCCCATTTTAATAATTCAACTAAAATGGAAGCCCCTTCTTCCCTGAGATAGCGATCGCGGTAGATAATCTTCGTCACCTCGCTTCCAGATAAAGCAGCCTCTAATCTTAGTTTATTTCTAAGTTCTGACATGCTGAAGTCGCCGCGCCATTCCTTCTCAGAAGGGTTTAAGAAGATTACAGTAGTGTTTATATCTTCTAACTCAGATGCTTGAACAAGTCTTGCTTCCTGGCGTAATGTTTCTAACCGACTAAAAACTGTTTTAACACCTTCTGGGCTTCGGGTTTGAAACCATGTTGGTGGTTCATTGTTTGAGAATTGCTGCAATGACAGTGCAATACGATTACTTTGGTTGCTATTGAAACAGAGAGTTGGGACATCCTGATGTAAATTTTCAGGAAAATGTTCAGCACAAGCCTGGTAAAGTTTTACTAAACCTTGGTCTATCAACTGTTGTAAGCGTTTTCGCCAAACCTTGAGGTGATTTCGTTGATCTAAAGAAGCATCTGAAAGTGCATTGGGGTCTGGCAAATGGTTTACTATTAATTCAAGTGGCTTATTAATCGGTCTCATAGAGTAAACTGCATCTGTAAGCAGATTTAACCAAGGCAAATTTGAACCTTTATTTAAACCAAACTCATCGGTTAGTTTGGGTAAATAAATTAAAGTATCTGGTGCAGCTGCTCGGCAAATTGCTGGTAAGATATCTGCGATGAGAGACAAACTTATTCTGTTAGAGTTGGGAGCAAATTTTTGTAATTCTTCATCTGGACTGACTTGCTCAACTATCGGTCTAAGAAAATCTGCCACTAAATAACGGTTAAATTGGTTGTGAAATGGCTGATTTGAGTAAGTTTGCAAACAGTCATAACAACTAGTTGCACAGTTGCATGATGAAACTATTTTTAATGCTGTCTTTAAAACTTCATCAAAGCGTTCGGCAACGCGACGGCTGTATCCTGCCCCTCCAGGCACATTGTCATAAATAATAATGTTAGCGCGTTTGTCCGAACGAGGCGTAAACAGCCCATCTAATTCTGTACGCGGTACGTCAATTACTTGGGCTGCTGCTGCTAACAATGCATAGGTGAGAGAACGCCAAAATTCTAAACCTCGGTTGCGATTTTTTGTATTGGTAAAAATTTCGCCGTCATCTTCGCGTTCTCCGTCTTCGCCGAACAGGGGTGTGGGTTCAGTTTTGGAGTCAAAGACAATTTTTAGTAAATCGCTACAAAATTCATGTCCCAAATGCATCAATGTATAGCGGCCAGAACATGGTTTTCCCGTTCTGGGATGAGTATGAGGAATTTGCGATGATTGTTGGCTAGTTGCAGAGTTTTTATTGGCTCCTTTTTTACCTCGGCTTTTTTTCGGTTCTCCTTTGGGTAATAAATCGCTCAAATCGCGTCCACAGGTAGTACAAATTGCAAATCCTTTTCTATCAAACCCTTTGTCTTTACCATAGGAACCTTGATTAGCTAAAAAGAAATTTCCACCTTTGCTAACAGTAAGAGTATACAAACCCAATTGTGGTGGTAAGGTTTCTGATAAATCCCCATCATTTATTAAGAAAATCTGAGATACTGGTTGACGCTGCGGTTTGATGTAGGGGGTGACTTCTGGAAGTTTTTCCCAATCAGTTGTAAATGCTTTGGGAACTTTGTAAAGTTTCATTTTTTTAGCAGCAGGTGAGGATGGCTCATCACCGCAGACGGGACAGGATTCTACTAGTTCATCTCCCGTATTAGCATCTAAAAAATGATTACAATTTTGACAAACCCAATAAAATTTTTGTTCTAATTCTGTTGGTTTGAGAATGCCAACACTTTTGTACATTCGGTCATCTACTATTATTTCTTGGTCTGGAGCATATTCACCAAGAGCAAGTCGGCGATCGCGTTCTAGTCGATGTTTTCCTTGTGCCGAATTATACTCATTGCTTTCCCCAGTCAAAAGGCGAACTACGTCAATAGGAAAACCATAAATTGGTAGGATACTGGCTTGCGCTAGTTCGTTGTGTAGGCGACGAGAGCCAATTTTATCAAGTTCGCGCTTTGTCCCAGCCATGAGTCTGGCTATTTTCTCTAAATTTTTTGTTTCAGATGGATCGGTAATGCGGTTTCGTAGTTCAAGCATATCTTCCGCTAAACTATTCCAATCTTGAAGTTGCTGCTCTTGAAAATCTTCAATCCCATCTTTAAAGCCTTTCAGCACTATAGCTGCTTGACTTTCAAAGCTACCTAACCGAGTTAGCCACTGCAAGGCTAGCTGTGCTGCTTCATCGCTATTTAGCCATTGTTGTAACTTACAAATCTTGGCTTCAGGGGCAGGAGTGAAATTTTCAGAGGAAGCAGGATTTTCTAGTGGTAAATCCAAAAACTCTGCTATTTTTATTTCTTCTGCACTGAGATTCCAGTTTTCTCGTAAAAATGCAGCTAGTAACTCAGCATGAATGTGACGCTGCTGTATTTGGAAGTTAGCAGAATCAAGCTTGGGGATTTGATTGCTACCAGCAATTAGCTCTTTTGGTTGCTCAAAATAAAAGCGGTCGTGGGGACGACGTTGACCGTACATTAAAGTAATAGCTACACCATCTGTGCGTCGTCCAGCGCGTCCGGCTCGTTGCTGATAGTTGCTAACATGGGGAGGGAAATTGCGAAGAACCACCGCTTGCAACTCACCAATATCTACACCCATTTCTAAGGTTGTCGAACAACTGAGCATATTGATGCGACCTTGGCGAAAACGATTTTCGCGTTTTTCTAGTTCCGCAACACCTAGCTGTGCTGTATGTTCTTGCGATCGCAGTGGCAAGGGTAAGCGTTGTTTAATTAAATACTGCTGGTAATGTTCGGCAGAGGTTTGTTCAATTTTTTCAGGTGTGTAAGACTCAAGAGTACCACCACATTTATAAGCCGAACATCTTTGAACGCTAAGTTTTCCAAGAGTGATTTTTGATAAACTTGGAACATGAAAAATCTGCTGGCAGCAATTACATTTGTACCAATCTTGCCGCGTCTCAAAAATATTTAAGAGTCCCCAGTTGAGTTGAAATCCCTTTTTAGCTGAAACAAGTAAGCCAAAGTCTTGAAGTTGCCGAAAAAGCCATATAAAATCTTCTTTACTAGGAAGTTCCTCTTCGCCAAATATTTGTAAGAAGTACCAACCCAAGCGATTTGGTGGTTTTCTCACCTTTCCTTGTTTCCAAGGCATAAAAGAGGGAGAGTCTTTATATTTTTTTGTGTCATCATCTGATTTTTCTAAAAATAGGTAATTTTTAGACTTACCCTGAGCATCTATCATTTCGGGACGGCGACCATCGCCTCCGGTTTCTTGAAAGTAGCTGGATGAGCCTTCAATGCTAACAATTCCTGTGCGACGGATGATGTCAGTAATAACTGTCAATAAAATCTGCGCCTCATCATTGCTGATTTCAAATTTACCAGCAACTGACTCTATTAAATGCTTCTCCAATTCTATATGACAAGTTAACAATGCAAATGCTTCTAAGGTTAAACGACGGTTAAAATAAAGAGCAAATTCCTTAACTAATATTTCCTTAGCTCGTTTCTGAGCTAAATCTTCCGCATCTATTTTATTTTTTCTATCTTTAGGTTCCTCTTCTGGATCGTTAGGACGGTAGCTTTTATAATTTACATCAGATTTTCGGTCAGGGTGAGGAATATAAAATTCTAAAAAGTCTGCTTTCAGTTGGTGAATTACTTGATTAACAGATGTAATACCTTCAGTATTTTTTACCTGATTAAATGCTTGCCAAAGCATCTGTCGGTATAGCATTTCGGTATGGGTACGTTGATAGTCAGACGCAAAAAAGGCTGCATCTTGACGACCATCGGAAAAGGTAAGTATTTTCCGCTTTGAAGAGTTTTTATCAGTCTTTTCTGTTTCTGGTAGTAGTTCAAATAGACTATCAAGCATCGCCTCTAATGGGCCATCTGTATAAGTCACAAATCGATTAATTGCTAGAGTAGTGCGTCCAGTTCCAGCACCACAAGCAGCACATCTGTTTAAATAACAACCGCCTTCATCTCCGTCATTTTTTTTGCGATGCCATGCTAAAATAAATTCATTTTCTGGTGTTACTTTGTTTGTAAACGTTTCATCTGAAAGTTTACCAATCCAGCCATGCTTCTGAAGTTCAAATTTAAAAGTTTTTAGTGTTGTTGATTCTTGTTCCTCTTCATCTTCATCTTCACCCATTTCCTCTTCTTCTGTTACACTGTCTAAATTGCCAGAAGTCAAAGTGTAAATCTTGGTATTATCCTTTAATGCTTGAATTGATCTGGGTAGAGATTCTAGTTCTCCCGAATCTTGACGTTGAGTAAATACATAACCCTGACCGCATTGAGAACAACTACCCAATTCTAATACAGGGGAACCACAGCATTCACAGGTTTTTTTCTCATTCAAATAAAGTTGCCCATATCGTACTTCACGGTCTGAATAAATTGGGTCGTGCGCTGCTCCCGAACATTTGGGATTAATACAGGCATAAAGTCCCTCTAAACTGCGAAATAAAAGATGCAATCTCACAGGAAGTAAAGGTAAATCATCTGGATTTGCACGAGCGAGAGTACCTATTTGCAGCAAATGAGCTAGTGCAACTTCTGCATCTGTATCATCAACGCTACCATCTAATTTAATTGGCAGATTTACACCCCATAATTCTGTAGAGCGAACTATTTCTTTCCAAGGTTTAGGTTCGCGACAAAGTATATTAATCAGTCTATGTATTAAGGGATGCCCCTTGAGAGCAAACCAGAGGAATTTGTGGATATCGCTATCAGCTTGCGACTCAGCTAATTTTAGTTGTTGTTCGGGTACAATAGCGCTCAGTGGGTCAAACCAGGAACTAATTGGAGAACCTTGTTGTGGTAATTCAATAATACTTAAATATTGTATAATTTCTTCATTAGTAAGTGCAGCAGGTAGGGTATAAGGTTTGCCTAATCGGTCTTTGGCATTGAGACGCTGACCGCGAATTACTTGACTAAAAGTTTCACCAAAAAACTCTCCTGCAAATGCGATAACTTTATCATCAACCGAAGCATCTCCTAAGCTGGCACTGGTAGCGATGCAGCGAATTTTACCTTTTTGTTCCACACCTACGGAAGCTTTAAAACGCTCCAACAGCATGGAAACTTCACTACCCTTAGCACCATCATAGGTGTGAGCTTCATCTACTACTAACATTTTGAAAGTATTTACTGAAGCCTCAAAAATTTTTTCTCGCTCCTTGGGCCGAATCAACATATGCTCCAGCATGGAGTAGTTGGTAATTAAAATATGGGGTGGTGCTTCCCACATTTCTTCTCTTGAGAGTAATTGCACTTGGCTAGTTTTTTCAATAGCTTTATCAATTAATTCTTCATCTTTTATAGATTTTATTTCAGCCGAGGTAAATAATTGCCGCAGTTCCTCTGGATCGTAAGCTGCAAATTCTTCTCTTAATGACTCTATTGCTTTACCTCTGTCTTTTTCGGTGCGACTGGTGTAGAATCCAAATTTAGTTTTGGTTGTCGTCTTTTGGCGACATAATAATTGCCGCAGACGTTTAACTTGGTCATTTACCAGAGCGTTCATCGGGTATAAAATTAGCACCCGCACTCCAGCGATCGATAAATTATCTCCTTCTTTCAGTAGCATATCGAGCATGGGTGTCAGGAAACACTCAGTTTTTCCCGAACCTGTACCAGTCGCAACGACTATATTTTGCTGTTGTTCCACAACTGCGCGGATAGCTTTTTCTTGATGTTCGTACAACCGACGGCTACTAGGTATAAATAGTGTTGCCATATCAGCGTGTAAAACCCCTTGTTCGACCAAATCATTGATACTAAGACTTGATTTATACGGCTGAGAACCTTCGAGGTAAGGATGTTGCCAAAGGTTTCCAGGTTGCTCTAATAATTGCTTAAAACCGTAGCGGAGATGGGGGTCACGTAGGGGGTAAGCTGTAAGTAAATAGCGAATAAAGTCTGCACGGGGTTGTTCAACTGCTGCGATTGGATCTAGATATTTAGTCATACTAATTTAGCTCCTAAACGTTTAAATGCTTCTTTTACAAATGGCCAGTTTTTTGATTGAAAATTTCGAGTTCTGTATTCTTCTCCAGGCTCAGAAATATGCCATAACCACCGTGCATAGGTACTGGGAAGATAGACACCTTGCAAATTTAACTTTCCTGGACGTTCATCCCAAATTATTTTTAAAGGACATTCCATTTGTTTGTCCTGGTAGAACATGGCTAAAATAGCTAAATCTGGCTCTAATTCATAAAAATTTTGGTCTTCAAACCAGAGATATTCACCTGTGGGTAAGTGCAATATATCTTCATTTTTGATACTTTCGCGGCTTGGATTGCGCCAACGTTCTTTCTGCGCTTCATTACAGGGTACGTATCGCTGAATATAGCTTCCATTTTGCCAATTTTTGATAGAAAAAGGGTCTTCTGTCCAAGTTGAACGCAACTCCGATTTCAAAGGTTTTCTTGGGATTGGTAAATTTTCAATACTATCTGAAATAGTCAGCAAACGAATACCAACTTGATTAAGACGGTTTTTAATCCTATGAAATTGATTACTTTGAGGGCGTAACACTAAAGGATTTGGAGGGTTTTGTTGACTTTCTAGGACTTGATGAGCCAGAGTCAAATAAGCGCGATCGCCCCGAAATAGCAAACTTGTTAAATCTTCTTTATTCTGGGCTAAAACCATCGGAGGAGCAATGCAGTAATGGTTTCGCGTTCCTGCTAATATTTCACCTTCTGCTTGCAATTCATTTAGGGTATTTTGAATTGTATCTGTTAGGTTTTCTTGAGATTCGTTGGGAGAAAGACTTGAAACTAGCAGCGAAATAATCTGATGCTTTGTTAAAGGCTGTGGAATTGTCTGATTATCGGAATGACGATGATTGCTGAGTAGTCGAGTAATTTTTTCGGCAAACATGATTTTATGATATTAATATTTTTTGAGCCTCGTTGGAGGTTAAAGGCTGAGTTTTTTGAATGTATTCTAGAGGTATATAGCTGTTAATATTATTTATATTCTTGTATTTCAATACTAGAATATCATTGTAAACAGGTTGTTTAGGAAGATGAATACTTAAATTTCCTTTCTGGCGATGATTCTTTTCAATGTTTATTTCTATTTGTTTAAAAACAAAATTACGTTTTTTAGAGTTTGTTAAACTTATTAATAACCAATTTTCTTGAATAGCTGCTACATGAACAGTATCCGCTCCTTTTGATATTGTTACTTTTTGCGTACTTGCCGGACTTTTCAACTTGACTTTTAGATTTCCAACAATAGCTTGGAGTTTCTCTGTAAGAGAATTAATCTGCAACCATTCTGGAAGATAGCAGGGTAAATTTTTCAGGCTATCAATAGCTGTTTGTAATAAATAGGGGTCATAATCATATTTATTGGCAGATTTCACAAAATCACTAACAGATTCATTATCTAGAATGGTGTAGCAGTAATCTGCCAAATCTTCATTTTCTAAAGTTTCATCCGGTAAATCATTTTGATTGCTATTACACCACCAACCAAGGTTATGTCGTAGTTTACGTGAGCCTAATATCTGAATGTTATAAATTCCAGGTTGCAATTTTAACGGAACATTAATTCTATATTCATTTGACGAAACTCGGTAAATTTTAATTTCTACTGGCGAATTTTCAGGTAAGAGTAAATTCCAGCATGAAAGAGAATAAAGTTCGTTAGGTGATAAACCAGATATTTGAACTGCTTGATTATCCCAAATGCAGCTCATTACCAGGGAAGCAACTTCCATTTCTATTAAACGTTGTGTTTCCCCACCTATCCTCTGGAAATCTAAAGCATACCAATTAGAATCAGGAGATAATAAATTATAGAAAGATGCCAAGTTTATGTGTAAATTACCCAATGAATCTGCTTGACACTGAGAAGATACAGTTTCCTGCCTATCATATAAAGATAAACTGATAATTTCTAGAGGTAAAAGACCTTTCATTTTAATTTCTTCTGCCCAAAAAGTATCAGCAGAACTATTATGAATAGGTAAGTTTTCTACCTGTCCTTGCGAACTGCTACTAATTAGTAAATTTTTAATCTCTGGCTTGCTAGCCATCTGATAGTTAGACTGAGTTTCAAACTTATATGACCAGCGATGAAATTGATTCCAAAAGCGGGCTTCATATTTCCCTGGTTCAATAATCCATTTATCGAGAGGAATTGCTTGCCATTTATCGCTTGGTTGTATTATTTCAGTTGTAGTAATAATTGTTTTTTGATGGGTGATATTTTCGATAGAAACATTTAAGGATATTTGTCCCTCAATAGGCGGATACCAGAACGTGGGAATTTCTAAATAAACAGATTTTTTACCTTTGAGCTTCAGTCCTCTTAAGCTTGGTTGTTCCTCAGAAGAAACTTTCCAGCTAATCGTTGGGAATGTAGTAATCTCTTCATCGGAGAAAGCTATGAAGACAATTGATGATTCTTTCGTTGTCAGTGTCAGCTGTTTACCTTGCCAGCCTCTAATACTAGATGGTATACAAGTATCTACAATTTCAATACCATTACCAAAGTCTAGACAAATGCCTTTAGGAGTAAAGAAAATAATTTCTTTGGCTCCCCTGATGCTAGGATTAGCAGAGTCTAAATTTAAGTGTTCGCCTGTCCCAGCATCGAATATTAGACAAGGCAGATTCCTGGCTACACCCTCAAGCTTCCACTCATTTAAGCAATTTTTTCGATGATCTAAGAGTTGCCATTCCCATAGTTCAGCCCCACTTTTGATATTTACAATTTGTTCGGGAATCATTAATCCTGGATTATTGGGAATAGTACCTTCCCAATGTGCTGCTGGAATTTGGCAGAAAGTACCACTTAAGCGTTCCCAACCTTTCTTCCAAAGGCTTTGTTCTGGCAGCACTAGCTGCATATTCAATGATTCAGTAACATCTAAAACCAGTGATAGAGGCTTTTGGCGACGACTAATTATTTTACGGCTATTACCAAAACGACGCTGTTTAGGAGTTAAAACCTGAATTAGACTGTTCCAATCCCTCAAGAAAAAATTGTTTGGTAAGTAATAGTTTCTCAGCAGCTTTTCGCGCTCATTGTCATCTTTCAGCGTTTCAGGTAATGTTCCTTGACGTTCAAGTTCAACAGCAATAATAGCAATACCTTGAAGTAACTGCCCGGATATTGGTTCAACTTCCTCGTTTTCTTTCTGCGGGCAACTAGATTTAAGAAAATGAATTAGAGTAGTCCATTGAGGATGCTTTTCGTGACAAAAATCAAACAGTTCTTCAGAAATATCTTCACATGAGCTATGGGCAATTTCCCACCATCCATATTCATTTGAGAATTCCTGAACTAAGTGGGCAAAATGATTGAGGTTTTGTTGAGGAATACCACTTTGCAGCCATAAGGTTGATACATAGGGATACCCTCCTTTAGCTTTGACAAGACCAAGTAGGTCAAACCCTTCACCAACGATCCGACGTAGTGTCTTCTCTAAACTTTGATTACACGAAAGTTTTAACCTTTGACAAAAACCATACCAAAATTTTTCTTCAACGCTTGAATAATAATATGCATACTCAGATAGAGCAAAGGTTAGAATTTTCAGCCAGTTCTGCTCAGGTTCATCGAATCTTTCATATAACTTATTATAAGTAACTGTACTTAGGTTGCTCAAGTTATAGCCTACAACATCTAAAACTTGGTCTGTGGCTTTTTGACTAATCTGAATGCTACCCAAAAATCGCTGTTTATCTGGACGATTATAATGAGACCAATGTGACGAAATTGTTTGCCAAAGATGTTGCGTTTGTTTTGGTATAGAGAAGTTAAAAGTAGTCATTGTTTAGTAGATAACTAACTTAGTTAAACTGCGTCGCTAACGCTGGGCTATCGGAGAAGGGATTTATCCCTTCTGCCTTTTTCCCTCTGCTTTCTTGTTCAATTTTTACTAACCAGACAACCAACAAAGTTCGGTTGCTGCCCTGACAAAAAAGTATCTCTATACTTAAGATTCCCTGCAAAGGGTTTTAAGTAACTATTTTTACACTATATCTACAATTTACGCGGAAAATTATCTATTAAGATATCGGTCTAGTACTTCTGCTGTTTGAGTGCAATGTAGCCTGAATTCCTTGATTTACCTTGTATAAACTGCATAGTAGCAAAAGGGATTTCAAGAAATCCATTAAATCCGAGTATTTATTTGATTATTTAAAATTACCTAAAAAGCAAGACTAGTAGAGCTTTGAGAGGTTAATTTAAGTACTAGTTGAATATTTTCTTTTACTTGACAGGTCAAAATGCCCAAGAAGTCTATTGCTCATCTTTATACTGACCTCCAGGCGTTTGAACGGTTGATGCTACTGATTGCGACTTTTGTGCGTTATCCCGGAGTGGGCAACAGTGATTTTAATGATTCAATCGATACAAAATCTGGGGGTTATCATGATGCACTTACTGAGGTGTCGGTGCGTTTGCAGGAAGTTGCTCGTGACTGCGGTATTGATTTGCCAGCTTACTCACTACACACGCTGCGAAAAGATTTGCGGACATTGCGTCACTACAATATCCTAGACAACCGCATGTATCGTTGGGGTTATTATCTGGGGACTGGTGCAATGAGTCGGGTAGAATTACAGGTTGCGTTCAATGCCTTGAGTTCTCAAGCAAAATATCAACAAGATCCGCAAGTTAACAAAATTTATCAAATATTGATGCGACGATTGCGGGGACTGAACTTAGCAGACCAATTTGCCTATCCAGTGCGGGCGCAAATCAATCGAGCAATTATTTACACTGACCCGCAAGAAATGATGGCTGATAGTAAGTATCGCGGCACCCTTTTTGAAAAACTAGAACAGCTAGAAAGCGCTATTATTCGGGGCCAGGCAATAGAAATTTACCGCAGTCGTAATGCTTATCAAAAAGGTATTACTGAGTTTTTAAATATTTACCCTTTACAACTTATCTATTCAGATATAGCTTGGTATCTATTGCATGAAGATTGTCAGAATGGACATTTAGCTATCTCAAGGTTGGATAGGTTTACCGAACACTTTAAGTTGCTTGACTCTAAAGGACGGGATTCAACAGAACAATGGCAAAGCCTCCAATTCGCACATCAACTACTGGAGAATGGCTGGGGGTTATATTTAGGTAAACAAGAGGAACAAAGTTTAGAGCGACAGGGAAAATTAGATTTTGTTAAAGTAACCGTGCGCTTCTTTCCTGATGTTATGGTGTTTATTCAAGAAGGCGAAAAACGCCATAAAAGCCAGAAAATTTCTTTTGGAGCGAAAACTCCAGATGGAAAACCAAGCTACCTAGATTACAGACTCAAACTTCCATCGCGATCGCTGACGGAATTTAGCCGTTGGGTTTATCGCTTTATGGGTAGCGCTCAATTCCTTACACCCAAGGAATTGGTGGAAAAACACAAGCAAGCTGCTCAGGAATTGCTTGCTCGTTATCTTTGAATTATTGACACTTCCTTTCTTTTCTAGCAGTTTGAATCAGCTTTAATGTTTTGCGAATAACTTATTAAGCAAATCAGCTAAACGATAGCCCGCTAGACTCATCCGACGTTCTGCAATTGATTTGCTACTCACAGCATAATTTACTGGTAAAAGCTTTCCCTCACTTTTGTCAATGCTACCAGACAGTCTTCCATTTAGATATGCTTGTTGCTTAGCTAGATTAAAACTTTCTACTTTTGCCCAATTATCAAATTGAGTTTCGCTTAATTCTGGCATTCTACGACGTTGATAAGTATTTCTTAGCCTTATTGCAGTGTTACGAACTGTTTGAAAGTTTTCCGAGCCAAGAACTAGATCATCCCAAAACTTGTGTAAACTTATTGTTTGGCTGTCTTGATTGACTAGAATGTAGAAAAGGTTTCCACCACTGTCACCTTCAGGATATTGACTAGTTATTAATTTAGTAGTATGCAATGGTTGATGCACATCTCCTACTAGATGAAATAGCCAGCATATTGCAACTGCTTTTTTACTGTTACTGGTATTATTTTGAACAATACTAATATTTTGTTTAAAAGCATAAAGAATATTTTCTTCGCCTGCTTTCTCAGTTGAAATTGAATTTGAAGAACTGCTAGGGTCGTAAGGAAAGTTGATGTAGTGCCACGTTTGATGATTAAATTTTTGATTATCACGAGCATCATCAGGCCATCGTGCAGCCCACATAAATAAATACAAATTTTCATTTTGAGAAGGAATACTAGATTTTTTTAGAGAATTCCACTGCTGTTCAAACTTAGAAAATTCAGGATGTTCTCTCAAAATGGCAACAATTCTATCAATCGTCTGCTGATTGCTTTGCTTGAGTTCACTGTAGGCGATCGCTCCTGAAACCATATGTCCAGCCTTATTCCAGGCAAAAGCTGGTTGCTGACATAAAACCATTGCCGACAGCATCGTAACTAAAGTTAATCTAAGCCAAAAATTTAACCTATGCATGGAATTATTTCATAGAAAGTACGGGTAGAGTATAGTTTACAACCAGTATTTTCTACAAATTTGACTTAACTTGACGTTGGCAGGAGTTATAAAATTAATCAATTATCGCTCTCACGATTTACGCATAAAGTCGAAGAATCAAGGGAAAGTACATAAGTCCTAACAATTTTACTAAATCAACAATCAGAGTTTTATTAGAATTTTTGGAGAGACTAAGGTAAATTCTCACAAGATTCAAATAGCCTAGCAGCGTATACATCGGCTGCACTCTTTACCCAATTAGAATTTATCCACAATAGCCAAGCAATAAATAAAATTAGATCTATTGATAGGTAAACGAGTGTCATAGGAGGACAATTAGAGAAATGCAAGCTTTTCTGTATTAAAATTGGCCTACCCGCTTGCCATTCTGTAAAAATGCCAAATAATCCAATGCTAAAGGCACACTGGGTTCCAAGAAAAAGCGCACCTAAGGATGAAATAATTATTCCGAGGGGTTTCATTCCTAATAGATTTCGTCGAAAACCATAATTGCAATTTTCTTCATAGAGCAAGGAGAATTTGCTGTGGTCGCGCGTCTTAGCAATTAGGAACCGAACACAGGTATCATAAGCTTGATCTGCTAGATCCGGCTCTGCTAATTCTTCGCTTTGGCTTGGTAGCGGTTGACCTGTTAAATCATGCAGTTTACTATGCCAACGAGCTAACTCTACTTTGTTTTGAGCATCGCGATGCCGTAGTAAACACGTTGTAGGTTTACCACCCCAAGCAGTATACAATTCGTCTTCTTTAGCTTTACCCATATCGCGAGCAAGTTGTGCTAACAACCTTAGCACCCCGAACCAGGCCAGTAAACTAATTACCCCTCCCCAAGACCAAACTTTGTCTGGAAACAATGTAAGAGCAATTAACGCGATCGGCATTCCCGCAAACAATGCAGGTGTTAACCGAGCTTTGCGGTTATAATCATCAAAATTTTTTTCTATAAAGTCTATTAGCATATATTCGTTCCTACATTATTTTACTGTTGAAACCAAAATGTATTTATTGTCCAAACCTAATTCATTTTCAGTAATAAACCTTTATTTCTACTAAAATGCTGAGATGTTAACGCTGTTACTATTCGATTTGGTACGTTACTATAAAAAGCAAAGTTGAATCAATAAATCCAAAAAAAACTAACATATTTCGTTTGAATCGTTCAGCAATTATACTCCTTTCCTATTGACCACGTTTGTTGGTTTTCGCCAACAATAAGCATGACACCTGGAACCCCTTCATGCTTGAGGGTCTCCACAAGATAGTTCAAAAGTCTGATGTCGTGACTGCTTGGTCTGGTTGAAATTCCTGGTGGGTGCGAATGCCACTCACCAATGTAAGACACAATATTAGCTGTGCGTGTCTGTGCCGACTGGATCTGCTCCTCAAGTTTCTGAATACCACGTGTAAATCCGTTTGGATCAGCTAGGCTGTCTGGGGGAGCAGGGAGAATATCGACAACAAAAATTGACTGCAACTTTTGATCTATGTAGCCAAGCAAAACACCACCAGTCTCGTTTGGGAGATTGACGGAACGAAACTGCCTAACCTTTTCCTGCAAATTAATGTTCCAAATTATTTTCCAGTTATCAACTAAAATAGTCAAAGGTATTGCAACGGATACTGTGTCAGCGCTCATAATTCCTAATTGTGGCTCAACGTGCCATACTAAGATTGCAGCATCAGATTGCTCTCGTCTGAGCCTAACTTGCCTTGCAAGGGTTGCGGCGTGAAGCTGAAGTAAATCCGTTGGTATTATTCTTGATACGTCGCGGCATCCTGCGCCAACCCAGAGGTGTCCTTGATGTCCATTGAGATGTTGCTCACCCCAAGCATTATTTAAGATCGCTCCGTAGTATTGAGCTTCCAGTCCGTCTATTCGGATGTCACGTTTTAAATCTTCAAGAAGTAAGACAGATCCATATCCGGACGGAGTTAGGAAAATTGATGCGGCCCGTTTGAGTTGAGCGATCGCCAATTCGCGCGGTACTGCAAGTGTCGTTGTTGCATCGACCACTATGTCTGCCGTCTCAACAGATGTTTTCAACTGAACATTCGACCAGTTAGTTACACTGTCAACAATGGCGAAAGCTTTTGCATAGCCATGAAAGTAGATTTCTTCCACCATCTGTTTGACGGCATTTGCTTTGAACTGACCAACCTGAAAATGTTTAGTAGTGTGTCGGGCTAAATTGTGCGGTTTTATGTAATCAGGGTCAACAAATGTCCATGTTCCCCATGCCTCCCGATACCATATATCTGCAAGAACACTACCTAATGCCCCAACACCTGCAAGCACACCAGAGAATTCAGCAGTATCTGTAGTAATGCCCGAAGCTTGTCGTGCAGATGCATTAGTTAAAGAGAATGTAACTTCGAGCGGTGCAACATCAATAGAGCGCCAATCATCAAACGAACTTGCAATCTCAGCTAATGAAGGTATTTTGTAATATTTACCATCCCTGCCATCAGTTAATACGCCACATGCTTCACCCAATTGCCCAAGATTAACATTGATGTAAAAGGCTTTATACTCGCTCCGCTCTACATTAGTGCTGTCATTTCGTTGAATGGGTATTTGAAGGATGAGGAGTGTCTGACTGTCAGCTATTTTAGAAACTCCTTCCCAGCCCACGATGCGCTCGATCTCCGCACAAAGTAGATTAAACAGAGTTGCTCCCCGTGCTGCAAATTGTCCGTCAAGAGTTCCTAAATCATATGGAAAGTGTTCAACAGCACCGTGAGTTACTGGCTGAAGGGCAAGAACTATGCATGTTAACCCTAGTTGGACATTTTTGTCTTGAGAGGTCTGCAAAAAGTATCCCAAAAGAACTCTATATTCTACTCGTTTTACGGTTAGAAAAAGGTCATTTTGTTGGATTTTTTCATCAAAATCCGGTGGCAAAATAATTTCAAAAGGGCTGCGGAAGTAAAACTGTTCAACGGGCTGGTCTTCATGGTGCAGTGTACCTTTAGCAGTTTCGGCAAGCCACCAAAGTACTCGATTTAAATGGCTTTGAGGAGTCCAGGAACGCTCAATTACTTGCCACGGTTCAAAATACAGACACAGTGAAGCAGGTTCGCCCTTATTTACATGGTTCTGGTGTGGCGTTGCAGGAAAATTTTGTCGTAACGCTCGCACTTCAGGCATTTTGGCCTCTTCAGAATAGAAGATTAACCCAATTCGCTCTCGATAGAGGATACCAATTTCATTTCTAGTAGGAACACCATCATTAGTGCAATCAACAACGAGCATTTCCGCAATTCGTTGTTCTTCTCGAACAATGCATCTTAGCTCTATAAGCTCAAAGAATTTGTGTGTAAGGCAAGCCCTGAATATGCTGCGTGAGATCGGGATTGTCAAAGCAGCTTCAGTGAGTTGGGCAATAGGCTCACCAAAATCGATGTATTCATCTGACATCTAACCTGCCCTCGGTGCTGGAGAAGACACAATGATATTAACTCCATAGCTTGTAGAAGGATTCAAATTTACTCCTCCACTAGTAATTTGGAACTCCAAAGGTTGGGGTTTTTTAAGGTTTGGCTCCTCCATAGTCACTATGAATCTTCGTCCACCAATCCGATCCAAATACCGTTTGTAGCAATTTTTGGCCTGAATATGGGGTGGTTGTTTCTGTTCATAGGCTTCTCTATTATTGTTTATCGGTTTACTTGAACTGACCAGATAAGCTTCTCGCTGGCCATACAGAAGAAGTTCTTCCACTAAAGGAACAGGAATTGTCTCCGTATCTCCTTTTTCTGAATTAAGCGCATGATGGCTACAATGATGAGGAATGTTGAACAGATTCCATTTCAGTCGATCTTCGTTGTTATGCCATTTAGTGGTGCGTACAATGTCTTCTAGTACGTCGCAGGTTGAGTCTCCTACAGCCAGATAGTTAGTTTGGACACCTGCAACTTCAAAGCGAACTTGGAAAATAAGTGATGCATCATTGCGTAAGTCGTCACCCTCATCAACGTGTTTAATAAATGGTGAATGGCAAAAGAACTCAACTCCGTCACTCGCAAGTGAAAAACCCGGAACCGTTTGCCCAGCATCGGTAATAAGGTGCCGACGCGACTCAAGTGTCAGCCCTTTTTCCGCAAGCCAACTTTTGAGCATTTCTGGCTTAGAAAAAACACGGATACCCTTGCCTTCGAGAAGGCGATGTTGTGCCTCTCGTCGCCAAATGACAAATTCTGCTCCCCGTTGCCCAATTGTGTTGGTATCGAGTAATATAGCTGCTGGAACCCATAACTCATTTATTTTGATTCGTCCGTTGCCTTGGTATTTGGCAGCGTGCCGTAATTCAAAGAATTCAGTACTGTTTGAAATGTGATCATTATCCCCGTGGGTGAGAGCCAAGACATCATAATAATCTAGCTTTGCATTTGCTAGTTCAATTGTTAGATGATTTTTGAGGTTAATAGCGGGTTCATCCTCGTACTCGCCAATTTTTAGGTGACGGTAATCAAACAATAGGCGTTTACCATTGCTCAGAATGATTTGGCTTGTGTCGCCATTTTGTACTGGGTAAAAGATGACTTTGTGCATTGGCTGAATTAATGAGATTGAGTTTTAATTTGCAAGTTCAAAACTTATTAGTACTTCTGGTGTACTGTTTTTATTGAACAGCAGCAGTTTTGAACAACATTTACCCGCACTACACAGGCTGTTACTCTGTCCATTTCCAGAAGTAGTAAGTGTATTGCAACCCCTTATTTGTTACCTCATAGTCTCGTCGAGCAAGGTGAAGGTCATAGAGACGTTTGAGGCGATTGCTCGCTGAGTTGACAGCTAATTTGAGCAGTTCTGAAAGTTTAGGTGCAGTCAAACTGCCATGTATTGAGAGCAAATTGAGCGTTTCTCGTAAACTTAACTCTAGTTGCCCAACACACTCCCACTGTCCGTTGGGTTCAATTGCGAGAAAAGCTAGCTTGAGATGTCGAAACTCAATAGCTGCTCCTAAGTTGGCAATTGTATCCGGTGTCAATCCTTGAAGTAGAAGAGTGCTACTAGGACACTGCCCTTGACTCATATCTTCCTGTAGTCGAATAATCGTTTCATCTAAAAACGAAACGTCTATCAATTGATTCTCAGGAAAAGATAAAAGGATGGCACTACCTTCTGGTTGTTGTTGAACATAATGCTTTAGCCGCTCAAAAGCTTGGTTTCCTTTCTGCCGGGTTAAAAAAAATCGGCCTGAGAATTCTAAGTCCTTGAACAGATCAGCAACGTCTAAAACCTTAATTACTCCTTTCCTTTCCAATCTTCACCTTTGATAAGTGACCGTTCACTAAGTTCCAGTGAACGCATATCTAAATGCTAACTACTCCTTACCTTCTTGTCAAGTTGAATACAGTTCTACTGCAATTTGAGTACCGGGAATAAAAGCTAAATTTGCACATCCTTGTATTTTTCCTGAACCAAAGCTTGTAATAGCGGCATCATGAGAGCGTAGCCATAAATAGCCTCCAGTCATACCAGCAATACGTTCTACTTGGCGTAATCCAAGACCTCCACGCCCTGTTGACCTGGTTGTTTTTCCATGCATGACTTCGATTAAGTAGCCGAGTGTATCGTTAATGTCACTACTTTTACAGTGGTTAATTAAACTTCCAGGAATGCCACAACCAAGATCCCCCACAGCTAGTCGAACGACGGCTTGTCCCTGAATTTCAACTTTCTGGATTAGAACACAGCCATATCTGTCTCCACTATGCTCAAAAACATTCGTGCATAACTCAGACAGTACATTGATCAAGTTGTTTATGTGTGAAATTGATAACCATCTGCTATAAATGTTTTCAGCGCGGGAAACTACAGCACTGACATCTTCAATAGTAGAAACCAAAGTCAATTCCAAAAGATTAGCTGTCCTTGGATCTCGGTTCCACCGCTCTTGTAGTGGACTGTCCACGTCAAACCAGTCGTTCTCTATCTCAAAGAGAGCCATCCGTTCCAAATACTGATGAACTTTTAGCTGCATACGGTTCAGCAATATTTTATTACCCGAAACCTGCCTCAAATGACGTCCGGCAATTACTAAAGCTAAGAGACCGTAAGGACGGATAAAACTCACTTGGCTCATATCAATTTCGTATGCTTGAGCAGGTGTAGTTTCCTGAATACGGTTGTAGAAAGCCTCAATAGTTCGTGCATCTGCCCCAAGAACATCAGGAACAGTTATAGTCACAGGTTGCAAGGTAACTACCTCTAAAAATAATAATTACTAAACAATATGGGTTTTTACGTAAAAATGTTTATATTTAGAAATAACCAGAATACCTGAGTGCAACTGAGAAGCTTTTTTAATCGCTTTTTTAGAGCGAACCTACATATGACAGATGAATTGTTCCCCGGAGATAATTTTGGGGATACTCAAATAATCGCACCAGACTGACTTTTCCCACCACTGCTTACTCAACTTTGGGGCAACTAAACTAGCTTCAAGCCCACCTTCCGCACCCAGTACTGTCACAATCGGTTCTTGCGTGAGCGAATAATATATCTGGCTTAGATTCCTGCCCAAAAGATTCGCCCTCTGCTTTCAGGCGACGAATTTCCCCAATCGCTCGTCTACCTCTTGCTGAAAGGAGGCGATCGCTCTTTGCTGATTTTGCTTAACCTCCTTAAAGTCAGCATTTCATTGACAAAAACGAGTAGATTATTATAATTGCAACAAATTGGTAAAAATAGGCATTTTTGCCAATTTTGGTGCTTAATTTGAGAAGTGATATTGCATTCTAGATGTTCTCTAACTTGCATTCCCACAGCATATGCAAGCAATGGGGGTACCGAATTTCCGATTTCTCTTTGGGCGTGGAGTATTGCCTCACTGAAATTAAACCAATCAGGATAACTGTGCAAACGAGCAGCTTCTCTAACTGAGATAACCCGTGGCTGTTCTGGATGGAGGGGACGTAATGCTGTGCGGTTGCCACTCCCCGCTCTTAACGTCACGCAGAATCCATCCCATTGCAGCTTTTTTGATTTGGATCTAGCTTCTCTCGCGCCTGGAGGAGTGTTGATGAATTGCTGAATTACTTCTGGTGTATGTGTTGTCGCTGCGAATCCCGTCTCAATGTTAGTTACTATACCAAGATTTGGGAATATTTTTTCAATATACTTAGCATATTCTCCCTTCACCCAATCTGGATGCCATTCTTGAGTGTTTTGCTTGGGGAGTAGGGGGACTGGCGACAAGTCCGCGATCGCATCTCTAACTGTATGTTGAGGTTGATGCTCCGGCGGTATAATTTCTCCAAACTTAGATGCAACAAAAAATACCCTTTTTCTAGCTTGCGGAACCCCGTAATCTGAAGCGTTCAGGTTCCATTTGCTAAGGAAATAATGTTCTTCTAGCACTGCTTGGAGGTTAGCAGTAATGCAGCCAAACTTCTGATTTTCAATCCCCGGCACATTCTCCATAATTGCCCCAAGGGGATTGAGTTCCAACACCAGCCGAACAAACTCCCCTACCAACGAGTTTCTCTCATCTTCAACATTTTGCAGTCCAGCAACACTAAATCCTTGGCATGGTGGCCCACCAAAAACTGTATGAATTTCCCTGTCCCAATCTACATACTTCGTCTGAATACAGGCGCGTATTTCTTCACCCGTCACCTCCCGAATGTCTTTGCACAAGACTGTGGCGTGCGGGAAATTATGTTGGTATGTTGCTAGGGCGATGGGATTATTATCAATGGCGATCGCGATTTCAAATCCTGCTGCTTTAAATCCCAAATCAAATCCACCCACCCCGGAGAATAGGCTAACAGCTATTTTTTTGTTTGTTGCTGTTGAGTTCATTGAGATTCTAATTAATGTTAATTTCTTGCACTTGGCTTTTAACACATGTCAATTACAATCGGAGTTCTGCCTGAGTTTTAAGTCTGCCAACCATCTGTCTAACCGACTATTACTAATTGTTTCTTCTATTAATGGGTAATCTGTAGTAAAGACTTTATATACTCCTCCTGACTCCATCTCATAAAAATTGATAATCAACCCTTCACGCTTGGCATTACTAAGCTTTTTGATTGCCTCTGGAAGCATCTGCCATACAGATTTCCTTTCCGAATCCGAAAGGAGGTTCCAAGCTTGTTCCTTAGCTTGTTGATATTGCCATAGTCCTCGGCGCACTGAGGAATAATCTGAAGCTTTCCGCAATATGTCTGCGAGGACTTCTGCATCAGTTGCTGGGACTTCATTTGTACCGAACATCCCAGCCAATGTACTTTCTACTGCCTGAATCTCATCTTCTTCAAAGTCAATGTTTGACTCTTCAGGTTCTTCCAGGTATTCTTCGCAATCATATTCTTCTGTATCCCTTTGCCACAAGGTTTCAAGTTCTCGCTGCATTACCTCAAGGTTTGTTGGGTTGACGATATTTTCATCGTTGGCAGGAATCAATTCTTCTATGGTGTCAGTGAGTTGTTCACAAAGAATTAGTTCTTCAAAAGAGCCGATTTCATTCTTGGCTATCTCAGCTTGATGCTTTTCATATAAGTCAGCGATCGCCTTTCTAACAATTCGCTGCGGTGACAATCCCAATTCCTCTATTAACTTCTCGGTAAACACCCCTGTTTGGTGGTCATCCTCCATAATTTTGCCGAAGGTGTAATATCTATTTCCATCTGGTGTTGCTCGCCAGTTGCCATCTTTTTTTTCTTGATTCATGGCTCTGAGAAACAATCTTCTTTTCTCAATCAGTTCTAACACTAATCCACAAGTCAATCCTCCAATAGGAATATCTTCCAATTCATCAATTAGGATTTTGTAGTTCACAGAACATAACCGAAGTAGTACCGATATTGGTAAAACCGCCAAGTGTTCCGGGCAACTGATAAATGCTTGAAAATTCTCGGCAATTCGGAGCGATCGCCTTTCCTCAGCACTGCCCTTATCCCAACCGTACTCTTCTAATAGTGCGCGATATTCTTTTTTGGTGTAAGTCTGCTTGTACTCGTAGAGTAGGAAAGCCGTATGGAGGTACTCTAGGGTACTTTGCTCTATGTGGGTGGTAGGATTGGAGTTTACCTGATGCTGCTCGACGTATGAATTATTTGCAAAAGTTGTTGTAGTCATGATATTGTATGCGCGGTCTTAATCTCTAAGACCAAGTTTCCTAATTCGACTAGTTAAATAAGTCAGGCCGCTTTTTCCCAATTTTCTGATGATGATTTGGAGATAGCAGCCAAGGCATAGCCCAAGGTGTGCTTGTGAATTTTGGGCATTTTGTGAAACGACATATCCTGACCCCAATCTTGGACTGACTTGGTGCCAATATGTAATACTTGCGTGAGAGTTTTGACACAAGTTGCGCGAAAATTGGCGTGAGACACAGTTTGTAGTACTTGTTGTTCAGTTAACCCTTGAAGGAGTATTTTTTCTAGAAACGTTTGAGCATTTACTTCCAGTGCGCTATATTCTCCTCTCAAGACGCTCTTTAGCTGCTTTGGCACGATTTCGGCAGCGTGAATGTAAGCAAGTGAAACTTTGCAGTAGTTGGGCATCCCGTCAAAGTTGAGGTCACTTCCCCACTTGCGAACTGTTGGTCTTTGTACACCTAAGACTGCACATAGTACAGTGATACATTTTTTGCGGTATTGTGAGTCGGTTTCTTCTTCGAGAAGTTCTGGGGGACTGAGTTCAGCGATATCAAAACAGTGGCGTAGAAATTGTCTTGGTTCTAAGCCTTCTTTGGGCAAGTTTTTGAAGATTTCGCAGTATTTCATATTGGACTCGTGCAGAAATTTTGATTGAAACAGGTGTTTTTCTGCCATCTCAACTTTTTTGTGCTTTTGATTGAAGAATACCAAATCAACTAATTATGTATGTGTTTTATTTACATTTTGTAACTATTTAGCAGTGTAAAAGCAATTATGCACTGCTAAATAGTTACGTTTATTAACGATTTAGCATACAAAGGCTTCAAATATGCTTTGTGGTTCCGATAGACTGAAGTAACATGAGTAAACAACAGCCCGAACAAAACCCGAAGCTACCTCCGAAGCGTGGTCGTCCTGTAGATGCAGAGAAAGACCGCGTGACAGTTCATATTAGTGTTGAAATGCGAGGTCAAATTGAGAAGCTAATACCTGATATGGGTAAAAGCTTGTCAATGGTAGTTAGGAACTTGGTGAATTTGGGTTTAGAGCTTGTTGGTTTATCTCAAAAGGGACTTACTGCTCCTCGGTCAGGTAATTTAGAGGAGTGGCTTGCAAGTTATACGTCTTTGGGAACTGAGCTGCTGATTGCTTGTGAAACTCTAAATTTGTCAGCTCCAAAATCAGGACAAATAGCTATTTGGCTTTTAGACAAAATGGCTTTTGGGTCAAATGACCCTCAAATTATTAATGATGAAGAAGATACTGGTACAAAGCTTTTAGAAAGAATTCGTTTAGGAAAGAAACTGCAAACTTTTAGCTTTGAACAAGGGATAGAATTACCTCAAAATGAGGAATTTGCTACTTGGTTGGGGCAGTTATATGTTAATGCTGCTATTGGACAAGAACTTTCAGCTGCTTGTCAGACGCTGGATTTGCAGTTACCAGAGACAGGAAAACTACAGGAGTGGTTGCAGGATTTGGTGGTGCGTTCGCCCTTGGCGGCTCTTCAAGGAGGATCGCACAGCGTCTCCGCAGTAGAATCGCAATTATCAAACGAGTTATTAGAAGAATGCGATCGACTGGGGATAGAGCCGCCAAAACCTGGTGAGGTTGTAGCGTGGCTACAAAATACCCGCCCTGCGGTATTTGAGCAGTCAATGCACGAACATAGGTTACCTTTTACGGATGATGGTTTGCCTTTAGGGGGGTCGCAACCTTTTTTGGAGCATTTACTTACACTAAATGCACCGCCAACTGAAGATGAGGAGTATGACATTGCTCATAGGTTTGGTGTAGATCCAGCCCATCTTAAGGATTTGATATCCCGCATGAGGTTTGACAAGAACGGACAGACCAATAATTGTCATTAATTTGCTGAGGGGATAAATGCATGGATGCCATTGAAGATTCCTCAACGTTGTGGACTTTACTATGCAAGCCTGGATGGGAAATTAAACCCAACCCAGTAAAGCATCTACTCAAAATTAAAGCTCCTGACTACCAGGAAGCATTAATGCTTTATACCAACTATCGAAAATTTCTAGCAATGTGGGCGGCATCCCTCGATTGTACCTGTGCTTTGATAGGAATTCAGGGGATGCGTGGGTCTGCATTCAAAATTCTTGCAGCAGCGCCAGCATCGCAGCAGAAGTTATACGAAGACTTAATTTTTGCGAGCTTACGAAAGTCGGTTAGTTGTGATTCAGAAAAACTAGTTGATCGGGAATTTGAGAAAGATATCAGCAAGTATTCAGGGTTTTACATTGCCGAAACTTGTTTGCACCCTGAGCTTAAACCAATTGTTGATGAAATATTCTCAAACCCAGACAAGAAACTTGCTTTAACGCGAATGTCTGACAATTTGCAATTAATCGTGTCCGCATCAGCAGCACGGGCGATGAGTTCTGACTCACAAGATGTGGTGCGTCGCCGAACAACTGATTTTTGGCACGCTAGAGACTATGAATGTTTTTTGCGGATGTTCAAGCAAGATGGGGGAGCGGGGTTTGAAATTACTTACCAAGCAACAACCAATCTCCCAAAAATTAATCCTTTGGCACCGTGGGCGCGGTTTACTACAAGCTATCGGTTTTTTGAAATTGATGTTGGCGATCGCACAGAAGTGTACCGTTTGGGCGAAGGTAAAGATATCGCCCTAATCAGTCGTCCCAAGGTTATTTCATAATATAGCGAGGTTTTATGGCAGTAAGATTCCTAGAAAACAAGGGCAGTGGCAATATTCTAGAGATTAGTCGAGCTAGACTTTTAGAACTTACCCCCAATGTTTATCCCCTCACCTGGGAAGCGATTCTTTCAGGTAATGGTGATAGTGCAGCTATCTTGGGTGCAGGTTTTGCCGAACGTGAAGTTTTTTTTGGTTTTGAGGGAGTTGACTTAACGCGCTACCAACTTCCGACAATCGACTGTTACGACATTGCTACTGAGCCGCCAGAAAAGTTTTTAGCTTTACGCAGCCAATACCCAAACCTACAGTTAAATTATTTTTGCGATCGCAATCTAGCAGAACTAGAACTGACAAAACTTTACGCTCCTAATAGCCTGCGGCTAGTTTCGGTTCATGGAGTGTTAGATTACTTACAACCAGATGCTGTTACGAGAACATTACTCGATATTGTGAAAGTACAGCCAGAGGCAATATCGATAAGGCTATTTTTAATGGGCAACCCGTGGTCGCGGAATTTTGCGAGTGTAGAGCAACTAGCGATGGAATTAAATTCAATAGAAATTACTACAAGTGGCTTATTTGAGCCGATTTATTTTGATATATTTTGTCGTACAGGTGTTGTGCAATTAAATATTTTAGACCAGGATAAAATTGAACATAATTTGTTACCAATTTACGGTGCATCTCATGTCATGCCTGATAAACTAGTTGGTTATTTGAATACTCAAGGATATAAGCTTGTTGCAACTGATGTGTACTCACTTTCAAGTCAGGATTTACAAGGGAATGAGTTGCAGAATCACAATAGTAATAAAGATGTATCTTTAGATAATCCACATGGAATGTTGTTATTTTTCAATAAAGAAAATATTTATTTGAATCGAGTTAATCAATGAAGGTAAAACTGTCCTTGTGGACAGTTAATGGAATAATATTATTGCGAAAAAGCTATATTCATTGAAATAAAATAAGTTAACCGCATTACCATTGCAGATAATGTGGTTACGAACTGAATCAAAAAATAAAAAATACTGCAAATATAGTATTTTTTGCTCCAAGAAGTAACCCAATACTTTTGCTTATCAACTTAACGTTTGCAGCGGGTGTTATATTTGCTCAGTTTGTGGGAACACTAAGAATACGGGTTTTGATTCCACTATAAAAATATAAACATAATGATTATACACAAACGTTACAGACAAGTGTAGACAATGACCCGTGTAACCATAAAACAACTAACGGATCTTTTTTGTTCAAGTCCCGCTAACTAAAAGGCAAAATCTAGAATATGTATTATCCGAACAACATTGAAGAAATTTGTTATGATCAAGACCATATTGAAAAGGTATGGGATGAAATAAAACAAGTTATCCCGACTTACTTCCAACAATATATTGATACAGAAGGCGGAAATTCAATACAAGAAAGTGAAATTGAAAAGCTCGCTGTAAAATTTGGTTCTACCTGCAAACCAAAAAGCAAGCCAAAAGACACAAAAAAAATTCTAGAAAGGCTTTTGAAAGAATCAATCAAACATTATGAAAAAGAACGCCTAGATTATCAAGATATCCTTCACTTAGAATCACTAGAAAAAGAATATAAAAAAGATGTTAACTCCTTTAAAAATACAGTTTTAAGAAATAACATTCCTATTATCAGAAAAACACTGCAAAACAAACAAGCTAAGGAACTTGATAAGTTTCGTGCAGCATTCAACACCGCGCAAGCAGGACAATTATTTGAAGTAGTATCTAACCTTGTTCAATTAGCAAATAAATTGCGTAATGAGTGGTATGAAGAAAATGAATTTGAAGAAATTGAGACATGCTATGATTTGGGATATTATGAGTTGGATGGAGAAGCCTACACAGTTTACGGAGTAATTGGCGGGGGAATTAAAAGTCATTTTATTTACAAGCTTTTTCCTGAAATGTATCCAAATAGAAGCAGAGAAGCTGTTTGGGCATTATATTATTTAAGCAGTAAGAAAAAGTTTGGTTGTAAAGAAGACTCTCAGTTTCTTATGATCAATGCGAGAGAAGGAACAACTCAGCAAAATTATTTTTATCCGTATGCCTTGTTTTCATTTTACGCTATTATAATTTATCAGCAACTAAAAGAGCTTTATGCAAAGCATGGAGTAAGCCTACCTATTGAATATAGATTTGTTCCAGTGGATAGCTTTCTCTCATTTGTCGCAAGAACTCATCAGTCTGAAATTGACGATTTAAAGAAGAAAGCAGAAAGCTATCATTATGAATACTAAAGCAAAAGAAGTTTTTGAAAAAGAGTTTCCTGCTTTAGCAGGTGTGTTTTCTTTAAAACTATTTCAAGAAAAAGTAATTAACCATCTTATAGAGAATGGTTCAACATTAGCAGTAATGCCGACAGGTGGTGGGAAATCCCTCATTTATTGGGTTACTGCAAAAGCACTAAAAGGAACTTGTTTAGTTATTTCGCCATTGATAGCACTTATTGACGAACAGGCAGAAAAACTCGAAAAAGAAGGTTTTGAAGTCTTAGCTATTCACAGTGGTATGGGAGTTTCAGAACAAATGAAGCAATTAAAAAAATTTGCTAAGGGTGAATCTAAACCTGATTTCATTTTTGCTAGTCCAGAAAGGATGGCGACAGATGGATTTTTTGAATACTGTATTTCATTGCAGATAAATAAAATCAAATTAGTAGTTATTGATGAAGTCCATTGTATAAGCCAATGGGGATTTGATTTCCGACCATTTTACAAGCATATACCAACTTTTCTTAATTCAGTCTTTTCAGATAAATGGCCAACAATTTTAGGTTTGACAGCCACAATAAATCCAAAAGAGCTTATTGATATTACTACTGATTTTAAAATTAAGAAAAGTTCTATCATCAAAGATGATGTATTGTTAAGATTTGATATTGATTTGAAAGTTGAGAAGTTATCAAACGAAGAAGAAAAGAAAGATCGTCTTTGGCAAATAATAGATAACCACACCAACGAGAAAGTATTGGTTTATTTATATCGTAAATACCACAAAGGTGGTGTGGAAGATTTGTGTGAAACTGCAAATCAAAAGGGGCTAAAGGCATTATCATTTCATGGAGATATGAGTAGCTCCGAACGGCAAAGTGTTCTAAACGAGTTTAGAGATGGTTCAACCAATTTAGTTTTTGCAACAAATGCCTTTGGAATGGGTATTGATATTCCCAATATTCGAGTTGTAATTCATTTTATGATACCCGAATCTATTGAGCAGTATTATCAAGAAATTGGACGTTCAGGAAGAGACCAAAATGGTGCTATTTCTTATATGCTTTATTCTAATAAAAATGTTCAGGTAAGAAAAACACACTTTATCGACAAATCATTTCCTCAAGGGGATCAAATCAAAGAATTGTTCAAAAAGGCAACCAACAATGAAGTTGGTAAAAAGACTTTGCAATATTTTGCAGAAGAAGAATTACAATCGGCTCTACCTTATTTTTTGAATTGCGGTGCAATTACGATAGAAGGCAAAGGCTTTACAGGCTTAAAAGTTTTCAAAACTAACTCAAACCCTATGTTGAAGTCAATAATTGAATCTACAAGAACGGGAATGGTTGTTCCTGTATTGTTAAAACCCGAATTCTCAAAACTTACTTGTCGAGAATTTTTCAACATAACCTATAAAGCATTAGTTGATAATGAGGCAAAATTAGCTAAAAATCTTGACAAATGCTTAATTATTGAAGCAACAAAAGAATATCTTACTGATGAGCAAATTGAAACAATTAGTAATGAAACTGCAAGTAAAAGAGAGTATAAACATAATTTATTAGACTATCTCGTTTATCTCCTTGATAACTTTGACAGTTCAATTTCAATGCACCAAGATATTGGAAGATATTTAGGCGTAAGTAAACATTCACTAAATAAGATACATCAGGCTGAAAATGGGATTTGGGTTCGTTCAAAATCAGAAGTAATAATTGCAAATATTCTTTATCATTCAAATATTGATTTTCAATATGAAGAAAAACTTTTTTATAATGAATATCAATGGAAAGAACCTGACTTCACAATCAGACATAATGGCAATGTTTGGTATTGGGAACACCTTGGGCTTTTAGGTAACGAGCAATACAACGAAAATTGGCAGGAGAAAAAGGAAATTTACAAAGAACTTCGAGTATCTGACAAAGTATTAACGACAAAGGAAAGTGCGGTTTTAAGCAACCAAGTAAATGAGTTAGTTAAAAAAATTAAAATGACATAACAAGAATGGTTTCTTTACATCCATTGGAAATGCGATCATTTTCCTCGGACGCTTTTGTTACTTTCGGAAGTGAATAATCTGAAATGCCCATAGCATAAGACTTTTACCAAAAATTTTGATTTCAGGCATTCTGTTAGAAAATAAACGCTCAAATGCTTGCTTTCTCTACAATTAAAAATTTGGTTATTATTTTATTGACCTAGAGTAACAAAAGAGGAGTAACTGATTACACTAAATTATCAAATTCCCGGTACTCGACGTAGTATATTCTTTGCCACCAAGGTTTCAAACTGCGATCGCATTCCTTTAGCAGCTACAGGGTCATCAATTAGTACACCAGCCTCTATATTGCGTTCGTGGGCGGCTTCAGTAAAGTTGGCTGAAGTTACAAGCAAGCGTTCTTCATCTACGACAACGCATTTGGCGTGAAGACAGGCTTTTGTATATGCACCTGGGGCGAGGGAACGGGGGTCATAAAACACCTCTGGTAAGCGTTGTCCCGTCCAGATTTCTTTACGAAAGGTGTCTGCAAACTCTTTTAAAAGCGTTGACTCTGGTAATTTATTGTTGTGCGATCGCTTCACGTTAAGGAACATCCTGACATTTAGTTCTAGATTCGCATCCATCCGGGAAGCCAGGACACCAAACAGAGCTTGTGCTTTTTTCCCTTTGTCAACAGCAAAACTAGAAATAAGGATGCTACTTTTGGCTGTGCTGAATAACTCGCGCACGACAACGCTAGTATCGCGGCTTTGAGAACCGACGACTTCCTGTCCTGTCCAAACCAACTCTACTCTGTCGTGTACTTCCTGAGATGCTGACCGTTCTGCTGCTAGCAGGCGCAATGTATAAGCTATGTGGTCAGAAGTAGCACCCATTGCATTGAGTCGATTAAGTTCCTCAACAATACCGCCACTGAGAATTTCCGGTACGTAGGTTTTAATAATTGATATAGTAAAAGGTGGATGAAGTCTTCCTGTTTCAAGGGCTGTAGCCAAACTGATCAAAACTGGTCGGCTCAGTTGGAGAAACGCTGCCATCACATTTCCTGATTTAGAAAAAACTCAGCACCCAAACCCTCAACTGTAGGTACTACAAGCGCCCGGTCGAGAAATTCGTTACCACGTTCGCAAGAAGATTCAGCAATTAACAAACAACCGTGACAGGCTGCACCATGCAAAAAACGCTCCTCTTGTACATTGTCTGGCTGGTGTTGGGCACAAACAGGGTCATTGGAACATAGCCTTCCCGATTCTAATGCTGTAGTTAGGTGATACTCAATTCGCTTGCCAATTTGTACCAGACCCCCCAAAGTTCCCTCCGACCCAGGTGAACCAGTGTATAAAAGAATTCCATAGCCAGTTTCACCAACATAAATGCGTTCACGAATTGATGAAGCAGCATAACCGCACTCTAGGGATACTGCTGTAATCAACAGGTGTGACAAGGAGTGCAGCATAATATAAGGTAATCCGGGGAATTTAGCGTCCTCTTGTGCCTTGCGCTTTTGCCATACCTCGAAGCCCCTCAGCAATTCCAGCCCGCGTTTTTGCACCATAGGCTGTTTTACCCAGCTTTCTATTGCCTGTTTTTGAAAGCTGATAAATACGCCTTCACCACGGTTTTCTATAGCAGGAACCCAGCTTGGTTCAATATCAAGGGCTGCCCGTCGCACATCCAGAGCCAGTTCGCCATCAATATCAGGCATTGCAGGTTCAAAGCGGGTAAACCCGACTTGGGCAATGACCTCTCGTAGGCGATGCACTAAAATAATCCGGTCAATACGAGACGATAATAATGGGGGCAAACTAGTTAACTTGCGGGCGCGGGCATAAAAGTCACCATCTGGAGCATCTTCTCCCATCTCTTCTGGGCTAGAAAGCAGTGTTTCAATTTCCACTTGCTTGATGCTTTTATCTTGGTCTCCTTGTCCGCTTTGCTTGCGCTGTATTTCTAACCACACAGCTTCATCGCTAAATCCCTCTAAAGCATTAGCAACTTTTTGTTTGCGTCGTTCTCTTTTGATATCATCTGAACTTTCTGCATACTGAAGAAAGTCTTCATAAACCAAATTAACTGCTTCTCGCATTGCTGCGTCTGAGTCTGGGAGGGAGATAACGCTCAAAACTTGCGAAAAGTAGGTATTACTTGCAGCCCTTACCAAAAGTCGGTTGTACTCTTGTTTACCAGTGAGGCGGGAAACACAAGGTTCAAAAGCTTTTGGCCCTAGCCAAGGACGATTCCCCAGACATTGACCCAAAATTTTGCTATTGGGTACTGTTACATCAGAGAGAGGACGACGAGTGCCGCAGGCTTCACAGCGAATAAAGATATCTACGAAATCATTGCCAGAACCACGTTCGTCAAGCCAAAGCTGACCCCGGCATTTACTGGAAGTATCGCTATTGCTGTGGACAAAGCGATACCAGTCGATATCGCTGATGTGTCCGTTAACACAGGCTTGGACAAAGCGAACGGGGACAACTGGTATTTTCTTTTTGGTATCGCTGAGGTATTTACCTTTAACTAAACTACCCCAAGGTATCAGAGGACGGGTACGATATTCTTTGCCGTTAGCAGAAGTCCAAGTTTCTTCTACTTGGGCAACAAACCAAGTGGGGAAGGTAAAAGCTGAAATTCCACTTCTGGCGGCGCTTGGGTCTTGCTCGTCCGTAGGTGGCGCATACATGGTAATGTCTCTGACACCCAAAATCTCGGCAACTCTGGCTGCAAGGCGGTCTTCGTAAATTCGTTGTCTATTACCCCGCCAGTGGTTGAGTCCGCCGATAATTACTGAGTAATTTGGTAAGTCCACCATTGAGCCAGGGCCAAAGGTGGAAATAATTTGGCTTTGCCGTATTTCTCCTGAAGGCTTGCGTTTGCTTTTTGACTTCATTTCTCTTTCTTCTCTGCGTCTTGGCGGTTCGTTTTCATTTCTCGTCCTCCTCAACCTCAAAACCATCAGGGTTGCAAACCCACAAGTTTACTGTTGGTTCCACATCCCGCAGGCTGCGTTGTGCTTTGAACTTGCGTGCTTCCATTGGTTGCTTTTCAAGTTCTGGGTCAAGGGGGTCAAATAATAATGGCGGCGCTTGTCCTACTTCTTGTTGGTATTGCAAGCTAATTTTTTGACTAGCAATATGTTCCCAAGTGTCCAGTAAATCTTTCACCCGTCCTCGAACTTTTTGACGCAGTGCTTCGGCTTCCACTGCATCAAGTTCTTTATCATGCATTTCTGCGCGATCGCTAATGGCATCGACAACATATTCTAAATCCTGCCGATGTTGTAAAATCTCGATAGCGCGGGGTGGTGCAGTCATGCCAGGATGTCCTAAACGCGCTAGGGCGACGGTGATAGCGGCGATACCCCTGTCAATGGCACGAGGTGAAAATGGGGTAACGCTAGTTGCTTCTACAGAACGATAAAAGCTGGTATGCCAAGCTGGGAAGCGTTCATAGTGAGAGCGATCGCGTGGTCGATGTATGTTTAATAATGTGATGACTAAGCCAGGGCGATTTTCATCCCGCCCTACCCGACTGGTAGATTGAATATACTCGGATGCTGTTTTCGGTTGACCCAACACAACCATCAACCCTAGACGGGTGATATCCAAACCCACGGATATCATATTCGTTGCTAAAGCTACATCGATATGTTTCTTCTCGTGGAATAGCAGTGCCAAGTAGCTTTTTATTTCAGCAACAACGTTAGTACTAACACGGGAAGTCAGTTCCGCCGGTTCGTAGGCAATTTGACGGTCGGCAAATAAACCTTCAGTTTCGTTGACTCGCTTTCTGAGGCTATACCTTGCTAGACGAGAGTTGACTTCATCTTCAACGATGCGGCGACTACCACCTAGTTCGCGTAGGGAGTTAAAATATCCCAGCAGGGTCATGTAAGCATCTGCGGGGTTATCAAGATTTTTTGCCCCTCCTGCTGCTTGATAATGTTTCTGTGCTGCACCTAGTAATGCTAAGTAAGTTCGTAATAGTACTACTTTTAAGCTTCGTCCCTGCGCTGCGATTCCCACGTAGGTACGGGCGTTACTGATGCTTGCTGGCACTGTTTTGGCGAAAAACGAATCGCGGCGATCGGGGCCGGGAGGTGGGAAAATATCTACAGCATCTCGACCAAATAGCGCTCGAATTTGTTTGCTAGCTCTCCGTACTGTTGCGGTGGATGCAATAATTTTGGGGCGTAATTTTTTACCGTTAATTTTCCGGCTGCATAGTTCGTCAATGGCGGTTTCATACAACCCTACCATTGTTCCCAAAGGGCCGGAAATCAGGTGCAACTCGTCTTGAATAATCAGGTCTGGGGCTGGTAAATGACCAGCAAGTGCTTGACCGCGACCGGGATGGGCGGGCCCGTAAAAACCATCTTTGTCATAACGGTCTACCAGTCCAAATAATGCTCCAGTTTCTCCTACCCAAGGGAGATTGGCGAATTTATCGACGGTGGCGATAATAAAGCTGGGTAATCGTTGGTAAATTGGTTCATCTACTGCGACGATGGGCAAGGATTGATTGCGGGTAAATTTGCATTTGCGGTTAATACAAGTAATTTGTAGTGACTTTGGCTGATGGGAGTCTGGGAGTAACTGGAAGGAGTCAGAGGTAAACCGTTTACCGCACCAAGGACAGTTTTCTAAAGGGATGGGTGAAGGTTTGCGGGTGTCATTTTGAAAGGCAATAGTACGGGCACGGGCAGTGTATTCATCGTTATCGCCTTTTTTTCCCATCCGGTTGGGAGTGGCGGTTTGTCCCACCCACAGCCCAATTTCAAAGGGCCAGGGGCCTAATTTTTGTGTATCTTTTTGTCTTTCTAACTCTAAAGCGCAGACAAGAGTAGCAGCACGGCTTAATTGGTCGAGGGTAAGCAGGCGCAGAGTATAACGCATCAAGACACTTACGCCAGCTGAATTTATCGTGGGATTTCGCAGGCGGCGCAGTACCATTGCGAATGCTGCTAGTCCTAAGTAAGCTTCGGTTTTACCACCGCCTGTGGGGAAAAACAGCAAGTCTACTAATTCTCGGTCAGGGTGTTCGGGATGGGCGATACCAACCAAGTTCATTAACAAAAACGCCAGCTGAAACGGTCGCCATGCCGGAGGCTTGACAGATTCTGGGGTAATATCTGTATTGTGGGTAGAACGCTGACGAATAGCAATGGCGATCGCTCGATTTGCAATCCGAAATGCTTCTAATATATTGGGGTCATCCAGTGCTTGCAGTCCGGCGGCGATGCGTTTGTTTACCCTGGTTGCCCGGTCTAGTAAGTCGTTAGCAACTTCAATTCGTTCTGGGTCATTAGGAAACTTTACCTTTTGTCCTTCAATCCACACCCCATAAGCATCAACCATCCCAGACATCATATTTCGCAGAGTTTCGACTGTGGGTGCGGCGGCGAGTGCTTCCATCCCAAGTTCCACGCCTGGAACTTGCGCGGCCACTACCTTTTCTACATCAGCAATGGGCATCCAAGCAGTGCGGACTTCTTGACAAGTAGCGTCATCGTTGGTGATGGCGACAGCTGAAACGTTATGTCCCACCGCATATTCATAATCATCTCGATACTGTAAATCTGCTACCTTCTCATCCCAATCATCACCGTGTCGTCCGCGCAGGTTGGGACGAGGGACGAGAGAATAAGGGGTGCGGATGATGAGGCAAGTTTGGAAGGCGAAGGCGATATCGCTGTATGGGTTGGCGGCTGGAGGGCGATAGTTCACCAGGAACACAGATGCAGAACGAGTCCCAGCAGGAACCAACTCTGCCGCAGTTACGGGACGCACTGAGGTAACTAGTCTCAAACCATGACTACCAGGAATTTCCCAATGTTTGGGTGCATTACTTACATGGAGAGGAACGGTTAATTCTGCTTGTCCGGGGGTTCTTTGCCACAGCCGGGGTAACTGGAGTTGGTTTTTAGAATCTTCTTGACTTTCTTCATTCTCTTCATCAACTGGACAGTAGTCGCCCCAGTGAACAGTAACACTTATTTCCTTAGCGGTTGCTGGTACAAGAATACTTAAACCCATTGAAGAGGGAAAAAATGCTCTCCGGGCGGAGGCACTTTCGGGTTGCTTTTCATCATCGCCAGCGTTGACTTGAGAAATCTCGTCGATATCATCGTTACCTATATCTTCTGAACGCTGTTCTACCGAAGCTTCATAAGGCACTAAAAAACCTGTGAGATACCACTTAGATGGAGCTTGGTCGATAATTTCGTCAACGTGGGCGATATCATTGGGCGTAGGCCCCACTAAGTCAAGTTGTAGGGCATCAATGAGAGATGAACGCACTTCGGCAGGAGTATTGGGCATGGTGTATCGCTGTTTACTCCCTTGAAAGATATAACAAGCAATTAACTGTTTATCTTATGTTGCCCGAAGTAGTTAAAAGTGTCAAATAATACTTTTGTTTAAAATCGTAGAAATCATTTGATTTCAATGGTCACGTCAAAATTAAACTTATCCCCTAAAAATAGGCTGATGTGCTGATTATTACCTAATCCCACCAAGCATATAACTTTTGGGAATTTATCTCTAGCTCATCGCATCCCCAAACAAATTGAACAAATTCACCAACAAAATCTAAGTCTTCCACACCGATAACTGTAATCGCATCAACAACTAAATTGGAGTTTTCTGCGTTGGTAAATGCTACTCCATCAAAATTTACTATTAACCCTTTTTCTTGGCAGCGCTGTCCAAATTCGATAAATAAACCTACGGATGGAGCCGCGTTAAAACTTGCAGATGTTGTAGTGTAACCCTCTTTAACGATCTGTTCCAATGATTCCAATGATAAGCCGTGAAACTTAATTGCATTAGGCGTATATTCACTAATTGTAGTACCCAGGATTTCCTCAATACGTTGAACCATAAATTTAATGACATAGATTCATCATTGATTGATAGAATTCGAGTGCTATCTGTTGAAAAGATAGATGATTTAGCAGAAGCACTACTAGACTTTTCAGAAATATCTGATTTAGTAGCTTGGTTAAACCAGAATGAAAGTAATTAATTTCATCAATTTTTCAACTTGTCAACCACGATTCAACAGATAATGTTTTTACTTCTTTAATACGCTGAAAATCGCTATCGGCTGAGACGATGGTAAGATTATGTTGTAGAGCAATCGCTGCAATCCACAAGTCATTTTCACCAAAACCTAAATCAGTTATTTTAGTTTTTCTCCGCTTGCTTTTTTCTTTGGGCGCAAATTGATTGAATAAATCCGTTTTGAGTTGTCCGTATAAATCAGCAGTATATTCATCTATTCGGTAAATAGAAATATCTTCAAGAAATTCTATTAATCGCGCTATGTTAGTTTCTTTTTGTTGGGATCTCTCCATCATGTAGCGAAGTTCTCCCTGTACAATCACACAAGTAAAAATATTAGATTCCCCAACTTCACTAATGCGACGAATTACATTAGTTTCGCCCAATATAATTGCGCTGCAATGGTTTGTATCAAGTAAGTACATTATTCAAAAGGATTAGATTCATAATCAAATTTAGCTTTACCACGAGTAGCATAAACTGACTGAAGGCATTCTTCAAAATCATCACCAGCCCATGTCCCTGCGTGTCTGAGAAGAGAACGTCCAGAAGCCGGACGGTATGATGTTTGAGAATTATCGTTTGGGTTTTGTTCTAGCTGTGGTTGTTCTGGTGATAATATCCGTTGTTGCTGTTTAGTTTGCAAAAATTGTACAAAATCTAAAATTTCCTGCAATAGAGGCTCAGGTAATTTTTCTAGTTCTTGTGTAATCTGTTCTTTAATTGTCATTATCTTTCCTTGTATTTAGACTATTTAATTTCAAATCACTCCAAATTTAACCCTGGTATTATTGGCGCATCTTCTTTAATTTTACGTGCTTTACTAGCTTTCTTCTTACTAGCTTTAGCCTTGGTTTTCTTTTGTGCTGCTTTCCCGCCAAGAATTTCCATGTTTGCTCGCTCTTGGTTAAGGTCGAGTAGGCGTGCTAAAACTTCATCATGCACTTCTTCTGTCCAACGGTAGCGCCAAGGTTTTTTTCGCTGTCGTCCGTTGCTGGTTTCTTCTTCTTCGTTTTCATCGTCGTAGTCTAGCAGGAAGGTGCAGTCGGTGGAAATGTCACTCCAGCCGTAAGCTTCGAGGACGGCTTTATCCATTGCAGCGTGCAGTGAGCGTAATTTTAGGATATCAGTGTCGCGTTCTTCTGGGTCGTGGAAGCGGTTGTAGGTGTCGGTTAGTCCCTGGTTGTTACGAATCATTAATTCGGCGCGGAATTCGTAGTATTCTTTGCCTACTGCTTCTAGGGTGGGGTTGGTTTCCCAATTTTCGGGGAAGGGGAAGGTTTCAAAGCAGTCGGAAATTGTGTACCGAAGTCGGTCTTCTAAGGATGAGCCAAAAAACCTTACCCAAATTTCGTGTATACGAGATTGCAGTCCACAAAAAGAAGCAAAACTTGACAGTGGATAAACATTTAGGTAATGTGCAAAGACACGATTAGAAGGCTGATAAGCAAAACATAGGTGTGAGCTTACTTCAGAATTTACAAGTACCCTATTTAATCCCCTAATTGCTTGCCACAATTCAACTCTTTTTTCACCATATTGCCACCAATATTTTTTATATGCAGCACGATTATCAGATAGTCGCTTTGGCTTTACTTTTTGCTCAACAATATTCATCAAATCAGGATAATTCCAAGCTTCATCCTCAGCCAGATCACCAAAATTGATAATGTAGCGATGATGTGTTTGTGTGGGGCTGCTATTAACTTCCGCCCCACCAATATATGGGAAGATTCTTTCAGCATTTTTGGGGTTTTCCTCAATCAATTGATACATTTCTGCAATGGGTGTTGCTTCATCGCTTGTATTATCGAAAGTAAAACCCATACCCAAAACGCAACTACCTCTGAAGCTTTTACTTTTATTAGCTAGCATAATTTGTGGATTTTCATTTGCCCCTGCATGAAAAAGAAATGCAGAAATTAGGGGAACCTCCTGCCCATTTAGCAGTTTTACTTCGTTATAAATTCCCTTAAAAACATTAATCACACTCACAACTACTGCTGCAAGTCCAGGCCACTTCAACCGCTTTTGAGAATTATAAATAGTCCCTTTATTCTGACAAATCCAACGTAGTCCGGTACTACGAGTATCACCTTGAGCAATAGTATTTGTAGCAATTAGCCCAAACGTTCCACCTTCTCGTAATATCTCAAAAGCACGACGGAAGAAAAACGCCACAATATCAGAATTACCGTGAGACTCTGGGTAAACTTCCTTTAACCAATCTTGATAACCGGGTGCATGAGCATTAATTGTTGTATTTTTCCCCGCAAACGGCGGATTTCCAATAATTGCATCAAACCCCGAATTCTCCCTATCAAAAACCTCTGGAAACTCAATATCCCAGTTAAAGGGAATAATCCCCTTTTCCCCACTCCGCAACCTGCTAGCAATTTCCTCCAAACCCTCAGTATCAGCTTGGTGATATCGCCATCTCTTCACCAATTCTGCAATCTCAGCTTCTCTCTCCTCTCGCTGCTTCTTATTACTTCCCTCAAAAAATGCAGCAATTCTTACATCCCCTGTTAACCTCGCTTGGCGCAATTCTTGCTCTACCTTATATAGATAATCCCGCTTTTGGTCATCATCAGCATCACTGCGGGTATCCAACGCCTGAATTTCCGCCCGATAAGAACGCGCACGGTCAAGTTGCTCTTTCAAATATACAAATAGCGGTAAATCGTCAGTTGCATCCTTCCCAAAAGACCCAATCTGCTCTTTCCTCAACCCTACCAGTGAATCCCCACACTTGAGCGCATGGTCAAGAAATGTAAACGGTAAATCCTTCGCCAGCGTTACCAACCATAAAGATAACTTCGCTAAATTCACCGCAAACGGGTTTTTATCCACGCCATATAAACACCGTTGCGCCACCAAGCGACGCGCAATTAATAAAGGTTCTTCTTTGCCATAATTGCTAATTGTCGCATTCTGGTTGCGATCGCTATCAATTATCGTATTCTGATTGCGATCGCTAATTCCCAGGCGGGTATCGTTTTCCTCGCGTTCCCACGCTTCCACCACTTTCTCAGCCAATTGACGACAGGTTTCTACCAAAAACGCACCAGAACCCATCGCCAAATCACAAACTTTCAAAGATAAAATCTGTTCCGCAGTCGGTTTTTCTCCCAACGCTTCCAACACCGGACGCAGCGTTGCTTCCACAATTGGTTTAGTGAGTGACCTGGGCGTATAATGCGAACCAGAACGCCTGCGTTCTTCCCCTGGCTGCAAGTACAGCGAACCCACAGGCAATAAATTAGGTGTTTGCCGCGATACCTTCCGACCTAGTGCAATCACTATATCTTCTAACGTCTGTGCCGCCTTCAGTTCCTTGAGGACATTCCCTGATACCTCACAATTTGCCCATTCCTTCAGTAATTTCTGACGGTCAGCTGACTTTGCTGCCAAAATCGCCGTCACATCTACTACCACCGTCGTAGAAACCTTTGACCCCTTGGGCTTGCTATAAACTCCAATACTCGGACTTTCTGCCCGTTCCACAGCAAAACCCATAATGCCCTCATACACCGAGCCAATTTGCTCCACATCTAATGCCCGATAAGACAGGCGCTCCCCTTCTAAAATTAGTAGCTTTTCTAACAAACGATACACCACACCATCGGGAATTCGCGGAGGCTCGATTGGTTGACCCTTGACAAACTTACTACCGCGTGAGCGACCTTCCAAAAACGCATACTCATCCGGGTCAAAAAGCTGACCATGCCGTGCTGGTAAATACTCTGGTGTTTGTCCGCCGCCGTCATAAACCAATCGAAACAAACTCAACAGCCACACCCACGCCCCATAACGCTGATCCATCGTATCGGGGTAATTCCCCACGTCTTCTCGTAGCCGTTCATACAATCCAGATACAGAATAGTTACGCTGGTAAATATCGTCTGGTGGCATTAACCCTTCGTCCTCAGCGTAGAGCAAAAACACCAGTCGCATCAGTGTGGTTATTAATCCACCATAAATGTGTTGCGGATTTGTGGCAGCAATTTCACTTAACAGCTTACCATCAACTGCCGCATCCGCCATCTGAAACCCACGCAGCAGTTCCCACAAAGCATCTAGTACTTGGTTAGCCAAGGTTGTAGAAACTTCTGCTTGGTACTTACGGCTATCTTCCAACAAATTTTGTAACCGACGGCCTGTAGTAGCACTAAACACGCGAAATGCCGACAGCAGCATTTCCATCGCCCCCAAAATCAGCCGTCCAGACACCTCACACATCGCCTGTACTGGAAAAGTCAAATGTCCAGAAGACTCGCCCCGTGGCGCATACACCAAACGCAGCAACCCACCATTACACAACAAACCTATGGGTATTTGTGTCTCCCGCAACAACCGCTCAAACTTAGCTTGGGGGCTGGCGTGCCAACCACTGCTAGACTTAGTTAATTCTGGTGCGACTACATCCAAGTCAGTACCAGAAGAAATTATTTGCACCAAAATCTGCGGCTTGTCGCTATCCGGGTCAGGCACAATATAGGTAGGCGCAAGAATTTCGCTGTAATCAGTTAAAGCTATCTCGTATTCTAGTGATGGTTTAACAAGGTCACTATCAGCCCAGCTTAATACATTTACCACAAAAGCCGGAAAATCAGCAATATAGCCATCCTCATCAACCGCAGCCAGCAATAATTGTTGCAAATCTACAATATTGCGGTTGACCATCGCCTGCGCCTTTACCAACGCCGGGGGAGATACTACCAACCCTATAGGCTGGAGAAAACCCAACCACTCTTTATGTCTGGTGATTTCTGGGTCAATTGCCATCGTTTCTCCTTTGCGGTCTTTGAGTCTGGTACAGTTTGTTTACTTAATCTGATAACATCAAAATCTGCTAATGCACACGATATTGGTGCGATGCGAACAAAAATACAACTAATTCGCGGTCAAGATAGCATGACCGTGGAAGCAGATTTAGTAGAATTAGTGCAAAAGCACGTCAATGATTATGCCTCAGAGTGGAAAGAACAATTAAGATTGTACGGACAAGAAGATAAATTTTGGGACTGGGAGTTTAAACTTCAGTTCGTTATTCACAGACAACCAAACCGCGAAGGCTATGCAATTGAGTACGAAGGCGAAACTCAAGGGTTAATGCTGATTGAAACTCAAATGCACGGTTCGCGTATCAGTGAGGGTAAACGGTTAGTATACATTGATGGAATTGCTTCTGCGCCTTGGAACCGGGAATTTATTCAACGTCCGCCCAAATTAAAAGGCGTTGGTACTGCACTCTTAGCATTTGCCAGAAACCGCAGTATCGAACTAGGTTACGAGGGTAGAGTTGGGTTGCATTCGCTACCAGGAGCAGAAGAATTTTATGATAATCAAGGGATGATTGATTTAGGAGAGGATGAAGATTACGAAGACCTGGTTTATTTTGAGTATGGAATTCGCCGTTCTTCTAAATAAGGTAGCGAGGTGAAGTTAATGAATCAGGAAGAACCTAATTATATTCAAAGCACTTTTAATCAAGAAAATGCAGTAAATTCGATGGATTTATTGTTTGATGAAAAATGGTTGAGAAAAGCTGTTGAAGCAGAAGATAAAGTAGGTGGGAATATTGGTGCTGGCTTGGATTGGGGTTCTGGATTTGGCGACCTCATGCTTAACTTTGAACTTTTAGGACGTTTAACAACATTACGTATTTCTCTTAATAGAGAAGTGCGGTTGCTGCTGAATAATTGGAATTTAGGAACAGCTACAAAAATTGCAGTAAAAACTGCAAGAGATAGATTACTTCAAAGATTAAGATTACCTGCACCAGAAGTAAGAGAACACCTACTCGTTGTTTTGGGAACAGATGAACTTTATGGCGAAGAGTTTATCTCTAATCGAGAGATACTACGCGAATTGCTTGCGGTGTTGTTGAAACAAGAAGATTGGGAAACTATTGCAGCAGTTGCAGCAGATTCGTTAAAAGAGCGAATTATGCATCAAGTTTCTGTTGAAAAAATTTCAGCATAAGTCATAGATTTAAGAATCAATTACTGCAAATTAACAACTAACCGCTAACTGGATACAAATAAACTATACCTACAGGTTCAACGCGTACCGCCTTCACTTCATAAATTGCTTCAATTCGCGCGGGTTCGCGCACCAACTCTTCAGCTAGCATATTTAGCCGCTTATCCCAATGGCGACGGTCTGCTTCTAACTGACGCAACTCTTCTTCAGCAAATAACGAAAGCTGTAGGGGTTGTTCAGTTTCTTGTTTAGTTTTGAAAATGCGATCGCGTTGTTCCTCCAAAATCTTCTTCATTTCCTCAGCTTCCTTTTGTCCCCGTGCTGTCAGCTTTTTCTTGGCGCGTTCAGCTAGCACCTCTGCACGTTTATGCAAATGTGGTGTCAACTCTCCCACATCCTCAGATGTAGCTTGACATAAGCGTTGTCTAACTGATGAGGGAACCTCTCGCAACCGGGGAGAAGCCAAAGAATTTTCCAGTAAAGCTAAAACATCATCCTTTTGTCCTTCTGGTAAAGCTTGTAACTTTTTACGCCCTCTAGTTACTGGGTCTGACCACTCCGCAGCCACAGCAATTACTTCATCATGTAATCTAGTGGCGCGATCGCCATATAAAGATAAGCGTCCTAAAATTAACACTTTAGGTAAAGGTTCATCCGTGAGACAGACGCAAGCACGAGTTAATTCATGGTGTGTAAAACCTTGCGATAAAAAGCGTCCCAATAACCGCTGCACTACCCGGTGTTCCAAATGCAAGTGAACTACATCACCATCCAACGTACCAGGATCGCGGAAAATTACCGGACGAATGGGAGCCCCCCGTCGCCATTCCCAAGGTTTTTGACCGTGTTTTCGCGGTATTCTTAAGGTATCAAGAGTATTAGCCCAGGTGGGATCTGCTCCCAAGCGTTGGTCGAGAGATGGTACTATCCAACGCGCAGTAGTAGGGTCATTAGCCGCCTCATTAGCATCCACAGGTGCGAGCGAACTTACTCCCAAAATTTCCAAAGAAGCGGAAATAGCATCTCGAAAATGGCGGTCATCCAGTCCCAACCAGTTCTGCGAACTTTTGAGCATTTCTTGAAGTTGTGCCACTTGGTTAACCAATTGCTCTTTTTGAAGTCTAATTTCCTCCAATTCTTCATCAACTACTTGGGAGAAAGCGTTGGCTTGAGTCTCAGACTGGTCTACTTTTTTAATCACCTCAGCAATTGAATTTGCTTCTTCATGGCGAATACCCCCTTCCAGCAATCTTGATAAATTCTTCTCTACCACTGGGGAAAGGCTACCCAGTTCTTTTTGTATGGTTGCTGTCTTTTTAATTAAGATATCTAGTACCCGGTCTTCGGCTCGCTGTGGCAGTGCAAAATAGTAACAGCGAACAATAGGCGATCGTTGCAGTTTTCTGTCAATCCGCCCGTTGCGCTGTTCCATGCGGCTAGGGTTCCACGGTACGTCAAAGTGAAACAGGTCAGCGCAGTTATTTTGTAGGTTTACCCCCTCCCGCGCTGCATCGGTAGCAATGAGGATACGCAGAGGATGGCGAGATGGGTCGGTATTAAAAGCTAATTTGATTGCTTCTCGGCGTTCTTCGCCCATACCACCGTGAAATACATCGATGCGTTGATGTTCACGGTCTGAGCCTGCAATCAACGCTTCTAATTGCTGTTGGAGGTAGCGTTTTGTATCTGTATATTCAGTAAATATAATTACTCGGCGGTCATTCCAAGTAGCCCCTGCCTCGCCCAAATTGGGACAGAGATTGCTACGAATCCAATTTTCTAGTTCTTTGATGCGGGGGTCTGGCTGATAACGTGCAGCATTTGCAGTCTCAGACATTTCTTCTAGTAGTTCTAGTTCGCGGGCTGTAAGCGCAGAGGTCGTAGCTTGACTAGTTGCTGCCATCATCTGAGCATCTTCTTCCTCCTCTACTTCCATTTCATCAAGTTCAGCGCGGTCATCATCAACCCCTGGGGGTTCCCAAAGTAGGGGTAAATTACGTGACAATTTAGCTGTGTTAGGAGTAGAAGTAGCTTGCTTTTCAATTGCAGTACGATGCACCTTTAAAGTTCTGGCAAATGCTTCGATAGAGGAGAGTAGGCGTTTTTGCAAAGAGGTGACAACAAGCATCGCTGACTTCTGAGTAGATTTGGATGTATCTTTTAGGCGCTCCTCACGTAGTTGGCGATACTCTTGTAACAATCGAGACAGCTTTAATTCTGGGGCATTTGCAGGTAGCCCATCAATAACTATGGGGATAACCTGGCGATTAGGAAAATCTTCTCCTATTTCCCGTAGGTCGCGTTTTAAACGCCTTACCATCACAGTATCAAGGAGTTTTGGGTTGCGAACAGGTACGCCTCGACAAAACCGTTGTGGGTCAAGAATTTCTAGTAGTGCGGCAAAGCTGTTAGAGTGGCCGTTATGGGGAGTGGCAGACAGAAACAGCTTATGCTCAAACCGACGAGCTAAGTTACGAACAGTTTGTGTCAGTTGAGAATCAACAGCATATTTGGCACCACTTGCTGGGGCAGCGTTATGAGCCTCATCAAGTATCAGCATCGATGCAGCAGAAAAATCACCCAACCAATCACGTAATGGTGCAGCATAAGTTTCATCTCGGAGTAGCGCATGAGAAATAATAAAGCGGTTGTGCGTTGTCCAAGGGTTAATTCCATAGCCGCGTTCTTGGCGACGAGAGGCGACAAACTCTCGGTCAAAAATCATAAAAGTGAGTCCAAATCGGCTCTCCATTTCATCCCGCCATTGTCGTACCACCGATGGCGGACAGGAAATGACAACGCGCCTCACTTTTTGGCGCATCAACATTTCGCGGAGGATCAGCCCAGCTTCAATGGTTTTGCCCAAACCAACATCATCGGCAATAAACAGAGCTACTCTAGGCATCAGTAAGGCTTTACGTAGTGGCTCTAGCTGATAAGCTTTCACCTCAATCCCGGCCCTGTAAGGTGCCTGAAATAATTTTGGGTCTATGGAAGTGACGCAGTTCCAACGCAGTGTGTGCAGGTAGGCAGAAAACAGCCGTGCATCGTCAAATCCTCGGCTGGCAACTAAATCCCAATTCGTTGCACCTATGTACTGAGCATCGACTTCTCTCTCCCACAAAACTTCCAGGGGGTCTCCTAGTGCATCGTCATCTAGACACGAAAGGCGAACTAAAGTGTCTTCCTCAGCAGACGGCCCAAGAACTACATCTTCTACAAGATACTGTCGGGAGCGTACTCGAACGATTTGTCCGGCTTCAAGGTTTATTGCTGGCATATTGTCCTGAATAAGTACAATGGCACTTTGAATTTTGTCATCCGAAAGGCATTGCTGCCATAGCATACACACCTAAAGTACCGGACTTTGTATCGAAAAAGATAAATTCCTCAGCAAGGGACTCGTATTTTCCATAGATTTGCTGTATCTTGTTTATTCCGTGCAATTATTAACACCCAATTTCTCCCAATTTTGCTGTCATCCAAATTTTCAGCCAATGCTTTTGGAGAGCAGTGAATGAAAACTTTTAATACATAGATATGAAGATCATCAAAAAATCCGACAAGCTGACTCTGAAGAAAATGATGGAAATCCAACACGCTGAAGACCAAAATCTTCAAGCTGATACCGTCAATTCTTCAGCCCCTGCCCCTGTGGTTGATGAGCAACCAGCAGCAATTCCAGTGGCTAGAGTTCCTGACTATATTCCATTCTTTGACAATCCTCCAGTACAGTCTGTTGGCAACTCTGGCTGGCAGATTTCTGACATTTGGCGGGATATCCGGGTGGATGATTTTTGTGGGTGATACTCCTGGCAAATATAGGTAAAAAACAATACGTTGCTCTTGTGATGTACGTACTGTCACAAACAGGAGTTGCTCTTTGGTAAAGAAGCCTACCAAATAATCAACGGTAGCATTAAAGTTGAGTGTGTAGACGTTTAGGCGGCAAGGCGATAGACATTGCAATGGCTCAATGGGTAAACGAAAGAGAAAACATTACAATACATCCTTCCCGAAGCAAAGAGTTCCATTTCCTCTGGGCTTTTCCTCCACTCAACGAGCAGGAGTGCAAAAACTATATCAATCGTTGCCAAAATGAGGACTTTGAAGGCTTACTAATTTGTCACGCAGATAGCGCTGAAATTATTGGAGTCGCAAATTTCAGTCAAATCTTCTACCGAGCGTTTCAAAATGCTTATCTCGGTTATTACGTTGACGTAAATTTTTCAGGTCAGGGGTTGATGTCAGAGGGTGTGCGTTTAGCGATTGATTACGCTTTTTGTACACTCGGTTTGCATCGTATTCAGCCCCAAAACAGGGCATCCATTCATTTGGTAGAGCGACTCGGTTTCACGAAGGAGGGCTTCTCTCGACGATACCTCAAAATCAATGGAGAATGGCGTGACCATGAACGCTGGGCTTTAACGGTTGAAGATTGGGTATAGGTATGCCAGCAGCCCAACTTCGTAGCAGACGGACGAAAGGCGTTAGTTGGTTTCCGAGGTTAATCGTTATTCATTCTTACAGCAGGAGTCATCGAATCATGAGTGAAGTCACTCCCCAAAATATCAACTCAACTTTTGTTGTCCTGGATGATGCTAACAATGCAATTCCGATCGCTGTTAGCGATCGCTTCTACGAAAAGCTAGAACAGCAATTTGGAGACTTTAAGGGAAAACGGTTGATTTCCCACTACACATTCGAGCAAGACTGGGATAGTTGGGAAAGACACCCTGCTGGAGAGGAATTTGTCTGCCTTTTATCTGGACAGATTGATTTCGTGCTGGAGCAAGATAGAGGTGAAGCAATTGTATCTCTCAACACCCCTGGTCAGTACATTTTGGTGCCACGCGGAGTCTGGCATACAGCAAAGGTTCGTACTCCCAGTTCAGTGTTATTTATCACGCCTGGTGAAGGAACCCAGAGTCGATCGCTTTCCTAAAACATGGCTATGGACATTACCACCAAACGATTTCTTCTCCGTGACTTTGTTCAGGAGGATGAGCCTGCATTCCTTGCTTATCACGCTGATCCTCGTTATGCCGAGTTCTGTTCACCGGAAGAAGTGACACCGGACTTTACTTATCAACTGTTTCAACGGTTCATACAATGGGCAACCGAAGTTCCTCGATGCAATTACCAGTTGGCGATCGTCGATCGCCGCAATCTGGAGTTAATTGGCTGTGGTGGATTGCGGCAGGATGGCTATGCTGCCGGGCAGGCAGAACTTGGAATTGAGCTAGCACCCCAGCACTGGGGGCGTTATGCCTATGCAATCGAAGTTGGGAAAGCTCTGATTGATTTTGGGTTCCGCGATTTGGAACTAAAGCAAATTATTGGTCTTTCTGTGAGTGCTAACCTGAGAGTATCCCGGCTAGCAGAACGTTACGGATTCCAGGCGATCGGTACACAACCTGGTTCCGGCTGGATGCATATGCAAGGGTGGAGCCAGATTAAGTGGCAGCTTACCAGAGAATCATGGGAGCATTTATTTCCTTTGACCAGTTCGGTTAATTGAGCTTTTTGGAAGAAGGAGCAACGTAATTCAAGGAGTGTCGCGATGTCAATCCATTCCAAAGGCTATGGCAAAGCGGACGCTCAGCAACCTATCACCCCACAAACTCAATTTCCGCTCGCTTCACTGAGTAAATCTTTTACAGCGATCGCAGCGCTGCAATTGGTAGAAGCTGGAAAAATTAACCTGGATGTCCTGGATGTCTCTGTAAAACAATATCTACCAGACTTCACTCTGGCTGATACCCAAACGGCTGATCAGATCACGAATCATTGTGAGGTCTGATTGAGACTTGCAAGTGCAGCTGCGATTCGCCCAGATGCCTTTGGTCGTTTGTACATTCGTTCCATGTAGTCCACCAGGGTGGGGAAAGTGGCGAGTAGCTGAACTTCGTTCGCCCAATCCAGTGTGTAAGCAAGCACAAAATCAGCCACTGTGACGTGTTCACCCACTAAAAACTGCCGATCCAACAGATGGTTCTCTAAAACGACAGCCATACTGGTGAAGTCTTGCCGAGCCAGAGGTATTTCAGCAGGCAATCTCAACTCTTCTGGGTATATAAACGTGTGGCGAGCGATACGCCATAGCGGCTGTTCCAATTCGGTGGCAGTAAAGAGGAGCCAACGATAAAGCTGTGCTCGCAGAAGCAAGTCTGTAGGTACCAGGTTAGATTCTGGGTACTTCTCACCGAGGTACAAAGCAATGGCTACGGATTCAGTGATGATATGTTCGCCATCGATGAGTACAGGGAGCTTGCCAGTGGGATTGATGGTGAGAAAATCGGGTGTACGGTGTTCACCTGCCTGCATGTTGATGGAGATTGCTTCAAATTCCACCCCAAGTTCCTGGAGAACCCAACGAACCCGAATTGATCGTGTGGGAGCAAATTCATAGAGTTTCATGAATCAACCTCAGTGATGTGCATTTGTTCGCAGTTGATCATCCACGGTGTCCCAAACTGATCGGTCAACATGCCAAAGCGGGATGACCAGAACGTTTGCGCGATCGCCATCTTCACCTTGCCGTTTTCTGCTAGAGCGTGAAAAAGCCGTTCTGCCTCAGCGATTTCAGGAACGCTAATTTGTACGTAGAAACCTTGCGGGGTTTCAAAGTATCCTGGTGGGCAGTCAGATCCCATCAGGAGGCGATCATCTAGTTCAAGGCAAGCGTGCATGATTTTGTCCTGCCATTCCGGTGAGACATTTTCTGCAGAAGGTGCTTCTTTGTGTGTCATCATCATAGTTATTTTCCCACCCAGACATTGTTCATAGAACTTGAACGCTGCCTCACAGTTGCCGTTGAACATCAGGTAAGAATTGAGTTGCATTGATTTCTCCTTTTGTAATCGATTCTGCGTTTTGATGAGCGGATCGTTCGCACATGAACATCATTTGCGCGGTTGCTGATGACGTTACTCTTGCTGCTGCGTTTCAAGTTGAGCGCGAATGCGGTCTTCCTGCTCCCTTAAGGCGGGTGTCAGGACTTCACCAAAATCCTCTGTCTCGAATACGGGACGAATCTCAATCTCGGAGTCTCCTGGCATAGGGTTAGGGCAGCGCTTTACCCAAGCAACTGCCTCTTCCATTGAGTTCACCTGCCACAGCCAGTACCCTGCCACTAGCTCCTGCGCTGGAGTGAAAGGTCCCTGGGTGACGGTGCGATCGGTTCCTGAAAAGTGAACTCGCACCCCTTTTGAGCTAGGATGAAACCCCTCAGCAGCGAGCAAGATACCTGCCCTGGCTAATTCTTCGTTGTACTGCCCCATTTCAGTTAAAAGCTGTTCGCTCGGCATGACCCCAGTTTCGGAGTCTTGGGTTGCTTTGACAAAGACCATGACTTTCATTGTGAAATCTCCTGTTGATGGTTTTGAGTTAGATTGCGAGGGTTTGGGTGTGCTGATTAGCGCAAAGCGCAACTCCGAAGGAACCGCTAATCAGCAGCGACACGCTTGAGTTCATCAATCTCGATCTTCTTCATTTGCAGCATGGTAGTGGTCACTTTTTGAGAGGTTGCCTCGTCGGGGTGGTTGAGTAACTCAATCAGAATGCGAGGAATAATTTGCCAGGAGACGCCGTATTTGTCTTTTAGCCAGCCGCATTGCTGTGCGGTTTCATCCGCACCGGCAGACAATTTTTGCCAGTAATCGTCCACGTCCGCCTGGGTATCGCAAAAGATTTGGAAGGAAATCGCCTCGTTAAATTTGAAGGTCGGACCACCGTTGAGTGCTGTGAACGGCTGACCATCAAGTTCAAAGCTGACAGTCATGACGGCTCCGGCTGGAAATCCCTGAATTTCCTGTCCAGCGTCTCCATATCGACTGACGTGGACAATTTTGGAATTGCGAAAAATCGACGTATAAAACTGAGCGGCGGCTTCGGCTTGATCGTCAAACCATAAACAGGGAGTAATTTTGGAATTGTTTTGCATGAGGGTTCTCCTTGAGTTCAAGCGGTTAAGGACGGTCAGGGCTGTGCTGGTAGTCCCGCAACTTCGATGACAGGACGGATTTCGACGGTGCCGACTTTTGCACCTGGGATGCGGGTGGCGATCGCAATGGCTTCATCCAAATCCTGAGCATTAACGAGGAAGAATCCACCCAATTGTTCGCGGGTTTCGGCAAATGGTCCATCGGTCACGAGTGATTTGCCATCACGGACTTGGACACTGGTTGCGGTTGCAACAGGATGGAGTGGAGCCGTCGCCAGAAATTGTCCTTGAGTATGCAAGTCCTGGGCGAGTTGGGCAGATTCCCCATAGCAATGCTCCCGCTCGGTGTCGCTCATGGCGTTTTCGTCCATATAAATCAGCAGCAAATATTTCATTTGGTTGCCTCCTTTGTGATTAAGTCGAACGGGAATTGTCCAAATCGACACCTGAGTGCAAAAATTTTGTCTAGTACAATTGAACTTATCTCCCTTTATCAGTTAGTCGAACGGCAATTGCTCAAATCGACACCTTGTCCAAAATTCTTTATGTATTTTTGTGAAAGGTATGGCTTCAATCCCAAAAACAGATGTGGCTCAAGCAATTGCTGCCCTTTATCGAACTGAATGGGGGCGCATTGTCGCTATTCTGATTCGGCTGGTCGGAGATTTTGATGTAGCTGAAGAAGCTGCACAGGCAGCATTTACAGCGGCAGTGAATCAGTGGGAAAGCGACGGTATTCCTGATCGTCCCCGTGCCTGGATTATCCGAACTGCCCGGTACAAGGCGATCGATCGCCTTCGACGACGCACGAAACTGACCGAAAAACTGGAGTGGTATGCGGCATCTGGCTTAATTCCATCCACTGAAGAACCAACTTATGACAGTGATGAAATTGGAGATGATCGCCTGCGATTAATCTTTACCTGCTGTCACCCGGCACTGGCAACGGAAACTCAAGTAGCGTTGACCCTGCGAATGTTGGGTGGACTGGAAACCGACGAAATTGCCCGCGCCTTTCTTATACCGACTGCAACAATGGCACAGCGGTTAGTTCGTGCTAAACGCAAAATTCGAGACGCAGGCATTCCTTACAAAGTACCGGAGACGACTGATCTCGCTCCCCGGATAGAGGCAGTCCTGACAGTCATCTATCTGATCTTCAACGAAGGCTATGCCGCAACCAAAGGAGATGCGATCGTGCGGGCTGACCTCTGCATCAAAGCGATTCGCTTGGGGCAACTGGTGCGGCAATTGCTGGCACCCCAACCCCCATCTGAAGTCACAGCACTGGTGGCGCTGATGTTATTGCACGATTCGCGGCGCAATGCGCGTCTAGATGAGGCAGGCGATTTGATTTTGCTAGAAGATCAGGATCGCAGTCGTTGGAACCATCTACAGATTGCTGAGGCGTTACCTCTGGTAGAGGAAGCGTTGCTCTTTGGAACCGGAGTGTATGCCCTGCAAGCGGCGATCGCAGCCCTCCATTGTCAGGCAACCCGCGCCGAAGAAACAGACTGGGCGCAGATCGTGCGGCTCTATGAGGTGTTGGAACGCTTGCAGCCCTCACCCATTGTGGCCTTGAACCGAGCAGTGGCGATCGCAATGGCAGACAGTCCTCAAGCCGCATTTGGACTGATTGATCGCCTTGCTCCAGAACTGGACAGCTATCATCTCTTTCATGCCACCCGTGCAGATTTATTCCGGCGTGTTGGAGCATTAGAGGAAGCGACCCAGAGCTATACACGGGCACTAAAATTAGTGACAAATGACAGTGAGCGTCGTTTTCTGGAACGTCGGTTGCGCGAAGTTAAACCTAACATTCAGTCCGGCTAAGGGTTTACAACAGTTTAAAGCGCCAGGCATCCATGATGCCGGTAAAGAAGGCAGGAGGCAGAGGGCAGAAGGGAAGAATTTGAACGGGGCTTTAACCCCGCTCAATTCTTGGCCACCAAATCAGAGATTATGGTGGGGGACTCAGACCCAAGTTCGGTCTGGTCACGGGCAGAGGGCGAAAATAGTATTCCTTCTGCCTCCTGCCTTCTGCCCTCTGCCTTTCTTGTTGAAAAGAAATGAAAAATCTTCTAACAGGGTGAACTTGTAACTTAACAAAAGGCAAAAGAAGACAAGTCGGCTTAGTACTAAAGTACTGTTATAATCCAATCGTTTCATCAAGTTGTGTTAGGGTGCAGCAAATCACCGATCGGCTCTCTACTCTCTAGCACATCCACATCAACTGATAGAGGATTCCGACATGGATAACAATCCCAGCATTCTCTCGCACGTTTCAATTGGTACTAATGATTTTGAACGAGCGATCGCCTTCTATGATGCTGTGTTGCCAACATTGGGCTGTAAGCGATTTATGGAGCATCCGGGGGCGATCGCCTATGGCAAACAGTATCCCGAATTTTGGGTGGGAACTCCCTTCGACGGGCAACCTGCAACCGTTGGCAATGGAACTCACATTGGTTTTATTGCTCCTACAAAAGAAGCAGTCCACGCCTTCCATGAGGCAGCATTAGCGGCAGGAGGCAAAGACGATGGTGCCCCCGGTGGTAGACCCGACTATAGTGAGCCGTATTACGGCTGCTTTGTGCGCGATCCAGATGGACACAAAATAGAAGCCGCCTTCTGGGATGAGCAGCTTGAGCAGCAACTCAACCAGAACAATGCTTGACCAGAGAATGACTCATTTTTAGAGGCAAGATAACACTATGGAATTCCATCGAGGTCGCCTGATTGACCATGTTCATCTACGGGTTGCTGATGTTGCTGCCAGCAAACGGTTTTACCGGGCAGTGTTGCGAAATAAATGTACTCCCGGCTCCTGCTCATCGCCCCACTAATTCTGTTAAAATCGCGTCTTCCAGCACGTAAATTTTGAGGCAGTGCCATGTGTGCAAAGGGATTTGGGCAATCTCAACCTACTAAAATCGATAAACTTATTGAATCTGCGGTGCGTTATTCCCACAAGCGACACCCAGAAGCCTTAGACAGCATCTTTGATTATCTACCTGTCAACCTCAACGAACGAGTAGTAACGGGTATTTTGGCAGCATTGCAGAAAGATATTGACACTTTGAGTTGGTTTTGCGGCTACATGGCATCAGAAATCAACCGCACTGAGGACAACCAAAAGCCTCATCATCCCATCGCGGAACTTAGCAAAACTCTGATTACATCGGGGATGGAACCCTTTACTGATTTTATGCCTTACCCAGGTTGCCGCATCGTTATACTCAATTCGGAAAAATTTGAATCATTGCCAGAGTCAGTTCAAGCTGTGGTGCAGCAGGCTTTTGACATCATGGAAAGTACTGGAAAAGAGGCACAAAGGATAAATGATGCCTTACTGCAAGAGTTGGTGGTTCAGGAATAAAAAATTGAATCACAGGAATTGTGGTAAGCGCCAGCCATGTCGCTCTTCATTGAAGCGAACGCGAGTAGCGTCTCGTAGAGACGAAAAAAGAGCGTTCGCACCTACAAATGATTAACTGTCAGAAACCCCACGGATAAATCCGAGGGCTTGAAAAAGTCCTAATCTGACCAGTCTAAGTTCTTCACTGAACTACGTTTAAGGCAAGAGTTCAATACCTACCGGGGAATGCGTAGCTAGTTCCCTGCTCTAGAACTTAAAAGTTAAACAGGTCTACAAGGGTTAAGCCAGTGCTTTTGAGATAGTTACCGACCTTAAACATTGACGAAGCTAACATTACCCGCAAGGAGGCACTTATGTGCAAAGTATTCGTTATCGACCGAAACAAACGACCATTAGACCCAATACACTCAGCACAAGCAAGGCAGTTATTACGAAACAAACAAGCAGCAGTATTTAGACGTTTTCCTTTCACGATTATTGTTTTTGAATCGCGTCTTGATTGTCTTACATCAGCACTTAGGTTAAAAATTGATCCTGGTGCAAAACACACAGGAATTGCGTTAGTCAACGACGCTAGTGGAGAGGTTGTGTTTGCAGCAGAATTGAAACACAGAGGTTTTGCAATCAGAGATGCTTTAACCTCTAGACGACAATTAAGACGTGGTAGACGCGCTAGAAAAACGCGGTATCGCCAACCAAGGTTTTTAAACAGAAATCGTCCAAAGGGATGGCTAGCACCTAGTCTACAAAGTCGAGTTGACAATATCAAAACTTGGGTTGATAAATTACGCCGATTTGCATCGATTCAGGCTATTAGTCAAGAGCTAGTACGCTTTGATATGCAGTTGATGCGGAATCCGGGTATTCAAGGTAATGAGTATCAACAGGGTACGCTTCAAGGTTTTGAGACTCGCGAGTACTTGCTTGAAAAGTGGAACAGGACTTGCGCTTACTGCGGGATAAAAGACGTTCAGTTGCAAATAGAGCATATTCATCCAAGAGCAAAAGGAGGCAGTAATTCAATTACAAACCTCACACTGAGTTGCGAAAAATGTAATGTAAAAAAAGGGATTAAAGATATTAAATATTTTCTTAGAAAAGACCCTTCAAGGCTAGAGATAATTCTGAAAGAAGCTAAAAGACCATTAGCAGATGCAGCAGCAGTTAACACAACTCGCTTTGCATTATTGGAAACCCTAAAAGCAACTAAATTACCTGTAGAAACGGGTTCAGGAGGTTTAACCAAATTTAATCGTAGCCAACAAAATCTAGAAAAAACACATTGGTTGGATGCCGCCTGTGTTGGGGAATCGACACCTAAACTAATTGTTAAAGGAGTTAAACGATTATTAATTACAGCTAATGGTCACGGTAATCGCCAAATGTGTGGTACTGACAAATTTGGTTTTGCAATTCGTCATCGGACAAATAAACAAACTCATTTTGGTTTTAGTACTGGCGACATCATCAAATCAGTTGTTACTAGTGGGAAGAAGGTAGGTGTCTATGTTGGACGTGTTTTATGTCGAGCCACGGGTAGTTTTGATATAGCTACAAACAAGGGAAGGATATCGGGCATTAGTCACAAATATTGTTCAGCAATTCACAAAAAGGATGGGTATTCCTATGGATTTTGAGACGGCGAATAAATTCGCCTACGCCTTACCCCCACGGATAAATCCGGGGGCTTCCACGGCGAGAGGTGTCTGGTGATGCATAAGTTGTTAGATTATTTCAGTTAAATATATATATTCAATAACTAACACAGAATCACCTATGAAACTCGCTAACCCACTCAATTTGGCAAATCTTGTTGGTTCTATTTTACTACCTAGAATCGCTAACAATCAAACAGCTACTTCTAACAAGAGTGAAATATCAATTACTTTACCCAGTAATCCCATAAATATCAATTACCTGCAACCCTTTGATACTGCTGTTATTGCTTATCACATGATGGGTATTGGCAACTTTGAATAAAGCATAGTTTCAGTACAGCCTTTGAAAAGCTACTTTACCTCTCCAACCTTGGAGGGGTTTTTAATTGGTGCATTAATTCTTAAAATCAACATATATTACTCCAGAAGATAGAGACATATTGGAAAAGTTAAAGCACACTAGTAAGAGCAACTTTAACTATTCAGTAATGGTGTGGCAATGTGGCTGAAATATGGTGTAAATGAAGAAGGTATCTTGATATGTATTGAAGATATCAACAGGGGCAAGACTTCACTTAAGTGTCCTTACTGTAATAGCAGTCTAACTGCTAAAAAAGGCAAGGTGAAAGAGCATCATTTTGCTCATAATGAAGAAACCTGCCGCCCCATAGCTAACCGAGAATTCCCTACTCTGCCACTCTATGACAATTTCAACGTTCAATTATCTGGCAAGGATTTGGCACAGTTAAAGCTGCTTTGGCAGGAGTACGGAGCCAAAAATTACCCTATTAGTTCCTACTTAATTACTTCTAGTTTACTCAAAGCAGGAGTGTTAAGAAAAAACCTATACTTAACCCCACCTGAGTATGAATTTAGTGATTTGGGTAAAATTCCTGTTGGAGCGCTAGAGTTTGCACGGTTCAATGATGTACAGGAGCCACTATTACTTAAAAAACTGCTGAAATTTGAGCTAGCTTTTAAACACGCCGAATACAAAAATGCTCCAGATTTAGCATATCGACTTACTGATTTAAAACTCTACCGCGCTCAACTTCAACGTATTCTATCCTCTAGCCTATATTTTTTAGAGATTGAAACGAATATTGGCACTCTGTACAAGATAGGAGTAACCCAAAGATCCGTTGTCAAGCGAGTAGCAGAAGTAAAAATTGATTTACTTGCTCATTATTCCAGTGTTGCTATTAGAGTATTAGGAATTTGGGAGCATCGGGGAAACATTGAATTATATTTCAAACACCGCTATCGTAACTTTAATTATCCCATAGGGAGTTTAACTGAGTACTATAAATTTAATGCTGAGGATACCGAAATGGTACTGCGTGACCTACAACAAATGCAACCTAAAATACTTTCTCTTGATGAAAAAAATATTCTTGAGGAGAATTCTAGCTGGGAGCAAATTGCTGTGTAGTATTCTCATAATCCCCTAGCAAAATCTAATTAATTACCAAGCAAAAATAATTATTTTATTGCTTCTAAATACTCTACCACTGATAATGACGCGACTGCCGACTCTTGATACAGCAGTATTTACTGAGGAGCGATGGCGTAACCGCCCAGCGTAGCTGATCGCAGTGGTCAAGCGCATTACTTAAGACTATGCACTCAACGATTTAAGAAGCTAGCAAACCCGACATCTCCAATACTCGCTGTGACCAAGTAGACGCAACAGATGCAATATCTGTAATTTCCATTGATTTGTCCCAAACATTAATCAAGTTTTGTAATAAGTCTTGGAGTTGATTTAATTCAACATTATTTATTTCACTTTTTTGTTGTATTAAAGACACGTACAACAAACTTTCTGACAACAATATTGGAACTAATTCACGAATTGCACTCTTTTGTGACCAAGAGTTAAGGCGTGCCAAACTAGCTGCCAATTCTCCTAATTGTTGCGCGTGGGGTTGACGTAAAAAACTTGCTTCAATTGCACTCCAGTTAGGCATTACAATCCTCCTAGCAATTGCTGGCTAACTTGTTCTCGAATTTGGTTAGATCGACTACCTTAAGTTACTAAAGTACTAAAGTACTTTGCAATACAACCGAAGCAGCTACCTCCAGCCTTGGACGATCGCGCCGCCGAAAATGCTACGATTCACCTCGCTGGTGAAGATGCTATAGGGAAAGGCGGGATCAAGGGCACTGCTCTCGTCCAGCGTCCGGATCTGTTCCGGGGTGAGGCGGATGTCCAATGATGCCAGATTGTCATGCAGTTGATCGAGCTTACTGGCACCCAGAATCGGCGAGGTAATGCCAGACTGTGCCAAAACCCAGGCAAGGGCAACCTGCGCCAAGGGGCGATCGACTTCCTCTGCCACGGTTCGCAGGGTATCAAGGACGCGCCAGTTACGATCGGTGAACATCTGGTTGCCGAAAGGATTGGGGCCAATCAGCCGTCCTTGACCGCTCGCCCCCACCTCCTCGCGCTGGTACTTGCCAGTGAGGAAACCAGCAGCAAGCGGACTCCAGGCACAGATGCCGAGACCGCATTCACGGGCGGCGGGCAGATGTTCGCGCTCAATGCTGCGTTCAACGAGCGAATACGCCAGTTGCATGGCGATGGGCCCGGTAATGTTATGCGCTGTGGCGATCGCCGCTGCCTTAGCAGTGTACCAGGCTGGCACATTTGAGAAGCCGAAGTAGCGGATCTTGCCGACGCCCACCAGGTCGCCGAGCGACTGTAGTACTTCTTCAACGGGCGTTACCATATCCCAGGTGTGCATCCAGTAGAGGTCAACGTAGTCGGTACGGAGGCGGCGCAGCGAACCCTCAAGCGCCCGATGCATGTTCTTACGTCCGTTGCCGCCCGCATTCGCGTTGCCCGGTTCGCCGCCATGAAAGCTGAACTTGGTTGCAAGCACTAGTTGGTCGCGCAGGCTGCGATCGGCGATATAGCTACCAATCAGTTCCTCGCTGCGACCCTTGGCATACACGTCGGCGGTGTCGATGAAGTTGCCGCCAGCATCGACATAGGCATGGAAGATGGACTCAGAAACCTCATCGGGTGCACCCCATCGCGGAGTCCCGAAGGTCATGGTGCCGAGGGTGAGCGGGCTGACGATCAAGCCGGAGTGTCCAAGAGTGCGGAAGGCGGTAAGGCTCATAGGTTTCTTTTCTGGCTGAAACAACAAAGTCTGTAAAAGTCAATCAAGCTCATGACGCAAAGAAGGGACACAGAAGTGATGTCTTCAATACCTAGAAGGCGCTGGCTGTCGGGCGGACAATGATTTCGTTGACATCGACATCATCCGGTTGGGACACAGCAAATAAGACAGATTGGGCGATCGCCTGAGGGGTGAGGGCAGTTTTGCGGAGTTCTTTCAAGAAGCCTTTTACTGCATCGTCCGTGATCTCAGAGCCGAGTTCGGTCTCAACGACACCGGGGGATATGATGGTCACGCGAATGTTCTTCGACTCCTGGCGCAGTCCATCAGATATCGCCCAAACAGCATATTTTGTCGCGGAATAGACTGCACTGGTTGGCCCTACCATGTGAGCAGCGATCGACGCAGTATTGATAAACTGTCCGCCGCCTTGTGCTTCCATGATCGGTAAACCAGCCGCAATGCCGTTCAATACGCCACGGATATTTACATCAATCATGGTGTCCCACTCCTCGACTTTCAGGGCATTCATTCGAGACAAGGGCATCACACCTGCATTGTTGAAGATGACATCGACGCGACCAAATTTTTCTTTAGCAAAATGAATGAATGCTTTCACATCCTCGCGATCGGTGACATCCACTGCTTTGAATTCTGCAATGTTTCCCTGGTCGCGGATCTCTTTGACAATCGCTTCTAGCTTTTCTGTACGCCGTGCCCCCAGAACCACATTTGCACCGTTTTGAGCAAGTAACTTCGCGGTGGCTTGACCGATGCCACTACTGGCTCCAGTGATCGCAATAACTTTGTTTTCTACATTTAACATGATGACTGTCCTTGCTGTTGAGGTTGATTTGACTTAGAAAAATATGCTTCTAGAGACTTCAATTCTTTGGGTATTTACTCATCGGTTTCCGCGATGGGTGAATGGCCACAGTAGGCGATCGCAGAAACAACACTGTTCACTTTTGCCTCACTGCTGCGATCCGTCACGATTACACCAACCCCTTTTTTCGCCAGCGCCAAAGAGGTATTTTTCGCCAGTCCTTGGCTCGCTCCTGTGACTAAAGCAATTTTTGCCTTGTTTCTCTTCATTGCCTCATCCTTTCAGCCTTGTCTTTCAGCATGGGTTCATCATAAGGTTGAAAAGCTTTTCCCTAAATACATAAACCTCGCAGATGATTGCCTAATCCTCTCAAATCAGGCGTTGGCAAGGGAGAAATATTCTCTATAATGAGCGTATGAGGATGGTATCAGTCAGGAATTGAGTATGGTGATTGAAACACTCAACTATGAAGCGGCAATCAGCAAGTGTGACGAACTGGCAGCATTAGTGACTCGGCACACTGACAGTAGGGGAAACGGTGTTCATCCAACAGCAATTAGTCAGTTAGAATTCATGCGGGAATCTGATACTTCAGCCACAATGCAGGGAGTCACCGAACCGATTCTCGGCATTGTCGTTCAAGGCAAAAAAGAAGTGTTGCTAAATGAGGAAACCTATGGGTATGGTGTGGCTCAATATCTAGTGGTGTCGGTAGATTTGCCGCTCTGTGGATGTGCGATCGAGGCGACACCTGCGAAGCCGTATCTAGGATTTAAGCTAGATTTAGACCCCGTTCAACTCTGTGACATTATTGCTCAAACTAACCCAGGCATGGGTAAGAAAGAAAACTCGGTTAGAGGCTGGTTCATCAGCGATGCCGATCCATCGTTGATTGATTGTGCTATCAGGCTGACACGGCTTTTGGACACACCGCAGGATATTCCATTCCTAGCACCAATGATCGTCCGCGAAATCTACTACCGTTTGCTAATTGGTGAACAAGGTGAAGCAGTTCGCCAAATTGCCACATCGGGCAGCAATATGCAGCGCATTGCTGAAGTGATAAAACTTATCAAGGCTGATTTTACAAAGCCACTGCGGGTTGAGGATCTAGCTCTTCAAGCCAATATGTCTCCTTCCTCGTTCCATCGCCATTTCAAAGAAGTCACCTGCATGAGTCCCCTGCAATATCAAAAGCAATTAAGACTATTGAAAGCGCGTCACCTGATGCTTGCCGAGAATGCCGATGCGACCCATACTGCCTATCAGGTGGGGTACGAAAGTCCTTCACAGTTTAGTCGCGAATATTCTCGGATGTTTGGTGCGCCTCCTATGAAGGACATTGAACGATTACGAATAGCTTGAGCAAAGACTGTGAATTCGCTACAGCAAACTGCAAACATCCAGAGATATAGCTTTTAATTTATAAGAAGTAAGTTGATCAATATAAATTTGTGTATGAGAGCCAAATGTTAAAAGAACTTCACCTCCAACAAGTTGGTCCAGCTGCCCATTTTGATGTCGCATTTGCCGATAGGCTCAATATATTTACAGGTGATAATGGTTTAGGTAAAAGTTTTTTACTTGATATTGCATGGTGGGTGATGACTACAAATTGGGCGGAGCAACCAGCGTACCCACAGCGAGTCAGAGGTGAAAATCCGCAAATTACAGCCGTAGTTAGCAATAAAAAAAATATAAGAGAATATCAGAGCCACTTTGATTTTTCTGAACAGCAATGGCGTAATTTACAAATGCCTCCTTTATTAAAAGAAGTAGTTATTTATGTGCGGGTTGATGGTAGTTTTTCTGTTTTTGACCCTGCTCGCCAACGCGATATTGCTTATAATTTTAATCCAAATACACTTTGGAATGGATTAAAGTCAAAAGGTAAAGTTATTTGTAATGGTCTAATTCAAGATTGGGTGACATGGCAGAATCAACCCAATAAATATCCATTTGAACTCTTTTCTAATGTCATTAAAAAACTTGCACCTCACCCTTCTGAATGGATAGAAATGGGAGAAACAACGCGAGTTTCTATTGAAGACGTGCGCGATATTCCTACAGTTAACCTACCTTACGGGAATGTTCCTGTCACTCAAACATCAGCCGGAATGAAGCGTATTCTGGGACTAGCTTATTTACTAGTGTGGACTTGGTACGAACATAAAAAAGCTTCCGAACTGCGACAACAAAAGCCAGTAAATCAGATAGTTTTACTAGTTGATGAAATTGAATCTCATTTACATCCTCGTTGGCAGAGGGTGATTTTACCAGCTATTTTATCTGTGGTGACAGAATTACAACCCAGGATGAAGATACAGGCTTTAGTAACTACTCATTCTCCACTTGTTCTTGCTTCCTTAGAGCCAAATTTTAATGAGCAAAAAGATCAACTATTTTTATTTAAATTACAAGATAGAGAGGTTAGCCTTGACGAAGTACCTTGGTCAAAACAAGGGGACATAGTTGGATGGTTAACCTCAGACATTTTTGGACTCAAACAAGCCCGTTCCAAAGAAGCAGAAATCGCAATTGAAGCAGCAGAGGCTTGGATGCGTGATGATGATATGAATGCGTTTCCAGAAAATCTGAGAATACCAATACAAATTCATCAGGAACTTCAAAGAGTTTTACCAGGACATGACCCATTTTGGCCCCGTTGGATAGTTACAACGGAGAAAAGAAATTTTGGGTTATCAGAGGTATAACACAGATGATGCCATTTAACCCTCCTCCAGAACCGCCTGATTTTGATAAAAAAGTGCGACAACCAGGAAATGCTTGGTTGGCAAAAAACTCAGATCCCAAAAAAGGAACCAGAGATTATTGGTCGCCTTTCAAAAGTTATTTAGCTGATGGATTTAGTAATCTGTGTGGCTATAGCGTTATGTATGAACCAGTTGGTACAGTAGATCATTATCGCAGCCGTGAAAATTATCGAAATTTAGCTTATGAATGGAGCAATTTACGCTTTGCTTCTGCTTGGATAAATAGTAGTAAAGGTACACTTGACGACCAGGTACTTGACCCTTTTGATTTGGGAGAAGATTGGTTTGAAATTTTGCTTCCTTCCCTACAATTAGTATTAACAGATAAAGTTCCTCCGCAACAACGTCAAAAGGCAGAATTTACTTTGGAACGTTTGCGGTTACGGGATGATGAAAGAGTCCTGCGCCAGCGTCAACAATGGTATCAACTTTATTTGGATGGGGATTTAACTCTACAAGGATTAGAAAAAAAAGCTCCTTTGATAGCGCGTGCGATAAAGAAACAGCAGCAGGCTATTTCTCAAGAAGAATAAGCTTTGTAGTTATCAGATTGTGAAGGCAAGTATTTTCATAACACGATACGGCAAGATAAATGGGTAAAAGTTCAATAAACTTGTCACAGACTATTAAGTAGCACATCGCGTTATATATTTCTGTTAGAGCAGTTTCTTACCAAAAGAGGTATTGTTCTATTTTTTTAACTCATATATACAAACGTGCTTGCATTCTCAACAGGCAGTATGTAACTTGGCAAGTGTGCAGTTTAGTAGGAGATGAACTGAAATTTAGTTGTATTTGAGTTGAGCTATACCTGTACTAAAGTGACATCAATTGTAAATTGCTTTTTAATTTACAAGCAGTTTGGTAAGGTGCTAGTTTAATTTGCTTTCAATTGATGAAGTCTTTCAGTTGGAATTGAGTTTGATGATATGTGAGAACGTTATTTACACCCAGAAAACACTTGCCGAAAGATACGGGATTTCCATTGCCGCTTTACAACGGTGGTATCCCTATGCCGGTATAGTCAAACCCCGAAAGCGGGGAGGATATTTTGATGCAACAACAGTCGAGATTGCGGATGTTTTCTACGTTGCTATCAAGATTCGGCGGCTGACTTGTGAGGAATATTTACAGCAGGTGATTCCTGCTGGTGGCTTAGATGCTTATTTGCAAAAAGTCAATGACGTAAGCCTTTATGACTTTTTGACTAAGCATATATCTGATGAAGAAAAAAATAACCCAATTGTGCAAGCAGTAATTAGGAGAATTGAGCGAAATGAAGCATATCAACAAAGTGGCAGAGACTTTGCAGGTGTCGCCTGATGTAGTACGTACCTGCTGTCGGTTGTTAGATTTAGCTTTGCAGTCAAATGATACGCTTGATGAAACTGTTGAGCAGCAGCTAGTTCAACTCAAAGAGATAGCCTCCCGTGAAGGTATGTCCCTTGAAGAAGCAGCCCAGCACTTGATTGCAATGCGCGATCGCAAATCAGAAGTAGGCGAACATAAGTTCGACAAACGCGAGTATATCAAACAGCGATTTGGCATAGACCCAGAACAAGCTTCGCCCGACAGCTTTGTAGGAATACTTTACCGAGATGCAGATAGGGGTATTCAGTTAGGGGAATTACGCCATAAGGTGGTGCTTGAATCTTCGACACTTGCTCTAGAAGAATTTGTTTTTCATGGGAGCAGTTCGCCTGCTGAAGGTGATACTTCCGTTCCGCCTGGTTACGATGAAGCGCAAGAGCGAATTAACTCGCGCATTAATAACGATTTTTTCGGCAAAGTGAACTGGGGGGAAGAGACTCATCCACTGTTGGTCGGTACATCGACACAGCAGCCGAGACAGTTGAAGTCCTCGCAGCCGAAAACCGGGCAATCTCCGAAGAAATAGTAGCTCAAATGCTACCCATCTGCTATCAAATACGGGATGAGAGTTTACTCAACTTGAGAAAGACATCTACCCAGGCAGTTGGTATAAATTTACTTTCGGTAGTAGCTGGTACTGTTATTGGGACGTGGGTAGCAGTCCCCCCAACTCAAGAGAGACAAGAAATTCCGAGTATTCAGCCAATTTTGATTGGTGTGGGTATAGGCGAATTAGTTGGCTTGATTCTGGCACTAGTAATAATTTGGTTTACCAGGGACGAACAAAAAACCTAATCAACTTTTCTCTCATCAAGGGAATTACTGATTTTAGTCGCATTATTGCCAGGGAGCAGTTATGAGTGCAGCATTTGACTTTTTGGTTAACACAGCAGGCGGTTTATTGATGAACCTGGGTGTTTCTGGGATGGTGGGACAATTATTGGGAGTGGGGGCGACCCTTGCCTTGCATCCTCTGTTGCTACTTACTGGAATAGTTGTCGGTGGTGCGGGAATTGCGATCGCGCGAGAGTTAAACAAGCGCCCTCAATTGCAGTTGGTTGTTGATAATACGTAAGGGGTGGACGATGTTTACTCCTACACCTGTGCGAAATAAACAGCCAAGTCGCAGAAAGAAAAAGGTAAATGTTACCCTGTGGACGGTTTGTTCAACTGTTAGTGCGCTGTCTGTTATCGGGGCGGTTGCATTGATGGTTGGATGGAAGCAACAGGTTCCAGGTAATCAAATATCGGAGGTACAGCAGGTAAAGGCGCAAGTTTCCCAAATTCGGGAAGTGTACTTAGAAAAGCTTTCCCGTACTGACTACAATATAGACCATCTTTCCAGTTACTCCTCAGTCGAGGGTGCGCCTACTCTTACGGGCTGGCGACAGTTGGCGGCGGCATTATGGGGACAGCAATTGCGGGGTGAAATATCCAGAATGCAGGCTAATGAGAAATCTGGATTTTACCGCCTTCACTATATGCCGGCACTGGAGATAGTTAAATTCAACTCGCTGGATGTTTTACTAGAAGCGGCTTCTGGAAATAATACTTTTTACTGGGGGTATCGCAAAACCGATGGTACGAAAGTTGAGGAGAAGATACCAACTGGGGCGGCTGCTGTTTTGATTTTGGGTAAATTAGAGGCAATTGATTATGCTCAAAATTTGGAATCTCAACCATCGGTTGATCTGAATCAAATGCTAATTCAGATTAAGAATGCTCAAGAACCATATTCTCTTGCACAGGCACAGCTGTTACGAGCGCGGGGGTATTTAGACCCAGTAGAGCAGATGGCACAGGTGGCAGACATCCGCGAGAGAATACACCAACGGGAGGAGCAAAGGCGGATGTATATCCAACAAATGAAGAAGCAATTACCTCAGCCAGTTCCTAATAAACAGCCTGTTAATAAATCGAGGGGATGATGTCATGTATGTCAAGTTTGCTGCTGCGATAATTTGCATAGCTTTGTGTTCGCTCAATGTTGTAGCGGCAGTCAAACGTACCCCTATTCGTACTACCCTTGAAGGTTCAACTCGCACAACAGTTGAGATGATGCCATCTCCCAATTCAGGAGTGCATTGGATGAGTGCAGTTATATTTCTGGCTGGGTTTACTTGTTTTTTAGGCTGGGGAATTTCTGACTACAACAATGCAATTGAAGAGAGAGACGAACTGTCTGATAACTTGGCTAATCCTGGCAATCAACAACTTCATGTTGGTGCTTCTGATACTGACATTCAGCCTTCTTTAATGCCCCCGGTATCACCTTCTTCTGGGATGAGATTAAATAGCGAATTCTCTGCCAAGAATGTAGTCCAATTTTCTCCTCGTTCTAGTGTTTCTGGGTTAGGGCGAGTACATAGTAGCCAATTTGTTGAAGATGGAGTGCAAAATCAACCTGGAATGTTATCTCCAGAGGAGTTTTACGCCCAACTTCAGGATGAAGATTTTTGGGAAGATACTAACTCCCAGGTAAATGATAAACCCGCCAGCTAGTTACTTAATTTGAGGTCATATTATGAACAGAAATCAGCGCCGCAACTTTGATGTTGATTATTCTGAAGGCGGAGCAATCGTGCCTGCAAATCGGTTGCAAAATATGTTGCAACAGGTGCAGCAAGGAGGAATGGTAAATCAGCAACCTAACATTTCTCCCATGACTACTTATGAGACTCAGCCAGTAGAAGTTAGGTATATCAATGCACCTACTTCCTATAAGCCGAGGGTTCCTCAGATAGAGATTCCCTACATTGAGACTTGGAAAGCACATCGGTTGCACCCGCAAAACCCCTGGAGATTTGGCTGGTATCCAGTATATTTTTTATCTGATGTAATTAAATCTCCTGTGGGTGTAGCTGGTGTGGGAGTGTGGTTGTTAATAATGCTGTTGAATTTTTTCCTAAATGGCAGTTATACCGGGCCGGGGTATGCGTCTGGGAAGAAGATTGAAGTTGTACCCAAGGAAGTTCCCTCTTTTGCCCTGCCTGTGGTTAAGCAATTGGAATAATGACGGTAAAGGCAATTTTTTGGTTCGTACTGCTGGTATGGATTGCAGATATTTTGCAACCGGGATATTTGCAGTTTTATAACTGGCGTAATGCTGTGGCATTGGTACAAAAGCTTCAGTTTTCATCGTCGGCTGTTGTCCCAACTGCCGCACCTGGCGTGAATATATCTTCTACTCCTGTTCCTACACGTTACTCTCCTCAAGTAAGGGAACCTGCAACATCTGGGAATGGGCTAAATTCTCCTGATTGCCGTGTGGCTAGGAATGATTTTGAGGAAGTATTGAGTACTGCAAGGATTGGTTGTTGGCAGGTTGCTCCTGCTAATGCGAAAAGGCGTTGAGGCAATGCGAATAATCTTTGAAACTGACGGTGGTAAGGAGGTTAGTAATTCGACTGTAACTAGTTTGGATGAGACGGTCGATACTAGTTCGAGTGGAAATTGGAGATATGCGATCGCAACCTCAGTTTTAATTGCAGCTATGGTCATTCCCCAGGTTTCTGGATGGATTGAATCTCAACTGTTAGTTAAATCTCTCCAAGGTCTAATACTACCAAAAACTATTCGTAGTAATCAGGTTTTAAATAATCGTCGAATTGTCTTTCCAACTGCTGCTGGTACTCCTATTACCTCAGAGTTTGGTTGGCGGATACACCCAATTACAGGCGATCGCAAGTTTCACGCGGGGATTGATTTTGGTGCAGCCAAGGGTACGCCAATTTATGCGATTGATGCTGGTCGAGTGGTTTTTGCAGGCGACAAGGGTGGTTATGGCAAAGCAGTTGTTATTCAGCATCAGGGAAGTTTATCTACTCTGTACGGTCATGCCAGTCAGCTGTATGTACAGCAAGGACAACAAGTTGTGCGTGGGCAGATGATTGCAGCAGTAGGTAGTACGGGCTTTTCCACGGGGCCGCATTTGCATTTTGAAGTTCACGTTAATGGTGTAACACAGAACCCCCGTCCTTATTTACACGAATATTTAGCAACCCGTTGAAAGTTATGAGTCGTGATACCTAAAATCCTGAATAAATCCGGTGCATATAAGCATATAGCCAAATAAATTTGGCTTTCTTAAATCAGTCGAGATAAATCAGGTTGAGCCATGATAATCTATGAGTTCAAAGTCAAAGGAAAAGACAAGCAGTATCGTGCTATTGACGAAGCCATTCGCACCAGTCAATTCATCCAAAACAAATGTTTACGTTACTGGATGGATAATAAAAATGTAGGCAAGTATGACCTCAGCAAATACTGTGCGATACTAGCTGCTGAATTTCCCTTTGCTGCTCAACTAAATTCAATGGCTCGGCAGTCGGCGGCGGAACGTTCTTGGAGCGCAATTAGCCGATTTTACGATAACTGCAAGAAAAAGATTAATGGTAAAAAGGGTTTCCCAAAGTTTAAGAAAAATTGCCGATCAGTGGAGTACAAAACCTCTGGGTGGAAGCTTTCTAAAACTCGTAAAGCCATTAGTTTTTCAGATAAGAAAGGCATAGGAACACTCAATTTGAAGGGAACTTATGATCTTAATTACTACGACATTAAACAAATTAAGCGTGTCCGTTTAGTACGTCGCGCTGACGGTTACTACGCTCAGTTCGTACTTGATGTTGATGTTAAGGTTAAAACGCAGCCAACAAATCAAGTAGTTGGTATCGACTTAGGATTAAAGTATTTCATTGCTGATAGTAGAGGTAATGTAGAACCCTCGCCCCAGTTTTACCGCAAGTCGGAAAAGCAGTTGAATCGAGCTAATCGCAAAAAATCTAAGAAATTCAATCAAGCTAAAAATAAAGCCAAGCTTCGTCAGTCTAATAATTACTACAAAGCTAGAAATAGGTATGCGCGTAAGCATTTAAGAGTAAGTAGGCAGCGAAAAGAGTATTGCAAGAGATTGGCTTACTCCGTCATCCAATCTAATGATTTGGTAGCCTATGAAGATTTAAATGTGAAAGGCATGGTCAAGAACCAACATCTAGCTAAATCAATCAGTGATGCTGGTTGGTCAACTTTTCGCAGTTGGGTAGAGTATTTTGGTCATAAATATGGGAAGGTAACGGTTGCTGTCTCTCCTTACAACACAAGCCAAAATTGCTCTAACTGCGGCAAGAAAGTGAATAAATCTCTATCTACTAGAACCCATATTTGCACACATTGCGGATATGTAGAAGACAGAGATGTCAATGCCAGTATAAATATCCTGAACCTAGGATTAAGTACCGTGGGGCACACGGGAAATTACGCTTGGGGAGATTTGCCCTCTTGGGGAATTGGTGTAAACCAATTGTCTAACGGCGAGTCACTGAACCAAGAATCCCTTTCTCTTTAGAGCAGGGAGTGTCAAGGAGTAGCTTCACTGCCATGTCAGTTGCCATCATGTTATATGCATAGTTTTGGTAAGGCAATTGATAGTTGGCAATTTGGGTTTATTGTTGATAGTTTAGTTGAGTTAATGCAAAATACTCGCCGTCAATTTATATTACGTTTTCAACCCATTCATCTGTCAACTGCTTCCTTAATTACTTTGGGCATTTATTTTTCAATTTCTCAAAGTACTGGTGTTTCTTCAGTATCATTAAATAGTTTAAGAGGAAGAGTTAGTACAAGTTCTTACTCACCACATCCTTATTCACCACGGTTGAGTGCTTTTTTAGCGACAATTCGTTGGGCAGAAACAGGAACCAGTGAGCCAGAAAGTTATCACAAGTTAGTATTTAATGGAACTTTTAATAATTTTTCTACACACCCGTTAAAGAAACAGTGCGCTCCTATTAATGGTAAAAATATTTGTTCAACTGCGGCTGGTGCTTATCAAATGTTGGATAAAAGTTGGTATGATCTTCAGCCAAAATTAAACTTAAAGGATTTTAGCCCGGCTTCTCAGGACAAGATGGCAATTGAATATATTCGTCGTAATAATGCGTTAAGTGATGTTGAAGCAGGAAAGTTTGATACTGCGATATGCAAAGTAGGTAGAATTTGGGCTTCGTTTCCTTGTAATAATTACAACCAAAATGCTAAATCAATTGATAAACTAAGAATTTACTATCAGCAGCAATTACAGAAGCTGGAAATTTCTAGGAGGTGAAAACTTAGTGATATCATCACAATGCAATGACACTAATGGTAATATTGAATTTCAAAAACAACAGCTTTTAACTGCAATTGTGCAGGCAAAACAAGATGGTTTGGGCAATGAAGAGATTATAGATAATGTACGGGAGACTTTACCTTCCCCAATGGTCTATTATGCTGAAACTGTTCTACAACAAATAGATTTTAGAGCAAAATTATCACGTCCGGTTATAGAATTTAATTTAGAATTTTTATTTCAGTCAATATACGAATCAGTAATTGCAGGTACAAACGATGAAGAAGTATTATCAATATGTGCAGAACACTGTACTTTAAACCAGTACGAGTTTGTACGTTACGCACTTGAATATATTCATATCAATCGGATGCCATCACAGTGGGAGCAAAATAACGTATATCATAAGATGATTGAGATAGTTAACATATCACCAATTGAATCTTTATTTGAATACATTGAATCAATCAAAAATATTCATCTTAAGCAGATTGGATATGAAGTAGTTCAAGAAAATCTTTATAATTTATTCTTAATAAATAAAGAAACTAGTTATTTTACTGATTTAGCTAATAAATCTAGAGATAAATGCATTAAAAACTATTGTTACCGAACGGCAGTGCTTGTTGCGCGTGCCACAGGTAAGCCATTAGATTTAAAACTGACAGGTGATGGCTCAATTATTTTAAAAGAGCCTAAATATTTAGATAGAAATACTGGTGCAAATGAGATTGCTACTTCACAGAATTTAACTATGTTACAGGCAGGGAAGTTATTAGTTGATACCTTAGAAGATTTTAATATTAATGCTAAGTATGTTGATGCCAAAAATGGCCCTACTTTTAACCGTATTAGAGTAAAACTGGGACGGGGTGTTAGTTACAAAAAAGTAGAAGACATCGGTAATGACCTAGTGCAGCAGCTTGGTGAAGAGTTAGGCTTGAAATTTGCACCAATGGTGAGTGTAGTGCCTGGAGGAGTTGTATTTGACATACCCCGATTAGATAGACAATTTGCTTATTTCCGCGATTATTTTACTTTTGACAGTGAACCTGACATTCATTCTGTATCTATTCCTGGTGGTGTTGATGTTGATGGCACCTATGTCGAAATTCCACTTTATAGCGACAACGTGACTCATATCCTGGGTGGTGGGCGGACGCGGGGTGGAAAGTCGCAATTTGAGAAAGCAGCAATCTTATATTTAGTGCGGCAGTATCCACCTTCTGTTGTTCGATTAGCGCTTTCGGATGTTAAGCGCGTGACCTTTGGTAAATTTGATGGGCTACCCCATCTTGTTGCCCCAGTTGCGCGTGATGCAGAGTCTACCGCTAACTTGCTAGATTACTTGGTAGAAGAAATGGAATTGCGTTACCAGGAATTTGAGCGCCACAGTAGTATTGAAACGATCGCACAGTACAACCTGCGGTTTGCACCTGATTTTGTCATGCCGCGAGTGATTTGTCTGATTGACGAGTGTTTTGACCTACTTTCCGATGATAACTACTGCGATCGCATTGAGACTGCGCTGATGAAGTTGCTTGCAAAAGCGGGTGGTGCAGGGATTCATGTACTGTTGTACACGCAACGGCCTGATAAAAACGTGATTGATCCGTTGATTCGCTCAAACTTTCCAGCCAAGACAGCCTTTGTTACGACTCGCCCTGAAGACAGTTGTATTATCCTTGGAGACGATAAAGACAAACGTGCAGTTTATTTACTGGGATACGGAGATTTCTTGTACAAAACGACTGAAGTGCTGCGACTCCAGGCGCTTTATGTAGCTGATGATGAAGACCCTGAATACTTCCAGCAATTACTCCTAGAAGCTAAAAATCAGAACGACCCCTATACAGCATGGAAATCTGGGTTAGACTTTGATGAATTTGTAGCTAGTTTGTATGGCGAGAGGAATAGTAATAACAGTGGTAAATCTAAAACCACTGCTGTTACTAAAATTAATACTAAAACTAAACAGCATAAAACTGATTTTGAGGGCAGTTTTAACTTTAAGGTACAGCTTGACGAGGAAGCAAGAAACTCAATTTTGAATTTGCATCAAAAGGGTTATCAACTTGATGAAATTGTCAAAGCGGTATTTAATTTATCCCGTCAAGATGGTAGATCGTACAAGAAATTTAGAAATGTTGTTGAGGATTTTTTAAATAGCTTGAAAGGTGGCGTTGAAGATGATATTTGAACTGACTATGCCTTTACCCCCTTGTATGAACGAAATTATCAACCAGGCACGGTCGAGTTGGCAAGCTAGTGCTGAACTTAAGAAGTACTGGACAAACTTAATTGGTGAATTTGTTAGAGAATGTGATTTTTGTTTGGATGGTGCAGTTTGGATTGAATTTCATTGGTATCTCAAAAATTTTGGACGAGATAGCGATAACGTAGCTGCTGCCGCCAAATTTATCATGGATGGTCTGGTTACAGGACAAGCAATCCGTAACGATAACTTGACAGTTATCCAATCACCTGTAGTTCATTATTATCATCGCAGTAGTGGTGATGATGGTGTGCTTTTGAGACTTTCACAATCACCTGATTTTCTGTTAGATAATTTTATTGTATCTAACCAATTTTCCCGAAACAGCTTAGAAAAGCATAGTCAAAAAATCACATATTTAGTGTCAATTTAACTTATGGATATATTGGATTTAAAGGATGACGATAATGTTACGTTATAAAGACTACCGTCAGTTAATCGATCAGGTAAATGTAGGTAAAAATATTAACCTATGGGGCAAGCAAAATATTGGTAAGACTCTTACTGTTAAAAACTGTTTACTCAAGGATATTAACTTAGAGTCTGTTTACCTCAATCTTGAATATCCTTTTAGTGTGGATCATCTATTCAACGTTATTCCTATTAGCTTCAGTTTTTACTACCAGCAGGATTGGCAAAATATCATAAGCAAATTATCTGATGGTTATAATAAACTGCTGGTGATAGATAATTTTGATAGATTACACTTTGTTAGCGATAGTTTTATCGACGACTTATTTCGATTACAACAGTTAGCTCAACTAGAAAATTTTTCTTTACTATTAATATCTCGGATGCCGTTAGAATATTTTCACTTTCCAGGTTTTGCTAACTATTTTGAAAGATTGGAATTAAACGAAACTAATACTTGGACTCTTGGACAGTAGATATATGGCTTATAGATATCGTTTTTTGGTGATATCCGCTCCGGGTGGAATGTTGGTTTAAGCAATAAAGCAAGTTCGACTCTTGCTATCACTATTGAGGATGAAACTACTGCCGACACTGAAAATTAACCAGGACGAATCTATTAAATAGTTTTGGAATTGTTAATAGAGTAAGGAGTAGGTTAGTAGTGTAGTTCTCAGCAAATCCCAATCCATACCGGGGCGAGAGTAATTAAAAACCTTGTGACCTGCATTTTGGAGGGATGAATTATGTTGAAGAAGTTTGCGTTTAATTGCTTGAGGAACTTTAATGCTGCTTTTGGAATGGTGTCTTTGACTGCTATTGGTTTGGGCGCTATAGCAACTTTTTCTGGTTTGGGTTTATTGTACTTAGCTAGGGGCGGATTCCCAATTGTTGAGAAAGAACGCTCTGAACAAATTGCCTCTACCGGCATTGGTGCTATTGTATTGGGCTTTACCGGAATTATTTTTGCTTCCTTGGGCGGTGCTTTCTTAAGTATTGTTGAAGAATCGGAGGAAACTAATTCTAGGATAGAACCTGCAAAAATAGCTGACATAAAACCGCTTGTATTTACAAAATATGAGAGCTTTGAAAAATCTAATGATGTGCCTTTTATTTACACCTATACGGTGATGAATTTTGAGGGACATTCTGATTTAAAGGGCTTGGTTATTTGCAGATTTGAGGAAGAACCGTATCGAAAATTTGTACTTTACGAGGAATTACGTTCTCACCACATTGATGACTTGGCAGTAATCTGTGATGAAATTGATCCAGACAAATTAATTGGACAAACTTTTTCCTCATATAAGCCTTTACCTTGTGAAGCTTTAGAGGAGCATTTAAATATACACCGACGCTATGTTAATGCAGTTAATAGCGAAGAATTTACTTCTTGCTATTTGCAAGTGTGTGCTGGGTGTAAGTTACTGCATGGTGCCAATAATATTGTTTGTGGCATTCATTCATACGGATGGTTTGAAGATGGTTGCTGTCCAGATAAGCAATGGGATGAACGTAAGGCGTTGTTTCCATTTGAAGATGATGCTGTTGTCGAAAGCTTAAATAGAGAAATATCGTCCAATCAGGCGAATATTTGCAAGTTTTACGGCGACCTTATTTTGTGGGATGAATACGCTAATCGTAGGTTTTCTTTTTCTTATTCCGGTATCTTGCTGAAACATTCTGATAGACTGCTTGAGCTTGGTACGGAAGCGAGACTTCTTTCCTACATCCAGTATTTCCGCACTCGAAATGTAGTGGTCTTTGACTACGTAGCATCAGGGCGAGTTTCGGAGTTTACGAAGGAACTTAAGGGCATAGCCAAAATCGAGGTTGATGGTGATGAGATATCTATCTTTTTTGATATATATGCGCCTTGTCACCGCTTTCGCCGTGATGGTGTAGCGCTGCATCCTTACTCAACTTTTGTTCCCCAAGAACTCAAATATAACTATAACTTGGTTAGTTACGTCAACTACCTTAAAAGTAAAAAATCTGGAGTGCTGGGATGAATAAGGAAGTTTCTAAAAGCTGCGGGTGCAAGTCGGAAAAATCGCATTTTTGTAATTTCTGTATCTTGGATTGGTAATTTCTAAAATTCAACAACTGCAAATTTTGGAAAACTTGGTTTGTCTAATTGCTTAAAGGCAATTTACCCTCCTTCCTCCTACTGGTGGATGGGATACGTATAAAAGCTTTCACTCAGTACGGGGGTTTCCCCCCGCTACTGGGTGGCAAGCCGCTATAACGCCGCCCATCAGTAATTCATGGAGGGATCACATTATGTCTGCTTTTGCAATATCACCTTTTGTGCAATCTGTTAACGATGTTTTGTTTCCAATCGAGTTGTTTTTGATTATCTTCCCAATCTTGTACGTGATTTTTGTCCCTGCTCAATCAGTATCACTTCAAGTTAGTAATAGCGCTGCGGTGATTTCTGAAGAGTCGCCAGTTTTGGAAACTCAGGGGGATTTGACTGTGATTGGTGCTGTTTCTAATGAAAAAGAATTTTCTGAACCAGAATCTTCGATTATTGAAACTGCGCCGCCACTTGTTGAAACTAGGTTTGCGGATGAAGCCAGACAACTTGTGCTAGTAGACGTTACCGAAGAGAGGAAGAAGCTTTTGGGTTTAGGCGCGCGGAAGCTGCGACAGTTCTGTAAGGAACGCCAGATTCAAGGCTATTCTACCGTCTACAACCGTAAAAAACTCGATGGACTCGTTGATTTTCTGATCGCACAACAAGTAACTTCTGCTCAAGTGGTCGAGTTTGTGGAAATGCTTGCTTAGAGTTTGATGAAAAGCTTCGGTAAAAATTGGGATTTCAAAACTACTTCCTTGATATAGGATGGTGCTTGCTTGATAATTCCTTCTATTAAGTTTGGGCTTCCAAGATGCGTCCTATACTTCTTGGCGATAATGTTGGTAATCCCCTCCGAGTGGCTTCCTCAGCTACCTGCGTATGGTAATGGTGCTTTGAACGACTGGGTTTTCGATTTTTGCTCCATTGGCTGATTTCGACAATTTTGCTTGCCTCTGTACTTTTGCACTTCTTAGGTCTACCGACGTTGACACCTAATACCTCGTTAGCTTTTGCGATCGCCGACTCCTGGGTTTCTGACAAGATGGTACTTGATGTCCATCTTTTCTTCCACTTTGCTATTGAGTTTTCGGTTACGCCAATCTCTTGGGCTAAGGCTACATATCTTTTGCCTTCGTTTAGCCCTAGCAAAATTTTCGCTCTTTTGCTAACTTCATCGCTGCTGGTCGCTGCTATGTGCTCTAGTGCTTGCTTTTCAATAGAATTTAGTATTTGAAGACGAGGCATCTAAAAATTTACCCCTCTTTACTGTACAATTTTGCCAAATGGAATGAAGCCTGATATACTTTTTTTGTAGAGTCCATTTTTCCTAAAGATTCACTCAAAGCCCTGGTGCAAACAGGGCTTTGAGAAAAAACAAGACCACCTGTTACTAGAACAGGACGGAATTTTGTTTTGTCAATTTAGTTATCTAGAGCCATCATATCATGAGTTTACACAGTTTTACAAATCATTCTTTAGATAGATGCTTTTTTTCTCAATACCAGTGCATTAAATATCTCTTCAGTTGTATTAGTTGTCAATGGGTTGAGAATAATAGTTACTGCGCGAGAAAATTCTCTTTGAGAGATTTTCTGGTAGGTAATCTTTGGTATTTACAAGAATTAATTATTTTTTAAAATTGTCACTTTTCCCAAGGGATAGAAGTGCTACAAACTTTGCTGCTGAAGCTTTTCCTGCTTTATTGTCGGGATTTTCAAGATTGAAATTATCTTTTGAGTGACAATTTGTGAACCGGAGTATAAATATGTCTCTTGTGCAGAATCCGGCAATTGTATATATTTCGCCTGCGGAGTTGGTTGTTCATCCGAAGCTGATAGAAATATATGGTGAGAATGAGGAACGTCCAGCTTTGGAAAAAAGTATCTCGGAAAAAGGGATTCTTGAATCTTTAAAGGTATCTGCACGTACTGGTGTCAATGTAGTCTTGGCAGGTAAGTGTCGCTTGCAGATAGCTCGCCAGTTAGGGATTTCCACTGTGAAAGTGGAATTTGTTGAGTCTGATTCGCCTGAAGAAGATTTGAAACTAGTGCTTGACTTTAATCTTCATCGCGAAGGCGGGAAGACTCATTACCAGAAATTTCACGAGGGGCAGTACTGGGAGAGCGTACTTCGTCCCCAAGCGAAAGAAAGACAAAGGGAGAGCGCTCGTCGTTTGAATGAATCGAAGTGTTCAAATTTGAATCATTCGGTAACTGAGAATAAGTCTCAATTAAAGAAGGGTAAACCCGTGATTCGGGAGGTTTCGGAGAATCTAAATATAAGTGTTGGTAGTTATCACAAGGGCAAGAAAGTTTTTGAATTAATTTCTCAATTACGAGACATGGAAAAATTTAAGGCAGTTGTTGCACTGGAGATGGAATTTAACCGGAGTATTGATGCAGCATACAAGTTTGTTTGCAATCAAGATATTTGTAACCAGGTAATAGACCTTCTGGAGGCAGATGAGATAGGTAGTATAGGCGATGGTATTGCTTGGATGCTGAATGGCGAGCGCAATCCGTTTCGACGTTTCCAGCTTGACCAAGTATATCAATTCAAAAAGAGACTGCGGCCCGAGTTGGAAATTGTGGGACGGGTTATTGCTATAACTAATGAGTTTGTTGTGTTTGGATTGAGGAATTTAGGGAATATGAGCCTAGAAATTGTGAATCTACGCCCGCGACAAATTGATGCAGAATTGCAGGATGAACCATCTGCATCACAGAGGAAGAGAATATTTCAATTAATGCAAAAGTTTAGTGATGTTTTTCCAGTTCAGGTGTCTTTGGCGGAGTTGTTAAAACTCCCAAATTTAACTGATAAAGAGGAGGTTTTATTGCGGATGTATGAGTCTGACGTATTTGAAAAAACTTGGGAAGATTATAAGACCCAAATGAAAGCAATGGAAGTTTCTACAAATAGAAAAAAGGATAAGATTTGTGCTGCATAGGTAGCTGTGGGCTGCTAATTTAGTAGAGAATTTATCCCACAATTTAACATTACTTACTAGATTAGCATCTCAATACTAATTGCAATACGAGTTCACTATTGTGGGTGCTGAACTCGTATCAAGATATTTGACTGTTTTTTGTTTTTAAACTCGATGGTGGAGTATGAGTAATTTCATCTTCACCAGTTGTATTAACAAGAGCCAATGTGAGGTGACACTTGTGGGTGTTACTAGCTTTGCATTGTTATCCTAAAACTCTTTTGTCGATTTAGTGACAACTCCGCTAGAACTGCCTCATTTAAATAATTACCAAAAAAAAGTTGGGTAGTCGCATTGTTGTTGGTGAAGCGTGTTGGACTAAATCTTAGCCTAAGCCTACGTATATCTAAGCCTAAACAAGTATAAACCTTTGTTTGCTTTCAACCATGAGACGATTACCAGTCGTCTCCAACAAGCGGATAACCAACCGCTTAAACATAAAAATTTCAAATTTAGGCTAACACATTTTGACCAACAGCGAGGCTACCTGATGCACAAAAATCATCAGGACAGTCACTCATGTACCAAGAAGATTTTGGGGCAGATTTTGATAACAAGCCCCAATTAAGTCTTTCACAGCCTTCAAAAAAGAAAATCAAACCCCACCTGCCCGCCGAATCCGTGGGTAAACGCTACGTAGAGCGCTTTTGGCATCCATTTGGGGCGATAGTTGCCCCTTCTTTAGTAGAAGGTACAAAACCAGCATGGCGCACTATCGATTATTACCTCCAACCCTCCCAACTGTGGAACCTGCACCAGGACAAGTCGAAACTAGTAGGTCTGCGCTTTAACGACACAACTCGTTACGCCACAATCGATTTAGACTTAGAAGGCGACTACCATAACATTGAATCCATAAATCGTATCAAAGCAGCGCTAGAGGACATCGGCATAGTCGATATCATTATCCTCCAGTCCAGCTTTAGTGGCGGTTATCACCTAATCCTAAGCTTCGCATCTCCCCTACCTACCTTTCCCCTAGCCTGCGCCCTAGAGATTACCTTAAGAAACGCAGGCTTTATCCTGCGCCAAGGACACCTAGAAATCTTCCCCAACACCAAACCATATAGTGCCAAACAAATAACTAACTACAAAGCCATCCGTTGCCCCATGCAACCGGGTAGCGGGTCATTTTTACTTAATGATGACCTACAACCTATTAGTGACTCAGTTTCTATCTTCCTCGACTATTGCGATCGCGCGGCAAGTCGGCAAGATTTAACGAAACTAAAACGGGTAGCGAACAAAGCCAAAAAACAAATTTCACGGGAGAGATATCGCAAGCAAGAATCTGCTGACGTTGTACAGTGGCGTGCCAACTGGGAAGAAATCATCACTACAGGCTGGACAGGAAAAGGACAAACAAACACCCTCCTACAAATCTTCGTAGGCTACGGAATCGTCTTTTTAGACTTAGAGAGTGATAAATTAGTCGAATTTTGCCTTACTACCGCAATTAACGCCCCTGGCTACAGCCAATATTGCCGACACCAACACGAAATCGAACCTAGAGTGCGGCATTGGGTAGAATCCACAATTCGCAACAAATGGTACAGTGCCTACATTAGCTATCCCGAAAGGTTATTGGGTACATTCGCCAACACATTTGCAGAAGCCATAGCAGGCATTAACAACATAGATAAACCCAAAGACAATGTAATCCCATTTGACCGTCGTAAGCAACAGAACTGGGAACGCAGCCAACAAGCCCAACAACGCATCCAGTTAGTGGTAAGGGCAATAGAGTGGGATAGTGGGTTGCCAGTAGGGGCTACTGAACGAGGGAAAGCAATACGTGCTGAATACAAGCGCCGCTTTCACAAAACTATCTCACAAGAGACACTACAAAAGCACTTGCATTTGTGGCATCCCACGCGCTACATCTTAGATCCGTGGGCAGAAAATAGCTCAAACCCTTATCAATCAAGCAATGACGGGCAATTTAATAGTTTTCAAAACTCATTTGCAAAACAAAGTGCTGAAAATTCTTATCAAATCGGGAATTACGGTCATTCTTTTTATATGAAGGTTTTTTGTAACTGCCTACCGCCTGCTGCCGATGCCCCTACAGGGCAGTTGGCATTAGCAAGTTTTGAAGAAGTTACTGTGTCTGAAGGGGAATTGTTTTTACCACAGGTACAAGATGAATCTGAAGAAATTAATTTTAATTCTGAAGAATTGAATTTATTACAATCACAAGATTTGTCTTTAACTTCAAGCATTAATAATTCTGATAATTCATTAGGTTCTTCAAATATTATACAACTAGCTGAAAACGTTAATCAAACTAATTCAGATAAGGATTTTAAATACCTTTCTAACCCCAGCGCGGCTGAAAATTACAATAACAAAAACTTATTAATCAATTCTGCCAGTATTCTGTTTACTGCATCTACAGCTGCAATTGTGCCGTCTGAAATCTCACAAAAAGCCGAAGTTAGCGAGCAAAGTACACCTTCAGGCGACTCAGCAGCCGCTCTCGCTTTGGCAGAACTGAAGAAACTGACTAAGTTGCGACTCCAAGCAGCATCCCACGCCAAACGTGTAGCTAGAGAGTATTGCCTAATTGCGCGACGCTTGATAGGAGGCAGGGAACGCGAAAGACTGGAGCAGAGTGCCAAAATGCAATTCTATCTCGATTCAGGTAACAAAACCCTAATTGCAGAAGCCAACGAGTGGGCAGCTGCTAATCCTGGGTGCCTACCGTTTTCGTTGGAGTTAGCGTTTCAAGAAGGTGAGACGTAATGGCTGAATTTCACAGGTGAGAGTGATTTGGATGCCTATACGGGTACATGGGATTGAAAACAGTTTGCCGCAATGGAATGTATTCTGTATTAACAGTATTTTGAAAACAGAAATATCCGCCATTTAATTCTATTACAACTGATTTATTAAGTCTGAGTAGTTTCTCCCAGTCCTTTTGACATTCTTTGATATGTACTCATTTCTTTTAATACGAATTCGTGCAGTTGTAGTAACAGCAATTTAGTGACTATGGCGATGGTGAATATCTCTCTTGTGAGGATGGTTGTGATAGATAATCATCGTGTGTTCGTGAAGATGGTTGTGAGGTTCGCCTATAGCTATCCCCTCATCGTGGTTATGCTGATGGTATTCATCGTGGATGTGTTTATGTTCATGCACACTAGGATAGTGGAGATGTTCGTGTTCATGCTCCTGAGGTGAGAGGGTAATTTGTACTACTAGCAGCATGAAGCCAATTAAACTACCGTAAAGAAACTCACGTTCAGCAAAGTTACTTCCCAACCAACCGGCAAGAGGGTAGGAGATTGCCCACCAAAGATGACTCCAGGCAAAGTGTGCGCCATAAACTCGTCCTTGTACACCAGCTGGGATGCGGTCTGCAATTAATGTCTGGGTGGGTAAGTTCACTAAACTTTGCCCTGCACCCGCCACAAACCATAACAGCATCAGTGGTGCTAAATTTGCGTAGTTAGCGGGCAACAAAGCCAATGTGATCAAAATTGCACCAATCAAAACAAACGTTGTACGTGGCAAACTTCTATTGAACGTACCAACCGCAACTGCACACAGGGTTGCACCAATCCCAAAAGCCGCCATCACCCATCCATACTGCACTTCTCCCAATTTGAGTGTACCTTGAACATATCCAACAGTATTTACTAAGATTTGCGCTCCGGCAATTGATGCGACTAACTGCATCCCTAGCGCGTAACGGATAGGTGCATCTGTAAGCAGGCGAGTTGTACCGTCTTTAATGTCTCCCCATGTTCGGCGTGTTGTTCTGGAAGGCTGTTGATTTTGTGCAACGACGAGCTGACCTGGTAAAGTGAATATTAAGACTGCCGCGATCGCAAAGCTGAGAGCATCCAAAAAGAAAACTTGTCTCGCACCAATGAAGGCGGCGACACTCCCAGCGATACCAGGGCCAAGTACACCAAGTAATTGAAAAGTAGCAGCCGAAAGAGCGATCGCGCCTGCATAGTCATTCTCACTCGTGACTAATGGAATCGTGGCTTGGTAAGTTGGGGTGAAGAAAGCATTAAAGACGTTCAGCGCAAATATTAATACGTAAACTTGCCAAATCTGCGTCACAAAAGGCAACATACCCACAATTAGCATTCTGAATATATGGGTAACAACCATGATTTTCTTACGATCAAAGCGGTCTGCGATCGCACCTGCAAGGGGAGACAGCAACACAAAAGCAGTCACACGCAGAGTCAAAGCAACTGAAAGCACAACCGCAGCATTCTTTCCAGCTAACTCAAAGCCCAGAAGGGCTAAACCTACCCAAGTAAGTGCATCGCCCAATAAACTAGTGGTCTGAGCAGTGTACAGCCTTGCAAATACCGGATTTCTCAAGCTGCGGAAAAATGTCAAGGTATTCATTTATCAGGGGGCATAGTTATACAAGTCTTTTATATTAAGATTTTAACAGAAATGGGGGGAGGGGGCATATTTTTCAAAGCTAGAAAATTGCCTCGCCAAGACCATTTTCACCACTCTGCTGTTTTCTAGAAGGAGTGTAGTGTTTTTTAGTCATTGCTGTGGTGTTACTGTAGCAACCATCATTGCTCAAAAACTTCTTTTGGTACTTTGACATCCAGAATTCTCAATTGCGTCATACCAAATCTATGTGAGCCTGCATAGAATAATTTCCTTGCAAAGCATGGAGTTTCAAGTATTTTATTCTGTGCATCTTCATGGAGAATTGGTATCAGCAAACTCTGCACCCGTTTTTAAGTAAACGTAGATATTATTGTCACAAAGTGGCTTGGAAATGCGGCAGTCAGCTGGTTCCATTAGTATTTGCCTTTATTCCGCTGCTGGTATTGATAGCAATTTGAGCCACATATTCACCATCTACATCTTTAAGTGTAAGCATTGATAATGCTGCATCAATATGCGCTTAAAAAAAATTTCAGCACTACCCTTGACTCTCCAGTGTACTGGAGCATTCAAGATGAAATTAGTTAGCGCCATTTACTCATTGGAGCAGTCAGATGGAGAATACCACACTCAAACTGCGCGGCATGAGTTGTGCCTCTTGTGCCAACAGCATTGAAGATGCGATTAATTCTGTCCCCGGTGTCAATGAATGTATAGTGAATTTTGGAGCAGAACAGGCAACAGTTAAATATGACCCTAGACGAACTGATTTAGAAGCTATTCAAGAGGCGGTAGATGTAGCAGGTTATTCCGCCTACCCGCTCCAAGAACAAAACCTAATGGCGGGAGAAGATGATGCTGAAAAAAGACATCGCTTAAGAGAATCCCGCGATTTAATGCGAAAGGTGGCGGTAGGAGGCATTATTAGCACTGTGTTGGTCATAGGTTCACTGCCCATGATGACAGGGTTACACTTACCCTTTATCCCAGCATGGCTACACAATCCTTGGATACAGTTGATACTCACTACCCCAGTACAGTTCTGGTGTGGTTACTCTTTCTACATCAATGGTTGGAAAGCTTTAAAACGTCATGCTGCCACAATGGATACTCTAATTGCTTTGGGTACAAGTGCAGCATATTTTTATTCGCTATTTCCCACATTATTTCCCAGCTTTTTTATCAATCAGGGGTTAACACCAGATGTATATTATGAAACTGCTGCTGTCGTCATTACCCTGATTTTGCTAGGAAGACTATTTGAAAATCGTGCTAAAGGACAAACCTCAGAAGCTATCCGTAAGTTGATTGGGTTACAAGCTAAAACGGCTCGTTTGATTCGTAATGGACGAGAAGTAGATGTCCCAATTGAAGAAGTAATTATTGGAGATGTGATATTGGTTCGTCCTGGTGAGAAAATTCCTGTTGATGGGGAAGTAATTGAGGGAGCATCCACAATTGATGAAGGGATGGTGACAGGGGAGAGTGTGGCTGTCAAAAAGCAACCAGGCGATGAAGTGATTGGAGCTACCATTAACAAAACTGGGAGTTTCAAGTTTCGGGCGACACGAGTCGGAAGTGATACTGTGCTGGCGCAGATTGTCCAATTAGTGCAGCAAGCACAGGGTTCCAAAGCCCCAATTCAGAGATTAGCAGACCAAGTAACTGGATGGTTTGTACCTGCGGTGATTGCGATCGCACTGCTCACTTTCATCATTTGGTTTAATTTTACAGGCAACGTTACTTTAGCGCTGATCACCACAGTCGGAGTACTAATTATCGCCTGTCCTTGTGCGCTGGGTTTAGCCACACCAACTTCTGTAATGGTAGGAACGGGTAAAGGTGCGGAAAATGGCATTTTGATTAAAGGTGCCGAAAGCTTGGAACTAGCGCACAAAATCCAAACAATAGTACTAGATAAAACTGGAACCATCACTCAGGGTAAACCAACAGTTACCGATTATGTCACCGTCAATGGTACTGCTAATGGCAATGAGATGAGGTTGGTGCAACTTACGGCATCTGTGGAACGCAATTCTGAACATCCATTGGCAGAAGCTGTTGTCAGATACGCCCAATCTCAAGAAGTGGAATTAGCTTCGGTCAGAGAGTTTGAAGCGATCGCAGGCAGTGGTGTACAAGGTATAGTTTCTGGTCATCTTGTGCAAATTGGTACGCAACGCTGGATGTCAGAATTAGGCATCAACACCCAAGCCTTACAAAAAGATAAAGAGCGTTTGGAGTATCTGGGCAAAACTGCGATTTGGATTGCGGTTGACGGACAAATTCAAGGATTGATGGGTATTTCTGATGCTATTAAACCTACTTCAATACAAGCAATTCGCGCTTTGCAAAAACTGGGTTTAGAAGTGGTGATGCTCACCGGAGATAATCGCCGCACCGCAGAAACCATTGCTCGTGAAGTTGGTATCAAGCGCGTCTTGGCAGAAGTCCGACCTGACCAAAAAGCCGCTACAGTACAGAAACTACAATCAGAAGGAAAGATTGTGGCAATGGTTGGTGATGGTATTAATGATGCACCAGCGTTAGCCCAAGCCGATGTGGGAATGGCAATTGGCACAGGTACAGATGTAGCGATCGCAGCTAGTGACATCACACTCATCTCCGGTGACTTGCGAAGCATTGTCACTGCCATTCAACTCAGCCGCGCTACGATTCGTAACATCCAGCAAAACTTATTTTTTGCTTTCATTTACAACGTTGCTGGCATTCCAATCGCCGCTGGTATTCTCTTCCCTATCTTCGGTTGGTTGCTTAACCCCATCATTGCCGGTGCAGCAATGGCATTTAGTTCGGTTTCAGTTGTGACAAATGCCCTACGTCTGCGGAAATTTCAAGCTAAAGCAGTAGTATAAGGAGGTAGCAAATGTTGAGTAAAGTAATTATTGGCAGTATAGCAAGCTTGGGATTGGCATTCAGTGTTGCTTCAGATCAAGTAGTTGCACAGATGAATCATGAAATGCCAACTACCGAGCGATCAAAGACAACTCAGTTCCGCCGTATTGAGCAACCATTCTCGGTAAAAGGTGCAGTTACAACAGTCGGCTTGGGGTTAATCGGATTAGAAATTTGGTGGTTTCTCCTAAGTAAATCAAAGTCCCAAAAAGCTGAAGCCCATGATGGTATTCAAGAAATTGATATTACTGTAGATGGAGGCTACGAACCTAGTCGAATTCTAGTCAATGCAGGTCAAAGAGTTCGCCTTAACTTCCTACGCCGTGACCCTAGTAGTTGTCTTGAAGAAATACGGCTACCTGATTTCCATATCGCCAAAAACCTACCACTCAACGAGGTTACATCAATTGGGTTCACGCCAGACAAACCAGATATTTATACCTTCACCTGTGGTATGAATATGTATCGTGGTGTTATGGAAGTAAAGCCTGCCACATAATCCAGTAGCAAATAATTAGCAAGATGATTCTGTTCCCACTTGACTCTCCAGTTGACTGGAGAGTTTAAGATAAGGTAAATAAATTTATCTAGCATGAAAGCAGCTAAGTATGTTAGTCCAAGAAGCGCCAAAACTCATTGGTAATGTTGCCAAGTCTAGCGGTGTACCAATTAAAACTATTCGCTATTATGAGGAGCTAGGCCTACTCAGATCATTAGGGAGAACCGAGGGTGGATTTAGATTATTTAACTCTGATGTTTTGGCTCGCTTGCACTTTATCAAACGTGCCCAAAGTCTGGGATTGACCTTATCAGAAATTAAGGATTTTTTGAATGTTCACGACGGAGGTGAATTACCCTGCGTACATATAAAAGCTAAACTGCAAGATAAGATAACAGCTATTGATGAACAAATTCAGCAATTACTCATTCTGAGGCAAGAATTATCAGGACTAGTTTCTGGTTGGGAAACAATACCTGAAAATCCTGAACAAACAATTTGTCCTATTATTGAAAAAAATTAAATAAACAGCTTGATTGTTTAATTTTTTATCAGCACATCAACGGATGAACTTAATGTGCTGATTTTTACTAATTAAATTAGTCATTTATAAATAAATTAGTTATTTAAGGAATTTAACACTATGACACTGCAACTAACGGTTCCCAAACTGGCTTGTTCTGCTTGCGCGAATACTATTACCAAAGCAATTCAATCAATTGATTCTACAGCCATAGTGCAAGCAGATCCAAACACAAAACTTGTCAGTATAGAAACTCAAACATCTAAAACAAAAATTAAAGAACTAATAGCTGCTATCGGCTATCCATCTGTTTAGGCTTTTGAGTTTTTTATACTATCAGCAATTAGTCAAATGCTAATTGCTGATAGTCAAATATTCATTTCAGAAAAGTCCTTCTGCTTTGAGCAAGAGATGTGACTTATATGGGCTTGCTTTTTCTGTTCCCACTAACGATTGGTCTAGGAGTTAGTTATCTCTTGAAAAATTCTACTGACGATATGGCGGAACTAACAAGTTTATTTACAGTTGGTTGCCTAATTGTCAGTTTAATCTTAGCACCTTGGCAAATAAAGATTGTGGTTTTAATGTTTGCCATCTTGACTCACCAGATGAATTGAGACTTTTGAATAACTTCAATTATTAAAAAATAGAGCAAAATCAATGAATCGATTTATGAATGCAATTGCTATAACTACTACTTTGATACTGGCTCAAAGTTGCTCCTTATTACCTAGAGACGAAGGGAAACCAATATCTGCTACCACACATCAGCATGAGGAGCGTTCAATGAGTGGGAGCCATCACAGAGAACATTCAACAAGTGGCGCGGGTGATAAGAAGAAAGCATTTGCTCAGGCAAAACTCAAAGTTACCAGTAACATTACCTCTAATAAAAATATTCCAATAGTGATTGGCGTTCAAGATTCCGATGGGAAAGCGATCGCTAACTTTGACACTTTCCAAGAAAAGCTAATGCACCTCATTCTTGTCAGCGATGATCTTCAGTTTTTTAGTCATCTTCATCCCACATATAAAGAAAATGGGCAGTTTGAAGTTGCAGCCCGTTTTCCGCAAGCAGGCAATTACACATTTTTTAGTGACTACAAACCTGCTGGTCAAACAGAACAAGTCTCAGTAATGAAAACACAAGTTTCTGGAAACAGTATTGCTGCTTCAGAAATTGACCTAAATCGCAGTAAAACGTTCAATGATACTAAAGTTAATCTCGCTGTTTCTGAACCCACTGTGAAAGCAGGGAAAGAAGTCGCTTTAATGTTTAAATTACGAGATGCTTCTAACAATCAACCGCTTACAAACTTGCAGCCATACTTAGGAGAAAGAGGACATTTAGTCATCTTACGACAGTCAACCCCATTGAAAGCAGAAGATTACGTTCATGCCCATGCGCTAAAAGATACCCCTGCTGGACAAGTTCATTTTATGACTAGCTTTCCTCAACCAGGAAAGTATAAGCTCTGGGGTCAGTTCAATCGCAATGGCAAAATCGTCACAGCTGATTTTTGGATAAATGCTGTTTAATTTAGCTGATGTTTTATCAGTAAGACGAGAAGTGCAAAACTCCCGTGTTTCTAACTTTATATGTACACAGTACCCTATGCGAATTTACCACCCATTCGGGTGGTAAATTCCTCATTCTTACTGCTTCTAATTTAGGGGTTGACCTACACCAGCCGCTCGCAACTGCTCTAAATTCGGTTTACCAGTTAAGACAAGTTTTCCATTGATTGCGATCGCTGGCACTGCATTTACTCCATACTGCTGGGCTTTCTCCTGCTCATGTCGCAGGTTATAGACCGATACTTCACAGTCAGGACAAGTCAGTTCTTGCACCATTTGCACTGTCTCATCACAAAGAGGACAGTCAGCCGTAAAAATCTCAATTTGACGTTTTGTCATGGTGTCCACCAAAATTCTTTTGACTCATTCATTCTGAATCCTCTAGCCGGCTATAGAGTCAACCCCATAGGTAAATATTATTTTCCAAATAACCTCAATTCAAATCATTTGGACATATCATCTCCTCAAATTTGTAACCCTGGCTCATCAAGTTTTAAGCTAATATTTTTGCCCACAAGTATTGTAATTAAACTTTACACAAAAATTGACAATTATCACTTGACTCTCTAGCCGACTATAGACTTTAAAGTTATAACAACACATAGTAGTAAATAACTATGATTGCTGTCGTGAAACAAGTTTGCTGTGAAGTATCATCCCCAAAAAAGCTGCTGAAAATTGGTGAGCTGGCGAAGCAAACTGATGTGGCAGTGGGAACAATTCGGTATTACGAAGGCTTGGGCTTGATAAAACCAGTTGAAAGAAGTGAAAGTGGCTACCGTTATTACGACTGCGAGGCAATCAACAGGCTGCAATTCATCAAAAAAGCCCAATCTTTACAGTTTTCCCTGTCTGAAATTCAACAAGTGCTAGGTATCCGTTCCCAAGGCGACCCTGCTTGTCCCCTAGTTCGGGACTTACTCAAACAGAAAATTGCTCATCTTGAGGAGCAGATTTATCGCATGAAAGAACTGAAGGATGAGCTAGAGGCATATCAACAGCGTTGGGAAAACCGACCTTTGGATAATCCCTGTAATAAAGAGCTTTGTAGCTTGATCGAGGAAGTTGCTTGCTCTGATATACCTGTTCACAATTTCCGAGACTAGTAAATTTATGACTTGACTCTATACCCGAATAGAGACTTTAGAATGGCCTTAGTTTCTCAAAAACTACTAAATTAACAGAATAATGGAGAGTACAAAATGAACATTAGTACAGGCGTTAAGACAGTATTGAGCGGAGCCGTAGCTAGTTTTGCATTGCTTACGTTAACCACTACTGCTTCCTTTGCCAACACTCCCAAGGGAACTGTGACACCGAATCAATCCGCCAGGGCTATAAACGAAGCAAAACTAATTCAAGTGCTGACCAGTCAAAGAACAGCCCCAACGAATCAAACGCCACAGCAGCCAAACCAAACGGGATGTAAGTGTTGCCAAGCAATGATGAATAAGATGCCAGGAATGATGAACAATATGCCGGGAATGATGAATAACCAAAACAGTCCGTCAAAATAGGGCTTGATAAATCCCTCAGCGAGAAACACATTTGAATTTGAAATGTCAGAAAAAACTAGAAATATTTAGAGAAGTCTGGCCGAAAAAGGCTAATGAACTCATTGCTAAGGAAGCCATCTTATGGTTTGGCTAAGGAACTTAAGCTAAACCAGGATGGCTATCGGACTCGTTCCTTTTATCCAGAAGCTCAAATCGCACTTGCTTTTGCGTTTCATCATAGGTCAACAGCTTTACTACAGCAGAAAACTTACTCAGGAGAAACACAATTATGAGTCAGCCTGACTCAAAAGACCACAACATGATGAAATGGATGGGAATTGCTATGGTGGCTTGCTGTGCTTTGCCCATAGGAGTTTCCTTCTTTTTGGGCGGAGGCTTGGGGGTGTGGTTCGGTCGTTCTATCAAGCCACCTACTAGCAATCAGTCAACCAACCAGCCACTCTCTGCCAACCAATCAACCAATCAATCTCAACTAAAGGCTGTAAATGTTTCCCTAGAGAAAGCGGGCAATTGGCAAGCAAATAATCACGTTCATGGTTTGACTGTGAATCGAGATAATCCCAACATTATTTATATTGCAAGTCATAACGGACTGTTGCAACGTTCTGAAACTGGGGAATGGTTTTGGATGGGAAAAGAGCGAGCTGATTATATGGGCTTTACTGCCGATCCAATTAACAGCGCTCGCTTTTATTCCAGCGGACATCCACACACAGGAGGTAATCTAGGATTCCAGATAAGTGAGAATCAAGGGCAAGATTGGAAACAGATTTCCATGCCTGGGGTAGATTTTCATGCAATAGCGATCGCACCGAGTAACCCCAACGTTTTTTATGGATGGCCTGCTTCTGGGGCGCAAGGGCTGCATACTTCTACTGATGGTGGCAAAACTTGGGTCAAAGTCCGCATGACTGGATTAGGCGATACTCCTTTTAACCTTGTGGTTGAACCCCGTAACCCTGAGCATTTGTTTGCAACTACCCGTTCGGGAATGTATGAAAGCACTAACAGCGGCAATGACTGGACGTTAGTAGCTAATACACAGGAAGCTCCTATTGCCAGTCTAGCTCTGCAAAAAGAGGGTAACAGCACTGTAATGTATGGGTATCGTTTTCTCAAGTCAGCACCCGGTGTTTATCGCAGTAGTGATGGTGGTAAAACGTGGGAGAAACTTTGGACGGAAACTAATGGTGTAGTTGTAAAACTAGCGATCGCTCCCAACACTCCCCACATATTATATGCAGTGAATGAGAACAATACTGTCTTTCAATCGCAGAATGAAGGCAATAGCTGGAAAGAGTTAAATTAACTGTCTGTTGTCTACGTAATATCTTACGGTTGTGATGTAGCTGTAGAAAAACTAGCACTAACAGCACGTTGCAAATTAGCTAAAGCACGATTGTAATCCAAAATAGCCGTAACCCGATTACCCTCAGCCCTTGTAAGCTCAGTTTCAGAAACAATAACATCTGTTTGAGTACCTACACCAGCTTGAAACCTCAGCCTTGCTAAACGTAAAGCCTCTTGAGCCTGTTCTAGAGCAACGGTAGCAGTCTGAACATTACTTAAATTAGATTGCAAACTAGTATAAGCCTGTTCCACCTGAAAGCGAATCTGATTGCGTTGCTCTGCAAAACGAGTTTCGGCAATAGCAATGTTGGCTTTCTGTTGAGCAGCCCTAGCCTTAGCTGCTCCACCATCAAATAAATTCCAGTTGGCTCTAACTCCTAATGAATAGCCATCTGTAATGCCAACACTATCATTAAAAGCGTCCAACAAGTTGTAACTAGCAACCAAACTAACTTGGGGACGAACCTCAGAAAGCGCCAAACGTCGCTGTTGTTCACTAATATTGCGTTGTACTAACTGTTGTTGAAGTTCTGCACGATTTTGAAAAGCAAGCACAATACTTTCTTCTTGTGTCTGATTCCACAAACCCGCCAATTTCACGGAGTCTGCTGCACTGATGTTTACAGATTGTGGTAAATTCAACCGCGTCGCCAACCGCCTTGCAGCAATTTGCTGTTGACTAATAGCATTAGTTAGCTCTTGTTGAGCATTTGCTAAGTTTACCTGAGAACGAAGAACATCAAATTTAGTACCAACTCCAGCCCTTTCTAATGCTTGAGCATCCTTTAAACTTCGTTGGGCATTTTCTACAGCAGCACGATTAATTCGTACTTGTTCATCTGTTTGTTGTAAATTGTAATATTCAGTGGCAACATTCAGCCGAATTTCCTGTGACAAACGCTCTACATCCAACTCATCAAAACGTAATTGTTCCTCAGTTGCTCTGATGCGAGCCGACCTGGAGCCAGAGGTGTAAATGTTATAACTCAGTTGTGCCGCTCCAGAAAAGTTTGTACTTGGAGCTTGTTCTGTAGAAGGTATCCCACTTCTAGAACGCAGTTCAGTAGAAAGCTGACCGCTAGCAGATTGTTGACGAGAAATGTCAGTGTTTAAACTAACATTGGGATACAAAGCAGCTTGTGCTTCACGTAGAGATGCACGACTTCGTTCTGAAGTCAGTATTGATACTTGTAGCTCCCGATTATTCCGCCGTGCCAGTTCCAAAGCTTGTTGCAGAGTGATTGGCTGAGTTATCTGAATTTTGACATCTTCTGGTTTGGTAGGAAACTGGAGAGAATTGGGATTAGGGTTGAGGTTATCGAGTAAAGTCGGAGTGGGAGATGCAGACTGAGTAGTTGGTGATGAGTCAGCTTGAGAAGGAACTTTTTCTGTTTGACTACTCTGAGGCTGAGTCAAAGCACGTACAGGTTGAGCTGAACTAGCAGCAAAATTACTTAAAGTAAATACACAACCGATACCTGCAACTACTAGATAACGATACTTTGACATATATTATTTAAACTCCTATAACTCACATCACACAGCAAAAAATGACTACACTCTAAAAGCAGGGGTAGTAACAAAAGATAGAAAACCTATAGGTTAAATACGAAATCTTTTATTTAGATTGGCGTAAGCGGCGAAACAGCCATTTAAATGGCGAAAAAGAGCGATCGCTATTTAGGTGGATAACATTAAACGGTAGTTCGATAGTAAAAGTACTACCTTTACCTAATTCGCTTTGCACATTCAAACTACCGTGGTGTACCTGAACAATTGCAGAGGCGATCGCCAATCCTAATCCAGAACCGCCAGTGCTGCGAGAGCGATCGCTATTCACGCGATAAAAGCGATCGTAAATTCGCGGAAGTTCCTTCTCTGGGATACCAATACCCGTATCATGAACCCTAACCACAGCATGATGGTCGCTACAACCCAGGCAAACCGTAACTTCCCCTCCTTTGGGTGTATACTGAATTGCATTGACAATTAAATTAGAAACCAAACGATAAAGCTGGTCGTTATCACCGACAATATTTACTGGCTTATTTACCTTGATGCTAGATTGCAGCATTACGCCTGCCGCGGCTGCCATTGCTTCAAATTCCTCGACTAAATCGCTGACAATATCATTTAGACAACATTGTTCTAGTTGTACTGGCAAGTGTTGCCTATCTAAACGAGCCAATAATAATAAATCTACAACCAAAGTAATAAGTCGCTGATTCTGACGGTGGATAGTTCGCAGAATGTCCCGCGTTTCTTCTTCATCCAGTTGCGACATTAAAAGCGCTGATTCCACCGTTGCGCCTGTTGCAGCTAAAGGCGTTCGCAATTCGTGTGCTGCATCTGCTGTAAACTGTTGAATTTGTCGATAAGATTGATAAATTGGCTGCATAGCTAATCCTGATAGCCACCAACTAGCAACTGCAACCATACCCATTGCGATCGGCAATCCCAAACCTAAACTTAATTTCACACTATCCAGATAACGATTAAATTCTTCAAGACTTCGCCCCACTTGCATATAGCCCCAATCCCGATTATCTTGGGTGTGTAGCATTAAAGAATTTTGATGATAATCATTGCCTTTGCTGTCTTTGAGAAATAACCATTTTTCATTGCTGAAGACAGTAGATAGCCCTTCTGGATAATTGCCAGTAGTAGCAATCAAGCGTCCTGAAATATCAAAAAAACGCACATAGTAGTGATCTTTGTTAACTACACCAAGAAAATGGCGTTTAGTATCTGACTGCTGTTGAGTACAGCCGGCTTCAACTCTACATAGATTTATATTTGGGAATAGCTGCTGTATAACAGGTTCCAAACTCCCAGGTTGCCTGAGCTTAAATTCAATAGTGTCATGGAGTGTTCCGGCTACAGACTCAATTTCACTGTCCAAGGCTACCACATGGGCACGGAAAACAGCTCTGTAGACACCGAAAGCACAAACGCTTAAAATTGAACCCATGACGAGGGCATACCACAGAGCTAAACGAACACGAGTTCCTCGAAACAGTTTATTTTGATTCATTAGTCACATTAAGACGATATCCCATACCGTGCAAAGTTTCAATCGGGTTGGTGCAGTCGAAGCAGGCTAGTTTGCGACGCAACAAACGTACTTGTGCTGCTACCACATTGCTAGCAGGTTCTGCACTCACTTCCCAAAGCTGATTGCGAATCTGTTCGGTGGTAACAATTTGATTGGGGTGCTTCATCAAATATTCCACCAGTTGGAATTCTTTATTAGTTAAAGAAATTTCCTGTTTTTCCCCCGTCGTATTTTGACCGACAACTGTACTATTGCTGTAATCTAAAGTAAAGTTACCAACGGTTAATTGTTGAGGTTGTAAGTGGGGATAACGCCGCTGCAATGCCCGCAACCTTGCCAGTAATTCTGCCATTCCAAAAGGCTTCACCAAGTAATCATCAGCACCCGCATCTAAGCCAGCAACTTTATCTTCCATGCTATCTCTAGCTGTGAGCATCAAGACAGGTAAAGAATTTCCTTTTAAACGCAGCTTTTTACACAATTCCAAACCAGTAAATCCTGGGAGCATCCAATCTAAAATCGCCACTGTATATTGTGCCGAACTATTTTCTAAATATGCCCATGCTTCATTACCATCCATTACCCAGTCAACTAAATATTTTTGTTGCTTCAGCGTTCGCTTAATAGCAGCGCCCAAATCTGACTCATCTTCGACTAGCAGTACCCGCATATCAAATTGAAAAGTTAGAGGTTCGTGGCAATTTTGTAAAATCAGCATAGTTAATAACAGGGTAATCCCTTAGAAATAGATTGACAGAAGTTGATGAAATTCTGAGTTATTCAATCATGTATACAAGCAAGTTATCTAAGATCATAAACAGATGCTACGCCTTGGCAGTAGATAATCTATAAGAAAAACTCAGTACATCCCATTGCTCAATTGGTGTGAGTGATACTCAGTTAGAGAAGTTAACAAATCTAACTAATTGCAAGAGATATACCGAGTTATTTTTTATTCTGACAGGTAAAGATGAAATCAAGATGAAATATTAAGTCAGCTTAGAAAATCTCTAATTGCACTTAACCCCAACCACAATACACAAATAAAAAGCTAGGGTTTTGACTTCGTTCATGTACTAACAAATAAGTATTAGTTTTGATATACCACCCTAGACAAAACAACCCTTATTTATATCAAATTATAAATCTCAATAAATTGCTCATTTTTCCATATAAAAGCCCGCCCGCAGGCGAGCTAAGATTTTTCCAAATGAGAATACCTAATAGCTAATAGCTAAGAAATATTAACCATTATCTGTTAGCCGTTTTAGAAAGCAAAAGTGGTACGCAGTGTACCAACGTAGATGGTGTCATTGTTATTATTATGCTCTGGATTAAAGATAACCAATAAACCAGGAGTGACGGAAATATTATCGTTGATCTGTAGGCGGTACAGAGCCTCTAGGTGGTAAGAGGTGTCGTTATCTTCACGCCTAGTAGTTCTTGCGGCGGAAGTGAATGCATCATTATCACTTACTTTAGGTGGTTGACCAAAGATCAGGCCAAGCAAGTTGCCTTCTTTACCAAAGTCTTTGAAGGCTAGGGTTGCAGCCCAGTAGTTCATTGATGCTTCATCACCTTGATTTACACCCGTACCACTTCCCTTGGCTTCAGCGTTGCTGTAACCGTACCAACCACCAATAGTCAACTTGGAACTGGGTTTGAAGGTAGCTTCTATACCGTAATGGTTGGCAGTAGTAGCAACTCCATTGAAGGGATTACCTGCGTATACACTACCTGTACCCTCAAACATGTTTACACTGGATAAACTATTTTGATAGCTGTGAGCGTAGGTAAGACCAATATTAAATGCATCACTAGGCCTGAAAGCTACCTGACCAAGGGCTGTATAGGCACCATTTGTCAGACCTCCATTTGAACCAGGATTGCTAGCTGTGCGAGCTATGTAAGCCGCAGATGCAGTGAAAGCTCCTGTAGGATTCAAAGTTATGGTTGCACCTGCACCACCGAAACCAGTGCGATAGATGGGGCTAAATCGACCATAGCGAGACAAAGCGCCCCTACCATCACTGGCAAGATCAGGGTTGAAGTTGTTGATGTTGTCGTATATGTTACCGCCTGCCGCATCAATTTTTACCCGCACTGCATTACTCAGGTTGAAAGCATAGTTAATTTTATCGATGACAGTCTCATTGTTCTGATTTCCGTCAAAACCGAGGCGGGTCATGTTAGTACCCGTCACATTTGTGTCATAGGGAGTGATGTTCCGGGATTGCAAGCGGATTTGCAACAGGTCTGTACCAACAAAACTTGATTCCAATCTCAGACGAACCCGGTCAGTTAGAATAGTATTAGAATCTAGGTCAGGAGCAGTACTTGGATCTACACCAGAAGGAACTGCCCTTTGATCGCTACCAAAAACATTAGATACGTTAAAAATTGCTTCCCCAATTAACTTGGTGGTAGTCGAGAACTGATTGGCTTCCAACTCAGCAGTGCGTACTTCTAAAGCATCTACGCGACCACGCAGGGTAGCTAGTTCCGCAGAAAATTCTTCTTGCAGACGCTGTAGGGTAGCCAAATCCTCTTTTGTTACTAAGTCAGCAGTTGCTGTAGCAATCAGTTCATTAACTCTATCTAAACAAGCATTCAAACCAGCAGCAAATTCATAACGAGTTAAAGCACGATTACCTCGGTAAGTCGCATTGGGATAACCAGCAATACAACCGTAACGTTCAACTAGTGATTGTAAAGCTTGGAATGCCCAATCTGTTGGTTGTACGTCAGAAAACTGCGAAACGGATGTGACTTGGCCAGTCTCACCAATGTACTGTTGAATTTGGCTTAAAGAAGAATCTTTTGGAAGAGAGTTTGCTTCTTGTTTAACTTCAGTTGGAACAGGAATTTCAGCAGCTATTGTTGCTCCTGAAAAAGCTAAGTTGGCTAATAAAACTCCAGGACTAATTAGCAGGCATTTCCAAAATAACTTAGACATGGCTGTTTGCTCTTCACACCAAAGTAATAAGTAATGATAGGGTATACCCCTATAACTAGATTCTCAGAGGAAGATGAAATTAAGATGAAATTTAAAATATTTGAATAAAAAAATAGTAAGTAGATTGAGCATTGTATTAGATATTTGTCAAGTCAATTATCAAAAATAATAAAAGCATAGTATGATGAAATTAGGATGAAATTACAAGTTACTTAATAAAATAAATTCAACGAATAAAAACCACTTGATAAACAAGTTTCCCAATTCAATCCAAACAAACATCAAAACACTAAATTATAGAGAAATGGCTAACTCTAGTGGACTGCACTCTAGTGGGTATCAAAATAATTGCGTATTGGAGCAACATAGATCGGTATTAGCTTTAAAACTGTGGTTAGAGAGGTAGCAGCAAGTACATAGGAATTAAATAAAGGATTGAGCTGTAAAGCTAATTGTGTATTGAAGCGAATGCCAGCGCATGAACGACGGCGATCGCTGGAGTAGGGCTATTGTTCATTTACCGCTATTAAAGAAAAACAGACCCAAACTAGGAGCCTGCTGATAGTATGTCCTCTAGCAAGACATGTCGAGAGAATAAATTTACAGGCTCACATACTATCTATTTAGATAGAGTGGAAGTTTACGGCGAAATTTCCTTATAGCATCGTTGCAAGGCTTGGAGTCTTGCTGAAGTTGCTCCGCCAGTAGGTTCTGCTGGTAGGATATTTGCACAGACTCCTGTTTTACTGGATTGTTGTACTGTGCCTTGCGGAAGCCCTTTATAGCATTTTTGTAAAGCTTGTAGTCTTGCTAAACTAGCTCCACCAGTGGGTCTTGCTGGGGGAATATTTTCACAAACTCCTGTTTTTGAGGTATCTGCATTTCCATAAGCAGCAGAACCCAACGATACGTGAAGTAAAGCTATTCCCAAGGGAATTGCCAAAATAGATGCAGTTCGGATGACAGGTATCTTCATAGCTAAAATCCTCAAACAATAAGCAATTTATGCTACTAATGGATGAAATAATCTTAGGAAGCCAAGTTTGAGTACTTAACGACCGTGAGTTTGAATTCGAGCTGTACCAAGAGGAATTTGTGCTGTTAAATTAGGCATTTTGCCGTACACTCGGTACAGCCAAACGTGGTTACGAAATGATGTATTAACACCTTGCAGCTTAACTAAGAGTGTTGTCTGCGGTTCCACAGATTGGGAGAAAATCACTGTAACTGTTTGGTTATTTACAGAAACTTGAGCATCAATTTTCTTGCCAGATTGATTTTGAATCTCAATTCCCTTGTTAATGCTTACACCATCGGGTAAATCAATAGCCAGTTCTGATAGAGATTGTCCCTGAACATGAACCTCATGCGTTGCACCTGAAAACCCAACAGTGCTAGGAAATGCTACGCCATTACCAATATAGGAGACTTTGAAATTGTCCTTGTTTTCGCTTCCCCAAGCAGATGGAAATGAAGAAGTTACTATTAGAAAAAATGCTGCACCCGCATAAATTGACTTTTTCATAACTAACTCCGGCAAGATTATGTAGGGTAAGGAAGATCCACCATCCCACCCTATAGCTATAGCTACCGATTAATTTAGTTAACAGCCACAGCTAAAATTAACAGCAGTTATTCAGCCTAGCCACCGTAAGTCTGAATCCGGGCTAAACCAAGTGGAATTTCTTCTTTCATATCAACCTTTTTGACAGATACTGGATAATGCCAAGTTTCCTCATAACCTGGAGTATTAACTCCTTTCATACGAATTGATATGCTTGTACCAGGGGCTACTGGTTCCGAAAAAGCTACTGTAGCTTTTCTGTTGTTAATGGAAACCGTTGTCGGAATTTTTTGACCTAATTTATTTTGAACTTCAATTCCTTTATCAATACTTACCCCCTCTGGTAAATCAATCGCCAATTCTGAAAGAGCTTTACCTTGGACATGAACATCAAACTTATGAGTAGCATCTATGGTACGGGCATCATTAGGAACAGCAGCACTATTTCCGAGATGGGAAAATTTAGCATCGTTTGGATTTTTCGCCCAAGCAGTAGGAACTGAAGATGCAATAACTAAGGTAAAAGCAAATGTGTAAATCAGCTTTTTCATCAATATTCTCCTTGTTTTGTTAATCGGTTAATTACCTCTATATCTATAATTGTGAAAGGTATTGATGAAATAGAGATGAAATATTTTTATGTTAAGTAAAATTTAAAATATAGTTATTAGATGCAACAATTAAAATTATTGATGATTAATAATATTTAAAAAATGGGGTTAAAAAATCACAAAAGCTTCTGACATTTAACTTATCTATAAGTTAAATGTCAGGAGCTTTATTTATTGAATAGCGCTAAGTTTAAGGATTTATACGAAATCTAGCTACACCTATAGGTATTTCTGCATTAGTGCCAACAAGATTAGCAGATAGATGGTAGACGGGGCCATTACCAAGAAATGGTTGTTTGACATTCTTGATATCAATCTTTAGCTTAGTATTAGGAACAATTGGTTCAGCAAAAGCTAGTAATATAGTTTTGCCATTTACAGAAACATTAGTGTTAATTTTTCTGCCATTATCTTCGTTTATAACGACATCATTAGTATTATCACTCCATCTGACAGTATTTGGAACTTGAATTTTTAACTGTGAAACACTCTTGCTATTTTTGGGAACGTGTACTCGCAAAGTATGTCTAACAGGCATCCAGCGAGTCTGAGGAAATTGAGAGTTACCATCAACATGAGGAATATTACCATCTTCTTCATTGGCACTTGCATAGTTGGCAGGAATTAAAAGTGCAGCAGCTAAAGTAGATATAGCAACATAAACTAACACTTTCTTCATGTTTACTCCTCACTTAATCATTAATGTCAGCAAATCAAAATGAACCTGTGATAAATCAATACGTAACAATCTGGTAAAACTAAATTTAACTACTTTCTACGTTTCTTACTTTTCACAATGTGAAAAAAAGATTAGGTGTAAAGGTTTTAAGTTTTTACACTTTTACACCTCGGAATACCAACATTTTCAAAAATTTCCATGAAAAGTCAGTCTACGCTTACACGTTAATTAAAGGAAGTTAGAAATATTACCGTTGACTTGTTTACCGTTTGAAGTTCAAAAGGTATACTACCTTTATTGATCAGTTTGACAGGTCGGAATGAAATCAAGATGAAATTTTTGATGAATTTCAAAACTTAAGGATTAAAATGTAGGGAATTGAGCTACACCAACGGGAATCTCTACCTCACTACCAACAACCTTAGCTGAAAAGCGGTATACAGAAGCTGGGCCTGTCACTGGTTGTTGAACTTGATTAAAATTAACTAAGAGTTTAGTGTTAGAAATAACCTTTTCAGGGAAATCTATAATAATCTGTTTGCCATTGACGGAAATATTAGTATTAATTTTCTGACCATTCGCATCGAAGACATCAATGTTATTACTCACTGCTACAGTAGATGGAGTTTCAATAATAAGTTGGGAAAGAGGGTTGTTATTTTGAGGGATGTTTAACCGAAAAGTATGTTTGACAAGCCGCCAACTATTAGCAGGATATTGCAAATTATTATCAATATTAGTCTCCTTAGCACTTGCATGACTAAGGGAAATGAAAGCTGTAGTGGCAAGAGCAAACACTGTACTTGTGTAAATCAATGTTTTCTTCATCTGGAATTTATAAGTAATTTTTATGTAAAATAAGCTACATACTTTTGCTTATTGAACGAACCTTTACATTATGAGTTTGACAGGTCACGATGAAATCAAGATGAAATTTTGGCTGGTTTGGGAAAATTATTCATTCATGCTATGGTAGGTAGCCACGGCTGAAGGAAAACTGCGGTTGACGTAGCGAAAAATCCAATATTTGAAAATTGTATCCATGACAACTGGGACAATAGCAATGAATAGTGAAATCAGACTTTTGTTTTCTGGAAGACCAAAATGCTTTGAGGTGTTTTCTAAAATTATTTCCCAACCATAGGTAGAGTGATAGCCGACAAAGATATCAGTAGCGAGAATAATGAAAAAAGCTTTCGCAGAGTCGCTTAAGCCATAAATTAAGTCGGTACTAAAAAGTTGAATAGTGGTAAGCTGCTGATTACCAAAGACACATAATATAATAAATGACAATAATGAAAGTATATCTGCAAATACGTTAGCAACTGCATCAATACTTTCAGTTTTGTATTTTCGGGATAACGCAATAGCCTCATCTTTGACCTTCTGTTCTACAATATTTGAAGAAAGTTCTGGAGCTTTTACCAGCAGTACTTCAAATTTAATTTTTCGCTCAAATCTTTTCAATTCAGTTAAGGCTCTTTCTTCCTGAGAAGAATTTAAGAAAGTTTTCGATGGCTCTTGGCTCCAGAATTTATAAATCAAAGGTTGAATTACAAATGTTTTAAACAGATTATTCACTAAGAATGGAACAATAAATAGAATTAACAAATAACGGAGAGAACTAATTGTTCTCTGACGAGAAGCGCGAAACTCTTCAACAACCTTATGCTCTGCATTTGGCTCTAGTGCTTGTTTTAGCTTTTCCAGAGTTTGTAGTATCGACCGAGGAACAAAGCTAGCTTTTTGATATTTTGGATTAGGTTTCATTCTCATTTGTTCGATAAAGTCAGGCTAGTAGTATTACCGTTGTGGCTGAACTAAAAAGCCTGAAAATAGTGTGGAGCAAAGCCAAGGAATAAGCTCCTAAAATTTACTATATATAATCAAGATGAAATTAGGATGAAATAAATCATCGAAAACTAAATATTCAATAATAAAAAATCAAACTTTTGGTCATAACTAGTTACTGTATGACCAAAAGTCTGATTAAGCTTTAAAAATAAGGAGCATGAAACTAAAATCTAGTATAGACAATTTAATTACATTGATATGCAATAGATTCAAATTTTCTTCTATTAAGTAGATTGCTTGGCTTAAGTTTTACTACAAAATTATGAAATTGACATGAAATTTTTAGAGGATTTGAGATAAAAAACTTACTCCTGTAGACAGAAGTTAATGCTGGGATAAATTCCTAAATTTAAATCTTATAACGGGAGAGCAAGTCAGGTTAAGCTATAAGATTGAATTTTCCATAAAAACCTGGATAGAGTCAAAATATTTGGGAGTTTTAATAATTAGTGAAACTTTTTTATTGATAAATATGCATTATTATTTTTTTCCAAATTCAGGAATAATTATCATTTTCCATGAGGAGATATAACTACTAAATTTGCTTGACTCAAAGTTAAAACTTTGATATAAACTAAAGGTTCAATTATTGATAATAGGGCACTTTATCTGCTTTAAACCACCCCAATATACTCAGAGGGTTGGGGTCAGTTATGGCGAGGAACAGGACTCTATGCTGAATTTGAGAAATGTATTACCAAGTTTGCCAGATAAGTAGATTATCCGAAAAAAACAGTCAATTTTAATAAGTTATCTGTGTGCCGCAAAGATTATCAAGGCGTAAACGTTTAAAGAAATTGCTAGCTTTGGTATTCAACCCTTGAGGTTGGATTCCTACGCGTAAATGATGGAGTTAGACAAACATCCATCCAAAAAGGCTGGCAATTTTCCAAACGATTGTAACTCGTCTGTGTGGGTGGCACAGCCCTTTAAAGGCATTTCAGTTGGTTGGCTGTTTTTTTATGTCCACGTACCTACAACTAAAAAAATGGCAATCAGAGACATCTTTGACAAACGATTCATCACCGACGACCTATTGGCATCTATAGTTGTATTTCTTGTCGCACTGCCTCTGTGCATGGGGATTGCGATCGCTTCGGGAGTGCCTCCAGCTCGTGGCTTAGTGACAGGAATGGTAGGCGGAATTATTGTTGGCGCGATCGCAGGTTCCCCACTACAAGTCAGCGGCCCAGCTGCTGGACTGGCTGTCATTGTCGCAGAACTGATCCGCGATTACGGCATTGAAATGCTCGGGCCTATTCTTCTGCTGGCAGGATTAATCCAATTGCTGGCGGGAGTATTCAAGCTGGGTCAGGTGTTCCGCGCCATATCTCCGGCAGTGATCTATGCAATGCTTGCAGGTATAGGCGTACTGATCTTCGCTTCTCAATTCCACGTAATGGTCGATGACTTGCCACGCGCGAGCGGAATTGAGAACCTAATTTCTATTCCCAACGCCATCTACAAGGGTATCTTTTTCAGCGACGCCAACAATCATCAAATTGCTGGAACCAGCCATCAAATTGCTGCGCTTATAGGTCTGGTTAGCATCTTCACCCTCGTAGTTTGGGATAAGTTTAAGCCTCGAAGATTGAACTTGCTACCTGGTGTTCTGATTGCTGTGGTGGTAGCAACTGCGATCGCCGCCATCATGAAGCTGCCAATTAAATACATCGATGTGCCTGCTAATCTTGCTTCTGCAATTCAATTGCCAACGCCTGGTTCCTTAACGCGCCTGCTTCAAGCACCACTGCTTATGGAAGCAATAGCGATCGCCTTAATCGCCAGTGCAGAAAGCCTACTCTCAGCCGCCGCAGTAGACCGACTGCACCAGGGACAAAAAACGGATTTTGATCGCGAACTGGCCGCGCAAGGTTTTGGTAACATGATTTGTGGAGTGCTGGGGGCGCTACCAATGACAGGGGTGATTGTCCGCAGTTCCGTTAACGTGGAAGCAGGGGGTAAAACGAGACTTGCCACGATGTTTCACGGCGTGTGGCTACTGGCTCTGGTGATTGCTGCACCGGATGTTCTAAAGCTAATTCCTACTTCCAGTCTGGCAGCGATTCTAGTTTACACGGGCTACAAGCTGGTGGAAGTAGAGAAAATCCGCAAGCTAAAGCAGTACGGGCGCTTTCCTCTGGCGATTTACTTTGCCACCTTAATCGGTATTGTCGTTACCGATTTGCTTACTGGCGTGCTAATCGGCATTGTACTGTCAGCGGTCAAGCTGATCTACAAAGTATCTCATCTGAAAATTCACTTTGAAAAAGATGAAAAAAATCAACGGATTGATATGTACTTAGAAGGGGCGGCAACATTTATTCGGTTGCCAATGCTTGCAAAAGCCCTAGAACAGGTTCCACCAAGAACTGCACTGCATCTGCACCTAGAAAAGCTATCTTACATTGACCACTCTTGCCTCGACTTGTTCTCAATGTGGGAGAAGCAACAGAAGCAGACGGGAAGCACCCTCGTTGTGCAGTGGGATGGTTTGGTGGAGCGCTACCGCCAACCGTTTGTCATTGGGCGATCGCAAAGAGCGACGTAGAAATCTTCGCTGTCTGCTTATTCCGGAGAGTGGTGCTAGACAGCATTAGACAAGCATTACTACCAACCAGCTTGGACATTAGCCCTCTTCTAAGAAACCAGATTTTCTGAGGACTGAGGAATTAACTCAAAACCAAAAGCCTGGGCTTTTTTGTGGAGATTATTAACCATTCGCTCACGATAACGTTGCTCATAATAATCCATACCAGGATCGGTATAATCTCCTCCGGTTGTCCAAAGTTTGTAAAAAATCCGGGCAATCTTATGAGCGGTAGCAGTAATAGCTTTAGGAGAGCCAAGTCGAGAACGTAAGCGACGATAAAACGCACCCAAAGCAGAATGACTTTTGCCGGCAGTTTGTGCTGCCATGCGGAAAGCATTGGCGGCACGGTTGACTACAGGACGAGTTTGAGAACTTTTAATTTTGCCACCAGTAATGCGGCTGCCAGGGCAAAGACCAAGCCAAGAAGTAAAGTGTTTGACTGTGGGGAACCGACTGGGATCTAAACCAACCTCAGAAAGAATAATTTGTACTGTCAGGACACCAAGACCGTCAACGCGAGTAAAATCTACTCCACTCATGCGGTAAAGATGAGTACGCAAATCAAAGTTAGGCTCATTACCTTGAGGTTTGTGGCGAATATGCTTGGGTGGAGAAAGGGGCAACTGCGAAATATCAATTTTGTCGCTAAATTGACTTAAGCAATCCTCAATCTGGCGGTCACATTCAGCGATTTGGGATTGGTAGACATCATAGAGATGTAATTCTTGTTGCAAGACAAACAAATGTTCTTTTCGGTAATCACCATTAAGCGCAGCTGCAATCTCCGCTTCACTACTTTTAACGCGATGATGTTTTTTAGCTGCAAGTACTTGTGGGTCATGTTCCCCACCGACAATAGCACGTATAATTGTCATGCCCGTAGTACCTGTAATATCACTGACTGCTTGATGCAGTTGTATGTTCATTTGAGTTAAAGCTTTCTGCATCCGTTGGATTACGCTAGCACTTCTGATGAGACTATCGCGTTGGCGAATGTAGCTACGCAAAACACAAATTTCATCTTCTGGGCGAAAAGAACCTGATAATAATCCATAACTGTGCAACTGTTGCAGCCATTGACAGTCTAAAACATCTGTTTTGCGACCAGGTAGAGTTTTGACATGATGGGCATTAACAAGTTTAACTTCAAAGCCACGAGTCTCCAGAATTTGAAACAATGGAATCCAGTACACACCTGTTGATTCCATTACCACAGTCTCAACCCCAGACTCACTTAACCAATCAGCGATCGCGTACAAATCAGCCGTGTAACAACCAAAACGTCTCACACATTCGTTGGCACGTCCTGATGGCACACATACCCAGTGATTTTGGGCACCAATATCAATACCAGCAGCATTTGGGTGAATCGGATCTAGCTTAGATGCTTGATTGGGAGATTGCCGTTTTTTCGCCATGTTGGTTCTCCTATTCTCAAATTTTCTCAAAATTGAGAGTGTGCCCTGACCCAGGTTGACGGAATTATACAGTCTTCTAAACGGGATAGCGTCTAAGCGCTTCACCAATGCCATTGCCGTCACAACCTAGAACCACGCTTTTGTACGGGCGAAGAACACCATTGAGGGAGCGGTCTTAACTGTCAAGACACAATTTTAATATAAACTTTTTCGGAGATATCTATTGGTTTCTTTCATCCATTGCGGACATAGCCTCGTCCGTCAACCGCTTTTGTCAGTTTGGGATAACCCAATCGCTGAAAGCCTTTCGGGGCTTTATTTTCCACTTTAAAGCTAGAAATTTTAGTTAGTGTTAGAAAATAAAAGCTCAAAGCTTGATTAAATCAAAATTTCAGAATCTCGCTGAGATTATTGTTTTTCGAGAGTGACAAAACAGGGTTAGTTTGCGAAATTGAGCCACTCTTTGCACTAAAGTCGCGCAGAATCGAGAGCAACGCGATTTTGTAGGGTACACTCTAACCTAATATTCAAGTCGTACATTTAGGTGTTTTTGTCTCTAAGTATCTAATTATAGCAATTCCCAGTTGAGTGAGGTACAGAATCAATGTTTTTAAACGCAGAGGGACGTAGAGGAAAGCGCAGAAGCAATATGACAATCTCCATCTTCCTCACAAATGCCTAACTCATCTTTTATTTCCCGACAACTCTATTTATTGTTCTCTTCAAAGACTTAATGGAGACATCCCAACATGAGTTTGACTGAAAAACTTCAATCTGTATTTGTCATCATTGCCATCTTAATTGGGCTGATACTGGGACAAATCAAATGGGTTGAGGAAAATGCTGTATCTTTGATTGTTCCATCCTTGATGGTCATGCTCTATGGGGTATTTCTAAATATTCCACTTAATCGTTTAGGTCAGGCATTTCAAAACTACAAGATGACCGGACTTATTTTGGGAATGAACTTTATTTGGACACCTGTTTTTGTTTGGGGATTGGGAGCTATTTTCCTACGGGACTCTCCCGATCTTTGGGTTGGGCTAATTATGCTGATGGTCACACCTTGTACTGACTGGTATCTCATTTTTACAGGGATTGCCAAAGGAAATGTTGCTTTAGCTACAGCCTTCCTTCCTTGGAATATGATCTTGCAAGTGGTTCTCCTACCCGTCTATCTGTTAGTTTTTGTTGGAAAATTGGTGCAGATTGATACAGCGATTTTTCTCGAAAGCATTGCGCTGGTTTTAGTTGTTCCTATGCTTTTAGCGTTTATCGCTAAGTGGTTAATACCAAAGGTAAACGGGTTTTGGCGTGAAATTCCACTGAAAATAGCAGCAGGGCAAACGCTATTTCTGTGTTTGGCAATTACAGCGGTATTTGCCTCGCAGGGGCAAACCCTAATTCAGCGTCCAGATGTACTGCTAAAAATGTTACCACCTATCCTTATTTTCTATGTAATTACCTTTTTGCTGACTCAAGTAATCTCACGATTCGGCAACTTTAGTTACGAGGATTTTGCTTGCTTCAGTTGCACAACACTTGCACGCAATTCACCCCTTGCATTAGCGATCGCTACATCTGTTTTCCCTGATCGTCCTTTGATTACCCTTGTTTTAGCTATTGAACCACTTATCGAACTGCCTGTCATGGTGCTAGTCTCCCAGTTGTTGCTCTTTCTGCGTCGTAAAGGGCAGTATTCTCAGATGGAGAGATAGCTAAATTGGCGTTATAATCTCCCTACCTGACCCAGTTATGATTTTGTTCAGCCCACATCGTTCGTAAAAGATTGACAGTTAGAGTGTTGCATAAAAAGAGGAATTGGCGTCCATGACGTTATAGTTTGCAGTTCCTTGCACCAACAGTTGCAACACATTCATCGAGATTAGAACAGTTGCAGTTCACCATAACTAGTAGATGTAGCTAAGAGTGTAGAAGAGTGTACCCGTTACTAAATACCCAACAATTGACTTAAACTAGGTTATCAGGAGCAAAAGGACATTGGTAACTCGGATCGCCTATTTCCACCTGAATGGTTGGGTGTTCAATGCTGAAATTGTCGTGAAGCTCACGGACTACCCGTGCTAAAAAAGTATCACCGGGATAACCTGCTGGGATGACAAGGTGAACAGTGAGTGCTGTTTCTGTGGTACTCATTGCCCAAATATGCAAGTCGTGAACTTGAGCCACGCCAGGGAGTTCGGTTAGATAAGTACGGACAGCCAAAGGTTCTATTCCTGCTGGTACAGCATCTGTAATTAAATTCAAGGATTCCTGTAAAAGTCCCCAAGTGCCAGCTACAATCACCACAGTAACAATCAAACTCACCGCTGGATCAAACCACAGCCAACCTGTAGCAATAATTGCAATACCAGCCAGTACAACCCCTACAGATACCGCAGCATCTGCAACTAGATGTAAGAATGCGCCTCTGATGTTCAAGTCACTTTTACGCCCCGACAAGAACATCAAAGCACTTACTGTGTTAATGACAATTCCTATAGCTGCTACTGTAATTACTATTCCTCCTGCTACTGGAGCAGGTTCACGAAACCGTTGAATTGCTTCCCAGCCAATACCGCCAGAAACAACTAGGAGAAAGGCGGCATTCAAAAGCGCAGCCAAAATTGAAGAACGGCGCAGCCCGTAGGTGCGACGTGATGTCGGGCGACGACGGACGAGGATGCTTGCTCCCCAAGCAAGTAGTAAACCCAGAACATCGCTTAAATTGTGACCTGCATCGGCAATCAAGGCAAGGGAGTTAGCAACAATGCCATAGGTTGCCTCAATGACGACAAATCCTGTGTTGAGGGCAACACTGATAATAAAGGCACGGTTGTAATTACTGCCACCGTGGTCGTGTCCGTGACTATGATTATGAGACATGACTGCCTTTCACACTCCGGTGGAGAGAACTTCTATGGTTTGACAAGTAACAAACTTGCCTTTAAGCATATATTTGACCAAGGAAAAAAATTCGGTTATTGCAGTTTCACTATCAATAACCGTAACGAGAAGCGGTAATGCAGAGGACTCAGTAGACGAGTCTAGCTGATTTAGAGTACGAAAAACGCCATGTTTGCCATATCCAGAAATTGCCCGCACTACCGTTACCCCTGTTAATCCTTGTCTGCGAGCCATTCCGAGTAGAACTTGATGAAGGGGTTGATGTTCCCAACAATCCAACTCGCTAACATAAATTGTTAATTGTTTCCATGTTGTCATGATAATTTTTTTATATTTACGAATATGTAAAGATAATTTTTGACTGAGATACTAAGTAGGTAGACAGGAATAAATAGACGTGGTAATGGAAGGCTTTGGCTATCTCAGCTTTTCAAAAATTAAACGGGATTGCTATATCTCCCTTTCATCTTAATAATAGGGATTATTCTAGTTTTGAACTTTGCCTAGTAACATACAAGCAGTTGACCGAAAATGAAAAGGATACAAGCCCCTAAATTTATTTATGGAGAAGCAAAAAAATGTATTTCGAGATGCACAGCGCAAGAAATACGAAGTCCGTTTACAAGCCCCTAAATTTATTTATGGGGATCATTAATTTTGAATTTTGAATTTTGAATTCGGAGCGTTCGCCCCTGGCGTCTCGTAGAGAAGCGACGTGACTCTTGTTATTTATAGAATTAGGGACAGTAGTTAAATAATGAAATAAACTCATTTGAAACATAACTGTCCCGCAAGCAAGACAAACTTGCTATTGATTAAAATTAAACCGACCGTTTAGCTTTTCACCGCCGACATCCGCAGTAATTTTCACCTGATATTGACCAGTTGCTTGTTCTGATACTTCTGCTTCGTAAAGTTTACCATCAGCGTTATATGCAAGAGGTATCGACTTTTGTTTTCCATCTGGTAGTTGAATTGCAGCTGTAACTTGAGCATTAGAAACTACCTCATGCTTCTCGCCTTTTTTCAAATAAAAATCTAAATGAGTTCCTTTATCTTCTTTTTCTGTGACTAACTCTAAATGATATTGACCTGATTCAACAACTTGACCACCATGTGAATGTTCTTTACCTTCTTGTGATTCATCGTTTTTATGAGAATGGCCTTTTTCATCATGTTTTTTGGATGAATCACCTGATTTAGTAGCTTCGGTTTTTGAAGTATTTGCTGCTGGATTTGTAGTAGATTCCGTGTTACTGCTTGAATTATTTTCTTGACTTCCGCCATTACAAGCTCCCAAAAAAAGTAATCCTATACTTGTAAAAGCAACCAAACCTAATTTTAATGATTTCATGGGTTTACTCCTCATCACTTGTTAGTAATTGAAACACAATTTGGTATCTGAACAGTTGGCAAAAACATAGAAAAATAGTCTTAAATACCAATTTACACGCATTACAGCTACAAATCATTCCTCCCTTGCCGCCTGCTCCCTTGCTGCCCATTTGTAGCAACCTGAAAGTGAAATGGTATAAACCAGTTAACAAGGAGCAGGTAAAGGGTACGGCGTTATCAGCCCCAGAAAATATGAGGTTTTTACCTCATGCAGTCGAACCTTGGGTAACTTCAATATCTTGTATTGGTGTGGTCTTTCTCGGCACCAAAAATTTCCTAAACTGCACATAGGAAGCTGGAAGTACTAACAGGGTTAAAGCAGTAGAGGTAAACAATCCACCTAATACTACAACGGCTAGTGGCTGAAGAATTTCTTTGCCTGCACCACTACCAATTACCAAAGGTACCATACCAAGAGCAGATGCTAATGCTGTCATTAAAATAGCAACTAAGCGTTCCATTGAACCTTCCATCAAAACCTGCGGTAAAGGTTGTCCTTCTGCCAATCTGGCATTGTAGTTCTCAACCAACAAAAGTCCATTACGTGCTGCTACACCAAATAGAGTAATAAATCCTACCATTGAAGCTACGGAAATGATGCCACTTGTCAAGGCTATGGAAATCACACCACCAATTAATGCCAAAGGCAAATTAATTAAAATCATCATGGTTGCAGGAATTGATTTAACAGCAAAGTAAAGGATGAGTGCGATCGCCACAAATGCTAATCCCCCAGCCGAAATTAAAGTTTTCGTCGCTCCCTCTTGCGCTTCAAATTGACCACCGTATTCAATAAAATATCCAGCGGGTAATTGCACCTGTTGCTTAACTCTCTCCCGAATATCCTTAATTACAGAACCTAAATCTCGTCCAGCCACGTTGCTAGATACGACAATATAGCGGGAGACGTTTTCGCGGTTGATGGTATTGGGGCCTGTACCATAGTTGATTTTTGCGACTTGGGCTAAGGGAATTTTTTGTCCGTTGGGTGTATCAACTAGCAAATTACCGATAATTTCAATATTGTTACGGTATTTTTCTTGCAACCAAACCACCATATCAAAGGTTTGTTGTTGCTCTAATACTTGGGAAACGACTCGCCCATTCAGTGCAGTTTCTACTACCTCTGATAATTCGCCAATAGTTAAACCATAGCGGGCTGCTGCATCGCGGTCGAATTGAATTTGTACCTGTTTAATCGGTACTTGCGGTTCAAGTTGCAAATCTACTAGACCCGAAACCTGGCCCATAGCTGATTGTACTTGTTGACCAAGAGTGCGGAGTTGTTCCAAATCGGGGCCAAAAATTTTCACAGCGATCGCACTCCGTACACCTGAGAGTACCTCATCCATCCGGTGCGAAATAAACCCGCCGATATTGGGAACGACTCCGGGAATTTTTTCAAATTCTTTACGAATCGTTTCAATTGTTTCTTCTCGATCTTTTGCCCCCTCCTCGCTGAGTTGGACATCTATTTCCGCCCCGTTTACACCAGCTACCTCAGTATCCCCCACAGCCCGTCCAGAGCGCAATTGAGCCGTTTCAACCCCAGGATTTTTTTTCAGGGCTTCTTCGATCGCTATGCCTACTTGATTAGTCGCATCCAGAGATTGACCAGGCATTAAAACTGCGGCGATCACCAAAGAGCGGTCTTGGAATTCTGGTAAAAAAACTTGCCCTAAACCCAGCATAATTACCAATGAAGCCACAAAGCCAGCCATTGCCATTCCCAAAACAATTTTGGGGCGGCGCATAGAAAATTTCAAAGCTGGACGGTAAAGTTTATGGGTTTGTTTTTCTAACCAAGTTTCTGTACTGGGTAATCTTGTATTCGTTAACAACAGGGCGCACATTGCTGGGGTTAATGTCAGCGCTACTAAGGTGGAAGCAGCAATTGACAGCAGATAGGCTAAACCCATTGGTGCAAAAATTCGACCTTCCACACCAGAGAGGGCGAAAATCGGTGCAAAGACAACTGCAATAATAATTGTGGCGAAGAGGACGCTAACCCGCACCTCAACTGAACCATTGAAGACTACTTGCAGGGGTGGAATGGGATTACCCGCTAGTTGGTTTTCCCGCAAGCGGCGATAGACGTTTTCCATATCTACAATGGCATCATCCACTACTGAACCAATAGCCACCACCAGTCCGCCCAAAGTCATGGTGTTAATGCCTTGTCCTGTCCAGTTCAGAATCATCATTCCTAATAATAAGGACACGGGTAAGGCGCTCAAACTAATGATTACCGTGCGCCAATTCATCAAAAACAGAATCAGGATGACGGAAACGATGATAGTACCATCACGCAAAGCTTCTTCGACGTTTTCGATCGAGGCTTCGATAAAATCTTCCTGACGGAAAGTAGTTGTAATTTTGACATCTTTAGGCAGACCGGCTTGAATTTCCTCGATTGCTGCCTCAACTGCCTTCGTTACTTTTGGCGTATCTGCTGTTGGCTGTTTGTTGACTGTCAAAATTACCGCTTTTTTACCCGCAAAACTGCCATCGCCGCGTTTGAGTGCTGCACCAATTTGTACATCCGCCACCTGTTCCAATAGTACTGGCGTGCCATTTTTGGCTTTAATTACTGATTTTTTCAACTGCTCAATAGATTCAATCCGCCCTACCCCTCGCACCAATGTCTCTTGGTCAGGAGTAATTAAAAATCCCCCTGGTGCATTGGTGTTGGATGCTTGTGCTGCTTTGGTGACATCATCAAGCGAAACATTAAACGCTTTCAGCTTATCAGGGTTAACCAACACTTGATACTGACGCTCATCCCCACCAAATACAACAATATTACTTACACCAGGGACAGCCAGCAGCCGATTCTTCACTTGCCAGTTGACAATCCGCCATACCTCCATTATTGAAGTGTTTTCGGAGGTAAAGGCGTATTTGACAGTCCATCCTAAAGGCGAACTGACGGGAAGAACCTCTGGATCTTCTACACCTTGCGGTAGTTGACTGCGTGCTTGTTGTAACCGTTCTGTCACCAATTGGCGAGCGCGATAAATTTCTGTATCCGAGCTAAAAGTCGCTCTCACAGCAGAAAGACCTACAGCCGAGGAAGAACGTAATGCTTCCAGTCCAGGGGTACCGTTGATGGCACTTTCTATTGGTCGGGTGACTAGGGACTCAACTTCTTCTGCTGCAAGTCCTGGGGCTTCGGTCATAATTTCGACCTGGGGCGGGGCAAAGTTGGGAAATACATCCAGTGGCATTTGCGTAAGGACGAGAAAGCCCCAAACAGATATGAGGATGGAAGCAATAACTATTAGCCAGCGTTGAGCGATCGACCATTTAACAATATAATCAAGCATTTTTAAACGTTTAAGGGATGTCTGCTTGCTGTGCAGCTAAGTAAGTTTAAAGATCAAGTACTTTACCTACTCTCCCAAATGAAGATGAAATTGAGATGAAATTTTTAGCTTTAACTTAAAGTTGCCCCACGTCTGTCCCTTCGGGAAGCGCGGGATGAATTTTTGGGCATTGTTACTAAACTATCAACAGTCAATCCAATTCGCAATTGGTAATTCCAATGGAAACCCGGCAGAAGGTTGTAATCACGACTTGGAAGGTAATTTTGGAAGCCTTATGGAACAAGGGCTTCAGAGCCTATACCTGACGCTTTTTTCTACGGAGAAACAGGTTTCCGGGGTGTTTTGAGGACTTAACCCTCCAAATCGTGAACTTATCTCGGTTAGCCGTTGTTGGAGAACGTTGCGATATATATTGGGCATAGTTTTTAACCTATTCTCTCTATCTTTGCCGCATATCATATTCCCAAAAAGGATTTTTTTGAAGGGCGGTTAAGAGAATTGATAACTTGCATAAAATAGTTAAAAAATATGAATTTATTGCCAATATATCAGTGCAACCGTACACAATCCGATATTGTCTGAATGCTACATCGGGTCTGGAAGAGTTAGTTACTAGCGTTAACAGTGAGACTTTAATGTTAAATGACTATCACGCTCTGGTTGCTGAGTCACGATGTTTATTGATCTATTTAAACTCTAATATTGGGAGATACACAGTGTTAAAAATCCAGCTTGTTGCTAACTACAAACAAAAATCATCAACGGTAACTTCAACAAAGTTTTACTTAGGAATTGCCTTCTTAACTTGCATAGGACTTTTAAGTGCTGCTCATCCAGCTTTAGCACATCATGCCATTGGTGGTAAAACACCGTCTAATTTCTTTGAAGGGTTTTTGTCTGGGTTAGCCCACCCCGTTATTGGTCTTGACCATTTTGCCTTTGTGGTTGCTATTGGTTTACTTAGTGCTAGACAACAAAATGGATTGTTAATTCCAGTAGCTTTCGTTTTGACAGCTATGGCTGGAACTGGAATTCATATACTAAAATTCGATTTACCCTTAAGTGAGATCGTCATCGCTAGTTCGGTGATTGCTTTTGGTGCAATGTTGCTCCTATCGAAAAAACCCAATTGGTTTGTGCTAGCTTTGTTAGGAGCAGTTGCTGGTTTATTTCATGGTTATGCTTACGGTGAGTCCATTGTCGGCGCACAAATGACACCGCTAGTAGCTTACCTAGCAGGCTTCACCTTAATACAATATGGGATTGCTATCGGTGCGTTACTAATTGGTAAAGTTGTAAGCGAAAAATTTGCCAATCAATTCTTAAAGATACTGCAATTTATTGGTTTGGCTATTTGTTCAATAGGAGTTGTTTTCTTGACCACTTCTCTCGTTGGTTAAGAGCAAAGGCTTTAATTAAAATTTTGCAGATTGGTGGGTTATGAATCACGCTAACCCACCTCAATAGATTATAAAAGTTGTGAATTTTTTATAGTATTACTACTTAAAATCTTGATGCCAAACTCAGCAGACACATAACAAATAGAATACACCTAACTTTCCTTACAATCAAAATACTAGTAAACCATTGGTGCTTGACCGCGCAGGACGCGTAGAGAATTCATACAATATGGGCAGTCGCAACCAAATAGCTGCATTGCTTTCTTCTTCGGTAAAGTCTAGCATTGCAATTTTCTTATTACATGACTGTGCCGAGTTAACTGTCGATATAGGTGTAGAACGGCGAAACATTAAATCCTTAATTGAATAACCCAACTATTCCGTAAGGTTTGTTGAAAAGTTGGGTTTGACAATTATTTTGAATTACTTAGGGCTGAATCTGCTGAAGGAGAGCTTGTGTTTGCTTATACCGAAGAGTATCTCCTTGCCGTTGAAACAGACTTGCAGCAAGCTGTAAATCAGTAATAGCACTTTTGCGATCGCCTAAAGCATATTCAGCAAGTCCTCGGTTGCCGTAGGCATCAGCTAAGTTGGGGTTGATTTGTAGTGCTTGGTTAAAGTCAGCGATCGCCAGTTTATGATTTCCCTGTCTATAATTCAAAAAGCCCCTATTGTAGTAAGCATCTACAGACTTCGGATCAATTCTAAGTACCTGGTTAAAGTCGGTAATAGCTGCTTCAATGCTTCCTAGTTCCGCATGAGCAGTTCCTCGACCGTTGTAAGCATCTGTATGGTTTGGGTTGAGTCGCAGTGCTTGATCAAAGTCGCTAACGGCTGCTTTAAAGTCTTTTAATTGAGACTTTGCTAAACCTCTAAGGCAAAAACCTTCATAGTATCGGGGATTTAACTGTACTACCCGACTAAAATCTTCTATTGCGCCGTTGAAGTTACCTTGCTCAAGCTTTTGCACTCCCTGGTTATGGTATTCCTGAAAATTCATCTGTTGGATGCGCGTTGGTGCTTCTTGTGCAGCATGGACAGCAACAGGTATTCCACTCAGTACGCTAGTTGTTATTCCTAAGATGGTAGCAGCTTTGCGAATATAGTTCATAGCTTGACTTTCTCCTTGATAGATATATCAAGACAGATGCACGGGATTGTTCTCGACTAGATCCATCCTAAGCGGTTTTTAAACAGATTTAGAGATTGAAACCCAGCCAAATCAAAATACTTTGTAATAGCAACCAAACATTTAACCCGACGATAATAATAGCAACCAGCCAAGCTAGAGATTTTAGCCACAGGGGATTTACAAACTCTCCCATTAAGCGACGGTTACTCGTAAACATCACCAATGGAATCACTGCAAACGGTAACTGTAAACTGAGGATAACTTGACTAAGAACGATGAGGCTGCTTGTACTACGTTCCCCAAAGATAATAATCGTAATCAACGCTGGAATGATGGCAAGCAGACGGGTAACTAAACGGCGTAACCAGGATGGAAGGCGAAATTGTAAAAACCCTTCCATAACAATCTGCCCAGCCAAGGTTGCAGTCAGTGTTGAACTTTGACCGGAAGCAAGTAAAGCAATTCCAAAGATGGCGCTAGCAGCACTAACGCCTAATAATGGTGAAAGCAGTTTGTAAGCTTCTTGAATTTCTGCTACATTTTGATTCCCAGAAAAATGAAACGTGGCGGCAGACACAATTAAAATGGCTGAGTTGATAAACAGTGCCAACGATAGAGCAAAAGTTGAATCAATTGTGCCAAACTTAATCGCTTCCCATCTTTTTTCATTACTAGGTTGCCAATCACGGGTTTGCACAATAGAAGAGTGTAAATATAAGTTGTGAGGCATCACTGTTGCGCCTAAAATGCCAATAGCAATATAGAGCATTTCTGGGTTTTGTAAAATTTCTTTCTTGGGCAGATATCCTAACAAAATCCCTCCCATATCAGGTCGAGAGAACAGAATTTCCGCTGTGAAACAGATGCCTACGGTTGCTACCAACATTATTACCAGGGCTTCTGTATAACGAAAACCCTTACTTTGCAGGAATAGCAATATCAAGACATCCAGCGCAGTGATGCACACACCCCATATCAAGGGAATACCGAATAAAAGTTGCAGAGCGATCGCACTTCCTAGTAGTTCTGCCAAGTCACAAGCGGCGATCGCAATCTCACACAGCACCCACAAACAAAAGCTCACCCTTTGACTGAAATAGTCCCGACAAGCCTGTGCTAAGTCTCGTCCTGTGGCAACACCCAAACGCACACATAGCGATTGCAGTAATATCGCCATCAGGTTCGACAGCATAACTACTGTCAACAAGGTATAGCCAAACTTAGACCCCCCGGCGATATCTGTTGCCCAGTTTCCAGGGTCCATATATCCCACTGAAACCAGATACCCTGGCCCTGCATAAGCCAGCATCTTGCGCCAAAAGCTTTTAGTGTTGGGAATTTTAATACTGCGGTGAACTTCAGGGAGACTGGGGCGGTTTTCGGGAGGGGTCATTTATTTTCTGGGAAAATTCTTTCATATTCTTCTCATAATCTCATCAAATCTGGACTAAGGGACTTCCAAATAAAAAAATACCCAAAAAACTGGCGAAAAAACTCTCTTCTCCTCATTCCTCTGTGTTCTCTGTGCCTCTGTGGTTCGTTTATTTGAGTAATTTATTTCTTGGAAGTCCCTAAACATCAATCTCTAGTGGCAACATTTTCCTGACTTGCGGGTAAGTTGCAATTTAAGCTCTAGCAGGTTCCCCAGCTTTCGGATTCTGGTCAGGCTCAATCCTTAGGATTGGATGTGCAACTTTTGGGTGATAGTAGTGCCACTGTGGGTAAAACAGCTAATTTAGCAGTTCAAGTTATTGATACTCAGACGTTGCAGCCTGCAACTGATGTGGTATTGAGTGTCAAAACAACTCCAGTGGAGGATGAATGGATAGCTTTGGCTTTCCAAGGCATTCCTGATCGCTCAGGACAGTTAAAATGGCAGCAGCAATTTTTTGACGGCGCACCTCATAAAATTGTGGTGGAAGTTTCTCCCCAAGCTAATGCTGAACGCCAATTTACGCAATTTCAGATCCAGCGAGAAATTGAAGTTGAGGGTGTAGCACCACCACTGTTTGTACGGTTAATTGTCCTCGCCTATTTAACTGGTATTTTAGTGATTGGTTTGCTGATAGGACTAGGATGGCAAAATCATCGCCGTCAGCGCGGTAGACTTGAGAGAATCAATGCTTGATAACGCGCCACACCACTATTCCCACTATTCCTAATCCTAGAACTGTTAAAGCGATCGCTAGTAGATTTCCTTGTTGGCGATCGCTTTCTTTTATATCTGCACTAGCTGTGGTTTTCTGTGATGATGTTTTCGCCTTTGGTGTGGAAACTGCTACACCCGTTGCTACTGTAACATCATACTTCAGTTGAAAAGCCTTGAAATCATCTTCGGTTTTAGGTGTGCAGCTTAACTCTAATTGATAAAGTCCTGTTTTTGGGAAAACAATATCCGCACCGGGAATACCTTGATACTTTTCTGTGTTGATTGCTTGGACAGTTGGTTGTAGCACTGGTGTATCACTCTGTTTGCGGGGTTGAGAGTAAACCGCCATTTGACAACTTGCTTCACTGAGGGACAAGATTTTCTCCCCTTGGTGAGTGAGTGCTACCCAGGCTCTAGCTGATTCCCCAGCTTTGGGTTGATGATTTTGTGCAAAACATTTTGGCGATCACTCTACTTGAATATTTTATTTATTATGCATTTTTAAAACTATTCTTTACAAAATTGTGCCAAAAATCAAGCCAAAATCTAATCATTTCACTCATCTAAATGTTCTGCCAAAGAGCAATATAAATTGATAATGTGATTGTCAGCCAAGCTGTAATAAACATTTTTGCCTTCTCGACGATAACTGACTAAACGCATCACTTTTAATAATCGCAGTTGATGAGAAACGGCTGATTCCGTCATTTTCATCAATGCAGCTAAATCACAAACACACAACTCTTGGGAGGCTAAAGCTGATATCAGCCGCAGACGATTTGGATCTGCAAGTATTCCAAAGACTTCTGCCATCTGTTTTGCTTTGTCTGTAGACAAGATTTGTGCCTGAGTTGAGCGTACATTATCTAGATGTACTAGGTGGGTATCACAGGTTGGTGCATCAAAACTTTGAAGTAAGTTCAAGTCCTGCTTTTGCTTGGATGTGTTCATGATGTGTCATTTAGGCAATGGTTATCAATCTCAGTATACAGAAAATAATAATAACTGTACAACTGAATAACTGTTCAATTGTTGGGCTATAATACTAGCAATTAACTTTTTAGCCTTTTTTGTAGGTTGCCATGACTCAAATACCCTCCTTTAAAACTCAAGCCTTCCAGGTTAGTGGCATGGACTGCGGAAGCTGTGCTAAGACAATTGAAGCCAGCTTGCAGCAGTTAAGTGGTGTGACAGAAACTTCGGTGAGTTTTGCCACGGGACGGGTAAAGGTTTCCTACAACTCAGATATCTTGAGTGAAGTTGAAATCGTAAATTCCATTACTGCTTTGGGCTATAGCGTTGATGTGGCTCCTACTAAAACCTTACAAGTACAGGTTGGTGGGATGGACTGTGGAAGCTGTGCTAAGACAATTGAGGTTGGGTTGCAACAGCTCCCAGGTGTAAGTGATGTATCAGTCAACTTTGCGATCCAACGAGCGCAGATATCCTACGATCCACAGCAAGTTAGTGAAACGACTGTTTACGATCAGATTAAAGCTCTTGGTTATACGGTTGAGCAGAGTCTTAAGGTAAGCTCCCATGATCGCATTCCCTCTTATTCTAACGACCACGACCACGCTCATGGTCACGATAGGGCCGAAGTAGCTTCTGCTAAAAGGCTACAAGTGAAAGTTAACGGGATGGACTGTGGAAGCTGTGCCAAGACAATTGAGGTTGGGTTGCAGCAGATCCTAGGTGTAAGTGATGTATCAGTCAACTTTGCGACTGAAAGATTGCAACTATCCTATGACCCACAGCAAGTTAGTGAAAAGACAATTTATGACCAGATTATTTCTCTGGGTTATACAGTCGAACACAGCCGTGATGCTAATCCCTATGATTACGACCACGACCATGACCACAGTCACAATCATACCCCTGCTCATTCAGTTCCCAAGCCTACTCAGAATACCGCTGCAACAAACTGGAAATTCTGGCTTTCTAACCGCCGGGGGCAGAGTGTCATTCTCGCAGGGATAGGATTAGTTTTAGGTTTACTCGCTCAATATTTAGCGCTACCTATTTTTTTAGCCCGTGCTTTTTATGGCATCAGTATAGTTATTGCTGGCTATCCGATCGCACGGGCAGGTTTATTTGAGTTACGCTTGCGCCGCGCCGATATGAATCTGTTAATGACAATTTCAGTTGTGGGTGCAGTGATTTTAGGGGACTGGTTTGAAGGGGCACTAGTCGTCTTTCTGTTTTCTTTAGGTACAACGTTGCAAGTTTTCACTTTTGGTCGAACCCGCAATGCGATTCGCGCCCTGATGGATTTGACTCCACCTACTGCTACTGTGAAGCGAGGAAATCAGGAAGTGACAGTTCCAGTAGAGAGTGTGCGTTTAGGCGAAACGTTGACGATTCGACCAGGACAGCGCGTGGCGTTGGATGGCGTAGTTACTTCTGGTAACAGTTCCATTGACCAGTCTCCGATTACAGGAGAATCAGTCCCAGAAGATAAAGAAATAGGCGATACCGTCTATGCCGGGACAATGAATCAGACAGGTTTTTTAGAAGTCAAAGTTACCCACACCGCAAGCGATACCACCGTTGCCAAAATTATTCATCTGGTGGAACAAGCTCAAGGAAGCCGCGCTCCCACGCAGCAGTGGGTAGATCGGTTTGCAGAGGTCTACACCCCGATTGTGATTTTGATAGCGATCGCCATTGCCCTAATTCCACCTTTGGCATTTGCTCAACCTTTTAATGTCTGGTTCTATCGGGCTTTGGTTATGCTAGTAATTGCCTGCCCTTGTGCCTTGGTGATTTCCACCCCGGTTTCACTTGTCAGTGCTATTGGTGCTGCGACCCGCCAGGGAGTTTTATTTAAAGGAGGTAATGCGCTGGAGACAGCTGGACGCCTTACCACACTTGCTTTTGATAAAACTGGCACGATTACACAAGGGCTACCCGTTGTGCAGAAGGTTTATGACCTTGGCAAGGTGAGTGCAAACCAGGTGTTACTGATTGCAGCTTCATTAGAACAACAGTCAGAACATCCCTTGGCAAAGGCTATTGTGGCAAAGGCTCTTGAGCTTGGGATAGAGTTAGAAACACCTCTTAACTTCACAGCGCTACCTGGTAAAGGAATTCAAGCAAACTTTAGTGAGCAGCGCGTTGCGTCTTTTCCCCCCGTTGGTAGAGTCTCCGTTCGCGCAGCGTCTCCGATAGGAGAAGGAGAAGGGGTTCTCGTACCCCTACGAGGAAGCGAGCTACGCGGAGCGTCCCAAAGGGAAGAGTACCCGGAGGGCGAATTACTATACTTCGTTGGTAATCGACGGTTGTTTAAAGATCAGGGTATTCGTTTATCAGCAAAAGCTGAATCTTTATTGGCTGACATTGAAAAGCTCGGTCAAACACCAGTGCTGGTAGGAACGGCTCACGGGCTATTGGGAGCGATCGCACTCTCTGATGGACTACGGTTAGAAGCAACGGAAGCAATGCGACAGCTCAAGCGGGTTGGGCTAAAACAGCTAGTGATGTTGACAGGCGATCGCACTGTTGTTGCCAAGCAGATTGCCCAACAAGTTGGAATTACAGAGTATCAGGCAGAACTGTTACCAGAAGATAAACTTCAAGCGATTCAACATCTACGTCGTTCTGGTGTGGTTGGTATGGTTGGTGATGGCATTAACGATGCACCGGCCCTAGCTGCGGCAGATATCAGTTTTGCTGTAGGTGGAATTGATATTGCTTTGGAGACAGCAGATGTAGTGCTGGTAGGTAGTGACTTGAGACGGCTTGCCTATGCAGTAGATTTAAGCCGCCGCACTGTATCTGTGATTCAACAGAATGTGGTCTTTTCTCTGGTAACAAAGGGTTTGTTTCTGCTGCTGGGAACTTTTGGTTTTGTTGGGTTAGCGATCGCCGTCTTAGCAGACACAGGAACTTCCTTACTAGTGACCGCGAATGGAATGCGGCTGTTTAGAAGCAAGTTTTTTGAGGATTAATATTAGCGGGCGATGCTGCAAAGCAGCCGCTACGCGAACGCCATTATTAAAGATACAGCAGTTTTCGTTTGCATAAAGTACAAAGTTACAGGTTTTGAGGCAGGAGGCAGAAAATTTGTATATCTGATTTTGAGTCCTGCATTTGTACTTCACTTACTTGCAAACTGCTGTATATCTATTGCTAAGGAAGATTAGGTAAGATAGGCAATATGCACAGAGGGTAAAACTTTTACTAGCTTTAAATTGTCTCAGATATAGCGTTTTTTACTCTTAAAAATATGTTCCATTACTTCAAGTTTACTCAAGCTTCGCATTAGAGGCGTTGAATGAAAAAAATCAATTATGAATTTCACTAACCCAAAGTTGGTACATTACCACTATCCCTACACTAAAACTGTAGAGAGTACACAAAATCTAGAGTTACTTTGGGTTATTTTGGGGCTGCGAAGTAGCCTACTTTTAATAGAATTAGGAGTTGGACTTTGGGAAGATAGCCTGTCACTTTTAGCAGGTTCAGGACACCTATTCTCCGATGTGGTGACTTTGGGATTGACAGTGTTAGTAGTCTGGTTAACAGAGCGTCAATCTTCAGGTGAAACGAATTTTAAGTACCAGCAAATAGAAGCTTGGATAGGGTTACTAAATGGGGTGAGTTTAGTAACTTTAGCTGGTTTCATTGCTTTAGAAGCTGTGGAACGTCTTCAAAATCCTCAACCTGTATCAGGCTTACCCATGCTGATTGTAGCTACCTTGAGCATAGTAATTAACGGTTTGAGTATCCAACCATTGCACAAACACAGTCATCATGATTTAAATCTGCGGGGAGTTTTCTTACACGGGATTGCTGATGCTGGCAGTTCTATCGGTGTAATTCTGGCTGCTGGTTGTGTTTATTTTTTTAATTGGCTATGGGCAGATGCAGTAGCTAGTTTACTAGTTGCCTTGTTTTTGAGCATCAGTGCTATTTCTCTAATTAAAGATAGTCTGAGGCAGTTTCAACTTACTTGCAAGCTCTGACGTTCGGTTCAGTTTGACACCTTGTCTCTTGACAGAAGCGATCGCTATAGTTAAGAATTCGACTACCAGCTGCCATGCACCACAATGTCACACCAATCAAAGATTAATATAAGCTTGATGGGAGCGGTATTTCTGTCACTGCTCGTCACCCCAGTGTTAGCACATAAAATTCAACTATCGGGGGATGTGGCTGGTACTTGGCACGTTGAACCAAATCACAGTCCCAAAGCAGGAGAAACAGCGAGAGTCTGGGTTGCACTCACCCGCAAGGGAGGGAAAATCTTGCCAGTGTTGGAGGCGAATTGCCAAATGGCTGTCTACTCTCAACCGCGTAAACAGAAAGATTCGCCTGTACTACAGCCTACGGTGCAAGCGATTTCAGTTGAGAGATATCAGGGTATTCCTGGTGCAGACGTTGTTTTTCCTAAAACAGGAGCTTATCAGTTAGAGTTAGGTTGCACTCCCAAAGTCGAAAGTAATTTTAAACCCTTCCAGATGCAGTATGAGGTATTAGTAGCTAGTGGTGTAGCAGCATCGACACCAGCGCCAGTTACAAGTTCTCAAAAAACTGAGCAAGAATTACCATCGAGTCAGTCAACCAAGTCTGCGAATCAATGGTTTACTGGAGCTATGGCGATCAGTGTCATTATTGCAGGTTTGGGAACCTTTTGGTGGATGAAGCAAAGGGTGAAAGTCAAATAACTGCTACAAGCGTTCAAAATTAAGGAGCATCAGCCAGATAGCTGTGTGAGTTAACCCCATATCTTCGTAGAAGTGTGAGAGCTTGTTGTTGCACTTGTCGCACTCGTTCCCGACAAATGCCCATACGTTGACTAATCTGTACCAGGGTAAGTTCGTGTCCACCTCCTAAACCAAAGCGCAAGATTAATACTTCCTTTTGCTGGGGAGTCAGCTTTGCTAATAGGTTGTGAATGTCTTGATAGAGTAATTCCCGCTCGGCGTAGCGTTCGGGAGATATTCCATCATCCTCCAGCATATCCTGCAATTGAGTATCCTGCTCAAACCCAATTCGCATATCTAAGGAAACAGGTTGACGAGCAAACTGCAAACATTCTCGAATCTGACTGGGTTCCAGATTAAGCGCTTGGGCAATTTCAGTCACGCCAGCGATGTAACCAAGTTTTTGAGATAACTCTCGCTGGACACACTTGATTTTGTTCAGCTTATCAGCCATGTGAATGGGTAAACGAATGGTGCGGGATTGTTGTGCAATCGCTCGTGTAATTCCCTGACGAATCCACCAGTAAGCATAAGTAGAAAACTTGTATCCAAGAGTTGGATCAAATTTCTCTACCCCTCGTTCTAGCCCCAATGTACCTTCTTGAATTAAGTCTAGAAACTCAACATTGCGTTTCTGGTATTTTTTAGCAATAGACACCACCAGCCGCAGATTACCCTGAATCATCTTCTGCTTGGCAATTTGTCCTTGACTTAATTGTTGCAGCAGCACATCTTCTTTCAATTGCATCTTGTCAGCCCATTCTTGCAGAGTGGGTTCACGCTGTAATTTTTCAGATAGTTTTTCCTTCGCAGTAATAATTGCCATCATTTGCTGAACTTGTTTAGCAAAAAAAATTTCTTGCTCATGGGTTAACAGAGGTATACGTCCAATTTGACGAAGATAGATACGCACTATATCTGCTGTAGATGAAAATTCGTTATTCTTGCTCTTAAGTTTAGTTACTTGGGATGCTGAATTAGGCATGAATAGGTTATCCTCCATTGAATAAATCTTGAATAAACAAATGTTCAAAAAATCATAAATAAATATAAATTAATTGAAAGGATGAAAATATTGTAAACTTCCTCGCTAGCTCTATCTAAAGTAATTATCGTCACATTTTCCAGAGTTTACTAAAAGGCAGGAGTTATGAGGCAGGGGGCAGGAGGTTATGAGTATCAATTAAAACTTTAGTTCTGGTCTAAAGCCCAGTAAAAAGCAATAATTATACTGAGACTGCTTGCAGCGTTCGCGTAGCGTCTCGCAGAGAAGTATAAAACGTCCTTATTGCAATCTCACTTTTTTAAAGGTGGGTTCCTCCTGGCTTATGCCTCCTGAATAAAATTTAAAAAAGTGTAAAGTTACTCATTAAACAAGAGACATAGTTATCAAAGCTTTTAATATTTTTAATTTTCACAAATCAAAGGAAGGGTGAATATTTTTGGCAGTTTATTGTTTCAGGAGATGAAAGCTGTAAAATTCGCATTTCATCCCTATCCCCAAAATCAATTTTCCAACACAGATTCCGCTACCTTCCCATTTTCCACAACAGCCGCACTTCGCTTAGGTAACAAAAACCTACCAAACTTCGAGTACAAAGCAGGTAAAACCAACAAAGTTAACGCCGTAGAAGTAAACAACCCACCTAACACCACAATCGAAAGAGGTTGCAAAATTTCCTTCCCTGGCCCCACTGAAATTATCAATGGAACTAAACCCAAAGCTGAAGTTAAAGATGTCATTAAAATAGCGTTGAGTCGTTCCATTGATCCAAAAATTAATACTTCTTTTAAAGACATCCCTAACGCAACTTTTGTGGTGTAATTATCTACTAATAATAATCCGTTTCGAGTAGCCACACCAAACAAAGTTACAAACCCCACCAATGAGGCTACAGAAACAACTCCACCTGTAAAAGCTACCGCAATTACTCCACCCACTAATGCAATGGGCAAGTTAATCATAATCATTGCTGTTGAAGCGATTGATTTCACAGAAAGATACATTAGTACTGTAATCACAACAAAGGAAATAGCACCGAAAACCAGAATATTTTGTGAGGCTCGTTCTTCTGCTTCAAATTGACCTCCATATTGGATAAAATAACCTGAAGGAAGTTGCACTTGTGCCTTAACTTTATTTTGAATATCTGTCACTACAGAGCGCAAATCTCTGCCTTTAGCATTAGCAGACACCACAATTAAACGCGAAACATTTTCCCGATTGATAGTATTAGGCCCAGTGCCATAGGCAACCGTAGCAACTTTAGCTAAAGGTATTTTATTTCCATCAGGGGTATCAACTAATAAATTCTCAATTGTTTGTAGATTTTTGCGATACTGTGGTTGCAACCACACAACCAAATCAAAGCTTTGTTGCTTCTCTAAAACTTGAGAGACTGTTCTTCCATTGAGCGCAGTTTCAATAATATTAGATAATTGTCCAATAGTTAAACCGTAGCGAGATGCAGCAACACGGTCAAACTTAATTTGAATTTGTTCAACAGGGATCTGTGGTTCGAGTTGTAAATCTACAATTCCCGGAATAGATTTTATTGCGTCTTCAACTTGCTTTCCAAGCTTGCGAAGTTCTTCTAAGTCGGAACCAAAAATTTTGACCGCGATTTGACTCCTGACCCCAGACAAAATTTCATCAATACGGTGAGCAATAAATCCCCCAATATTAGATGCAGCCCCTGGTATTTTGTTAAACTCTTCGCGCAACCATTCTACAGTAGCTGCACGATTTTTCATTCCTTTGTCACTCAACCCAATATCAAGGTGAGCCAAATTCACAGGTGCAGCATCCGGATCATTGGGGGCGCGTCCGGCGCGTAATTGAATATACTTTAATCTAGGGTCGTCTTTGAGTTTATCTTCCAAAGCAAAAGCAGCACTATTGGTAGCTTCTAAAGATGTACCTGGGTAAAGTGCTAAGGTATTTACCAAAGTTGTTTCTTGGAATTCAGGTAGAAATGCCCGTCCTAAAGTTGGGAAAATTATAATTCCTGCTATCATTCCCGCCGCAGCCACAGTAATAACAACTATCGAATTTCTGATAGCAAAATCGAGAAAAGGGTAATAAATCCTTTTACAAACTCTTGGTACAAAGGGTTCCCTTGCTGACATTTTATTGTGAGGTAATAAAATTGCACATAAAGCCGGACTTACAAGCAGCGCTTCTAAGCTAGAGACTACAACTACCACCAGATAACTAAGACCCATTGGGCCAAAAATCCGACCTTCCACACCAGCGAGGGCAAATATTGGAGAAAAGACGACTATAGTAATTAAAGTTGCCCCAATTAGAGATTCCTGGACTTCCTGTACTCCTTCAAAAACAATTTCCAGTACTGGACGAGGGTTGGGAGAGTATTTATTTTGTCGCAACAAACGAAACACATTTTCTGCATAGACAATGGCATCATCAATCGCTGTACCAATGGCGATCGCTAATCCTCCCAAAGTCATTGTATTCAGCCCTAAGCCTAAAAAAGATAATACTTGCAATGAAAATATAAAAGTCAGGGCAAAATTCAACAGCACAACTCCAAGAGTCCGCCAATTCATTAAAAAAGGGATGAGGATAACTGCTGCAATGATACTACCTTCCACCAAGGCTGACCTGACATTTTCCACCGAAGTATCGATATAATCTGCTTGGCGGAAGGTTTGATTTACTTTAATTTCTTTCGGTAAACCTGCTTTTAGCTCAGATATTGCGGCTTCAATAGCGCGGGTGACGGTGGGAGTATCAGCTAGGGGTTGTTTATTCACCATCACCACAACAGCATCTTTCCCATTTAAACTACCATCGCCGATTTTCACAGCACCACCAATTTGCACTTGGGCGACATCTCCCAGGCGGACGGGCGTTCCTTGACGGGCGACAATGACAGATTGTTGAAGATCATCAAGGGATTCAATCCGCCCAATTCCTCGAATTAAAGTTTGTTTGTCAGGAGTAGTCAAAAAGCCACCAGGAGCATTGACATTTGCCGCTTGTACGGCTTCACTTACCTGTTGTAAAGATACATTAAAAGCTTGTAGTTTGTTGAGGTCTACTAACACTTGATACTGACGTACATCGCCGCCATACACAAGTACTTGACTGACACCGGGAACTGCTAAAAGGCGATTCGTCACTTGCCAATCAACAATTCTGCGGACTTCCATGAGGTCGATTTTAGTAGCAGATTGGTTATTGCCTTCCCCTTCCACAGTCAAGGCGTACTTTAATACAGTACCGATGGGAGAGCTAGTGGGAGCAATTCGTGGGGTTTCAACTCCTTCTGGTAGCTTGCTTACGGCTTGTTGCAGTCGTTCTTGTATCAACTGGCGGGCTTGAAAGATATCTGTTCCCCAGCCAAAAACAACTCTGACTACAGAAAGTCCGGCTGAAGAAGAGGAACGAACGGTAGTTAAGCCTGGAGTTCCATTAATGGTACTTTCAATTGGTAATGTTACCAAAGATTCGATTTCTTCTGGCGCTAGTCCAGGGGCTGCTGTCTCAATTTCGACTTGGGGAGGTGCAAAGGCTGGAAAAACATCCAACGGCATTTTGGGGATGGTATTAAAGATGATGACTAATGTGGAAATGAGCGCAGCAATTACTATAAGCCAGCGTCGAGAAATTACCCATCTAGCAACTGTACTAATCATTTGGTTTTTGGTTAAGAAATGGCGAAGGGTTTGTTTATTTCTGATAAACGGGTAAGTAAATTTAAATATTAGGTGTGGCTGTTGCTAACATCAAGCCCCAAATCAGCCCAAAGCGAACTATTCCTAAATAGGATATGAACAAACTACATTTTTATAGTCTCTGCACTTGGAGCATGAGATTTATAAACTGTTCTGTTCCCAATCTAAATAGTCTTGCTGTAGGTTGGTTTGATGTTAGAAAATCTAACAGAACCCAACTTCAGGTATTATCTGCAACTTCACTAATTTTTAAATACCATCAGAATTTCGAGGGCGATCGCGCTCCTCAACATTTTTATCAGAAGTAGACAAGGTTGGTTGCTTGTGGTTATCGAGATAAACCTCTGTTTCATAATTGAACCCGTCGTACTCTAAATTACCTGCTGGTACTAAACGTGAACGGGTACGACGATTAGACCAGAAAGCACCTCCCATGAAAGCAACTGTCGCAAGTGCTACTCCTCCACCTGCTGTTAACCACAAAGGTGGTGAGAAACTGTTAGTTTTAACTTCAGTTTCTTCTGCATGAGAACCACTTTCTTCGTTGTGTTCTTCTTCTGGTTTACTACCACCCCGCAATGATTGAGCGTAAAGTTGGGGCGCACGTTGGGTGACGATCGCATCTCCCTCAAACAAACCCGTCTTCACCTCAACCATGTCCCCAGAGGTTTGACCCAAGGTCACTTCCGCAGATTGGAAAGCATTCCCATTTTGGACGTAGATCATTTTTTTCCCATTCGCATCGACTATAGCCGAGCTAGGAACCGCCAAGATCGGTGCAGATGCTTGGTTTGTTAGTACTTCCAATTCCGCAAACATTCCAGGTTTGAGTTGTCCGCTTGGGTTATTTACTTCAGCTTGTACTGAGACAACCCGTGTTTCCCCTTGTACTACCGCACCAATCTGTGTAATCTTTCCAGAAAAGGTACGGTCTGGTAAGCTAGCAACTTTTAGACTTACTCTTTGACCTACTTTTACTTTGTCTAAATCTTTTTCATAAATATTGGCTGTGGCAAAAACCCGACTATCATTGACAATAGTCATGAGTGTGCCACCTGCATCATTAAAAGTTTGACCAAGGGTAACTTCGCGATCAGCAACTTTACCGGAGATGGGAGCAGTCACTGTTACCAATCCCTTGGCATTTGGACGGTTGCCTATTTGTTGCAGTCTAGTATTATAAGCAGAATCACTAAGACGTAAACGCTCTTGTGCTACTTGAACAGCAGACTCAGCGCGTTTCATTTGGGCTTCGCTTTCAATGATATCTCGTCTGCTGTTGGCTGAGGTGAGTTTGGCTTTTGCTTCCGCTAATTGTGTTTGAGATTCGAGCGCGTTGCGACGTGGTAAAGCGCCTTCATTAGCTAACTGTAAATCCTTATTATATTTTTCTTCCGCAAATGCTACCTGGCTTTGGGCTTGGGCAATGTCGGCGTTAGATATTTGTAAATATCTTTGATAATTTTGTTGAGCTAATCTGGAATCGGCTTGCGCTTGCTGCAAAGAAGCTATAGCTTCCGCTCGTTTTTCTTGGGAACTAACCCGTAACTCCACCAGATCGGGACTGGTGACAACGGCAAGGGGTTGACCCTTTTTGACTACAGCACCGGGTTCCACCAACAATTCAACCACTTTTGCCCCTGTAATTGGGGTATTCACTTCCACTTTTTGGCTAGGTAAAGTTTCAATCTGTCCAGTACTTTTAATACCCAAAGCCAGCCGTTGCCGTTTCACTGGCTCGACTTTAATTCCTAGCCTCTGGGCGGTTTCGGCATCAACTTCGACAGAACCACTTGCTTCGCTTCCACCACCCTGAAATGAACTTGCACCGCTATGGTCGTGTCCAGCACCAGCTAACACAGCTGTGGGAGTTGTCAGCAATAAAAGGCTTAGGACTGTGCCGGAAACACAACGAATTGCTGTAGGTGGTTGGAGACTTTTAGAGATTCCCATCGCTATTTTGTGTCCTTGAGTTACTGTGGTGTAGATTTGTACTTAGACGTTGGTTGACTTTTTAAGCGGGATTTCGAGAACCGCTTTTGGCAAGCAAGCGGTTTCGCTCTTGGAATTTGTTTACGAAGCCAAATTAACCACTTAACTTAATAGTCTTTCATACAAATATGAAATTGGGATGAAATTAGGACAAGAGATTAGCAATGAAGCTCACCCACTAACTTGCAATGCTAATCCAGAAATATCCCCAACAACCACTCCACCAAGTATTTCTGTCACCAAACCACGAGCCGAAAAACTCCTGAAGCGATCGCAATACCCATCAACACTGGAAAAGCAACGAGAAATACGACAAAAAACGCTATTATATCTTTGCTCAAAGAGCATTTGTAGTATTTAATACTTTAAATTACCTCTTAGGATTTCTCGTAAATCTACTTCTACAGGATGCCCAAACCCCTTAGGTGTAGGTAGAAGAGGCTTGAGAATTAACCATTCAGCATCGCTTAAATCGCTTGGGTAGGGTTTGCGATACGGATTCTCAATTGTAGGTAGACGGCTCATCGACAACAACATAACTACACTCGATTTAGCCTATAACCTTAGTCAAGGCAGATTTAGTTCTCTTTAGATTTTGTTTACGAATCAGCTCTTATAACTCGATTTTTCTTATTACTTTAGCCGGGACACCGTATGCCAGGACACCATCAACTAGATCATTGACGACAACCGCACCAGCTCCAATCAGCGTATTTCTACCTATCCGCACATTGTTTATGACTGTCGCTCCAATTCCTACCCAAGTTCCACTTCCCACAGTTACTCTTCCTCCTAAATGAACACCTGGGGAAATATGAACTCCATCTTCTATTACGCACTCATGGTCAACACTCGCACAACTATTAATAATCACATTTTGACCAATCTTTGCTTGAGAATTAATTATTGCTCCTGCTGCTATGACGGCTCCCGCTCCTATAGATACATCAGCAGCAATTGTTGCTTTTGGATGGATAGCATTTGCTAAAGTAAAACCTTTTATCTCAACTAATTGAGATAAATTTAATCGTGCCTGACAATTACCAAATCCAAAAATTATGTACTTAATGCTTTTATTATAAATATCTAATTGTTCCTGTCCCCCAAGAATTGGCGCTCCGCAAAATTTTTCGCCACGACGCTGTGGATTCAGATCGTCAATAAAGCCGACAATTTCATAGTTTTCTTGTAATCGGATTATATCTGCCACTACTAAGGCATGTCCCGAAGCACCCCATACCAACAATTTTGGAAGCATAAAGGTTTATCTAAATAGTTAAGTCTCTTGTCTGTGGAAAACTGTAAATTAAAAATAGGGAGCGATCGCACCTACGCAAACATCTATAACCCATACACCATAGTAGTTTGTCTAGTGCGATCGCTCCTGTATTTGGGATTTCATCATTCAATTCAGTAACGCAATTTTTGCACTGAATTATTGACGTTGCAGTGCGAAAATAAGTACCAGAATTTCACTCACAATTCCGGCAATCATTCCATAGGCTGCTGAAGTAGCTCCACTATGTCCAGTGAAAATGAGACTTCCACATACTATCAAGGTAAGGGCAGCCGCAATTAACGTTGCCAGATTAATGAACCAGTTCTTTGCGCGGTGAATCAAAAGCCCTTGAAATGTATTTTGGAGTGCAAGGAGGAGGGGTAAACACGAAAGCACTTGTATGACTGGAATTGCTGCTTCTACAAGAGATGGATTATCACCAAAAAACTGGCGAAGCAGCGAGAATCCTTGACTCGTAAACCCCAGAAAAAGTGGTATCGAGGTAAAACCCAAACCGACAAGAACTACGAAAGTAGCAAGTGTCTGCTTTGAAGTCTCTTCATAAGAGGAAATTACTACTTGCTGAACCATTCGTGTACCGTTGGCAATAGAAAGAACCAGTCCCCAGGCAGCAGGCCATACAGCAAGAGCAAGACTACCATCGAATGAGCGAGCAACGAAACTCAAGAGTATTGCCCTCGCACCCCAGATTAGCAGCATTGTTGAGGCAAGGGGAAGATAGTAAAATGTGACACCTTGAAAGGTTTTAGGAAGCTTTTTAATATCCTGGTGTGTCTGCTGGTCAAGAATAGAGGTAATACTAAGACGCGAACAGAACCATGTGACTAGCATTGCTTCAATAAGTATTGCTCCCATCATAGTAATACCCGCAAGCGCTGCCCCATCACTTTTAAGATTCACTCCTATTGCCAGGGCTACAATTACCCAAGTAAATCGTGCAACACTTGCCCATCCTACAGGGACACTTTTTCGAGCGCGGATCAGAAGCCCTTGAAAGAATCGTCGCCAAGCAATGACGAACGGCCACAGGAACATCAAAAGAAAGGGAGTTCTGCCTCGTGTGGCGATGAAAGAACTGACTCCAAATACATCAATAAGAAGCCAGTTATATAGAGGTTCCCAGGTGAGTACCAGAAAGATCCCACTAAGGGAGAGTCCTGCAATCATTGTAAACTGCCAAAGCGCCCGCCGAGACGCGTTATAATTCCCCAGTGCGGTTGAGGCATGAAGGATCATAATAATGGGGCTTTCCAGAAATACAGCAACTGCCTTGACGACACCTACTCCTGCTAAGGTTTCTTGAGGGAATGCAAGGCGACTGAGTGCTGCTGTCTGAAGCGGATCACCAAGGGTCATGGCTACATCGGACAGGGAAAGAGGGATAAACTGGGTGAGTAGCGTCAGGAGCGATCGCTCTTGAAGTGCGTTCTTACCTTCCTCAAGCTGGGGTGGGGTATTCATGAAATTTTTTAATCCTATCCGATGAGATACTAAAAATACACGGGACTCAGTGAGGCGATCGCCTGATCAAGATGCTCTCCTTCGATCAGTGCAAACCCATGATGGTCAAGCCAATTGGCATCATACACAGTTTCAAGATAGCGATCGCCTCTATCGGGGTTGATCATGAGAATACGTGCATCGGGGCCAAGCTCACGCGCCAGATGCAAACCACCAGCCACAATTGCCCCAGTTGACGCACCCAGAAGTAATCCCTCACGACGTGCAAGTGCATGGCACACCGAGTAGGCGATCGCTTCAGGCACTACATAAGCACGACTTAGGAGCGAGAGATCGAGATTAGGTGGAAAAAATGATAACCCAATACCTGTCATCTTGTATGGTTTTGCTGGTGTTCCCATAATCACTGACCCCTCCACATCGACACCAACAACTTGCAGTCCAGGAAACCGGGGTAAAAGATAGCGGGCAATTCCCATTATCTGCCCCGCAGTGCTAACACCAACCACCACAGCATCGAGGTCAGAAGGAAAGTGAGCTTCAATCTCACGCGCCGTGTAGTATGAATGTGCCTCAAGATTTAGAGGATTTAAGTGCTGACACGGATACCAAGCATGAGGAATAGTTGCTGCAAGCTCTTTCGCCCGTTTCATTCGTGCCTTTTGCATCGAGCCTGATTCGTCTGCTTCGTGAAGAGGTACATCCACAAGTTCTGCACCGTATGCTGCAAGCATTCGCCGAAACGGTGGAGCAGTTTTTGCATCAACTACAATAATGACTCGATATCCTCGTGCCGCTCCCACCATTGCCAGCCCAACGCCAAAATTGCCTGAACTTGACTCGATAATCGTACCTCCAGGTGTAAGAAGTCCCTCTTCCTCCGCACGCGTAACGAGGTAAACCGCATTTTTCTCCTTAATTGATCCTCCAGGATTGCAGCTCTCAAGCTTTAATAAACATTCTGATTCAAGACATACACGAGAGATGTTTCCCAGCCGTACAATCGGTACATTTCCCAGTGCTTGGGTAACATCTACAGAGCCAATCTTTTTGTATCTATTACGATTGTTACATTCAGAGCTAGAAAAGTTCTTGAACGATGAAGATTGGGTGAGATAATTCATATTTAACATCTACTAAAAGAATGAGTAATTTGGCAAAATTACCGTAAGTACTGCTTCATGAACTCGCTCACTCAATAAGGCTTATTTTCTGTTATGCTTACAGCCTAATTTTAGTGAGATTGCAAATAAAGAGGATGTTGTGTATAGCTCTATTGCAATGTCTAATTACATCAGCCACCGTCGTTATTTGTAAATTGGCTTTTGTGCTGTAGCAAATGGTGTGTCAGAATGACAAAATATCACTCTTAGGGAGGAATTTATGTTTAATAAAGTCATTCATTCAAGCCTATTACAAAAAATATAAGTTCTATTCATAGTTGAGTAGAACTTATATTTCTATGTTGAACGCTGACGATGAAAACAGGATGAAATTTTAAACAAAATCTTAATTTTTTTTCAAACAGCAGTAGTTATGATATGGTTTATACCGCTAAAAAACTGTTTAGTACCACTGCCACTTTCGATGTACAAAATTGTGAGGTGCAGACAGGTCATAGTCTAAACTCTATTTGGTACAGTGATTTGATACAACACAGCAAGGGTCTGAGACTCCTAAATTTTAGACGATTCAATTAGGGTGATAAAAATATTAAACCTGGGTCATTAAGTTCTTAATGTAACTTTCTACTCTACTGCCCATTTCACTCTTTTTGCAAGTAACAATGATAAGGTTAGTGCCAGCATCCCCAGCGATGCAATTCCGAGATGAACCAAATGGTAAAAAGGCCACTGATAACGAAGGTCAGCCCAGTTACTTGGAGCATTAACTGGAGTCCAGGTATCAATTTGCTGATTAATCGGTTGAATAAATAATGCCCAGATAAGCCACATCAGAATCATGCAAACTAACCCAACTAAGGTGAGCCAGAAAGACTTTCGCTGACGGCGAATCAAAATGGTCTGCATACGGGTTAGCAATACTATTGCTTCTGCATCTACACCAGAGGTGAAACCAGCCCAAGCTCAACCAAATGAGGATAGAGTTGTAGAGTTTACCGCTCCCGAAGCCCAACTAGAGCAGGGTAGGGCTGTAGAGTTAGCCTATGCCCGTATCCAAGAGTTTCCTGAGTTAGAATTCACTCATGAAGAGAGTGAAACTTCCATAGCTTTATTTGGCTGCGATTGCCCACCCTGCTTAAATGCTCTACGTCAGATGCGGGGTTTGCCTGGTTTAGCAAGCTAGTACATTGAAAGGGACAGCAATACTTAAATTTTAATTTTTTTGGCTTTGAGTTTAAGTTTTTGCACCATTAGCTGATTGAGTTGGAGCAGGCTGTTGAGTCAGTACAGTCCAAATAAAAAAAGTTTTATCCGATTAACTTACCAATTTCATTTAATTTCTGCTCCAAGATTTCTTGTAAAGATTGAAGTTGTTCACGACTATAGGACTCCTATTTGATTTTTGAACAACTAAACTCCTTAGAAGCTTGAGATACAAAGCTTTCTTGCTCAGTATACTGAGCAAGATTCAAGTAGGATTCCTATAGCATTAGCTAAAGTTATCTCAGATAATCCACTACTGATTTATTGAATAATTACTTTTACTTCTTTCGATTCAGATTGTTCTGATGTTAAATACTTAGCTTTAATACCCTTAATTAAATTACGTGTCTCAGGTAGAGTTAAACTTTCTTAGAATAAGGGTTTACCCAAACTTTGAAAATATTGAAAATTAGTTTTTATAAAGTTATTGATTTTATTAACAAATATGTAGCCATCCGTATTTTAAGCAAACTGTATGAAATTTATTACTAATTTATATATCAACGAATGTTGGTTAAATATTGAATTTTTGTTGATTTGCTTTTTGAGATAGAGCTTACATAATAGAACCAATCTATGTAAAAGAGAGTAGTCAGATTTCATTGAATAATGAGTATTTATTTGCTTCCTTATATAGCTAATTATCAGGGCAAGTATATGAGCATTTTAGAATTGATACAGATATTAAATTTTTTGCATAAGTATATTTATGATTATTTATTCTGGAAGTATTCATAGAATGATGTAGCCATTTTATGTGGTTTGCAGATACCTATATAACCAATTAGTCTCATCGTTAAAGCTTGCTTATACTAAACGTATTTCAATTATTACAAATGATTTTTTATGAAAAATAAGGTTTAAAAGTTTCGATTTACATCAACAAAGTGTATTTGCGTTGTAGAGGATTGCTATGTCTCAAAATAGAACCAATAAGGGTAATAAAGTCATGTCTGATGATAATACAACCAATAGTAATAATAGTAAACCTCAAAAGCGGCTAATAATTGTCACAGGTGATAAAGGTGGCGTGGGAAAAAGCACCTTTGCACGGGCGCTGTTTCAACTGTACATTAATAAAAATTTACCTTGTGTTACTTATGAAGCTGACTTAAGAAATCCTCAGTTAGAAAGATATTTCAAAAAAGACTACCGACCAATAATACGTTACATTGATATTTTCCATAGAGGTGGTGCTGACGATTTATTAATTAATTTAGATGAGAGTGATTGTCCTATTACGCTATTAGACTTACCAGCACAATCTGGAGGTTTCTTTGAAAGTTATGTCAAAGAACTTTCATTTTTTGAAGTGCTTAAAACCGATATTAATTGTCAAGTTACGATGGTTTCAGTGATTAGTAGGGTTCTTGATTCCATAAATGTTCTAGAAAAACTGCGTGAACTTTGTAAAGATCAAGTAGATTATATTGTCGTCAAGAACTTATTTCATGGTGAAGAAGAAAAATTTGAGCGATATAATGACGCTTTTCTACGTCAAAATATGCTTGCAGAAGGTCTAGTAGAACTTGTGATGCCAGATTTATTCTACAAATCCTACGACTTTATTGACCGCCATGCTCTGACATTTAATGAAGGTCAGACTCATAAAGGAACAAATATTGTGATTAAGTCGAGAATTAAATCTTGGCTTGCTGAGTTTGAAGCGCAAATCAAGCCAGCATTTAATTTATTTGGTTTTGATATACAACCAGATGATTGTTACTATCCAGCAGTTGTTGAAAAGTCTAAAGAGCTTAGAGAAAATGAAGAAAAAGAAAAAGCTAAAAATCAAGATTCAAATTTACAATCTGAAAATATAGCTGCTTAATTTAGTAGTTTGCTTAGTTTATTATGTTTAGAAAGCGTTTTGTGATTACATCGGGTGATGCTCGTGTAGGTAAGTCCACAGCTTCTAGGCTCTTACTAGAGTTGTACTTGAAAAATAAACTCAATGTGCGTGTTTTCTACCACGGGCATCGCAATAAGCTATCGATGTATCAAACACAACGCTTTGAGATAAACCATTTGGGATTCTCTAGAGGTGATTCTGATAGGTTATTACTCGACTTAGAAATGTTTCCGAAAATTGAAGTGATTTTGACTGATATGCCAGGTCAAAACCTCCGAGAATTCAAGTTTTTTGAGAGGGATGTTTCACTGATAGAAAACCTTAATTGTCTGGGATATCGTGTTACTTTCTTGCACCCGATATCACACCGTAAAGACTGTGTTGAAGATTATCTTCAGGATTTATATCAGCATTTTGGTAGTCAGGTTGATTATGCTGTTATCCAAAATCATTACTTTGGCAAGCAATTTAGACACTATGAGGGGAGTCAATTCCAAGCTGATATTAAAAAATTAAACGGCTTGGAACTAGTTTTAGGTGGATTGCATAATGACTTTTACCAGTTGCTTGAGGATGCTAGTTTACCTTATACTCAACTGATTGAAACTAACTCTCCTCTTAATACTATTCAGCGTTCGATAGTATTCAACTGGATGGAGAATTTTCATAACTCTATTGTTTCTAATGGAATAGCTTCTAATTATCTAGGGTTGAGTATCAACTGTGCAGAATTAGTTTCTCCGGGTGTAAGTAAACAAAGTCCTTCCAATCTTGATGTAACTGAAGATGTTGAATCTGAGAAATGGTAAGTATTTGCTTTACCAAATTAACCGTGAGGTTTCAAATTGACTATTTAAACAACCTATGACCAATATTGCAAAAGTTGTTGAAAAAGTTGTTGCAGAATATTCTGAAGAAAAAAAAGCAGAGGTTACTGATTGGATACTTAAATTGGGTATTCGGCCTGATGACCCCTTGTTTAACCTATATGCGGAACTGGGTACAACTCAGTTTGCGTTGCAGCAGCTACCAGGTAGGCTTGACTCCCTTGTGGTGGGTTGGACTGACATGGTAGACGATAAGCTTAATAGTGCTTCTAAGGTGGCTATACACCAACAAAAAAGTGCGATCGCAGAAGCGGCGAAGGATTTAGTTAAGATGACTAAGCAAGCTGGTGGGATTTTGCCTCACTTCGGTGTAAGTAATTGGCGATTGGCACAAGTGGCCGGGGTATTGGGTTTTGTACTGGCTTTAGGCGCTGCAATTGGTGTTTTTACATACAAGACTATCGCTGGAAGTGTAACTTTTCAGCAGGCGGCTTCTGGATCTGCCATCTTACAATCTGAAGATAAAAAGCTTCTAGATTGGGCTAAATCCAATGAAGGTAAGATAGCACGTAGTATTTATGTTAGAAACGCCGCCATCATTAAAACTTGCCGCCAGCAGAAAAAGTATTCAGGTGGCTGCATAATTGCAGTTGATTAATTTTTTAGGCAACCCAGCCTTTGTATCCCTTATTACTCGTTTTAGCTGTATCTTTTTGACTTTTTTGGTTTGTTTTGACTCTTGTGTGGGTTTCTTGAGTAACTTCTTCTTCGATTTTCATGTCTGTAAAGCTGAGGATTCCCAGGCGGATTGCTTCGCGGATAGCGTTTAACCTATCTTTGACTCCTAGCTTTATAAATGAATTATGTAGATATGACCTTACTGTACCTTCTGAAACATACATGACATTGGCAATTTCATTATTTTTCATGCCTCCGGCAGCTAATTGAAGAACTGTGATTTCTTTATTAGAGAAATCACTTAGCAAATCTAGTGCATTTCTATCGGGTGTGTCATTTGACCTGAGACTATCAATCAGAATACGATTAATAGTTGGGTCAATCCATGATTCATTATTGTACGCAGCCATTACTGCTTCAACGAATCTTTCTCCTACTTCTTCTCTAACGCTATTTTTAGCGTAGTAGCAGTCTGCGCCATTACTAATTGCTGCGTTAATGGTATCTCGGCTGCTATTTGCAGTCATAACCACAATTCTAATTGATGCGTGTTTGGATTTAATTGTGCTTATTACATCAATGCCATCGATATCCGGTAAATCAATATTTATGATTACGATATCTGGCTTTTCTTTGTCAACAATTTCTATTCCTTGTTTTCCGTATTTGGCAACGCCACAGACTTGGATTGCACCAGTTTCAGATAATATTGTTGCCGCGCCAATCCTAGATATGTTCTCATTTTCAATGATGACAACATTAATAGGTTTCATATTATATGCTTTTTTGGTTTGGTATTGTCCCTGATAATAATACTTATAGCACTTAGCTTTTTTAGAATTTTTAATCTTTACAATTACTATAAAATAATTAGCTTATTTAAAATCTTTATTATTATTTGTAAAAATTTTACAAAGTAATTGGGTGGTTTATATAGTTTTCATTAAGCAATCTATTTACTAGATGATTTTATTTATCAGTACTGGTTTTAATAGTTATTAGCGAATTGATGGAGGAATAAATAATTTTTTATGAAGAGCGATAAAATTTTAGGATGGATAGAAACGATTGTTGTTTGGTCTTTAATGGGGATGCTATGTTTGGTCGGGTTAGGCAGATTGCCTGTTAACCCGACGAGTTTGTTTGACTTTACTGCGTCTTTTTACTATTTTGCTGTTGTGGTTGTTATTTGTCCAAAGACTCCACTGAGTTTTAATAAAAAGCTGATTTTTGGATTTATAGCTTTTATGTATGGTGTGTGGTTTGGGTTGATTTAATCTAGCTCTTTAGCAGAATCCTGGTTTTTGAATTTTTTTTGACTCTGTTCACGGCGTGCTTGTTGCTCATTGAACAGAGTCTTGAAACGTTCAAATTCCTCTTTGGTGAGATTATTAATGGTGATAGAGTACTCTTCTGAGTTATTGTCACAAGATGCCAAGAGTACTTCTCGACTTTGTTCGGAATCAGGCCAATTTCTATCAAGGCTAAGAGTTTGCGAATCTTCTTCTAATTTTAGACTTGCGGTATATTCTTCACTTTCATAAATAATACCTTGTGTCTCTTTATCTGATTTTCCCAATATATCTAAGCGGTCTAAAATTATAGGAATAACAAACTGTCTAATTTGAAAATCTGCGGTAAGAGATTGTACTTTGTCTTCTGGAGTTTCTTCTACTGGTTTGCCATTATTGTCGTCATTTTTAGTTGTGAGATTTTTTAGAATCTCTGGTTCAATTGTATTTTCTTTAGACTGGTTTACTTCGGGTTGTAAAGATAGTTTTTGACTAACTGAATTAACAGAAATGATAGGTTCAATTTCTGTCGAGCTTAACTTTACTTCCTCTTGCGCTATTTCACTGATTCTATTCATTTCTGAATTTAAGTTTAACACAGCCTGTTTTCGTTCCTCAGCAGTTGGAGGCTTTTTTGCAGATTCTTCAAATTTATCATCAGGGATGTTAAGCTGTTTGATCAATTCTCTGAGGAGACTGGCTTGCATAGCCGGAGTTAAACCTTCTACTGGAAGTTCGATTAGTTCTTTCATGCTAAAATTACCTCTCCACTAAATCTTTTTTGACATTTTTGAGAGCATTATCGATACGGGAATTCATGAGTTGAAAGTCCTGTAATGTTTCATCACTAATGTTACTTACTTGGGTTCTTCCTTCTTTGACATATAATAATATGTTGTCATTTTTATCTTTAACTAAGTAAATTTTGTCTTGAACTTTTGTAGCAATTTGGTATTTTTCTGTTTGTACTGACATAATGCCATTGATATCTTCCTGTCCAATGATTTTAACTAAACTTTGGGAAAGACTGGTCATTTCATTAATTTTTTCTAGCTCCTTAATATCTTGCTCCATTGCCTTAAAAGCGTTCTCAAGACTGATATTTTCTTTGATGTATAAATCAGTTACCTCCTGAATTCTATTGAGATATGTTTCTGATTTACCGAGCTTTTCAGCTGCTACATACCAGTCTTGAAGATTTTGCACTGTATTAGCTTTCATCCGCTCGATAATGCTATCCATCGCTCCAAACTGCTGTATTCTGGGTTGAGAAGGTGATGCAAGTGCTTGGTCAATATTTGGTTGTTGGCTTTGTTGTGGAGATAAAATGCTCTTGTCATTAGTAATAAATGGGTTATGTGATACTTGTGTATTGGAAGAAATAGTGTTGATATTAATTTTGATATTTTCTATAGGATTAAATACAGCGTATCCTTGGGAAGTTTGTTCTACTTTGTAGCCTTTTTCTTGAAGATAATTTTCAACTAATTGATCAGTTCCTTGTGCGTTTCCGACTATGAAAGAGCTTTTGGCTTCTATTGCCTTATTAAGTAACCGTTTGTAATGATTTTCAAAAGTTTGGGCGATTTGCTCGCTTGTCACTCCGCGCCACGGGCCAGATCCGGATACCATAATGATGTCGTCTTTTGAGTAATTTCCAGTGTTGGCGCGTTCTCCCCATGCTTGCTCGTAATTACGGGTGCTTGAAGGTGTTTCAGGTGGCGCAGCTGATTTACCGATAAACTGGGTAGCTATTTGTGCCATCGCAATATCTTTTTTCATGTGTTCAGCGACGGCGGCGTTTATCGGTTCGAGTTGGGATAGTGGATTTGTCAGCGGCCGATCAGTCTGTTCGGACTTTTCCTGCTGGGTTTGTACTGTAGTTTGTTGTGACTTTTCAACTACATTCATATATGCTTCGCTGAGGGCTTGAATAAATGCGGATTCTTTACCCTTACCCTCCCACTGTTTATCCTGGGCGTTAGTTATGTTGGTGAGGCAGTGCGTTGTGGAGGACAGTCGCGTGGGCGGGTTTCCCGACTTGAGCGAACTGTCCGTTGGGGTTCCCCCCGTTGTAGCAATTGCCGTACAGTTTTCCAGCCACTCACTTCCTCCGCGTTTGGCGATCGCCTCAGTTAGCCGGGGGTGTTGTTCCAGTTTAGCCTGAAGCACTTCTACCATTAGCTTGTATTCATCAGCTGATGGATGCAACTGCTTTTGGTGGTTAAATGCGTGTTCGGCGGATGCGTATGCTACTCCTTCAGGTTTTTGGACATGGTTCTCTACTCCATACTGTCCAGCAGGGGCTTCTGGATTATTATTGACTGAAACTTGGTAATTGTTTTGTAGCTTGCCTTGTTCTTTTGCGAGTGCAGTAGCAAGACTGAGTGCTACTCCCAGCCCATCTTTGGAGTCAGGACTGATATTTACTGGAGTTGCAGGTTGTTTTTGAATGGCTGGGAATGGAACAATTTTGCCATTGACATAATCCCCTAGCGGCTCCATGAATAAGCCATATAGCTGACTCTTACTCGCCTGGGTTTGGGTAAGTTCTTTCGGTGAATGTTTTTCCCATTTCGCCCAGGCTTGCTGGTAACTTGGATCTTGAATCATTTCGGGGGTAAGTTTATACTGCTTACCCACTCGGAAAGCAACTTGCTCGCCGTTTTTACCTTGGGCGATCGCAATATCTCCCTCTTTGACACCATAAGTTTTTTGGTAATCTACACTTCTAGTGGTGTGTATCCTACCGTATCCGCGCATGGCATCGATAGTTGTATCAGCTGGTACTTTAGAAGGTTCGCCGTGCAGATGCAGCGAATAAACCATTGGTACTGGTTTTCCAGATATAGTCGGGTTGTCTGGAATCTGAGGGTTAGCAGCGCGTGCCGCAGTGGAATTCCCGATGGCGATAATTTCTTCTACAGTTGTTTGGTTTGAAGAGTGTGAGGCAGTATTTTGAGTGACTTCTCTGAGGCTGGTATAACTGCGCTCTACTTTAATTTCTCCCCCAGGTGTCCACTCGTTAGTTTTGATGGTAAGGTCGCTGTTGCTTTGGACTACTGCAAGAGGAGATTGGTTTGAGGCGAGGAAGTTCTCAAATTTTTGGCGAACGCTGTTTTCTCTGGCCAGGTCATTTTTAATTGACCAGATGTTGATAGACCATCTGCCAGCCTCAGTATTGAGGGCAGCGTGTTCATTCTTGCAGTTAAAGCGGGTTATTGTACCCGACTCAAGTTTAAACTCTTGGTATGGTGCGTCCTGATTCTCCTCCCTAGTCCATGCCATTCGTTCCTTTGCAGCGCGATACCCCCAATCAGAATTTCCGATATTAATGCTGCGGGCTTCCGTTGCGGCGTAGGAGTCATCGCGGTGGTAGTTGATGCCAGCGCCGGAGTTTTCGGAATAAGTGACCAGCACAATATCAGCGTCAGGATACACTTGTTTGACAAGTTCCATTAACTTGTTGTCTTGTACCCCTGGCTTGAAGTCTTTATCCTTCAAATCCCATTTTGCACCGACCCATGCGACTTGTCGTCCTAGTGCGTAGTTGGATTTATCGTTTTCAAGTATAGGTTGGAAGTGGGTTTCAAGGTGCGATCGCAATTGTTTTACTTTCTCCTCGCTTACCTTACCCAATATTTCGATAGCTTTTGTTTGATCGGCTTGACGCGAGTTTGGTAGTAATATTGCTTGGTTATTAGCTTCTACTTTTGTGCTTTTTGATACTTGTATTTTAACTGCGTTTTTGTAAACTTGTGAAATACCCGCAACTGTAGCGTTAGTATTTGATTGAATGTTAGTTATATTCTTTTCTGGTACAGCTTTTGCAGGAATAATTGGTACTGGAGAATCTTCTTGATTAAGCTCTCTGGGACGGTTAGGTAGTGCTTGTAGAGCTTTTTTGTACTCACTATTTTCTGGAATTTGGTTTAATTTTAAAAAACTACCTTCAGTTGCAACTTTTTGATTTAACTCTGTAATAAGCTGTTCGTAGCGGTCAAAACCATCAACTTCACCGATATTAATTGGTTCTCCAAGTAAACTATTTAGTTCTTCGTTTATTTTTTCACTAATCTCATTTTTATTAAAAATGAATGTAGCTGTGTTACTCTCAATAAAATAATGATTTTCAGTAGATTTTGATTCTAGCCAAGTAGCTACAGCGATCGCGTCTTGTGCGGGAACAACTAATCCGAGAGCTTCTTTAGTTTCTAAGAGCGATCCATCTGGGGAACTATATTGTTGGTTTGGGTTATAAAAATATACAGTTTGTTCTAGAACGACTGGAGGGATTTGTGATGATGTATTTGCACTCTTGATATTACCACCAGCACGGTCAATAAAGGTTTGTTTTAGTTCGTCACTAATAGTACTTTCATCGAGTACGAATACAGTCATACCTTTTTTGGCTTCTAACCGAGCTTGTGAACTGGGAAACAGTTCGTATGATACTCCTACTTTTTCTAGATATTTTTTAGTTTTTTCAGTTATATTTTCATCAACTGTTAATCCTAAAAGCCCTACTAATTTTTGTTCTTTATCTTGGAATATGATTGTAGGACGTTCGTTAATTTTACCAAGTATTTGGTTACGTTTTTCTTGCTGTTCGTTTCTGACAGGCTGTTCATTACTGATAAGCTGACTGCGCTTAACCCATTTTTCGGGATACTCTACTGTTTCTGGATTAATAGTTATTTTACAGGTACTTTCATTACTAGTAATCTGTACAGGGATAGTAGTTCGTTGTTGGTGTAAGCGGATAATGCCTGTATCAATTAGTTTTTGTACAGTGCTACTTTCTTTCCTTTGCCACTGTCTTTGTACATTCTCTCTATTTAACTCGGTTTCGAGGCGTTCAGTATGCTGACCAATAATGCCGAGTGATTGTTCACCAACTTTAGCAATATAAACGTGCTTTTTATCAAATGCTCTAACTAAAGTTTCTTTAAATGCTTGGTTGCTAATCTCCTGTTTTTTGTATTTTGGATTAGTAATATTAATTCGTAAAAAATTTCCCTTAGATGTCTCTGCTATTGCATAGGCATTTTGTCCGGTGATGATGGTTTGAATTTTAAGCTGTAACTGTTGCCCATTACCGGGTTTTTCTGCTAGCCAACCTTCAGTAATACCCTCTTTGATTGATTCCTTATCAATGTTGCCTAATTTCTCAGGTTTATTACCATTTTGAAGATAAATGCTATAGTCTTCCCGAATAAGGTCAACTTTTTCGATTGTTAACATTACAGGTTCATTATTAAACCTTTGGGAATTTCCAAACTTATTAACTTCACCTACTTTAAAGGTAAGTTCTGGTAGTCCAGGTACTTTGGTTGTAACAGAGGTGGTATATACTTCACCTTTTTCAACGCTGGCAATAGCAATAGTACCAATTGGTAGTCGGGCGTTACTTTGTTCTATATTGCCAAATGTTTCGTAATTACCTTCCTGATTCTGGAGTTCAATGACACTTTTTCCATCTTCAGCTAGATTAAATCGAATATTTTGAGGTTGATTTTCATGAAATAATTCACTACTGCGGTCGAACCCGGTGATACTAAACTCGTTAAATCTGAGTGTGTCTAACTGACTGATAATCTCTTCAGGAAAGGCAGCAAAGGCAAAATTAGAAATTTTCTTTTGGTAATCGCTACCTTTATCACTACTACTCTCACGAGTAGTTGATACTGCCCAGGTAGCAGCTGCCATTGCTAGCTTTTGTCCTTCTGGAATTGAATTGTAAAATTCTTCTGCTATCTGGTAGGCTTTTTGGTAAAGAAGTTTAATTTGACCTTCGCTTAGTTCAGCTTGGAAGGCTATTTTGTTAGACGTTACTTCCTGTCCAAGTGCAATTCCTATCTCTTCGGCTTTATTTTCTTGCTCCTTAGCAAGTGTTCCTAATGCCCTAAATTTGGGTTTGTTGTTCTCAGTTTCATCGTTAATTTGGGCATAAACTACATATTTATGTGGGCGGTTACTGTTGCGCTTGTCTTCAGATATTTCTGATAGCTTGATCGTAATTTTATTAGCTTTCCAGATAAATTCGTTGTCATACTGTAAAAGGTTAGTTACACTTACTTGATTGCCGTTAGCAAGGGTAATATTTGCAGACGGCCCTTTTTCAGTTTCTCTTTGTCTAAATAGCTGACTCGCTTGGTTAAAAGATTTGTCGAATTCTTTTTTGACAAGAGTAGCTATTAATCGCTGTTCGTTAGAAAACTCGACACCTTTAAATAAAGCTTGAAATTGGGCGATTTCACGCGATTCGAGACGAGCTTTTTCAAAATACTGGTTGGTTTGAGCAATTAGTAATTCAACAGGCGAGTATCCGGTGGGTTGAATTGTATTGTCAATATAAACGTCTTTTTTCTTATCCTTAATATAGTTAACCTCCCGGTGGAGAATCCGACTGTTGTTGCGGATAATTTCCATTTCGGGTTTTTTGGCACTTTTGAAGAGGTCAACTGCAATTTGGTTTTGAAATGCTGCCTCGGCAATCATTTCGCGGTATATCTTGATGTTAGTATTCATTGCCACCAGTGCATTGGCCTGGTTTAGGGGTTCTTGCTGAACAGTTTTGATAAACTCTTCCGTGTAACCGCGATACTTGGTCGGAATCTCCTTCCCTTCAATACCCTTGGATTTTGCCCAGGCTTCTGTTTTAAATAAATCTTCGTAGTGTTTGGCTACCTGCTGTACGTACTCAATTTGGTCTTTTTCACTACCAAAGTTTTTCAGGATAGTAATTTCTGACTCTAACGCCTCAATTGAGGTCAGGTGATTGTTGATAACACCGACACTAATGCCATCGCTCATGTGGATGGCGATTTCTTCAAATTCCGGCTGACTGCCATCTTCCTGGTAAAAAGATTGTTTTTTGAGTTTAACAGTTGGATCGTAAGCGTTTTCAGGCAGGTTGCGCTCCCTTGCCTCGGCAGTGAGGTTTGGATGCCTGCTTGCACGCTCGAAGCCAATACAATCACCATCGTAGTCGCGTGCCTGTCGCTCTTGTTCGGACTCTTGAGGAAGAATTTCTAGTTCGTAACCAGCTGACTTTAGTTCTGAAATATACTCATTAAATTTGTTGGTAAACTCGATTTTGTCTTTAGTTTCGAGCTTGCCGATATTTTGATCTAAGTAATTTTCAATACCTTCTAACTGAATATTTTTACTTTGGGCTTCGGGTAGGGCAGATTTAATTTGCTCGTTTAGACGGTTATAAATGCGATCGCTTGTTTCGTCTGAGACAGCGATCGCACCTGCTAAAGGTTGACCATCAGGCCCAAGGATATCTTCTACAACTTTGTTAGTTGAGACGCACAGACCATTTGAGTTGAGGAAAGGGGAGCGGAAGTTGAGAACTTCTTCCCCGCTTTGATAATGCGGTATGGAAATTTCCCCATTTTGCAGGTCTTTGGAGGGAATGACCATTGCCCGTTCAAAGGTCAGTGTTTTGCCAATGGCGATTTCTTTCCACTCGTTTTGGACGAACCGGGCGAGTTCGCGTTGTACTTTCTCAGTTTCGAGAAGTTGACCTTCTCCTTGCAGGTCAGCTTTGATAAGTTTATAAATGAAAGAGTCAGTAGCAATGCGATCGCCTACGGCGGGCGCTCCCGCGCCATCGCGCAAAGTTTCTAAATCTTCTGCTACTGTTGGATCTTCTGCTGCTTGTTCTTCAAGAAAGGTTTTCCGCTTCTCGTACTTTTTGCAGTAAAGTTGTGCAAGTTGCCGGGGGTCGTCCTGTACTTCCTTAAGCTCTTTGGCTTCAAGTTCTAGCTGTTCGGTAAAGTCTTTCAGCCCGTTAGGGAATGAAGCGAGTAACTGTGAGATAGCTGTTTTACCGAGTTCAGATTGTGATTTTTCACCTAGCCAGATATTTTGCCTGTACAGTCCAGGTTGAATTTGGGGCTTGCTTTGCCCATTAGGGTTGTCTTTATCAGTTCCCTTGAATGCAGATAAGGGAAGAATTAAGTCAATTTTAGTTGAGTTGTTGGGATCTGAATAATTGAGGATTTGGTCAAGATTTGCAGGGCGTAGTGTACCTTTGCCAAAGCGGTATTTATTATCATCTCCGTCTTGGTCAGTCCAGCCGAAGCGGTGCTGAATTACTCCATATTTATCACCTTTTTGATGCTTGGTTAATTCGTGATATAAGTCTGTGGATATTTGCCCGTAACAGTCTCCTGTTAGCCGATACGCCTGATCGTTACTAATAACGCCACCATTTTCACCATTACTGTCATCAACAATTAGAATATTTAACTCTTTATTGACGCTATTTTTACATGAACCGAGAAAAATAGATCCGTAAGCACCTCTATCTTTGTTATCAGGGCATAATTGTTTAATTCTATCTAGACATTCTTCCGGCCCATATAACAACCGTGTTTTTGATGATAATAATAATTTGTGATCTTCAGGATGATTAATGAATTGTTCCACGGTAGACTTTTCGTCCATATGCCCGAACGAAAAGTTAACCCCAGGAAAGAAATGTTCTATTAGGGTATTATTAAGTTCTTCTTTTAACAGTGAATCTGGATTATCCGTATTACCATCTGTATGAATCCACTGATTTAACCTAGTGTCAAAATGTTTAGCTTGAATTGTCATATATAAACAATTAAACTTATAAATTTAAATATAAATTTTTACTTTTTGGCACTAAAATACCCTTAGAGCTTGATTTTACTTTCTCTATATCGGTAATTTATTAAACAATTTTCTAATTTATATCTACAAAATAAATATAATTATTAATACATATTAATGTAGCTATTACTTAGGTTATGGCTCCTGAAGACATATTAGGCGTGATCCCAAAATTTAAGTATGAAAAAAATATACAAACTTCTCAATTACTTCTTGCTTAATGCTAAATCAGTAGTAACATTCTTAATGTTTGCCATTGTGCTGATGTTTGTAGTTTGAGAGAAAAAGCTAAATTAGTGTGGCAGCAGCTTGATAATTTTATGTCTGCCTAATTTTTTACCCTTGTGGGTTCGCGCATAAAGTGAAATTTTGAGAACGATTTACAGGGTTTTCAGCCTCTCTAATTCGCGCATAAGGTGAAATCGATTATGGAGTAAGCGTTTGAGCCAGGTAGTGAATTCGCACATAAATTGAAATTTTGCATCTAATCACAGAAATTCACAGTATTTTTGACAATAACGTATTATTTTATACTTAAAATCTAGAAGTTACGCACAAAAGCTACTTGACTACCTTCTTATCAAGAATGTAGTTTATTTTCATCTAATATATAAAGCTCATCGAGTAGATCCATGTAATTTCTAAAATTTTGTGTCATAAGATAATCATTGGACAAACTTATGTGTATTCTGTACAGTTTTTCACCTCAGTCTTCGTACGCGACGTAAGGGTAATGTATTGCCTGGGCAACTGTCTTTATTGTGAGAGTTATGTTGTCAAAATTATATTTTAGCAGATATTGCAGAACTGCAAAAATGGAAAACAATGTAAAATTGTTATATTACTTTCAACATTTATGACAAAACAAGAGTTATGTCACAAGAAAGTAAAATTATAGAATTAGCTAACTAATTTTGAAACAAAATCTAACTTTTGATTATGTGCATAGATGAAACGATAGCATCTGATATTAAAGAAGCTGTAGCTAGAGTCTCTTGCTATTTAGATGATTTTGGCAGTCATATTAGCCACTTAGATTTTTCAATTGAAAATTTAGAAGATTTAAAAGAAGAATTTGCAGAAGGAACTGATAAAGATTCAATCGATACTTATTTGTACATTGCATTATCCCGAATAAAATCTACTAAAACTCGACTAGAAGAAGATATTAAAATTATTAAAAGTTACTTAACTTATTTTATTGAATCCTCTAGTAAAATACCTGAATTTACTTACGATTATGAAAAAAATAAAATCAAAAATAGATAAAAATCAGTTTAAGGAAATTCTTCTTCATAAAAGATAAAATAAAAGTTATGCCTAAAAAAGATGTCTGGGTAGTATTTGGTCACTTTCTAGATTTAAATTACTATTATGTATCAAATACTGAATGGACTTTTGAAATAGAAGAAGCTTGCTTATTTAAAACCAAAGAATTAGCCGAAAGCACAATAGATAGGCTAAAAACTTATGAGAAAAAGAATCTAGACTTTCACGGAATTAACCCAGATAGCTTGTCTGTTGAACGCACCTGGCTTGAAGTTAGCGAATTTCTGCATTTTACGGTTTAATTCATCTCTAACAAATACGAGCGCAAAAAGTTGTACTTTTGATGCTAAGACACCAATAGACAAAACAATTTTTTATGCCCCACAAATCGACAAATAGCTGCCCCAAAATTCACATCCAGCTAGATAAAGAACCCGGATTGCTAAACGAAATTTTTAAAACCTAAACTGTTTAGTTTGCACTTGGTGACAACTTCGCCAACAGTGTCTTTGCCAGTCCTACCCCTAATTTTGAGTAGATTAAACTCTCTCTATCTACAGATTTACTATTGCTCAATACCTCTTTGCGATAGCGAAGCGCTGCTGCGAAGCGCAGATCGCGATTTATTCATTAACGCTTGTTGGGTAAAGAAACGCAAACTTTCAATCTGCTCAATTTCGTTTGTTGTTAGTCGAGTTGGTATCTCTTCGTACCAGGTTCTCTGACTGTAGCAGATTTGCATCACAGGAGTATTATCCCCATGACGGTAAACACTCAGAGTATTGTTATCTAAGCTGGCGCTCAACTCCCGTCCTTTGATACGGAAGCGATTGGTAACAAGCATATAGTCAGTAATTATAAAAGGCAGATGTTTGAGAGTAGAAGGCAGAAGGGTAACAGAAGCAGGAATAAGGGAAGATTCCTCTTCCAGGATTTGTTGAGTAGTAAGACCCTTTTCTTCTGAAATATCCTGTTGTGGGTGCTGTTTCTTTGGATGCGGCTGAACTTTTTTCTTGGTCTTATTTGCTTCCGAAGTGGGGTTATATTCTAATTTTGGTTGTATTGTCGAAATCTCACTGGGATAATTACTGTTTAGTGTATATATAGTAACAAGTTTTTTAGAGTTACTATCGGTATCACCATTACTATCACTTGTACTGCTATTAGTAGGTTTATCACTATATAAGTAATCAATGTTACTTAAAATTATACTATTTATGCGAGCAATTGCTTTGGCTTTAGCTTGTTGAATTACTTCTTTATCTTTATCTGGGTCGTACATGATTCCATATTCAGACCGCAGTTTGTTCCAGCTATAAGGTTTGTATACTTGATAACCAGCAATTTTTACATCATTATGAGTGTAGGTAAAGCCTAGTAGTTCTTCCCCCTGCATCTTAGGCAATACTCCAATGTTATTTTCCTCCAGGCGTTGAATAAACGTAGAGACGGTGGGACTATCCTTAATGGCTTCTCCTATTGCTTGGCGAATAATTTCCTTACTTGTTGGGGTTTTGTGCTTACTGTTGACTGCTCTAATACTTTTTGATCGGTTGGGACTGGTGAGTGTAATTATTCCGTACTCTTGCTCTAACCTAGAGGCGACGGCTTCATTTGTTGTCGGTGTTACTTCCAATCCTAGTTCCGCCGCGATGCGTCTAGTTGAGACTTGGGAGTTGAAATAATCATAGGAATCATTAACTAAGCTGCCATCTAACCGAATCCGGGAGGTGATTATATGCAGGTGTTCGTGGTTGCGATCGTGGTGGCGTACTGCAACGAACTGACTGGTAGCTGCTACAGATGATTCTTCCTTGGGCAAGTATCCCATATCTTTGAGATATTCTCTTGCTACATAACTGTACTGACTGTTGGATAAATGCTCGTGGTAGTTTGGGCGGTGTGCGATTGAGATGATGAGGTGCGCGCACTGCCGTTTAACTGCTTTGTTGGTGTACTTGATGGTGAGAAACTGCTGGTTAAATTCATCTGGCTTTGTTCCCATCATATTAGTATCGACAATCGCAGCATCATCTTTCCCCAAGACATACTTGAGCGTGTCGAGAAAATTCGGTTTTTTATAAATGACGGGAATCAAATTGAGGGAGTTTAAAATGGATATATAGAACCTGTAATGCCTTATTTATCTTGGCTTGAGGGTGATTTGTCTGGAACGTCTAGGTTAAATGCAGCAGCTATGGTCTGATCTACGAGTGCGATCGCATTATTGACAGTATCCAAAATTTGCTGGTTGTTTGTTTCCTTTGCTAAGTGAGATAACATCATCAGTTCGCTTTTGAGGTTTCCAGCAGTAGCGCGGATAGTTATCAAGTCGGCAGACGGTTTTGCCGTTAGTACCCGCCTTAATCCACAGGAACGTAAATATTCAGATGCAGTTACCCCTGTGGCGATCGCTTTTTCCTCAATGGTAGTTTTCTCTTGCTCAAAGAGGTATACCTTGATGGATTTGGTTCGCTTTATGGAGTTACTTACCATACCTTGTTTTACTATGGGACTGAGTGGCATAGTTAGAGACTGCACTGAGGGAGTTGGGGATAACCGGAAATCTGACAACAGTGTATGGTCTCAATTGCGGACAATATTGCTGCTACTTTTGGTATAAACTATACTTGATTTAGATGCCGCCAGTGAGAGTACTGTAACTTGTGATAATACAAGGTAATATCTTATGGTTCGTCTTGTAACTGACACTGAAGCCGTAAACCTTGTTTTTAATGATGCAATTGTTGGGTTGTAGAGATTGTATGGCTATGTCGCCAGCGTGCGAACCGACAGGTCGGCGCTTCTCTGCCAGACGCTCCGCGAACGCTATTGCGTAGTAGGTACTATCCATAATCGTGGATTCAATTACACGTAATTACAACTGTTTATAGGTATTATTTTTAATCTATTTATTTAGGGACTTCCAAATAAAAAAATATACAACTTTTCTTGTGGGGTGGGCGTCTCGCCCGCCCGTGGAAAGGGGCGGACAAGATGTCCATCCCACAGGAGTGGATAATTTATTTCTTGGTAATCCCTTATCAAACAGTAAATATACGACAAAAGTAGTATTTTGTGCTACAAAATAAGATGATTGGTATTAAAGGACTGTCAATTAATCTAGTTTATTGATAATAACCTTAGTGATAAAATGACCCTACTAAACATACCTTGTTTTAGTTACAGGACTGTACGGCGACAGCAATAGTCTGTTGTGGAGTGCAACTGTAGTAAATCAGATATAGAGCGGATTGTGGGGTTCTATCCTAAGTTGATTAACTTCGATGTAATGCTGAAATAATTGGGTTAATTTGCCCTCAGAATACCTCAACTATGGGGATTGTTAGAGTTTATTTTTCAGTTAATTATTTATTTTGATTGACAAAAATCAAACCCAATTTCACTTGATTGGGGTAATTAGCGTGTGAATTGGGGTAGTTAGGAGTAAATACGGGGGTGAGTTCTCCCATCGTATGGTTAAAGTATGAGTATTGACAAATAGCTTACTGAGAAGCTTGATTTGCACGTTATATAGAAGAGAAGTTATGGCAAGAGCGAGTAAGCCAGCTGATTCGGTTGAGTTGGCGCGTATCATGCGGAATAAAGATATGGAGGACGGTATAGTAATTAGCTATCTCCAGTCAAAGAAGCGAGGGCAAACTGAGTTAGTATGTGAGGCGCTGCGGGCGTATTACCTACCGTTTGCGCTATCTGCTGCGGGGGTATGTGGTGTTGAATTGCAGTCAGCCCTCCATGATGCGATCGCGCAACTTGAAGTTCAGATCATTAAGATGAAACGGACGTTTGGGATGGAGGGGTTGCCCCAGATAGTTCTTGTTAATCCTCATAGTGGAGTTTTCTCGCAAGGTGCAACTGGGTTACAACCAACAGTTGGAACTAATGGCGTGGAAATAACTCCTATTTCAGCTAATTCGGTTCCCCCTTCAGTTTCTTTTTTTGATTCCACTGGGCCAAGTCCTGTGTCGTTAACTGTTGAGACAGAACCAGTCGGATCAAATGTTGTGGGAGAAGATTCCGAAGATGATGGGTTCTTTAATGATGATGAGGATGACCCAATTGCTAAGGCAGAAATAGAAGTTGATGCGGGATTTCGTCTGGAGTGAGGGGATTATGAGGATATGGGTGGTTAGGTGTTGGAGAAAAGCATACTCTCTGCCTTTGCTTGTGATACTTGCGTAAGTCCTGCCCTTGTCCTGTTTGTCGTTGTGGGCAATATCTCCTGAAGTGCGATCGCCTGGCGCTGTTGTTAGGAGGTGCTTTTCACCTCTCCACTGGGCGCAGCTAACTGTTGAGGGAGTATAAGTTATAGTACAAGCGACTTGTTGGAATAGAGCATCGAACCGAAGATTCGCGCACGAATCAGGCAAAGGTTTTTAGCCTACCTAATTTCTTTCATGTAAGTGCCGATGTCAATTCTCTATATTCGCATCAATCAGAACTGAGAGCGCACTTTGAGCAAACGTTGCTCCGTTGGCTGACTGTTCGATTGTTGCCATTAAGCTGGCTCCTCCAATCAGCAGAAGGTACTGTTGTGAAAAGAATTCTGGATTTTTGACACCAGCCTCAGCTGCCAAGCGCACAATAATTTGTCGAATCGACTCACGTAATTCTACTGAAACTTGATGTGCTTTATGAGAGGCATCGGCAATTTCTAAAACAGCATTGATGAACGGACAACCGCGAAAATTGGGACTTGAGTACCACTCACGCAACACATCAAACGTTGCTAGTAAACGTTCTTTGGGTGTAATGCCTCGCTCTGACACTGCATCCTCAAACCAGCGTAACCACTGAACAGCGCGATATTTCATCACTTCCTCGATTAACAGGTCTTTAGACGGAAACCAACGGTAAAGTGTGCGTTTAGCAACACCTGATACTGCAATGACTTCATTAATGCCGACATGCTGAATTCCCTTCTGATAAAAGAGTTCAGAAGCCGTTTCTAGGATTTGTTGTCGAGCGTGGCTTGATTGGGCAGTCATAGTTGGATGAGTAGACAATATTGTCTCCTTTTAAATACAATAGCACCAACTTCAAGTAGACAAGCTTGTCTACTTAAGCGCATATTTAAGGCAACAACTGATGAAATTTACTATTCACACGATTGATACCGCACCTCAAGACTCTAAAGCGGCATTAGTTCACGCACAACAAACGTTTGGGTTTATTCCAAATTTAGAGGGAGTTTTCGCCCAAGCACCTGCATTACTTAAAGGTTCGATGGCACTATGGGATTTGTTTGCTACGACAAGTTTCAGCCCAATTGAACAGCAAATCATTTATTTAACAGTGAATTATGAACACGAGTGTCACTACTGCATGGCAGCCCATTCCGGCTTGGCAAAGATGATGGGTATGAAGAGTGAAGATATTCAAGCGTTACGTGATGGCATCCCACTCCAAGATTCAAAATTACAAGCACTACGTCATTTTACACAACGAATGATTCAAGCACGGGGTTGGGTTGAAGATAGTGAAATTGAGGAATTTTTAGCAGATGGTTATGGTAAACAGCAAGTGCTAGAAGTCATTCTGGGCATAGCAATTAAAGTGATGCACAACTACACAAATCACATTGCTAAAACGCCCCTTGATAAACCATTTCAGCCATACATTTGGTCAAAGCCTTTGGTCGAGGGCATCAACAGTATTTGACCGAACTGGAAAGGCGATCGCATTCTAGTTTTAGAGGTGCGATCGCCTGGAATAATCACTTCATATATCTCATCTGTAAAAGCTACAATCAAAAATTTGACAGCAAAGCAAATGTGTAATTGACCCCATCTGACATACCTTGTTATTGCCCAAGACTCCACAATAACGATACTTTTTACTGGGGTAATTGCGGGGATGGTTGAGGTAATACGGGGTGTAATGATGACAATCACATTGTTTGAATTACAGCCAAAAAGCTAATTTTGTTTAATAATTCAACTTTTAGTTGATACAGAATTTGGGTGTGATTGGGGTAATTTAGTCATGATCTAGGAGGTGATTTGACAGTGAATATTAAAGCAGTTTTTAGTACATTAGTGTAGTTAGAATCTACGGTTTGGATTTGGTATTAGTGCTATGGAGGTACTTCAGTTAGCCCCGTGGCAATTTGAACTTGGTTGCTAGCAGTTTGCAGTGGACTCCCTACTCAACTCCATTGAGTATGAATGCTGTAGCACCATCGAAGAACATCGCCGTAATAGTTTTTTCTCTACGCACTTTCTATGTAAAAAAGCTGTTAAACCCTGTAAAGAAAGTGTTTTGCACCACAGTATTTTTCCCATTTCGGTTAAATTGGGAACGATAGTAAAAGGTAATAAAAGATAAAGATATGCCCAAAACTAAGGAGAAAACAGACGTAAAAAAGGTAGTAATTACGATTGACATGGGTGCAAGTAAAACCAAGGCGATCGCTCAGGAGTATCCAGAGGGAAAGCCTGTTGTTTTACTTTTCGACTCAGAAGTAGCAGATGTTGCTAAAGCTTCGATTGAGAGCGTTCAACAAGAAGGTAGTCCTGAATCTCGTATTTGGGTAGGAATAGGTGATGAGTACTGCGCCTTGGGAGAGCTTGCCCGTCGTCGATTTGGGGGTATATCGCAACTGAAGGAGCTAAAGTACGAACTGGCAGTCCCTAAAATTTGTGGTGCATTTTGGCTGGCTAAGGAGAAGTTGAACCTGGGTAATGATGTTGCAGCTTACTTGAGCATCCTGCTGCCGCCCGGTGAAATGCAAGACAAAGAACAGTTACAAGTGCGGTTGAAAGATGCGTTTCGAGGATTTGATACACCAGCAGGTAAGATGCGGGTAAAAATGCTTCGTTATGATGCAGCTTCTGAGGGTAGTGGGATATTTTTTCACCGTAGGCGATCGCTTGGCAATAATATGCCTGCTTCTATGTATGTGATGCTTGGTTATCGCAACGCAAGTATTTTCACCTTTCGCAGTGGTTCAATTGGTACGGGAATAACCAGTAATTTTGGTATGTCTTGGCTGATGAATAATTTTACTTCCAAGACATCGGGACTAAGCCCTGATAATCCCAATATTATCGAGGTGTTGGTAGAAGCTGGGGTTAGTTGTGACTCCCAGGTGATGCAGAAACTCTCACGCAAGCGCAAAGGTGATGAAATTCAACTTGATGGCGAATTGATGTCCAAGGCTTTATTGCTTGCTAGAGATGAATATTGGCGTGCGATCGTCAGATGGTTGCGCTCGAAGATGGATGATGATATTGAAGAACTGGTGTTTTGCGGAGGGACTGCGGATTATATTCGTCCAGAAATAGACGCTTACTTCCAGAAAGAGGGGATTAAGGTATCTTGGCACGGTAATATTTTTATACCTGATGAGATATCTTCCGGTATTGGCAATCGGATGGCGGATGTCTGGGCGCTCTACCAATATATGATTATTCAGTTTGATGAGTTGACTGGTTATACCCGCTCTGAGGTTGTACTGCTAACTAAATCCGCTGAAGGTAGTACAGATGAAGAAGTTAAACGTAAGTATAATTTTACGCCTTGTGAGCGACCTAGTACCTTTATTGCTGTGAACGAGAATGTTTGATTAGCTCAGAAAAAGTAGTGTAGTTACAAGGACTGCAACTACACTTCTGGGATGCTTTTTACGTAACTTCTCAATAACCACTGCATGAATGAGCCGATTACTCGTGGTTAGGTGAGAATAGCTAGTTCTAGGGGGATTGAAAATAATTCCTTGTTGGCAGCGCCCCTTTCTATAATGACATCAGGTAGATAGACAGTATTGTTATCCCGCTTCAATCGAGTACACTTTGAACAAAGACTGTTGTTCAGCGTAGAATCTTCATGGCAAGGTGGTTATATTATGTCAACAGAAGATTTTTCTTCTCAATAAGCTCAAAAAAGTCGCATTAATAGCTGCTGGTTGACACAGCTTTAAAGGTTGAAATCACATTAGAATTATGCCGTTGGTTTTTATACTCAATAACCAGCTTGCACAAAGGCAATAATGCTTTCCTACGGAACTATTAGATTGAGCAAGTGCTGAGTGAATATCTCTTGGACGGGGTATATTTCTTTTTGTGTACAATTCCACAATAGGCAATCTGTGTAGCTAGGTCGATATTACTTGCAGTCAACCTCTGTGTTGATAGCAATCCTTGTTAGAGAAATCAGAAAAATGATATAACATTATCTCAAAATTCTTCGCCCAAACTGATATAACGTTATCTCATGACTGGGAGTCGGAAATATAGTAATCAAGAAAGAGAAAAATTTATGCCTGCCAATTTGACCCTTTCGATTGAGACAAACGCTGGAGGAGTGGCGAAAAGTACTATTTCATACAATCTTGCGTATGAATTGGGTGTTCGTGGCTATTCAGTGGCACTATTAGACATCGATCCTAACGAATCATTGACATTATTTTGCGGATTAGGAGAATTTAAAACTCAGGGAACAATGGCTAATGTTTACCATCCAGACTTCAATGGGAACTGGCCTTTAGTTACAGCTTGGCAAGGTAAGATTGACAAAATTCAAGTTTGTAAAGGCGGAAAAGAATTACACGAAACAATTCGGGAAGTTTCAAAGGATCTGCGTGGAGCTTATACTCTTGCAGATCGGTTGAGTGATTATCCCTTATCTCACGATTTTGTAATTATCGATTGTCCTGCAACATTGGAGCCTTTACCACTGACTGCTCTTGCAGCTTCTAGCCACGTGTTAATTCCAATTCAACCTGAATACAAGGCTTCTCAAAGTGCTGCGGCGATGATTGAGTGGTACTATTTCAACTGCAAGCGGCTGAGATTGAAACCGACTCCAAAAATATTAGGTATAGTTCCTACTCGTTGGAAAAGTGATTGGGGAGCGCATAGAAGTATTGTCGAGGAACTTCCCCTAGTCTGTAAAAATTTGGGAATTCAGTATTTTAGCCCAATTCGAGAATCAGCTGATATTCTTAATGCTTCTGGTAGAGGGCTACCTCTGGGAATTTACAGACCAGGTAAAGAGGCAAGAGGAGATTTTCTGCCAATTGTTGATGCACTAGTTCAAGAACTTAAGCTAATAAGAGGTTGATCGATGACAAAATTAAACAAACCGAGTGTACTTGGAATGTTTGCTTCTGCTGCTGATTCTCAACAGGTATTTGAGCTTGAAGAACGAGTAGAAGATTTACAGGCAGAGATTACAAGATTAAAAGATGAACAAGCACAGGGAAAGCTCGCTGAAGAAGAACGTACAGTCCTCAATCAAACTATTGAAGACCTACGAGAACATTTGAAAGCATCTGGAATTTTTAAAATTCACTATAGTGAAATAAAACCCAATCCGAAACAAGCAAGGCAAACATTTACTTCGGATAGTATTCGGAGTATGGCTGTTTCAATTAGAGAGGAAGGGCAACAACAGCCGATTATCTTACTACCGGGAAATCTCATTTTTGATGGAGAACGGAGATGGAGATCAGTTGCAGAAGAGTTACAGCCAGAAATTGAAACGCTTGATGCAGTGATGCTTCAGAAAGTTCTTTCTGAAGAGGAATTACATGCACGCACTTTATTAACTAGTCTTCACCGAGAAAGCTTGAATGAGCTAGATTTAGCCGAAGGTTTGATTCAACAGGCTAAGTTAGCTTTGGAATTTGAACAGGAAGAAGTAGTTAGAGCGCTTAGGAGAGCAATAGCTAGATTAAACGCAAAAAAGCTTTTGCCCCAATTAACTGAATTGGTTATTTTAACTAGAAAAGAGCAGTCAGAAGGCATTAAAGCATTTAATTTAGACGAAATAGAACAAAGTATTCTTCTGTTATTACTACGTTTTCAACAAAATCCAGCATCAGTAGATGCAAATGTCTTTCCTTGCTTACGGCTTTCAGAAGACTTAAAAACTGCGATTAGACAATCAGGACTTGGTGCAAACCATGCCCGTTCACTCCAAAAACTAAATTCTAAAAATTTAAAAATTGAGGAAACTAAAGCTCTTAAAATCCGACAAGATGCTACATCACAAGTTTTGCAAGAAAGGCTAACAGTCGCTCAAACTCGTTTTCTAGTTGCCCAAACTATTGCTGAACATGCTCCTGAAACAAAACCTAAACCAAGTCACCAAATCAGTTCTCTAATTCGAGATGTCTCAGCAACTAAAGTCGAAGATATCCAGCAAGAGCAACTGAGAGATTTATTGGCTGTATTAGAAGCTAAGGCAAAAGAGATTCGGAAAAAGTTGGACTAATACTATCTCGTCCGACTTAGTTCCCTGAATCGGAGATGTCCATGTAATCTGTGAGTGCCTATCTAAACTACCCAAATGGCTTTCGCCTGAATCCCGCAGAGTCAAACCAGAATTATCAGCGGAACGGTTTCAGCATGTGAGATTTCTAGACTGCGACAAAGCAGTGATCCGAATTATATTTGAGTGCTGGTACTGCCAACAGGAGATACTTTGTGAGTTTACGGGTGAGCCTGTAGTTGGAGAATATAATGGACGGACTTCAATCATCCAAGTTAAAGTTCAATGCCCCAACTCTGAGTAAACTGCTATTAGAGTGAGTACGGGAGAAGTGCTTTCTACAATAGCGATTCCTTCTCCTTGGACATAAATAAGTTTTCAAGAAACCAAATAATCTTTAATCTGGTCTTGCTCACCTCGTAAAGCTTTCATTCCTTGTCCATGAGCAGAGCGTACCTTGGAATGACTCCTCTTCAATCAGATCCAGAAATTCCAGGTTACTCCAGCGACATTTTTTAGCTACCGCAACCACTAATCGGAGGTTGGCGGTAATCATTTTTTGTTTAGCCAGCTGACCAAGCTTTTGGATTTGGGTTAACTGTGCTTCTGTTTTATTTACCTCGGTAGCTAGTTCAGCCCTAGTTGGGGAACGCTCTAGTCGTTGCACTTGAGAATCGTTTTGCTTATCAAGTTTTGCATTGACCTTACAAGTCTTGTGTAGATAATCTTTTACTCTGGCAATAGCCTTGGAAAGCTACGATTTCTCGTAGGTAAATTCCAACTGTATCAAAGCTTGGCTAGACATCTTGTGGGGCGGGAAGCTAATTTATTGACACTCTCCGGGCTGAAGCCACGGAGATTCTTGGTTCAGCGAGTCCACTTAAATTAGACCCCTTGCGGTATCTAACCCAGAGGTGGTTCTCTCCCCAAGCGTTAACTTTCCGAGTGCCCCTCGGTAGTCGGATTAGTCCAAAAATTTGCTTGATTTAAATTCTGATTGTCTAGTCTCCATGAAGATTTTACCTATTCCTGGAAAGGAGCTAGAACTGTGGAATAGAACCCCATATCTTCAGTTGCCAAGGTGCAGATTGCCGTTAGGCAGTTGGGTTTTTATACAGGTTAATTACCGTTCCTGTTGAGTTCAATTGTACTATATATTGGCTCAGGCGTAAACGCCTTTTTTAGCCTTCATTCCTTGCCTGAAGTACGAAAAACGCAACTGTGTTGCTATTTCTCAAGGGTTTTCGGTATTTCCCTTGTAACAAAGATATTGACAGTAGATTATAAATCAAACAATCAACCATTTCAGAGAGTGTAGGGAACCCACGTTTTGAAACTTGGGATTTAAGCAAGGAGCGGAGGCGGAGACATTCCGTCTCTGCGCTTTGTATTTCGCGCTATGCGTCTCGAAATAAATATTTTTTTAAGTGGGCTTTAGACCACAACTAAAGTTTTCTATTCCTTCTTCTCTATTTTTTTGTAAGTTAATTTCTACTACGTTCATAGAAAAGATTTCAAAAATTCTGATGGGGGCTATATGGGGGCTATGTGTACCCCAAAAATAGATTAGGACTTCGATGAGAATTTGACACCTATATGGGGGCTTTATAGGGGCTTTATAGGGTACATTTAGTTATCTGATATTTTGTACCCCACTTAGCCCCCAAGGGGTATGATAAGCTCTTGAGGTTAGAGAGGGAAGGGGCAGAGTTCTGGAGAAAGACTCATAGCAAGTTATTCTTCTCTCCCCTGCTTTCCTGCTCCCCTAGATAATCTGAAAAGATAACTTTCACAAATCAAAACGTATTGACTTGATCCCTATGTCAAATATTCACGCCTTGCAAAAAATTTTTCCTGCTGGCTTTGATAACGGTTATGGAAGCCTAAAACTTTTAGTCGATGGTTTTGAAGTAGTTCGTGTTCCCAGCTATATTTCCACAGCCGACATGGAAGATGTACCCGGACGGGTAGTTTTTAACGGTAGTGCTTACACAGTCGGAGAATCAGCTTTCCGTACAGGTTATCATTTTGACCGAAACACCGATAACAATGAAAACAAAGTCAATAATGCGTTGTTGACTTTATTGGGTGCATTGGCACATCTGCCACACCGTAAGGCTTGGCACTTAAAATTAGTTGTCAGCTTACATGATGTTGGTCTGGCGAACGAATTGCAAAAAGTACTCAGTGGAGAATATCAGCCAATACTTGCTGGCAAACAATCAGATGTGAAAGTAGAAGTGCTGAAAGTTGTGCTAGAGGGGATGGGTGCATTATTTGGGCATCAACTACCGAAAAAATTAACTATTTTAGATTTTGGCAATGGCACGACTCTGTATTCTCGTTACAACCAGGGGAAACGAGAAGTTCACACCGCCTACCCCATTGGTGTAGAAGTTCTCATTGATGATATTTCCCAAAAAATGAAACATCTAAATGGGGGAAAAATTGGGGATGCATCCAAGATTCGATTTTGTCTGGAAATGGGACATACCAAGTACAGCCGTGACATCGATATCAAAGATATATACAGCACTTGTTTGAAAGATTGGTATGAAAAATACTTAAAAAAAGTGGTGAATCTGACACTTGATGCCAAGCACCAAGGGGATGAAATCTGGGCGATAGGTGGAGGCTGCCTGTTACCAGGATTTAAAAAGTTGTTAGAAAAGAATGGCTTCAAAATCCTGGACAATCCAGTGGAAGCTAATGTCTTTGGGCTTCTAGAAATGGCAAAAACCATTACGAGCAAGAATTAACCAAACACATCTGGAAAGTGAAGTTATAACAATGACAGATAAACAAGACTTAGCTCCGGTAAAAATTCGGCTCAAAGAAAACTACCGAGAACGCATATTTGCAGAATCCCAACAACTAGGTAAAAGTTATCTGGAGACGCTTTATTTTATTATTGATTGCTATTTTGTTTTCATAAAGGCTGGATTAGCCACACAACAAGTAGCTTTCACGCCGCTTACTACTAACGAAAACAGACTCCAGCAGCCAATTCCCCAGCCATCTACAGACCAAAAACTAGAAGATCCTGATGGCGAAACATTCATTCTCGATTTTGAATTATAACCGTCAGATGAAGTTGGCAACGGTAATTCCCAACTCGTGGGGTAATTATGTCAAAAAAGTTTTAAATTTAGCTCTTGTGTAAGTCTTTCAGTATTTATGTACTATATAAGATGAGTTGATGTAAGCGATTTTACCAAACAGTAGATTTTTATTCTGGATTTTTATAAAAAAATAACGCCAGTACTAACAAGTAACCCTGTATGTACTAGCATTATTTAGTTAATTGGGTCTAGAACGGAGGTTCTTGATCTAGGTCTTCATCTGTCGAAGTAACGTTATTTTCGAGTAGTTCTTTGGCAAAATCGGGAGTTTCAGGCGAGTGAGGGGTTTTACTAACGTGGGTGAGTTCGTTGATGGGTTGTGCTGACATAAAGTTTCTGATTACGAATGTGGCAATCTTTTCTTTGTAATCACCCCTGTTATCAACTAGCAAATCGAGATATCCTTCTGCTGTACCATGTACGCCTTCCCCTTGTTCGTTAATAACGACGGCGGGTGCGCCTTTGGAACGGAATGGCATCTCATCAGCAACTACTCCCTCCTTGGAACGGTAGTAGAATTCGGCGATCCCAAAGGCAATCAAGGAACCTTCTTTGTCGTGGGTAGTGTTCACTGACTTAAGATTGATAGTTGCAGTATTATGAATCATGTTCGTTTTATTTGTAGATTGATTAGATGGTTTATCGCCTACGATTTATAGTGCATAGGCGATTTGTAATTTCCTAGAAATTTGCGTTAGCTACAGTCTGTATTTCGTTTGGTGCAGAAGTGGATGTAGATTCTTCCTTACGGGGTGAACCTAACAATTCAATAGCGTTGATTGTAATTACGGGTTTTTGCCGCATAGTGCCAGAATTTTTATCTGCCCAACGATCAAATCCAAACTCGCCAGTAATTGCAATTTGGGTTCCTTTACGAACGTAATTTCCAATTACTTCTGCTTGATTTCCCCAAGCGACTAAATCAAACCAAAGGGCTTGTTCACTTCTGTAGGGTGGTCTGACTGCAATAGAGATTGAAGCCTTAACTGCGCCAGACTCGAAATATTTGAGTTCTGGTTCTTGTCCGCATCTGCCAACCAGCATGACTTTGTTGATATAGTTCATAACGCGAGGATTTATATATTTCTCTTATTGCTGCGTCAGCATTAGTTCTTTCAGGATTTATTATTTTGACGAGTTTTTTTATTTAAACCACATTCTTTTTTATTCATACTCATGAGTTATTTTTTGTCCTTGTTTCTCGTAAAGTTGTGGTTTTTACTAGGGAACGACAAGTTACTCTGTGCTATGGTGGTATCGCAATTAGCGTGGTATGCATCTAAAAATTATAAGTAATGACTTATGCTTGAATATCTTCTCCTGAAGCGAGTAAGTATTTGTAAGCTGATGCTTTTGGCTTTGATGTGGATACAGTCGGATGAGGATAGCCAAAACCAGCTGACTTCTGACTACTCATCTTCTTTGCGGGTAGAAAATCTTACCTGGTTAGGAGAAACATCTGTTGGAGAAGATGTAGAGCATTTTTGTGATGTTTCAAATACAACTAGGATAGGCGTTTGGGGAGAAATTCTAGAACTAAAGTTAGTAGATTTAATTGCTGATTTACCGACTTGTTTGCACGATGCGTCATGGTTTGCCCTACTGGCAACTACCATGATGCTAGTGGATAAGGAATTAGACCGAGTATGCGTGCATCCACAAGATGAGTATTTTGCCCGGACTATCGCGCTTGAAAGTTTAGCAGATTTGGGTGATTCTTACTTAGCCAAAGGTCATCCTTATTTAGATTTTCCTCTATCGTTAGAAGATGCTAAATCATTACTACCAGTTAATAGAAAGCAAGAGCTAGAAATCGAGTTAGATAAATTTATTATTGATACTTATGAAGACGATTTTGATGATCAATCTCCAGAGATTAGTGAGTTTTCACCCATCTATTTACAAGAGATTTTAAAAGAGTTTATTACTGAATCTGATTGGCAGGGTGATATCAATCAAGAGGCTGTTACCCAACTGCAACAGAAGTACGGTTCGCAGTATTCAGAAGGTGCGTTTTCTGCTGAAACTGAGGGGCACGAACGTTGGGGAAAAACGCTTGTTTTTCTCAAACAGTTTATAGGTCTAGATTCTAGTTTTATCGAAAGCCAAAGCGATTTATTCCTTGATGATGAATCTCAGATGTCTGATTTACCTGATTACTTCTGTATCGAGTCTCATTTAGAACGTTGGCAAGACCGAACAGTTGTCCTATCCCGGTTGGTTCAAACTTTGGTTTATTTTCTGCTGGTAGGACAAAATTATCATCCCAGTCATTTGGAAGATTTGATGGCTATTCCAGCTTCTTCGCGGGCGATATCCAGCTTACAAGCTTGTTTGGGTGTAGCTGCTTACAGAAGTGGTTATTACATGGCTGCTTCAAATATTCCTGAATCAGAAGTTGGGTGCAACTGGCTTTTAGAAAAAGCTTTCCCTAGTCTGCGTGATTTTTATCAAACAGGTCGGTTGAGTGGGAAGCAATAATTAATATTTTATTGTTAGTTTACAAATATAAATTTATATTTATGAAAAACTACTTATTTATAGGATTGTTACTCTTCCTGATTGGATGTTCATCTCCAGAAAAAGAAGATAAAGTCTCGGCTATAGAATCGAATTCTTCACCTACGCCATCATTATCCCCAGCTAATGTTAATAATGCTACGCCATCGCTAAATCCAGAAGCGTTGCCTGATTTATCAAATAAAGAGAAGCTTGGAGAAGTTAGTGCAGAGAACGACTTAATTGACTTGTTTTATTTTGATGGTAATGGTGTGAAAGTGAGTTTGACTATAGCAGCTGATAAAGGTTGTTTTGTCTACGTGCGGCGCAGTACTCCAGACCGAATTGGCGAGGTTGAAATTGAGTCATTACGGCGCGAGAAACTGGGTCTGTGGCGTTCGTATAATACTCAGCGACTTCTAACTCAACCTGCTGGCAATAAACTAAAGGTTTATTCATCAAGTGAGGAACTTTCTTCTACTTATGAAAATCCTGCTGTATCACAAGAAATACTTGTGGCAGTGAAGGAATTGAAAGAGCGTGAAAAATCGTTTAAATTACTTTTACGTCAGGACTTGAGGGCGAGTGATTCCGCAAGACTAATTTACCTCAATCAGTGTCAGAAATTAGGTAATTTTTACTATAAAGAAGAATTACCTCCTCTCACAGAAAAGGAGAGGAAGGACTTTGGGAAGAGTGTTGAAAAAAGTACTAACAATTAGTTATGAGAAAAATGGGTTTAAAACCCCGTACTTCCAGCACAGCTTTGATTTACTAGAGTTAACTTCTCCACTAAATGTGTTAAAATACTGGAATGCTAACCATGAATTACCGCTACCGAATCTATCCAAACATCACTCAAGAACAGTTACTTTTTGAGTGGATGGATGTTTGTCGTGTTGCCTATAACTACGGACTGCGAGAAATTAAGGATTGGTGCAATAGCCGTAAATGCATGGTTGACAGATGCTCGATTAGTCATGAATATATCATGGCTGCTGATAGCCCTTTCCCTAGCGAAGTAAAGCAACTTAATGCACTGCCAAACGCTAAAAAGGTATTTCCCCGTTTGAGTGAAGTACCAAGTCAAGTGTTGCAGCAAGCAATCAAGCAGTTACACAGAGCATGGGAAGGATTTCAGAAGATTGGTCATGGATTTCCAAGATTTAAAAAGTTTGGGCAATTCAAATCTTTGTTGTTCCCCCAGTTTAAACAGAATCCTGTACAAGGGACACATATTGCATTGCCTAAACTGGGGTTGATTCCAATTAATTTGCATCGCCCAATCCCAAGTGGATTTGTGGTTAAGCAAGTTCGGATAATCAACAAAGCGGATATTTGGTACGCTTCTGTTAATATCCAGTGTGATGTTAGTGTCCCCAATCCCATGCCATACGGTCATCCTATTGGGGTAGACGTTGGACTTGAAAAGTTTTTGGCAACTAGTGACGGAGTTCTCGTGAAGTCGCCCAAGTTCCTGAAAGTGATGCAAAGCAAGCTGAAATTGCTGCAACGCAGACTTTCTCGAAAAAAGAATAGCTCTAAAAATTACGAGAAACAGCGTATTAAGGTTGCCGGACTTCACCACACGATTGACAATATCCGCAAGGACTTTCATTTCAAGCAAGCTCATGCTCTTTGTGATGCTGGTGATATGGTCTTCATGGAAGATTTGGATTACCGGACTCTTGCAAAGGGGATGCTTGGTAAACAGATGCTTGATGCGGGTTTTGGACAATTCCGAACCATCACCAAGTATGTTTGCTGGAAGCGTGGTAAATTCTTCGGTGAGGTTAGCGCAAGGGGGACTTCGCAGGAGTGTCCTGAGTGCGGTGCAGAAGTTAAAAAAGACTTGAGTGTTAGAGTGCATCATTGTCTTAGTTGTAACTATACAACCGATAGAGATGTTGCTAGTGGTCAAGTAATCAGAAATAGAGGAATAGAACTAATTAGTACCGATGGGCAGTCGGGAATCCAAAACGCCTATGCAGACGGTTTGCCGGGGACTGAGATATTTCAGTCTAGGTCAAAGTCGAAAACCCGCAAGGGAGTAACTAGGAAATCTAAGAAGTGATTCTTAGATGCTCCGTACCTTCAGGTCGGAGTCATGTCACGAGAACAGTGACAATTGCTCCATCTGAATATTATTTTCAGTTGAAGTTGCTTTAACAGGGTGTTTGTTCTTATTTGACGACGACTTTTTATCCCATCCTTCTTTCGCCGCGTGTTTGACTACACGGGAGCGGATATCAGTAGCCAGGGTTTCATAATCAGAGCGGATTTTGTCATACGAAACCGGAGTTGTACCAATCTTCTCCCAGAGGTTTTCGTAGTTGAAATTCTTGAAAGGTCTGTGGCTGACGAGGGCATCATAACTTGCCCAGAGGTAAACATCTGTCCATTCAGATGATAGGGGCACTTCAAAAGCAATTGGCATCATCAGTGCAACAACTTCGCTGCTAGAGGCAAGTTTACCTACTTCTCCTTTGTCTATCTCTTGTAAAGCTGCATCTAATCTATCAACTGCGATCGCACGCCATACCCAGGACGGAATTGACTGTTGCCAGCCGTTCTGCTGAGTTACAACTGGCCCGGCGATGTATTGAACAATTTCACGGCTTGCTCCTGCTAGATCGAGTAGACTCGCTGTTACAGTTTTGTTAATTCCTTGGCTGGTTAGTAGCTGAAGTATCTTTCTAGTGCTAGGAGTAAGAATTTCGCTAGCTTTTTGGCTTTTGCTGTTACGGATGGTTTCTTCGACATCGAATAAGCTTTGCTGCTGGTTCATATTCCTTATGTGTAAATAAATACTGCCAGCTAGAAATACTTCTAACTGGCAGTGCTTTTTGATAATGGATGGGTTTTGCTATGGCAGAAGTAGGTTATCCCAAACGCTTCTAGGAGTAACGTGATGCAGCAATTGCTTCCTTGCTTGGGTGAATTTAGCTAGCAATTGAGTGCTTTTTAATTTCTGCCACCAGTTGTGTTGCAGGTAGGTAAGCAGCCATAATTGTGTCTCGTGATTCCAGCTTGAGATGGAGTTACTCAAACTGAGTGCGTTGAGAATATCGTCAGGAGGCACTTCCAGTTGAGTTATGATTTCTTTTGAGATGGAAGCTAACATTGTGATGTTGGCGATCGCTTGACCAGGACTGCCTGAACTCATAGCTAGTATTTTTTCTGTTACCTCGATTTGTCGGTCTTTCAGAACAGAAATAACCTCCTCATCAGTTAACCTTTGGAAAGGTATGATTTGACACCTACTCTTGATAGTGGGTAATAGCTTTTGAGGATAGGACGAGATCAGGATAAATGTTCCAGTTTTCGGTTCTTCCAGCGTCTTGAGAAGTTTGTTGGCGGCGGTAGGGTTGAGCATATCTGCTTCGTGGATAATCACCACCTTTTGCTTGGCCTTGACTGCACTAGTTGAAAGAAATTCAATTACCTCGCGCACCTGTTCTACTCGAATAGCAGGTATACCTTTCTGCTGGGAGGTGTTTTCGGGATGGGTTGGTTTGATTTGTAAGATGTCTAGATGGTTATTTTCTCCTGCGTTCGCGGAGCGACTCCCTCTTGGGAGTATCGCATTTGCGATCGCCAGAGCGGTTTTTCCTTTCCCTACTCCCTCAACTTGACTGCTAAATAGGTATGCAGGAGCAATTTTATTCTTTTCGATTGCTTCAGTCAGGAGAAGTTTGGCGGTATGCTGTCCGGTGATTTCTGTAAATGGGTTGTTTTTCATATCGTAGAAATTTCAGCAATTCGACTGGTTAGGTTGTCAACTCCGCTTTTGAGTTCGGCTTCGAGTTGTACAAGTAAAGTAAGGCTGTGTTTAAGCTTTTGAACGCCTACAAACTTGACTTCATCTTTGAGGTAATACAACCTTTTGGGGTTTTTCAGTTCGGCTATTTCTGCAATCTTCGTATCAGATAATTTAGTTTCTACCCCAGATTTGGTTATTAACCAAGTGCGGAAAATAGAGGTAAGTGTTGCTACTATTTTGAGCGGGTGTTCATTATTATCTAGTAGTTTAGATACCTGCACTATTGCTAAACTTGGATGGTTTCTTAACATAGCAATAGTAAGCTTTATGTAGTCAGTATTATGATTCCCAACGAGCTGTTTTACTTCCTCAACAGAGATTATTTTTCCACTTGCATAAACAGCAAGTTTAGCGAATTCGCTATCGGCTCGTGCAGTGTTATTGCCAATTGCTTCAGCTAGGTAATCAGTGACATCTGGAGTGAGTTTAACTTGATGGATGGCTGCATAATTTCCTATCAAGTTAACTATCCCCTTTTTATCCCAACTTGGGACGAGGGGAAACTCTTCTTGTTGGGCATATTTTAGGATAGTTTTTACTACTGTTCTGCGCGAATCTGGCTTTTTATTACCAGTAATTAATAGAAGGTTGCTGGAAGGTATTCGGGAAAGGTAATTTTCAAGTTGTTGGTTATTATCTTCATTTGATAAACTTCCAATTAGAGAGTCGCTGTCTGTATGAATAATTTTATTACCTTCTCCAAAGGGCAAAGTCATAACCTCGGTAAAGACTTTGGCAGCAATATTTTTCTCATTCCCAGATAGCTTAACGTAGTTGAAAGCTCTCCATTCCGCATGAACATTTTGATTCACTAAATAATCAATTTTTTGATTTAGTGAATAGCTATCTTCGCCGTAGTACAGATATACAGTCATGATAGATTAGATAAACATTTATTTATCAGGCGTTAGTCGTAAGCGGTGGTTTAAAAAAAGAAGAGTTAGTGTTAACTCTTTCTATATCCTTAGTGTTTGTTATATAGCGATCAGCAAATACTTACACTTAATTTTGTATTGGCTGTACTGACTTATGATTTGAGACTTTCTCAACAGTATTTTCTACTGGTTGAATACCCAAATATTTCCGCCAATAATCCAATTGTTGGAGATACTCTACGACTCCACTAGAACCAGTTACCTCATATAGCGCAATAGCTGTTTCCCACTCCTTTAAGCTAGCTTTTTTCTTAGAAAGAATTTTGACTATAGCTCCTGGAAGTTTAGTCTCTTTACCAGTATCTAAATTTAGGTGTGATACCCTTTCTAGTAATAGTTCTTGTTCCGATAAAGGAACACCACCATCTTCGATGTTTATAGTATGAAGTTGGGCACTAATTCCTGATAGAGGAAGAGTATGCTGAATTAATTTTTTAACTTTCTTGGTTTTAGTATTCCTCCTTTTTGGTTTAACGATAACTGGGTTGTTTGGGTCTGCAACTTCGTAACACTGGGGAAGTTCTAGAGAGAGTTGACCTGTTAAGTGCCATGATGCAGTTCGTTTTTCTGGCGGGGTGATGCGGTAAAAGAACTCTGCTGTTTTTCTCGCATCGCCAAATTTCCTTAGTTTGACCCGCATCTTGTAGCTGATAATTCCTTGAATGTAGGTTTTTGGGTCTAATATTATTCGGTTTGTATTTTCCCACCACTCAATTTCAACAACGCGATCGCCATCTAATTCATAGATATTTCTAACTCTGGCATTAGGATGAGATGCAAGGAATGAGTTCACCCAAGCCCTTTGTTTTTTATTAAGCCTGGGCTTGCGATATGAGGATTTATTTTTCATTAATTACCTTCCCACATTTAAGAATAATATCTCTACCAATCCATCAATTAAATAAACTAATCAGTTAATCAGTGGATTTTTGGCTGATACAGGGGTTGCTAATCTGTTTTTTTATGGCATATTTTCGGTTTATGTGAAAGCATTAAAATCACTTTTTGTAAAGACTGATTTACTTGTAAATATTTTTTGTGATTTATAAACTGTTGAGAGTTAGAGAATTGAAAAAATACTTGATATTTATTATTTTCAGTACTTAGGTTAAATATCAAGTTTGTTCATTTAGTAGAAAAGAGATAGCTGACGTTTATTACCTTCTAGTATTTCAGGAGCGGCTATTTTGAGGATTTCTTCTCGTCTTTTTTCTATAATGTCAAGATAGTATTGACGTGAATAGCTCTCATTTGTGCTGGTATTAGTAATACCTCTGATTCCGTAATAGTAAATTACTACATCACCAGGCTTTCCTAATTTAAGAAGTTCTTTTTCCCCAACACGAATTTTGCGAATAATGCAGAGTTTTTCTATCGGGTATTTTCCTGATAAAATCTGTGATTTTACTTCTCTGAAATATTCCTCTGCTGTGGATTGGTTTTGGATTAGGTAGGTTAAATATTCAACAGGAAATTCTTTCTCTAGCCTTGAGCGAGAACGGTTTCTCCAACTACCTTTGCGGATAATCCAGTTATCTTTCAGCCATAACAGATAGTTCTTAGTTCCCCTTTGCGGAATAAACATTGCATTGGCAATAAACTCTAATTTGACGGTTATTCCTTTGGGTAATTGAGACTGAAGTGTGGCATACACTTTTTCTGGGTTGGGGTGAGTAAAAAACACGCCGTCAGTATCAACTTCTACAGGGGTTGCGCCAGCATTATTGATTACCTCAATCATGAATTGTAGGATGCGCCGACCGTAAGCTGTTACTAAAGCGGCTGCTTCCATATCGTTGAAGGCGAGTTCTGATGTTCCGAAGAACCCAAACTGAGAATTAGCTAAAACTTTGGTGGATTCTCTTTTTTCCTTGGCAACAATGTCTCCGGTGCTGGCAACTTGTTCCAACCTTGATTTCTCATTTACCAAATATTGCAAGATGCTCAAGCCGATTCGCTTTGTATCTTTACGAGAGACAATTCCTTTCGACAATATGGTTTTGGGGTACATAGAACTGATATCGATGTATCCAACCTTTTTATATAGTCCTGGAATAGAGTAGGCTATCCCCCCTTGGAATTTATACTTACGGTCGGGTTTGGGTTTGTATCCTGGGTAATGATGCGAGAATATTTGCTTCCATTTGGTGCCGTTACCAGCGAGGGCTAATTGCTGGAGGTTCATTCCCGGTACAACCAGTGCTTCATAGTGGTATGAGGGTACAAGTCTGTTAGCTATGAGTTGCGTATCTTCCAAGTCGTAAATAAGGTAATCCTTGATTTTCTGCCATCCCCTACTACCAGAACCGGCTTTCCAGCAGGCGAGAATTTCTTCATAGGGGAGAACCAGTCGCGCTTGCTTACGCAATCCCATTTCTAGTACCACCTGTTTAAGCGATCGCCCGTTAGTAAGTTCCTTGGCGACAAAATCCCACCTGAGAACGCAGATAAAGATATCTACGTGCAGGCAGTTGCGGATGAATACCTCTCGAATTTCCAGTGGTTCGCCGCGTACTTGGGCAGTTCGGATAGTGCGCTTCTTAGATGCAATTCCAAATGGATGAGAAATGCCATGTAACTCGCAGCGGGTGATGAGAAACGGTAGGTCAAATTCTGTTCCATTGTAGGTGTAAATTACTTCTGGTTTGCTTGCTTCTAGGTGTTTGAAAAACTCCAGGAGGATTTTGCTTTCAGCTTGATACATAAAGATGGCAATCTCCCCTATCTCCCTCATACAGCCAATTGCATAGATACGATTTTCTCTTGGGTTTATCCCTGCCGTCTCAATATCGACTACCAGAGTTTTGAGCGTTCTGTAGGTCGGAATACTTACTGTGGGATGCCACTCAGGTATTGGGGTAGTATCTGACCAGAATATGTCGAGTTTTTCCTCATCAATGATAATCTTATTACCAGATTTTGTAATAAAATCTCGGTGGTTATAATTCATAATATCCAAAATTAATTACTCTTTTTTGGCATGAATCCTTGTGGTTTAGTTGGTGGTTTTTTTGACGATAAAAATACCTCAAAAATTATGTCTAGATTATTAGGAAGTGCGAATATTGAAAGCGGCTGCGTATGTGGTTCTTTTTCTTCTAATAGTGCGGTCATAATTCTGTACCAGGGTACTGCTGCTAATATTGATGTTGTTGCTGTAAGCAGCCATACTGGAAATTCGCGTACTTTTAATTGGTTGTAAGTGTTTTTAAGCTTTGAATTGTATTCCAGCCATGCAAATGCTACTAATTCTTTGAGAAGGTCTTGCCTACCATTGCTGTATATATATTTGCACGCTTCATCTACACATCGTTCATGAGTTTGTTTGTAAGCAATTGTTATTTCTAGCATTTGGATTTTTTCTGCTTCTGGTACTTTCCATTCGTTAATTGAGTCATTGCTGTATAAATTTTTGGCACAGCTAGAGGCAACCGCTAAAATACAGTCAAGGTTTTTTCTAAGTCTGTCAATCTCTAGCAGGCAGTCGTTAAAATGTGCTATTCCATTACTGCATTGAACTGAACTTCCTTTGATCTGTTCTGATAGCTGTCTGGTGGCGAATAGTCCATCGATAGTAAGTGTGCCATTAATGGCTATATCTAAAATTTCGAGAAAACGTTTTTTAAATAATGCGAGGGTTTGTTTACGATCTAAGGTTTTAGGATGGGAATAGATAACCCCGCTAATTTCTGATTTATCGGGACATTCATTTCCTACGCCTGGAAAATGCCTCCAGTAAGGTGGCATTTTTTCACCTTTGGCAAGGCATAATTCGCCAAAACATTTGGAGCATCGCGGTAATTCGTCAATATACGTATCAAAATCTGCGATCGCTGCTGGTAATTCAAGTCCTGTACGAAGGCTAATTGCTGCAACTGGCATAATTTTAATCAGATACTTCCACAATGCCAGTTGTTAAATTTTGTTGTGGTATTGCTTGATATCTTAATTTTTTGCTTCCCAGTCAGGACAGTCTTTATTAATATTGAGGCTTACTGCACAAGGTAGATATTGCTGTAGATGCAAGTGTATTATATTTAATGTAATTTTTGAATAAGTCTGAAAAAATATTTCCCCAAAGTTTTTATTGGGGAAAGTAAGTGTTTTTACAAAGTGACGAACATTTGAATTAGGCAGTTTGTAATTGAGACTTCATCTGAAGCTCTTGCACCAGTTGTACCCATGCAGGTGCTTTCTTACCTTTAATGGGAGTAAGATTGTTCCAGTGCCTTTCGAGTTCAGATTGGGATAAATGTGGGAGTTGTTCCTTACCCCAATTGATAGCATCTTGGATTGTTTTCCAATTAGTCCAAGGTTGTTTTTCTTCTTTGATATTGCTTAACTCAATGAGTGTCGCTTCTAACCAAAGTTTAGCTGCCTCCGAGTCACGCATTAACTGTTGTCTTGACATTAACAGGGCAATACTTGCCTGAATCTGGGTTAGTTCCCACATCTGAGAAATAGTAACGAGTTCCTGCCAAGTGCCTTCCTCCAGTTGAGTAATTTGTCTATTATCAGGGGCAGTTTTAGCCACTAGCAGGTCTTTGAGAAACCCAGTTAAACTTGAGTATATGACGAATGGGTTTTTGCCATACTCGATTAAGTCTTGGAGGATTTGTAAGTTAGCTGTTACCTCCCCTTTAGCAAGGTTTTCGGTTAGGGTAAGTAGGTCGTGTTCGGGAACGACACCTGATAATTCCCAAACCCAGTTTGGTGTGATTTCATCTACTCCCAGGTTGCTCAATTGATCGAGCAATACAAGACAGTTGCGAATAAAACCTCCACAAGATTTGACGATCGCCCAAATACCAGGTGCGTTAATGTTGATGTTTTCGTTCTGGGCAACTTTTGATAAATACTGAACAAGTGTTTCTAGCCCTACTCTCCTAAAATCAAACTTTTGACAGCGCGAGATGATAGTTTCAGGAACCTTGTGTATTTCAGTTGTGCAGAAGATGAAAACTACATGACGGGGTGGATTTTCAATAGTCTTGAGAAGCGCCTGCCACGATTGACTGCTTAGGGCATGACATTCATCAATAATGAAAATTTTGTACCTTCCCTCAACTGGTGCAAACTGGGTAGTGGAAATTAACTCGCGGATTGTTTCTACCCCGCTATTGCTGGCAGCATCTAACTCAGTTACATCCAGGGAAGAAGAGGCTGTAATTCCCTTACATGAATTGCATTCTCCGCAGGGCTTGGTTGTCGGTTCCTGGGTTGACTGGCAGTTGAGGGATTTAGCCATGATGCGGGCGGTACTAGTCTTGCCTGTGCCTTTGGGGCCGTTAAATAGGTAGGCGGGTGCAATCTTCTGGAGTGCGATCGCCGTCCCTTGCGCGTCTCCTTTAGGAGAAGGCGGGCGTTTAGCGATCGCGGAGTGACTCCCTCCTGGGAGTATCGCATTTATGAGAGTGCGGACGATATGTTCCTGCCCGATAACTTCATTAAGGGTCTGGGGGCGGTATTTGAGATGTAGTGGTTGGTACATATTTTTGATGATAAACGGGTGTTTTACTTACTCCCTACCAGTGTGGTTGGTAGGAAGTTTGATTTTTTAGGCAGTCGCCGCTTCTTTTTTCGTTCGTGGCGATCGTGAGGTTGACTTACCTTTGGTAGTATCTTTCGCTACCACGGATGGCGTTTCTATTTGAGGAGTTTCACTATCATCTGTTGCCTGTGCCACATTTGTTACTTCTTCAGTGCCAGACTCAGTTTGAGTGCTAACTTCTGTTACTTCTTCAGTACCAGGCTCACTTTGAGTGCTGACTTTTGCCTTTGTACTTTGGCTATTTACCTTTTCAAACCCCTGCTTGATTTCTACAGGCATTACCAGATACAACTGATTGAGCAGTCCTCCCATCGGGCAGACAATGACTGGTTGCGTGGGTTTGTTGCACCGCACCACGATTTCATCGGTACTGATATGCTTTAATCCTTCGATAAGGTAGTCGATATTTAATCCAATACTGATGTTTTCTGAATTACTAGTTACCGATTTCATCAGTACCGAGTCAACTGCATCCCCAATATCAGTAGCTTCGGTGTATAGTGTTGCCTGTGTAGCTTCCAATTCCCAGAGGATTTTGACAACCTTTTGCTTGCGTTCGGCTAGATAACTTACCCGCTTGAGTGCGCTCTCAAATCCCTTGCGCTCTAATGTAAATTCATACTCAAACGACCGGGGAATCAAGCTATTGATTTTGGGATATTCTCCCTCCAGAAGCCGGGAAATGAGCTTTGTATTGGGAAGGCTAAACTCGATAGTTCTATCTGATAGAAGAATATTGCACACGCTCGTATCGGCGCTTTGAGAGAGAATTTTGTTTAACTCGCTAAGTGACTTACCTGGAACAGTGAAGTTGATTGGGTCAGAATATTCGCTATCGAGTGTTCCTGTTACTAGCGCTAATTTGTGACTATTTGTACTAGCAGCTTGCCACTTGTTGGTATCAATTTTGAAGTTGACACCAGTTAAAACCAACTTTGTCTCGTCGCTGCTGGCGCAATAGAGCGTCCCTTCAAGTGCAGCTTGGAGTTTCTTGGCACTTAAGTTTATCTCCGTCGGATTTTCTCCCTTGGGAAGTGTTGGGAACTCGTCAGATTTTCCGCCAATTAGTCGGCACTTACCGCTATTGTGAGTAATTATGCAGGCTTGATTTTCTACTTCTAGGGTAATTTCGCCTTTAACATTACTAACAGTATCAGTTAGTAGTTTGGCAGGAAGTGCTACCTGACCTGAAATTTCGACATTAGCGGTGGTTGTAGTATGAATTGTGAGGTTAAGGTTTGTACCTGTTGCTGATACTATCCCGTCTTCGTCTGCAATCAGTAAGATATTTCCTAAAATTGGGTCAGTGGGTTTAGGACTGATTGCGAGGTAAGCGGTTTCTAGAATTTCTGCGAGTTTAGATTGTTCAATTGTTAGTTTCATTTGTTACTTGGTTTTTAGTGGATGATTTCTTAACGGGCGCTATTTCTAGCACCCTTTTCGCTTAGATGAGGTAGTTTGTTTTAGTAAGGCAGTTGTTCCATCTCAGTACTGTATGCTGTATAATCATGACCTCCTGTACTAGGAGGAAGTGCTGCTATTGGCATATCGGCTGCACCTATGAGGCGGTTATGTTCTGCTACAACGGTTGATGTTTTACCGATGCGGTGAGAGAATTCGGGATTTGCCTGCATTGTTGTTTGGATATCGATTTCTTTGGCCTCTGAGAAGAATTCGAGAAAATCGCTGCCATCCGGGTTTGGTGATTTGTAGGAAGTGACAACTGCTACCCAGGATTTATCTCTTTGGTTAACTGCTTCTTTCGGTTCAAGGGATGGTGTGAAGGTGGGTTGAAATGCACCAAGGCGATGAAACTCTGCACGTTTTTCAGCGACAGTTGTATCAGTAAATCGGGCGAATGCAACCTCTAGTTCGCGTTGGAACTGTTTGTAAGCCTCGCCAAATTTTGATGATGCAACGCCTTTGATTGACAAGACAATTGGTACTGAGTGCAGATTGTTATTATTTTCATCGACAAGTTGCAACAAGTAGAATCGTCTCAATACTGCGGCATCTTTGCCGAGTGCTTGGTACATTTCGTACCCATCAGGTGATTCGTACACCCCCACAATTTTGCCATCATCGCGCTGTTCAATATATCTGGGAGAAACATCAAGAATGTGCATTCTGGGCGATTGCAACAACACTCCCATTTCTGGCGTACCACTGGAGAAGGTGTGCTTGTGTGTTGGTTCTTGTCCTTGCCAGTTAATTGCTGCTAAATACTTATCTTTTATAAACAACCCAACTTTTTCTGCTTCCATGTGGTTGATGACTTGGCAGATGCAAATATTGCTAATCGGCGCATTGTACTCAGGATTGGCAAATTTAGAAATAGCTGATTTACGCTTTTGTATGTTTGCCCCATTCTGAACGGTTTGTTGAGGGGGTTCTGACTCGGACGCTGCGCTTTCTTCAATAGCAGAATTAGTAGGCTTTGTTTGATTTCTTGCCATAATTTTAATTAATTGAAATCAATCTTTAATGCGTCAAGCAAAAAGCCGTTGTAAAAAATAAAAGTCGTCTGTTATAAATGACGACTTGAAAGATTTATTAATTTTTCGCTATTTGGATATAGTTTTCATCATTTAAACTTTAGAATCTTTAATCGAGAAAACCTCGCAATCGCTTGTGGAGCTAAACCCTCTTACAGTGCTGTTTGCAATGCACTCTCTCTTTAATTCGGTAAAGTTGTTCATGTAAGTGTCTTCCTGAATAATTCCAGTTTTGCTGTTTAAAAGTGTCTGATATATTTGCTGAAGATTGATGATGATTTGTCTAAGAACAGATGTATTTTCAGTTGTGAAAGTTAGTGACACAGATGTTGTGCTTGAATTGTGAATTGCAACTGTTTGTTCTTCAGGAGCGCCATAAGTTGTTATGTGACTATCTTTACCAGGAATAAATCTGTAGGAAGCAATAGTTTCAATTGCCATATTTATCTCCTTGTTCGTTGGGGTTTAATTTCAAGCATTTTATTAGCAAGTTTGGTGACATTACTGACTTTCCAACCAGCAAGCTTGCACTTAGTAACTGCTAGTTCTAATTCTTGCTGTGTAAGGATTTTGTATTTCGCATACTTTCCCCATTTAGGGAAGATGTACGTGACATACCTAGTTTCATCAATTTGGCAGTACGCCATGCGCTTGTAGTACACTATGGTTTAATTATTTTGACGATTCTAGTAGCTACATTTGTAGGGTTATTTGAACTCAAAAAGGCATCTTTATCTACCAATTCGACATAGCTTTTGTTGCTCTGTAGCCACTCTTTGAAGCTTTCATACTTCCGGTTGAAGAAAACCGATTCAGGGACGATTGAAACTAATACACCACCTGATATAATTAACTTCCAAGCTTGATAGATATGCTCGACAAGTTCGCAAAATGGAGGATTCATGATACAGGCATTGTATAAATGACTGGGGTTAAACTCCAGAAAGTTTTTCCCTACGAGATTAAATCCTTTGAGTTCTAAAATTTGTCGTAGGTTGTAATTCACCTCAACTACCTCTAGTTGAACATTAGGGTAGGTATTAGTGATATACTCAGCAATATTTCCGCTACCAGCGCTAGGCTCTAAAATTCGCCAATTCGCTTCAATATCTGCCAGTTGAGCAAGTCGTTGACAAACTGGTTTGGGAGTAGGAAAGAAATGCTGAAGGGGGGACAAAATAAGCTACAAGACAGACTCTATAAGCCTCATAGCTTTTAGACCTTGTTGATAATACTTAGATTTATTGCGATTTACTCTCATTAATTCCATGACCAAATCCATACAAATATCCTTAAAATTGACCCAAGTTTGACCATATAAGCCGATATAAAAACTACTATGTCTCCGTTCTTTTCGACCATATTCTTTGAGCCGAGCAATATATTTCTGTATTCCTTTACGTTTGATTTGTTGACCCTGAATTGTTGCAGAGGAGTAAGCAATGGCTATCAACAAAACTAGAGAAATAAAGCGTTCACCAGTTACATTAGTATCCTCCAAATTATAGCCTCCCTTCTTGAAATCTCTAAACATTTCTTCAATATCAAATCTCTGTTTATAGGCAGAAATAGCCAATTCTAACGCCTCAAAATTCGTTAAGATAAACCATCCTTCTTTCGGTGCTACTCCGTTGATTTTACGTTTCCATTTACAAGCAACGTTAAAGCTCATAAAACCGCGAGTCTTTGTTACCTTTACACCTTGAATAAAAAATGATACTCCTGGTTCTAATCCCAGACTGTTTAATTCCTGAAAAATATCTTTTTCAAATTCTACAAATTCGTTCTTTTTTAATCGCAAGCAAAAGTATAGACCCAAGGATTGAAGGTACTTAGCGAGTTTTACGGAACAAAATTCTCTATCACCTAATACACATATTTTATATTTTTGAAAAAGTGGCATTACTTGAGACAATAGTTTTTGTTGCTCATCTATGTTACTACTACCTAATTTTGGTAATAATTTAAAATAGATTGGGAATGCTCTTTTATCCCAAATGACACTCACCATAAATAGATTGATTCGACTCCAATTAGTTCTATCAATTGCTACATAAATTATTTTTTCGTTAGTGAAGTATATTGATAACCATTCCGCAATGATAGGAAACCAAATTTTTTCAATTGTGAGATTTGGTAATGAGAGAAATCTTTGTATTCTTCTCCTTCTACTCTCAAATTTAATTGGTAACGGTATTCCATTTGCTAACCTTTCTAAATTCACGGTTTTAATTGACTGTAGGATGTTCACCAAAATTTGGATAAACAGGTATTCTGGTAGACTCAATTGACTTTTTAAGTGCTTTTGATAGAATAAAGGTATCATTCTCATTAGATAGGTCTTATTGACAATGCTTGACCTATCTTTTTTTACCATAAATCGTTACATTCTTTGCACGGTCTTGTTTTCAGCTTGGTTTGTCGCCCCTTCAGAAAGAAATCTCCAGATTTCATGCCAATGATTTCTAACTCAAGCTTATTAAGTTGCTGCTTGGTAGTATCAATTGCTTCAGGTTTTACTACCTGTTGAATTTCTGTTATTGCTGATATGATTTCGCCTGATGTATGTAACCCCGCGCGACTGAGAGATTTTACCCAGTCTTGGTAATATTCGCCTTCTAGTATTTCTTGGACTTTCTGGCTAATTTCTCCACTTTGAGAAATCCTAAATAGCACTTCCACCTGTGATTTACGAGATATACCGCGTAGTATTGGTGGGATATTTCCTACTTCCCACATTTGTGCGATCGCAAATAACCAAGACTGAATAATCTCAAGTTCAATTCCTTCTTGGATTATCCCTTGAGCTATGGTTTTACGGCGCTTTGTTGCCCTTTGATTTCCAATAGCAGGATTTTTATTTTGGTCAATATTTGACTGCATTGAGGCAGCTAGCTTGCGGAGAGTTTCTGCTTTTTCTAAGTTAGGAATATTGAAAATATCTAGTGATGAGTTATCCTCGTTGTAGGACAGATTCAGTAGAGATAGTTGCATTGCTAGATTCCTTTAAATCTTTAACGGCGCATTTAAGAATTAGGGAGGTTGGTACATTCCAAGTTTTTACCTCCCATTCAGTAGCTAATCGTTCGGAGTGACGGATCACTGCACTACTACATTTGTTTTTTCTGACAACCCAATCTCTAAACTTTTCGGCTTGTTCTTTGGTATTGAACCCGAAATAGCTGGTTTTTCGGTTTCCCAAGGGATCAGTAATAGTTGCTACCCGACGTGAGAGGATATTGAGCGTCCAACCACCGTTAGAAGTGAGTTCGATTTTGGTGATATTTAATTCTGTTGGATTCATAATTCCACTTCAGGAATTGCTGCTAAATATTCCGTAGTTGATATTTCTCTTGCCAGCCATTTGTCATGTGCTTCTTGAGGAGTTATTTGATTGGCTAAATCTTTATTTTCATTGTTGTCTCCTATAAAAGGAGCGAGTGTTTCTTCTAGCCGTTCTTTGAAAGCCAAATGTTTATTTTCAGAGTAAGTAAATTGATAAATGCTATCAGTATTTATGAACAAGTAAACTAGGCTAATTTGTTCTAATGGCATTCCAGTCCGTTCGTGAAGGAGAAATAATCTCAATTGGGTTTGCCACTTGCTCTCAAGAATTTCAAATTTAGGAGGTTTTTGAATTGTCCAGTCAAACCCAACTACTTGATTTTCACCATAGATAATAAGATCACACTCGCTATAGAGAAGGATATCGTGATATAAATATTGAAGTTGGGCGTTCCATTGTTTGTTTCCAAGGATGTTTATAAAAGGTTTTACCTTATCAACCCAGTTATTAATTTGGGGGTATTCCTTTAAGAAAGGTTCGACTGCTAGCCCTAACCCAATTTGTTGCATGACGAGATGAAATTGACCTCCAGCAACTTCGGATTCACTTTTTACAGTGAGATTAGAATAATTTATCGTTGATAAACATTCTGGATGATGTTCGGCTAACTCAAGTGTTTTGTGATTGAATCGATTCATAAAAATCTATCCCAAATTTGATTTTTGGGATAAATATGCGTGAGCTATTTGTGGTGATTTGTCTACGGTATATAGTATTTTTTCAGATTGTCGATACTTGCGTATAAACTTCGGGTTGACATTGTTTTGAGGTCAAAATAACTGGCGAACTTTTTTAACCCTCCCGTAAGGGTTAATTCTAGTAAGTACTGAGCTGCGATCGCACTCGTCATTTTATTGACAAATAGCGATTGATAATTTCGTGCTTGAATTTCTGCACATGAGAGGTTATTGTCTATGAGTTCTTCCAGTTGAGGAACTAACAATTCCGGGTGAACCAGCGCCGGGGAGGGAAGATGCAACCAGAATTGAGGTTTGTCTGGGTTATTGGCAGCTTGAACTATATCAAAATTAGAGTGCGTTCCAACTACTACTTGGCCGGAGTAGTTGCTGTTTCCACAATCCAGCCAAAATAGTGATGCTGGCTCATTTGCACTATTCAGTTTGAGAACTGAGTGAATTTTGCTCCTGGCGGCGCTGTTATCTACACAACCAATAATTACTGTTAGGGTGTTCCATGAATTGGTGGTGCGAATCATGTCTTCTTCAAACCAGTCGCAAATGCCTGTAATCTCAATTCCATACTTGGCGCTGCATCTTGCAGCCAGTGTTTGTACCTTTGGTAGCCCAATTTCAGCTTGTTGATAATTTTGGCGGGTGATATTCTTAAGCTCGACAGTATCGCCATCGACGATCGCAAAGTTAATTTCTTTTCTAGTGTGCTGGAGTTGCAGAATAATTCGACATAAATCTTCTGCAAGAAACCCGCCTGTTCCTCCTACTCCTACTAAAACAAAGTTGATACGAGTATGATTGCGAGGTAAGACGGGTAAAGCTTGTTGGTAAGCAGTTAATTCGAGCATTTTACCTGTGGCGGAAGTTCAAATATTTGATTGGGGTTGATGTCGAAAAAGTGATTGTATATCCCGATGCGGGTGTATATTGTGGGAATGGTATTCAGTGTGCCGATGATAGCGAACACTCGAAATTTGCCTTTTTCTTCCTGATTGTCCGCACTTGAAGGGTAAGCAGCTAGAGTTCCATGACTATGTATTTCCACTAATCCATCTGTATAGCTTTTATCGAGTGCGCTTTCTAAAGATAGGACGTGAGTAGAAGACGCAGTTTGCAGTGGCGTGTGACACCACCATTGGTAGTTTGTCACTCCCAAGTAGAATAGGATTTCCTGTTGGGGGTTGATACTGGCAGCATTGATAATATCAGCAATTACAAGGCTTGGGACTTTTGGGACTTTCAGGCGAAAGTAGGGTTCAATGGGTTGGAGTCCAGCAACTTGAGTTTGAGTCACTTGCAAGCAAACCTCTAACTCGCGGCGGTGCGATCGCAAGAAAAGCCCATTTGCTGCAAGCCAGTATTCCTGAAGTTTTTGGCTGTAGGGAGGAAAATTATTACTTGTAGCGAAGTGATAACCGATAAAGGGATTCATGGCTAACTGAACAAATGATTGATAATGTCTTCTGGGGTTGTGACTTTCCAGCTATGAACGGAAACAAGGTCACTTGAAGGGTAGGATTTGGGTTTAGACTCGTGCAATTTGATTAGCTGGTTGCAGATATTGTCGGGATGAGTTTTTGACTTGCCTTGGGACAAGTCCTTATTAAAGGGTGATTTCCAGAACAGATCCCAAGTTTGGCTTATAGTTGCAGCACTGCACATACCGGGAGAATTTCCCCCAAAGCAAATACCAGAGTCGTCCCAGACGTTAGGTAGAGGTGGCTTGTACAGTTGCGCGTCTGGTTTAAATACCCTCCCTTTAACTGCCCACAGGTAATATCTACTACCGCATCCAGCCAACAAAAGTGCAGGCATGGGGACAGTAATTACTTTCGTTTCCTGTCCCATAATTTGAATTTGATATTTTTGGGGAGAGTAAAACTGAATAATTGCCTCTCCCTCTGGATTTTTACCCCACCAAATCGTGTTGCTAGAAAGCCATCCAGATGTAGCAGTTTTACTTGTGAAGGCTTTCTCTACTGCTTCAGGGGAAAGAAATTTGTACTTAGAATTTTTGCCTTCGTGTTCGACTAAAATAAACTGTCCTTTGAGGATAACTAACTGCGCTATTAAATCATCTTGGGGAATATTTGCAAGCAGGATTTGAGAGACATTTTCTAAGTTAATTATTGGTAATATGTTTGTATCCACATTCATGATTTTGATGCTTTATTCCAAATTTTGACTGCTGCTTTCCGAGCAGGAAGAGATGTTTCTAGCAAGTGGGTAAGCTTATTTGATTTTTCCATCATCGAGACGGCTTCTTTCCACTTTTGACCGAGAAACATGATATTCTCATAAGTCCATTCCAGCCAATCGCTTGTTTCACACGTAATATCTAGCCAGATATTTTCAGTCGAGTGATCTATAATTCGTATGGCTGCATCTAAATATTGAAGAGGACTTTTATAACGACGGCATAGCTTGACAAGTGTCTCGAAGTAAATTTCTTCTGCTAGAGCAATGTAATCAGGAGTAAAACCAAAATTTAGTTCCCATTGGCTTATATTGTACCCTTGCCCCATCAACGATAGGAGGAATTTTTCTGAGTATTCTAGTTCCTCGAAATCTTCATACCACCACTCAACTTTTTGTGGTGACACAGGAATACTATTATGTTCGGAACTAAACTCAATCTCGTCGATATATTCTATTGGGAAGAGATGATCATTCACCAGTTGAATAAATTCAATTTCTCTATCGAGGTAGGCACTTGCTGGATGTGATTGTTTATCAATATGAATGGTTGATTCTAACCATTTTTCTGGGAATATTTTTTGATACAGGCTTAATAGATTTACTCGTTCGGAGAGATTTTCTAGGTAGATAATTGCTGTTAAAGAAGTAATAGGTATTTTGAATGATTGTATGTTCGCAAGCATAATTAATCAGCCGCCATAACTCATAGCGGCTATAAATTTGTTATTACAGTACGGGATATTTACTCATGGCAGCAGGTTGATGCTTAAGGCTTCGAGTAACTTTTTCAATGTAGGTTTCCCAATTGTGACCGAGCTTGATAGCTTTTTCTATCTCAGGTTGTAGGGTAATTAAATTTTCGAGACTAATTTGATTTTTTATCTCCAGAAGCTTTATCTGCCACCCTAACTTTAGTGCAGGATTTATTTCTTCAGAACTATTTTTCAATTCTCTGAATTCACTTCCCTTACTACCTGCTTTTTTTACCAGACGAATTGAAACCGTATCATCAGTTGTTTGTCGTTCAATTTCGGCATTAGCATATTCTGGAAAGTAGACGCTAATCGCTGTTTTGAGGGTATTGTCATCTTGGGCGATCGCCTCATCAAGAGAAATTTCTTGTCCTTCGATAATCGCAATGTACTTCATGGTAATTAAAATAGTGACAGTTGGTTGTTAGGCGTAGGTGTTTTCTCTTTATCTTCAGACAGTTTACGCTTTTGTACTTGTCTTGATTGTTCCTGTCTATTCTGATGTATAGTCTGCTTTTCCATCCTTTGCTTGCAGATATCTAACATCTCTGGGAGAGATTTTTCTAAATCCTGTAGCAAGTTATTGATGACAGGATGAGATGTTATCTCAGCAACGTTAATTATCTTAATAATTGGAGGTGCGCCTTTGATTCCAATTGAGACAATTACTGTTTCAGAATTTGGTATTAGTTGAATGGTTATTAAGGTGGTTTTTGTGTCAAAATTGCCTAAATCTATCTCGGTAGATGAATCTTGGTTTATAACTTCAGTGTTTACTAATTCATCTAATGTTTCTTCTAAATCGCTATTCTCTTGAATATCAGGATTAAAATCTCTACTGCTATAACTGTCTTCAAGGTTAGTTGCATTCTCGTCAGGTGATATTTGACTGCTCATGATTAAGAGAGATTGGCTAATCTAAATAAGGTGCGGATAGTAATACCTGTCTTGTTAAAAGACTGCCATTTGTAGGCGCATTCGCCTGATTTGTACTTAGGAGAAAGTTGGCTCCAAGTGTCCCATGCTTTAAATAAAATGGGACTAACACTATGAAGTGCCATCCCGACTTGAATCCACGAGTGGTAATCATCTGCAAATCGAGGGTGTATGACTTCAAGTAGTACAAGTGCAGTCTGGATATTTGTCTCGATTGAGGGAATTAAATGAGCGTATCTGTCTACCCCATATCTGCGGTTATATTTTTCTTGGGGTAGGTTAAACTTTCTTGCTTTCTCCTGTTTGGCAAGCATCTGAGCAATTACCCAGTCGGGGGCTATTTCTATTTGGCGCTCAGATGGACTACAGCCAGGAAGCCATCTGTAATTTCTGCCCTCTGGATGAAAGGAGGGGGGAAGGATTGAGGCTAGGTTTTTGCCTCGAAACTCCAATTGTTCATCCTTCCCAGTTTTGATTTTGCGAGATTTTACTTCCCAAGCTTTTGAATTTGGGATGAGGTATAAGCGCTGGCTCCGATATTTCCTTCCAGAGGTAAATGCAATTGTGGGAGGGAGATATTTTTGAGCGCGATCGTGTAACGACTCCATAGGAGTATCGCGTGCTTCGACGGGTGTTAGCTGGTTAAGTTCTTCTGGTTCTGTATGTTCGTTAATTTGGATAATTTGTCGCCAGGAGGTTTCGCCGTCGCAGTCAATAGCTACTAAGTACCCTTGGGGATGATTGGAACCGCATACCAAGGCTACACCAGTGGGGGTGATCAATCTGTTATTTGTCCAAACTTTTAGACGGCGGCGGACGAGTTCGGCTTGTAGTTCTCTGGGAGAGTAGGTATTTTTTTCCCATTCTTTCCCTAGAGGACGTTTACCAAAGGTGGGGACGATTCGCCACTCTTCGGGTAAGTTGTCAAGCGAAGATACCAAATGACGGATTTGGGCGTGCATGAGTTCATAAAGCTTTTTATTAAATGACTCCTGCATCCTTATTGCGTTAGTTTATGTAGTGGTTTTCATTTCTGTTGGCTCTGGTTCTACTTGAATGATGCGAACTCTACCCATCATTTCTTTTATATTTCTCTTGACGTAGAAATTACCCCCAATTGCCAGTCCGTAATAGCACATATCGCAAAGTTCTTTATCCATGTCAATGTAAGAGCCTTTAAACGATTTGGTTTTAAACCCCAAATTATTCTGAATTTTTGCCGTGTTTATGTGCCAAACTGTTACGCGCTCATAGCACTGTTGTTTAAGATATTCTTGCACTAATCTGTCTATACCTCTGGCATCGCTGATGTGGATTTCTGCCCCCAGATTAATAATAGTGTTAAGGCGTGCGATCGCATCTGTTGGAAGTTTAGTAATGGATGTATCTCTGTCACCAAATATATAAATTTGGATACGTTGTGACGGAAGAGTTTGGTTATTGATAACTCGGTTTTTGTATTTCTCCAGGTAAGTTTTTGCTTTATAGTTAGCAGGAAAGTGATGGGATGATAGCAGCCACTTCTGAAGATTAGCAAGGAATTCTGGGCTGACTAGCTCGTTGATTGGTGAGACTAATGTTTCAGCCATTTTGTAGTGGTTGCGAACGAACATTAACAGCCTGCCTAAATAGTTTTCTCCAGTGTCTCCTGTGGGAATAGCTTTACCATCTTTGGTAACGACAGCCGGAGCACCCCAGAATAAATCTCCCCAGGAATTCCACTCAACAAGTGATTCACCGTATGTTAGCATTAGTTCCTTATACCATGTGCCAGAAGGATGAAATTTTATGACTAGTCCTTTGAGCATGACGGCAATTTTGATATTTTCCCAGCCGCAACGCAGAGATATCTTTTTGCCAGCAAGTTTTGCTTGAGCTGGATTAAGGGATGCAATATATTTTTGTTCTTCTGGGTTGGTTGTCTTTTGGGCTTGGAAAAAATTTTCAACTGACCAGTATTTGATACCATCGGCTGTGATAGGTTCTGCTAGCAAATCAAAATTTGAAAACCAGTTTTTAATTTTTGGTTGCATTGACTTTAATTGTTAAATATGATTAAAGGGATATGCGTAGCATTAGTATATAAATTGCTTTTTTATTACTACCAGTAACTTACTGGTAGTAATTGATTTTTGATGAGATTAATATTTCAGATGGTGATTATGTTTTAAGCCAACCTTTGGTTAAGTGCATTTTCGACTTGATAAGTTCCAAGAGTACAGTTTGCATTGCAAGGAAAGGTAGGAAAATCAAGATATTTATTCATGGTTTTTGTTACCTTGCACAGTACCATTATTCCCTCCCTACCCTTCTTTTTTTGATTGTGATAGTAGCTGATAACCTCAAACTCATTGTTACCAGCTTCAAATCTTCTTCCTGTATATTGGGAGATAGCCTTTTTCCAGTCTGGCTGCCACAGCATGAGTGTATCTATTGCCATTGCTCTAACAACCGGGTTATCTAATTTAAGCAGAATATCTGGTAAGTAATGGCATTGTTTGGCAATTACCTCTAGTGCGTAATTTATTAGCCAATACTCGGCTTCTTTTAAGAGAGCTTTTGATTCGGGATTTTGGCATACTTCATCGTAAACCTTAGACATTAAATATGCCCTTTGTTCAAAAACAATCCCATTAGTTCGCAATTTTAAGTCTGATGGATAATTAATCATCAAATCAGCAAGCTCGTCACTAATTTGAGGGAGAGTATATTTTTCCTTGTCTTGCTCTTTGGGATGGGATATTTTTACTTCATATCCTAGATTGACAGCATGATTAATAATAAAGTCAATGCTATTAGACTCAATAAAATCTCCTAACTTAAAATCTGTTTCTAGAAGGAGATATGTTGGCGCATGGAGAATTTGAAACCGTTTGGGGTTTTGACTTGAATCCGCTAATAGTTCAATGTACATTGCTTATTCTCACAAACTTTTATAAATCTTGTGCGTAAGCGATGTATGTGGTTTAATTACTGAAAAAATAATCCTACCCATCTTGGGTAGGATTATCTTAATTATTGATTAATGGTTCTTGTTTTTGTAGGATTGATTATTTCCTCCAGTAGAGATAGCCCAACTGATTTAAACAGTGCTTTGTTATCATCAGGGCAGCGTTGAATTGTTGTACAAGATGAGCAGCCGTATTTGCAAGGGCAATTATCTACTAGAAACTTTGCCTTCATAAAAGCAGTTTCTAAATACTTGATGAGAGTATCGCACATACCTGTACCGTGTTCGCATGTATCGAAAAAATAGCCTACTATTTTATGATTTGATGGTACTTCGATTAACATGAAATCGATATCTCGACTGTTTGCCCCATGTTCGACAAGTGGTAAACTGAGCATGAGTTGGTGTGCGAGAGTATGAACGCAAATCTGAGTTTCATTGCTTTCAAATATTTGTTTCTCTTCATTGGAAATATATTTCTGTTTGTTGAGTATCTCTTTTCGGAGATTTTTGACGATAGCTGAAAAATATTTTCTTGCATCAGCGTTAATTTCAACCCTAACGCAGAATGTATTGTAATTAAGAGCAAATGCTTCCTTGTATTTATTTTCCTCCAAGAGTTCGACAAATTCTCGTTCAATAAGTTGGGTATTGCAAGCAGGACAAGTTTGTATGTGTCCGGGTAAATTTAAATTGAAGTTGCGACATCTGTTATTAGTGCAAGTCCATTTTTGTTCCAGCCTGTACAAGTTGTACCCGTAAATTTCTTCTTTGATTTTGGCTGAAACAGGTGTAAATCTAGCTGCCCCTTGGGAAAGATTGATAATTTTGGCTTCCCCTGCAATTTTGATTTCCTCGAAATTTAGGTTTCCTTCGGGACGACTAAATAAGTTAGTTGCTTCAATTGGCTTGAGAATTGCTTTACCTTCGGTTAAATTTAGCTCTTGTGATTTATACTGTACGGGGTTGCCATCAAAGTCTTGAGCAAGATATATAGCACCAGGGTAAACTTCTCGTAGCGCAGATGATGCCGAACTTTCCTCAAATTCTTCTGCACTATCTTGATTGATATAACTGATATTTTGGTCAGTGTTGCCTCTGAATTTAATTTTTGAGTGGACATAACCAAGGTTTCGATTAGTTGTCAGTTTTTGGTTATAACTGAAAATTAGTTGATTATTACCGATTAGCTGTCGTGCGATGCCTGCGGCGGGCGTAGCCATCGCATCGCCAGAAGTACCAAAATGCCGCGCAATTTGAGCTTGTGTCGGTTTACTTTCTTTGCAACAGGCGAGAATGTGCTGCTCCAAAATTGTTTCATAATTGTGGTTAAAGTTGATAATTTCTGGAGGGTCAGATAAGAGGCGTTCCGGGTGATTGGCGTAGTAAGAATCCATAATCGACCTTTTCGACGGGATAAATACCAATAGCCCTGCTTCTTGCCTGCCTGCACGCCCCGCCCTTTGGCGAAAGGCAAGAATTGAGCCTGGGTAACTATGTACGATAGTTGCATCGATAGACCCGATATCCAGACCCGCTTCTAAAGCACTCGTGGATATAATGAACTTGACCTTCCCGCCCTGTATATCTGCAATAATTTTGTTACGCTGATTTGCCTTCATACTGCCATAAAATGCTGAGATGCTTTCTCCCAAGTGAGGTAATTGCATCTCCACTAAAGCTTTACGAATGGCATTAGTTAAAACCTTTACCAGTTCTCTACTATCGCAGAAACAAATCCCGACTATTCCTTTACTTACGAGCATAGCTGCAACTTGGGCAGTTTGGTAAAGAGTATTGTTTCGTGCTTTGAGGCTAAGAAAAGTAATCTCCGAGCGTTTTGCCCCACTTTGGTCGATAATAGCAAGGTTGCTTTGTTCTACTCGATTGGATATCTTCTGGGCAATTTCGCTGCTGTTACTAATTGTTGCAGAAGCGAATATGTACTGTAATTTAGAAATATTATTGCCAGCAGATTCTATCATTAATTGAGTTCGCCGATTAAGTAGGGCAAAGTGTGAGCCGAATATGCCTTGATAGAAATGCGCTTCATCACAGACGATGATTGAAATTTTTCTGATTGTTTCTCTAAATCCCCAGTTTGAATCGAACTGATAGTTGTTCAGTTCGTGGTTCCATACATCGGGTGTCACGCATAAAATCGAGGGTTGATGGCTGTAAAGTTGTTTGCGCTCCTGGGGAGGAATATCACCATTGATATTGAGAATTTTAGGGCGAATTTCTTCATCTAGGTGGCTAACAAACGAGCGAATTTTCTCTACCTGATCAAATGCAAGTGCTTTCAAGTTAAAAAATACTAAAGCTGATTTACCTTTTAGGCACTCGTGAATGATTGGAATTAAAAAGGAGATACTTTTACCACTACTGGTAGGAGTTTGGAGAATGATATCTTCCCCTTTTTTGTAAGCCTCCCATGCCTCGACTTGATGAGAGTATAGTTGCGTAATTCCTGACTGACTCAGGGCATATTTAACTAGAGGGTGAATATCATCTGGTATGGGACAAAGTTTAGCTTCTTGAGCCGGAATTACATCACAATTTTGTAGTTTTCCTGAACCATCCAGAATAGCTGCTATTTCTTGGTACAGAATACTTTTACCTGTTGGTGCTTGATTAAGAGGTAATAAATTACCGCTATTTACCTCATGCTCCCAGTCGAAAATAATTTGATTTACACTTCCCTTTTTGAAGTAAAGATTTCTCTCGATGATAGCAGCGATATGGATAACACCATGTTCTTTAGAATAAACCTGTTTATTTGCTTGTAACCATTCAAGCTGGGTCATAAAAAGTTACCTACTTGCTGTTTTAGCAGGTAGGCGTTAGTCAAAAGTAGTGGTTTTTGTTATTGCCATAACTGACTAATTAACCACAGATACTTCTGACAATTTGTAGAAACTCCCGTAAAACAGGTGTCATATCCTCTTGTCGCCACACTACAGCCGTTTCTACTAATGGTGTTTTTTCTTCTAAAGTGCGATAAACTACACCAGCCCTTTGAAGATTTTGCAAAGAAGACGGTACGATCGCAATGCCCATTCCTGCTGACACTAGCCCAATAATTGTTTGCATTTGGATTGCTTCTTGAGTCACTTTTGGACTGAAATTTCCTTGCTGACAGAGACTCAGGATTTGATCGTAAAGTCCGGGGCCCAAATGGCGGGGGAACATAATAAAATTTTCGTCTCTTAGCTCGCACACTGAAATATTTTCTTGTCTAGCTAAGAAATGAGTTACGAGCATTGCTACAATTAGTTCTTCTTGCTGAATGCATTCTTGATTGAAAGTGTTGTCTTCTAAAGGTGGATGGGCAAAACCTACATGGATGCGGCGATTGAATAGCGCTTCTTCTTGCTGAGTTGTCGTTAATTCCTGCAACATTAACTCCACCTCTGGAAACTGTTCTCGAAACCGCCGCAAAATCACAGGCAGCAAATCGTAAGTTACCAAGGTGGTGAAACCTACTCGTAGTTGTCCTTTCTCACCCCTACCTATCCGTTGAGTCAGATCAATTGCCTTGGACAGTTGAGCGAATAATTGATAAGCTTCTTGCAAAAATACTTGTCCGGCTTCCGTTAGCTGCACCTGGCGTTTGGTTTTGCGTTGAAAAAGTTCTACCCCTAGTTCTGCTTCTAGCTGCTGAATTTGCTGGCTTAAGGGCGGTTGAGCGATGTGAAGTCGCTCTGCGGCTTTACTAAAGTGTAGTTCCTCAGCTACAGCAATGAAGTAGCGCAGGTGTCGCAGTTCCATAGTTTTGATATTTTATAAGTCTCAAATATTCATAAATATATATTGGACATGTCAAAAATTGCTACTTATGATACTCATACATGCAAGTCAGAGGATGATGTAACTATGTCAGAGAATTTGAGAAGCCAAGTTGTAACGCAAGGAGTGCAGCGATCGCCTAATCGGGCTATGCTACGTGCAGTTGGTTTTAAAGATGAAGATTTCAACAAAGCCATTGTCGGTATAGCCAACGGTTACAGCACCATCACGCCCTGCAATATGGGGATAAATCAACTGGCGCTCATAGCAGAGGTGGGGATTAAAACCGCCGGGGCGATGCCGCAAATGTTCGGCACGATTACCATTAGCGATGGGATTTCGATGGGAACTGAAGGGATGAAATATTCCCTAGTATCGCGGGAAGTCATCGCTGATTCCATTGAAACCGCCTGTACAGGGCAAAGTATGGATGGAGTACTAGCCATTGGTGGCTGTGATAAAAATATGCCAGGGGCAATGCTGGCGATCGCCCGGATGAATATCCCTGCAATATTCGTTTACGGTGGCACAATTAAGCCCGGTCACTACAACGGACGCGATTTAACTGTTGTCAGTTCTTTTGAAGCTGTTGGTCAATACAGTGCTGGAAAAATTGACGAAAAGGAACTATTAGAAGTTGAAGGTCGGGCTTGTCCTGGTGCTGGTTCCTGTGGGGGAATGTTCACGGCTAACACCATGTCTTCAGCATTTGAAGCGTTGGGGATGAGTTTACCCTATTCCTCAACAATGGCGGCGGAAGATGCCGAAAAAGCCGACAGCACGGAAAAATCGGCATTTGTGTTAGTTGAAGCTATTCGCAAACAAATCTTACCCCTCCAAATTATCACCCGCAAATCTATAGAGAATGCCATCTCTGTAATTATGGCGGTAGGTGGTTCCACAAATGCGGTATTGCATTTTTTAGCGATCGCCCGCGCTGCTAATGTAGAGTTAACCCTGGATGACTTTGAAACAATCCGCGCCCGTGTTCCCGTTTTGTGTGATTTAAAACCTAGTGGTAAATATGTTGCTACAGATTTGCACAAAGCCGGTGGCATTCCCCAAGTAATGAAGATGTTACTTGTCCATGACTTATTACACAGTGATAGCCTCACCATTAGCGGTCAAACCATTGCAGAGATATTAGCAGACATCCCCGAAGAACCATCCACCAATCAAGATGTGATTCGTCCTTGGAATAACCCCATGTATGCTCAAGGACACTTAGCTATTCTCAGAGGTAATCTGGCAACAGAAGGGGCTGTAGCCAAAATTACCGGGGTGAAAAAACCTGTAATTACTGGCCCCGCACGGGTATTTGAATCGGAAGAAGCCTCTTTAGCTGCAATTCTGGCGGGTAAGATTCAAGCTGGTGATATTCTAGTGATCCGCTACGAAGGGCCAAAGGGCGGCCCAGGGATGCGAGAAATGTTGGCTCCCACTTCAGCAATTATCGGTGCTGGCTTGGGTGATGCGGTGGGATTGATTACCGACGGACGCTTTTCTGGCGGTACTTACGGCATGGTGGTTGGTCATGTTGCTCCAGAAGCCGCAGTTGGTGGTGCGATCGCCCTTGTAGAAGAAGGCGATAGTATTACTATTGATGCACCTGCTCGTTTATTGCAGTTGAATATATCCGAAGAAGAATTGGCTCGTCGTCGTGCTAATTGGCAACCTCCTGCACCACGTTACACTAAAGGCGTGTTGGCGAAATATGCCTTTTTGGTATCTTCTAGCAGTATTGGTGCTGTGACCGATTTAGACTTGTTCAATAACTAGTGATTAAGCATATAGAGACCGAAAAAATTAAGAATAGACTAACAACAAGGACTGTTGAAGTTTTTGATGATTTGAATGGAATTGACCTATCCTGGGCGAGTAAGCAGTATCTTGGTGAGCGCTATCGCTAACTGAAGAAATTCTGTCCCGCTTGGAATTGTTGTGTTTTGAAGCTTAAAGCTATAGAATTTTTACGTTTTTTCTATTCTCCATGGCCTCAATTAAGGCTTGAATGATTAGGTCAACTGTACTAATCTAGTCTCAATTCAACTAAAAAGCGGAGATCAATTGTGATTGATCACACTGGTATCGTTGTGAGTGATTTTGAGCGAAGCAAGTCCTTTTATGCTGCGGCATTAGAACCAATTGGACTCTCACTCATTTTAGAGTATTCACAGGAAACAAAAAATTTTTGAATATTAATTAATACCAATATTCATGCCCATACAGTTCATAATACTTTTTCACATTTAATGAAACAGGTGGATGCCAACCTGATGCTTTCAATTCATTATACTCTGGATGTATAATATCAAAATTCACAAATAACGTTGTCACTTGATCACAAGTTTTATAGCAATAAGGCAATTGTATAGGATTGTACCATCCTGCATCTTGAAATTTTTTCGGATAATGGCATCCTTGGTTAATCACTTCTAATTTACCACGTCGATATTGATATGGCATTTTTTCGGCTTCAGCAAAGCCTAAAGCTCTTGCTTCGGCTGGAATATCAAGGCTAAAACCAAACTCATCTCTACCAACAGTTAAACAATAGTCTTTATAACTGTAACAAATATTAGTTGCTGCACTGTAACCTGCTTCTTTTGCTTCACTGTCTAACGATTTAAGCACTTCCAGTGTAGATACTTTAAATAACTGATCTATTTTAAGAAGCCACATTTGATAAGGAATGCCACACATTCTATTTTGAGGTGGCAAACCTAACGCTTTACATACTTCGTGATTAGAGCAGTTCTCTGGTAGTTCACCCGTCATCACTTTGCAGTCTAGAAATAACCAACAATCTTTCTCCTGAATTTTAGGCATATTTAATTAGATGTTTTCAATTATTAGGATACTTAAAAATCAGTTAAAATTTAGCAAAGTTATCTTATCTTTAGACTATATTACCCTAAAATAAACGTTAGGAATAAATCGAAAATTTCTAAATTGTTATTAAAGCAAAAAGGAGAAAATGAATAACGTTATTATTCCCATCGAATTTGAACTCGCGGCAATAAAAATAGCTCAAGCGCATTTCCCTTGGCTACGTTTTAAAGTATCTCCTATCCAGGAGGAGGGAAGAGTCTACAATCGCTCATCAGACGCTATTTATTTTGAAGCTTACTTTCAAAATAGTTTGATTGATTATGATCCTCTCCACAAAAATAATTACTATCCTAGTTTTAACTTTTACTTGTTGCCAGGAAAGAGACTAATTCAGTTAAGTGGCTGGTGGCGCAATCAGGTGCTAACTTTCATCTACGCACCATTAGACCCAGAACCATACAATAAGCACTGGCAAAATGACAAAAACTTGGCTGTACCTTGCCCCTATCCAGACGGCGATAAATTTGAACAGATGGCAATCGCTTTATTTTCTTTAGTTCAGGAGTATTTAGTAGGGTATGAGGGGTGATGCTGCTTCTTCAATTGTCTAGGATTTTTCAGCCAAGCCATTTTAGTAGCTCAACTTACCCAATCAACCCCAATACGCTTGGGTTAAGCATTTTTTCTCTTCTCTCTGTTTCCTCTGCGCCTCTGCGGTAGCCTGCGGCAAGCCGCTCCGCGTCTACGTTAAAAAAGTTGACTTTGACAAAGAGTTTTAGCCTTAACTGAACCGTATTGCCTCCTGACTCTCTACTTCAGGCTAGATTCAGCGCTGTTGACAAGCTTCTTTAGATTTAAAGAAAGGCAAAAGCTTTTGGCGTTAATGAGATTTTGCCTTTAATACTATAAGTGTTTACAAGTTGCTCTAAGGATTCAACAGCATTGTCCTGAAGGATGAAATAGTTTGCTTGGTTACTGACAATCAGCGATAGCTCAGTTGCCCATTGCTCATAGTTGGAACTACCAATAATACCGATAGAAGACTGAATATAGTTAACAAGAATGCTGTTATTGAGACCAAAGCCACCTTCACCCCATATGCAAGCACATTGCAGCAAATACTCGTAGTCCGCGAATACTTGAAACTGGGGGTTCCATCTAGGAGCATTGCTTCGGTAGTGGACGAAACCATTGCTGTCGAATATCTCTTGTTGCCATAGAAGCTGCTGTAAGGAGCAGCAATTGCTAGGCGAAACAAACGGCTTTCCTTGGCGAATAACA
>NZ_JBSGKF010000003.1:0-269674 GCF_054786515.1 Nostoc sp. UIC 10890
TAAGTTTTTTGGTGAAACATATTTAGATAACAAGTATTTAAAAGATAAGTTAAAGCAAAACGAAGAGACTGATCCAACAACCGCAGTTATCTACCCATTTATTCTCCCTGACCAAATTCAGGTAATTGTCAAAATTCCTAAACAACCCCTGCAAAGCTACACTACTCAGATTTCTCATACAGAAGTAGAGAAATTGTTAGTAGAACTGCGAAAAAATCTTAGCAATCCAAATGCTACCAAAATTGTTCAAACCCAATCGCAAGAAGTTTATAACTGGCTGCTCAAACCCATTGAGTTACAATTGCAAAAAAGTGGTGTCGATACCTTAGTGTTTGTTTTGGATGGCTCGTTACGCAATTTACCAATGTCAGCTCTATATGATGGTAAGCAATATTTGGTAGAGAAATATGCAATTGCTCTGAGCGTGGGTCTGCAACTCCTCGATCCCAAACCGCTAATTAAACAGCAGCTGAGAGCGCTAACCGCAGGACTGACTCAGCCGCCGCCAGGATTTCCCAAGTTTGCACCATTACTGGCGATCAAATCTGAATTTGACGGTATTGCTAAAGCAGGAGTTTCGACAACCAGCCTATTGGATGGAGATTTTAAGAAAAAGAATTTGGAAAGTGAAATTGGTGGTACTTCCTTCAACATAGTGCATTTAGCAACTTACGGTCAGTTTAGTTCACGCCTTGAAGACACTTTTATTTTGGATTTCGATGGTCAGATAAATGTCAAAGATTTTGATACTCTTTTTCGCAGTCAGGGCAAAACTATAGTAGAGCTACTCGTTTTAAGTGCCTGCCAGACAGCAACAGGAGACAGCCGTGCAGCACTGGGTCTTGCAGGAGCATCTGTACGATCTGGGGCACGCAGTACCATAGCTCCCCTGTGGCAGATTGATGATGAATCCACGGCAATGTTTGTTAGTGCCTTTTATCAAGAACTCAATAATGGCAACATCACCAAAGCCAAAGCAGTCCGACGTGCCCAGCTACAACTCCTGAAACATCCTAACTATAAAGCACCAACCTTTTGGTCTAGTTATATTTTAATTGAAAACTCGCTTTAAAAATATAGTGATAGTGTCCCTTTCTATATCCCCAAATTTCCTTGCTCAGTACTGATTACTGATTACTGATTACTGAATCAAGCTTGGTAGGTGCAAACCGAACACTTGCTCAACCCTACAAACTGCTTGCATCATGAGATGGTTGATTCACTCAAACTCTGGTGGCCATAATCCTGTGAGCGCTAACCATTCCACTTCACCAACACCCCATCCACAATCGCAATCCCCCACTGCGGACACTTCGCCAGCAATTTCTTGATCACAATCTGCAAAGCAGGGTCATCATCCTAACATTCCTGCAAATACTCAAACCCCGGACTCTGCACCGAATTCGCCGCAACGTAAGAGTTTCTGCATCCGAAGAGGTCGCATATTCGACCGTGCAACAATCGCCTCATGCGATCACTTTTCAGGATTTGGGACGGACGCGGCTCAGAAATTATATTTTCATAATGACAGTGAGTTCAAATGAATCAATCGCATTATCGATTTAAGTGGCGATGCCTTTAAAATATAAAATGACAGCGATAGAAATCTAACAATCGCTCTATGAATCAGAAATCGCCTCAATTCATCAACCATATTGTTTCAAGTTTGCGGTCAATTGAGGGAATTACAGCCATTTCATTGGGCGGTTCACGGGCACGGGGCAATCACACCAATAAGTCAGATGTGGATTTGGGAATTTATTATAATTCAGAAAAACCGCCTGATTTAATTGCTCTGAATCGCCTTGCCTATGAGCTTGATGATAAACATCGTGTAAATTTGATTACTGCCATTGGTGGATGGGGAAAGTGGATTAACGGCGGCGGTTGGCTACAGGTTCAGGATGTAGGCGTAGATTTTCTCTATCGTGATTTGGCCAAGGTGAATCGTGTAATTGATGATTGTCATGCTGGACGAATTACTATTGATTACCAACCAGGACATCCTCATGGTTTTGTATCCTCGATTTATATGGGGGAAATTGCTATTTGTCAGGTGCTTTACGACCCTGATGGTGTTTTAGAAGCTTTGAAGCTCAAAACAAAGCCTTATCCAGTTGGACTCAAACACGCAACTATTGATACTTTCGCCTGGGAAATCAGTTTCTCGCTGGTGGTTGCAAAAAAGGCGATTGCACGCGATGATGTCGTTTATGCAGCAGGTTGTTGTTTCCGCAGTGTGGCGTGTATGAATCAGGTTTTATTCGCCCTCAATGAAGATTACCTGTTGAATGAAAAGGGAGCAGTGGCAATCGCAAGTACATTTGCTATTTGCCCTACTGACTATCAACAACGAGTTGAGCAAGCGATCGCACTTTTAGCTGCTTCTTCAAAATCGATAGCTGAGGCGATTGCAATTCTTGAGGCGATTGAGGATGATTTGAGTCAATGGTATGGAAATCGGCGATTATCAATGTAATTTTATGGCAATTGAGTTATTCAAGTTCAGGTAGCCAAATTTCTGCGATGCCGAATAGCCCGTCGTAGACATCGCTACTTGTTTCCACATCAAAACTTCCCACGCTAAATGCTAAATTTTATTTAGCCACCCAGCAGGAGTTTTCTTTTTCTTATGTGGTTCTGGTCTGCCGATTCAGTAGAACAAGAATTATTTGATTTGTACGCTCCAGCCTTGCAATCGCTCGGCGTAAATTTTAATGACGAGCAACTCCAAGACACTCTAGAAGCATCCAGTTATGGCTTAGAAGATGCTTTCATGAGCGCAATTGTTTATATGCTTTGGCTCGAAGAAAACCTGAAGCCGATCTACCCAACTGCGATATTAATCGATGCACTGGCAAATCAATGGCGCACCAAATACTGGAAGCCGGAGTATTTAGAACTTGAACAGTTGCTCTCGCCCGGAAAGCGCTGGTGGAGGGCAGCAGTAGATATGTGGGGTTACGACGAGCGTAATCAACTGGTTGCAGACATATTTTATGACCACGGGCAAGAATTTATTAAGTTCCGCAATGGGAAAGAAATTTTAGTTGACACTGCTTATAAGTGGGGATGGGAGCGAGTCGCAGATTATGCGTCCCCGTTTTCAGAAAGTAATTCGTTGCTTGGCAGCATCAATGCAAAGGAATCTTGATCTACGCCTTCTGCACAAGAGTAGATAAATATAAGCACCGTCAAGCAGCAATCGCTTTAGCTGAACGAGCAGCAATTGCTTCACTTGACCATTCTTAAGGAGAAAAGCGTAAAAATCGTTTATTATATAGTATTTTCTGTTCAAGTATTTTACCCTTGCTGAATAGACTTTATGCCCATCCCTGATTACCAAGCTATAATGCTGCCGTTGCTGAAGTTTACGACTGACCAAAAGGAACATTCATTACGGGAAGGAATTGAGGCTCTGGCGATTCACTTTCAATTAACCGAAGAAGAACGCAAGGAACTACTACCTAGCGGCCGCCAACCGACTTTTGATAATCGTATAGGATGGGCACGCACTTATCTCAAAAAAGCTGGGTTAATAGAATCAACTAAGCGAGGTTATTTTCGTATAACTGATAGGGGATTCGATGCTGTTAAAACTAATCCTGTTGAGATTAATGCTAAATTTTTAAAGCAATTTCCTGAATTTCTAGAATTCCAAAATTATAATCAGCAATCAGAGCAATCTATATCTAATGGTAATGAAGTCGAGCTAGATACAAGTCGTACACCAGAAGAAAATTTAGAGATTGCTATTCAAAAGCTAACAAGAGATTTAGCATCAGACTTACTACAGATAATTAAGAATTCTCCACCAGCTTTCTTTGAAAAACTAGTGGTAGATTTATTAGTCAAAATGGGATATGGCGGTACTCGCAAGGATGCTGGTAAAACAGTTGGTCGTAGCGGTGATGGCGGAATTGACGGTATCATCAATGAAGATCGTCTTGGTCTGGATGTAATTTATATCCAAGCCAAACGTTGGGAGAATTCTATAGGTCGTCCTGAAATTCAAAAATTTGCTGGAGCTTTACAAGGGTTCCGTGCAAAAAAAGGTGTATTTATAACAACATCAACTTTTACAAGTGAAGCTAAAGATTATGTTTCAAGGATTGACACTAAGATTATTTTGGTTAATGGTGAAACTCTGACTCAGTTAATGATAGAAAATAATGTTGGGGTTACGCCATTTGCTGTATATGAAGTTAAAAAAGTTGACTCAGATTATTTTACAGATAGCTAGAACAAAATTGAGGGAAATGAAGAATTTGGATTTTGTTCTTGCTGTCTTATTTCATATTCTTTAAGAAACTTAATTTACCCCTCCCAATCCACCAACACCCCATCAACAATCGCAATCCCCCACTGCGGAAACTTCGCCAGCAGCTTCTTGATCACAATCTGCAAAGCCGGATCATCCCAGCACTCTTGCAAGAAGTCAAAACCAGGATTTTCCCCAACCAGAGAAGCCATTTTCAGTTTCTCCATCCGCAATAGTCTAGCTTTGGATCTCATGGCGATGTCTTCTCTACGAGACGCTCTGCGAACGGCGGTAAACAACGCCTAACTAGATTTTCGCACTTGATAATTGATTACAGATATATTCCACTGCTTTTCAAACTTGCTGATTGATGCCCTCATGCTGGCGTAATACTTGCTGTCTAGCAAATATTGAATTACCCACAATGGGGGGCATTCTCCAAGGTTTGCTCTATCCAACCATTCAAATATCTCACTTTGATTTAATGAGACGGGCGCGGCGGAATCAGTGCCTTCATCACAGTCTTTCGATTCAAAACCGAAGACTTGATTTTCTCCCGACAACGAAGCGGAATTACTTTGTTCTACCTGCCCCTGAGTTTGATTAGCGATCGCAGAATTTAAAGAAAATTCATTTTGAGCGACGGGCGCGCCGGAACAAGTACCTTCATGACAGTCTCTTGGCTCAACTTCACAATCTTGGTTTTCAGCCAACAACGAAGTAGATTCACCCTGTGCATCATCCACAAGCGCTAGCGTCGTGCAGTCTTTTGCCACAGGCAAGTCTTCAAGTTCTGATGCGCTTTCAGTACGTGAAGGCGACGCGCCCCTCAAGGGCGCATGAGCCGTCTCCTCTAAACGCGAATTTTCAGTTGGCGCGTCAGAACCAACTACCATACCAACAACCTTAGTTGGTTGTTGGTAGGTAGTTAACGGGTAGTTAGAAACGTTGTTAGGTTTTTGAAACCCTTGCAATTCCTCACTTTTTTGACCATTCTTTTGGAATGATTTCCAATCAGACTGAATTTGTTCCACTTTGGGATGGTTTTCATTCACTCCGGGCTGGTTTACTTTCTCCCCGGTGTGGACGGCTTTCTCGTCACAAGAATTGGTTTCCCCAGACGTGGACGATTCCCAGTAAAAGCGATTGTAATAACCGTGCAAGTTACGAACACGGTAGCTAATCAGTCCTGGTCTACCGGAAGGCAAGCGGCCAAACACTTCCTCAAACTGAAACAAGCCTTGGGCAGTTAACGCCGCCCCTGCTTTTTGCAAAGATTTGTAGGTGAGGTTAGTATCGAGTTTATGAGCAGAACCCCCAAATTGTTCAGCCGCCACGCTATCTAACCAAAGCTGTTGGACTGATGGAGGCTGTTGACGAACCCAGTTAATATCCTCTATCGATACTTTGCAATGTGGTCTAATCGATTTATCTTCTGAAGCTTGTTTGCGATCGCTTCGTTGTTTGCTACCACCATTGATTGCTTTTAACGCTGTAGTCATAATTATCTCCTAAATTTTTCCATGACAATGTGAGCGACATTGCACCCATGCCGCGTTAGTCTTTTTGCTAGAGGCGAGTTTTATCTACTTTTTCTCACCCTGCCAGAATCGCAACTCATCTCGTGAATACCTATCAGCTTTTTTCGATTGCTCCTTCCAGTGATCCCACGCAACCACCAATTCTTCGCCCAAATCCTCTACAACTTCACCCCTCTCAACATACAAAGTGCGGTATGGGTCAGCGTGAGCAACGATAGAACCAAGCCCGATTGTGTCCGGTTCAGTAGATGCCGTTTGAAGTGCGGTAATTAAATCAGTCTCTTGGGTGGTCAATTCTGCTAGATAGTCTGCTTTTATCACCTCATACTCTTGAGCAACACTACAAAAGTCCTGCCACGTACATCCAGGTTTAGCTAGCACTGTCCTAATATCACTAACTGCCTGGGGTAACATTTCCAGTTGCTCGGCTCGGTAGGCGATCGCAGATGGTGTAGGTTCGCTCCCCAGAATTATGGATGCAGCTTCCAAAGCTTGGGTGTTGTTCATAGCACTAGCGAGATTCTTCAACGCCATACCCATGAGTCGTAAGCATTCCTGAGCATTTTCTCTTGGGGGTTCAACAGCTAGCGATCGCAAATCAATGGTTTTCTCTAGCGCCTGTTTCACCTGCTTGTTCAACGCTTTGGTAGCTTGCTGGGTCATAGTATTTTCCCATTGTTGAACCGGATGCTGTTGTACGGCGTGTTCTAATTCCTGAATACGTTGTTGGAGTTGTTGGTTTTCAATTTCCAGTTTTTTCAATGCCTCCATCTCATCCAGCCGTTCCTGCAACTGGATGTTTTGCTCCCTTTGTTGCTTGTACAGGTTTTGCAGAGATTGAATTTGCTCAATTACTTGTTCTTCTGCTCTGGCCGATACTTCTGCTTGTAGCCCAATTCTCAATTCCTGCTCTAGACGCTCTAGTTCATGTTTATGCTGCTCTTTGAGTGCCGCGATCGCTTCTGTGTATTCTGCGGGGTGAGTGCGTTCTCTGGGGAATGGGACGCTGGCGGCATCTAGATCCCCATTGTTGATCAACAACCTTTCACCATCACTGAACGTGACAATCTGTTGCCAGTGATTCGGTGCGTCTGCCTCAATGGTTCCCTCTTCTCCATACCTTGGGTGTGACTGTTGTGAAACTGTGACAATAGCTTTTTGAAGAACCACTGGTTCTTGAATTTTGGGAACCATTGGTTCCTGAATAGATTGCTTTTTGCGTGGAAGTTGAGGAACCACTTTTTGGGCAGCAGCAGCAAAGTCTGAAACGCTTGGGTCAGGGTTATCTTTGAGAGCGATCGCTACAGCTTGTTTTAGTTTCTCTGGTTCCTTGACTAGCCGCAGCAGTGGACGGGCTTGGCGCTCATTTTTGATGTGTCCGCCCAATTCACCAACTGCGTCTATGACCTTTTTGGCTCCTAGCAGTTGGTTGATTCGTCGGTATCCACCCCAGGCGTATAATTCACGCTGGCAGTATTCTTCAAAGTTTTTATATCCAGCTTGCAGATAAAGCTGTTGTTCCCTCATCTGGAGGATTTCATCTACCGCTTGCCACTCGAATCGGTCGATAGCAGCGAAGGTTTCCTGAATGCTGGCGTTGAGGTTGCTGTAATCGAGTGCTGATGTTGTCTCGGAACGGTTTAGTGTCAGCATGGTTTTACCTATATGTGCTGCATACACCCGTAAAAAACTGCTTATATGGGCGAACAAAATTAGCCACTGTAGATGGTACAGGGCGATTTGATATTGTTTTATTGATCATGAACTGTGCAATTTGTGAGACTGACCAAAGAGCAATGTTTTTGAGGCACTAACTCAAGGGTTTAGTTTTCTCCAAATTTTGAAAGGCACAAAACATATTTTGAGGTGTATAGGAACTAGCTATACCCCCTGTTTACTGCCTGTAGCCAACTGTTCTCACAGATGGTACAGATGCGCCACTTCCATGTGGGATGTGACACTTTTACAGAATATGCTTGTTATCCCAAATGGTAGCACAGTATCATCACAAAAGATGCAACACCTTTAAAGCAGTAAACCCGCCTATTGGTTGGCGGGTTTTTCCTTGAGCATTTCTTTTAGTTTTTCTAGTAATTGCCTGAGAGATTCGTTCTCTTCTCTCAGGCGGCAGTTTCCCCCAATACTAACTCTTCTAATTTTGCGACTCTGTGCTTTAGCTCCACAATATCGCCAGACTCAGCTTTGTTACCCAGATATTGCTCAATTAAATCAAGCAGGACATCGGTAGCGTTCTTACCTTCTTCCTTGACCTTTTGGTAAAAAGCATCCTTCTTTTCTGGTGAAATCCTGATATTTAGCCTTGATTCAGTCATAGTACTTTCCTCTTTTCTTGATCAACGCTATCAGCGAAACCCTTGTATTAACAAGTGTACTCCCAGGTATTTATATTTTGTTATCCCATTGTATTGACAATTGGGATAACAGACACTATACTATATTTATAAGCCTAAACAAAAGACGACCGCCGCAGTCTGGACAACGAAGCGATCGCCCTTTGTGAAAACCTAACCCAAAGCATGAGTCAGGAATATAATTATGACGCATTCAACCTATACAGAGCAAGCACCTCCAAGCTTCAATCTCAACACACTAATCACATTTGCTGATGCTCCTCGCAGAGATGAGCAAGCCCTAGCCCAAGCTGAACTATACAGCCACCTGGAAACCCAAGCCGAAGCTGTAGCCCCAACCCAAGACCCCCTGACTGCTCGTGATCGTCGGATTATTGGCGAGATTATCGAAGTCCAACCCGAATCCGTCCGTACCATCTGGATAGAAGGCGGAATCACAGTATGGGTGCAGTTAGTCTGTGGCGGACGGCTACCGTTTGATCGAGACTGGTTTGCAAAAAGAGTTACAGAGGTTAAAGCGACACTTCCCGAAACTCCATTGGAGCGCAATGAACGCCTCAGCGATGAATTAGAAGAAGCTTGTGTCAAGTTCAATCTGTGGCATCCCCAGATTGATTGGTTATCCTTCAGTACTAAACTTTACCGAAATAATCAGCTAGTGGGCTACATCGGTTGCAATCTTGAGGGTTGGTATTCTAGACCCCGCACATACGGCATGAACAGATTCGCATCGAGTGCAGAAGAAGCGATTACGTTTTTGGGAGTTCGACCAGCTCTAGCAGCGTAACTACTGACATTAAAAGGGCGATTGCACATCAAGACAATTGTAATCGCCTCTACAGCGTAATAGGTAACAAACATCACAATGGCATACACCACAGAAACTACACCCTCTCTTCAAGTAGCCGAGTTGGATGATTCACCAGAGAAAATTTTTCTCCCGCCAACAGACTCGAATGCAGAGATTATCGAAATCCCTGGTTACACGCTCGTTTACGTCAATGGAGCCTGCCCCAAAAATTATCGAGTGTACAAAGTTGATTCGATGATTGGAGTGATATTTCAGCATATTACCCACTGGTCTAACGCTATGGATCAGATTCGGTACGCCCAGGCAGAAGAAGCAGCAGTTGGGTTGGATGGCTTTATGAAAGTAGCAAATAAATCCAGAGTTACAGATAAAGCCATAGCAGCATAGTCAACTTCAACAATTACAACCATGCAACCAACAATCACCATTCCACACGGTTGGAAATACCCTCGTTTTACTTTAGGACAACGTACAGAGCAGGGAATTATCATCGGCATCAAGTATTACCTAAGCGATAGTCTTTTAACACATGAATATGGCGAAGGCTGGCGGTACATCGTCATGCCTGACATCAATTCCATTGATGAAGGAAATCACTTAGAGAATGAGATTAAATTACTGACACCGCAGGAATTGAGAGCAGAGATTCAGGCTGAAATAGAAAAATGTCTACGCCAACTTGAACTGCTTAAGTACGAATTAAAAGCAATTCCTGGAGGCATAGCTGATGGCTAAATCGCCCAAAAACTGCTCTGACCGAACAATTCGCAATTCGCAGTTCGCAATTCGCAATTAAAATACTAAGCAAAAATACGCTGGTTTGAATATTAATACTAATTGTTTTTTCAGAATTTAAATTAGGAACTTAAATTTCTGAATGAATTTTTCAATACTTCGGCTTTGTTCAGTACAAGTTTCGTCCGTCATTGCGAATTGCGAATTGCGAATTGGTAATTCTTGAGTGGTGGTTCTGCTCCTTTGCACAGCATTAATTTCTCACGAACAGTAATCCAATCATTACTCGATAGAGAACTAGTACGAGTACAGAATACCAAACACGGTTTTTTACTGACAATTACACAAGATTCTGACAAATCACCGACGAACTAAACCCACTAACTCACCAAAACAAACACAACAAATACAACACCATTATGGAAACCATCAAAATCAATAACAGCGTTTTTCTTATCCCACCCAGTCAACCTAAACTACAAGCTAACTGCGCTAAAGAATACGGGCAATTCCTTCTCGATTGCCCCCCGAAGCTCACAATTTTAGAAGCACAAGCGGGGGGATATCTCAAAGGGAACAAGGCTGATTTTGCGATCGCTATTTCTCGCCCTGACCGTCTACTCACAATCAACGAGAACTTTATCAATGAACCCTTCACCGAACTGTGGGTCATTCCTGTAACTGGTGGGTTAAAAGACCAGTTCAAAGGACCAGCCTCAATGCTGCTTTCTTTCTTGATGCACCGCCGTAGTAAGGATTCATTCGCCTCACTGTACAATCACTTCGCCCATCGTGTTTTTCAATCGTGGTGTGAAGAGGGAATGGCGGGAGATCCGAAAGAGTTTTGTTATAGCGCGATCGCTAGCGTACTCAAAAACTACATCTTCTGCGCCGAGTTTCAGAAAGTAGAAGGGGCATTAGGAACGTATTGGTTTATTCAGTGGAGTTACCGCAACCCGGAATCTGATTTTGAAAGGGACGCTTTAGTTGCAGCAGAGATGATTCGCTCTGGTGCTGAATCGGGAGCAACAATTCACTGGGTGACTAATGAAACTTATGAAAGATGGGCAGAGAACGCAAATAAGACGGCTTTAGCACTGCCATCTATGTCTGAAACTGAAGCCAGAGCATCTTTACAACCACAGAATCAGCAGGTATTACCACAGGGTAAGAAGCGTTGACACAAGGTTGTCTAGATGATGGGGCGGGTGTTGGCCTGCAAAAGTAGAGACCCCGCCCCGGAGAAAGAAATCAAGCAAGTCCCTCTAAATATTTCTACCAGCAATTCTGGAGGTTAACAAATGAAGAAAAAATGGACTCCCCAAGAGTTAGAAATTCTTGAAGAGATGTCTGAAGCTTACACACCTAAACAGATAGCATACAGACTCAGAAGACGAGGCTATCATCGCACAACTTTAGCTGTTCATAAAAAACTGTACTCCTTGGGTTATTCTGCACGTCCCACTTTGGACAATTACAGTTGCAATCAAATTGCTCAAGCCCTTTCATTGAACCCCTGTACTGTTGCTAGATGGGTAAGACTAGGTTGGCTTAAAGCCATCAGACGTTCTGCTAGAAATTATTTAGTCAAGAGTCGGGACTTAAAACGGTTTTTCAAGAATCCCCCACATTCCATTAAGAAGCGGATTGCTGCGATAGATCCGCAAGTACTTAGGTATTTGGTGGGGTAGCTAAACAGTATTTAAGTCTAAAGCAGAGGAGTTTTTAACAATGCGAATAACCTACCAGTACCGTTTACGTCTAACTCAAAAACAAATAGACACATTTGAACACTGGCTCGAATTATGCCGCCGCCAGTACAATTACAGGTTGGCAGAACGGTTTAACTGGTGGGAACAAAATCGTTGTGATGTTGACCGATGCTCTATGGTTTGTTGCAGCATTGCACCGTTGAAAGACCAACCAAATCGTTGGTCACAACAAAAGGATTTAGCTAATACTAAAGCTCTATTTCCTGAGTATAAAGAACTTTCTTTGCATACATTACAAAATGTAATTGCAAGAGTTGATAAAACTTACACTCGATGGTTGAAAGGTGATAGAAATGGTAAAAAGTCTGGTCGTCCTAGATTTAAAGGTAAAGGGCGTTATCGTTCTTTAACTTTCCCCGATCCAATTAAGCCTGAACACATTCAAGGTAAGTTTATTCAGTTGCCTAAAATTGGAAAGGTAAAAGCAATATTGCACCGCCCCATACCTGACGATTTTAAAATCAAAACTGCTACTATCACGCGGAAAGCTGACGGCTGGTACATCGGACTTAGTTTAGAAGATATGACTGTGCCTAGTCTTAAAACTGATGCCATACCTACACCAGATAACACAGTGGGTATTGACATGGGTCTTAAGTTTTTCTTAGTAACCAGTGACGGTGAAGAAGTTGCTATTCCCCAGTATTACCGCAAATCACAAAAACGCCTGAAACGCCTGCAACGTCAGTTGTCTCGTAAACAAAAAGGGTCAAAACGTAGAGCATTAGCAGTAAAACGAGTTGCCAAGTTGCATCAAAAAGTAGCCAACCAACGTAGAGATTTTCATTACAAAACTGCTCTGTGGTTGCTGTCTAAGGGATACAAATTTATTGCTTATGAACATTTAAATATCATAGGTCTAGCTAGATCGCGACGATCGCGACTAGCCAAATCAATTCTTGATGCAGGGTGGGGTCAATTTTTGGCAATCGCTAGTCTCAAAGCTGCAAACGCTGGAGGCGCAGGATTGCCACAAAACTCACATAAATCAACCATTGAATGTTCTGATTGTGGTCAAGATGTACCAAAAACACTGGCTGACCGATGGCACAATTGCCAGTGTGGTGCAAGCTACGACCGTGACCACAACGCAGCACGAAATATAAAACATAGGGCGGTGGGGCATCGCGTCCTTTAAAGCTCAGTTAATGTCCGACCCATTGGGGGGAGTCGCTGAGAAGCTCAGGTTGTCCCAAAAGGCAATACTGGGAGTATGTCACGGCGTGGAGTATGAGACTTTGGTAATTTGTACAGTGATAACGTAGATGGTTCAGAAAAATTAACTCTGCTAGTCGGTCTGGGTGTATAACTAGAAAAATAGTGATTAACTCTACATCATGAGGTTTTAGTTGTGGTGTTTAAACCTGAAGACGTTCTAGAGGGTGGTCGGTCGATTCGTCCTTATTTGGGAGAACTTTTAGGAAATGATGCGGTTCAAGTAGACAATAAATTGGCTGAACTTTTAGCGCAAGCTCAAGCAGGGCAATCAACAGATCAGCAGATTTTAGAAATCCTCAAAAGTTACTCAGACACACGTAGTTGGATAGCGGAGTTTCTGAGTGAGAAACAGGTATCAAAAGGTTTTGAGCCACTTCCAGGTCAAGGTCAACCGATATCTGCTCAAAAATATAATTGTCCTCAAGGAGATTATGTTTGGTATCGTCGGATTGTCGGTGCAACAATACCGATTTGCCCTACTCATGGTGTAGAGTTAATCCCTGCCACTCATTAATATGTATGCCAACCAAATTTTTAGAAAGTCTGGGTGGAAAACTTGCAGAAAACTGGGCAGCAAACATCCTGACACCAGCTTTTGTTTTTTGGTTAGGGGGACTACTTGCTTGGGTTTGGCGTTTTGGACGAAAACCGTTGGAAGATTCGTTCAAACAGCAACCAGAATCTTTGCTAATTGCTGTTCTGGTAAGTGGTTTACTAATAATTGCTGTCTCAGCTTTTGTAGTTCAAAGGTTTGATTTACCTGTTTTGAGATTTTTAGAAGGCTATTGGTTTGCTTGGTTACAGCCTTTAAGACGTTGGATGATACACCGACAAGAGCAAGACTTTAAACGAAAAGATAAACGATGGCAAGCTCTGGCTGATAAACAAAATAAACAAGTTTTGACTAACGAGGAATTAGCCGAATATGTCACGCTAGATGGACAACTTATGCAGTTTCCATCTCAGCTTAATAGATTAATGCCTACAAAGTTAGGCAATATTCTTAGAGCAGCTGAAAGCCGCCCTTACGATAAGTATCGACTGGATGCAGTAATTTGCTGGTCTCGCCTTTGGCTAGTATTACCCGATGGAGTCAAGAAAGAACTACAGGAAGCAAGGTCAAGTTTGAACACAGCAGCCCGTTTTTGGCTTTGGAGTTTGCTATTTATAGTTTGGGCTGTTTGGGCTTGGTGGGCTGTTCCTGTTGGGCTACTCGGAATTATATTTACCTATTACTGGGCAGTTGATGCCGCAAGTGTTTACTGTAGCTTGCTAGAATCTGCTTTCGATTTATACCGATTAGAACTTTATAAATCTCTTCGCTGGCCAATCCCGATAAATCCTGAGCAAGAACAAGAGTTCGGTAAGCAATTAACAGTCTACTTGTTGCGGGGATCTGATCAGGACACTCCAACCTTTACGCCACTAAAAGACAAGTGATTGTTATGAGTGGTGAGATTTCGTAAAGAAAATTTACTTAAATATTGTATCTTAAGAGACAAGTAGAATTAAACAGCCGTTAGAATTTTGATAAATTTTCCAGAGTTTTGCTAATAAAGTACCATATTTAATGAGTAGAGATGCTTTAGTAGTTGGCATTAATCAATACAATTTTTCAAGACTGTCAGCTTTACGATCACCTGCAATAGATGCAGAAGCGATCGCCAAGCGACTTAGTAAAGCTGGAAATTTTCATGTCAAGAGATTGCCACAACTTCTAGACCCCTTTGAAGATAATGCTCCACGGATATCACCACATCAGGAAGTCAAGCTGACAGATTTAAAAGATGCTTTAGAAGAATTATTTTATCCTGAAGGTCAGAGCATTCCTGATACAGCCTTGTTTTATTTTTCTGGGCATGGTATTCGCACAGGTCGGCGGATTAAAGAAGGTTTTCTAGCTACCAGTGATACTAATCCTGATGTGGGAAACTGGGGACTAAGCTTAAAGTGGTTACGTGAATTATTACAAGAAAGCCCAGTAAGACAGCAAATTATTTGGTTAGACTGTTGTTTTAGTGGTGAACTACTCAATTTTACCGAAGCTGATCCAGGTGAACGTGGCAATACACGTGATCGCTGTTTCATTGCTGCTTCCAGAGAATTTGAGCCAGCCTATGAAAATGTGGGTGGAGCAAATAGTGTCTTGACTAACGCAATTTTGCGAGGATTTAACTTGGCTAATGTATCTAACCAATGGGTGACGAACGAAACATTAGTGGCATTCTTGCGAGAAGAATTAAAAACCGCACCCCAAAAATTCATCTCTAATAATTTGGGGTGTATTAATATTATTTTTAAAACAGAAACAGGCAATAAACAAGCTGTTCAACCTGCTACACCAACTGCCAATCAGCCAAATCAAACAGCTAAATTAGCAGAACAGTTACGAGCTTGGTTTACTGCTTTACGCTATGACTTTGAACAGTATGAAATTAACAATGAAACTTATTTTGAGTGGATTATTAATGTCATTAATCCCATAGGACGCAAGCGTTATAACCGAATTTTGGTACGCGGTATCACAGGAGAAGCTGAAATGAAAGATGTTGCCGCCTTGCGAAAGTCAGTCAATTCTCAAAGAACAGATATAGGTTGGCTCATTACAAACCGCCGTATCAGTCGGGCTGTTAAAGATGAGGTGAGCAAGCAAGAAAACCAGGAATTTTTTTGCTATACCCTTGATGAGTTACTGGATCGAGATGCCGATTTTAGTGGCTATCTCAACTGGTTGGAAGATGAAATTAAGCAACGAGGAATTGACCGCACCTATGTACCCCTAGCTTGTACCAAAGAGGAATTTGATCCCATCTCAAAGCAGAAAATGGGCATTAGCCGTTATGGTGAAGTTGATGGTTGGATTGATGGTTATGTTGATCGCTGGCTTGATGATCCTGCTAAAGAACACCTGTCCATTCTGGGTGAATTTGGTACTGGCAAAACTTGGTTTGGATTGCATTATGCCTGGACTGCCTTGCAACGCTATCGTGATGCTCAACACCGGGGAGTAGAACGTCCACGTTTGCCGTTAGTTATTCCCTTACGGGATTATGCAAAAGCAGTCAGTGTAGAATCGTTATTTTCCGAGTTCTTTTTTCGTAAGCATGAAATTCCACTGCCTGGTTATTCTGCTTTTGAACAACTCAATCGCATGGGTAAAGTGCTATTGATTTTCGACGGCTTTGATGAAATGGCAGCCAGGGTAAATCGCCAACAAATGATTAACAACTTCTGGGAACTAGCCAAAGTAGTAGTACCAGGGGCAAAGGTAATTCTCACCTGTCGCACCGAACATTTTCCAGAAGCCAAACAAGGCAGAGCTTTGCTAAGTGCAGAGTTGCAAGCATCTACAATTAACTTGCCTTTAGAAACACCGCGCTTTGAAGTGCTGGAATTAGAAAAATTTGATGACGAGCAAATTCGGCAGGTACTAGCGTTTCGTACTGAACCAGAGACTGTAAAAAGAGTAATGAATAATACGACACTGCGGGATTTAGCACGTCGTCCCGTAATGACAGAACTTATTATAGAAGCCTTGCCAGAAATTGAAGCGGGTAAACCAGTTGATATATCACGGGTATATCTATATGCTGTGCGGCACAAGATGGAGAGGGATATCAAAGCCGAACGCACTTTTACTTCATTGGCAGATAAACTCTACTTTCTGTGTGAACTGTCGTGGGAAATGCTTTCTACAGACAAGATGAGCATGAACTACAAAGAATTTCCAGACCGCATTCGGCATTTGTTTGGTTCTGTAGTTCAGAAACAAAGGGATTTAGACCACTGGCAATACGACATGATGGGACAGACGATGCTTATTCGTAATGCTGATGGAGATTATACTCCGGCGCATCGTTCTTTCCTAGAGTTTTTTATTGCTTACAAGTTAGCTGCTGAATTAGGTATATTAAACTCAGAATTTGTTGAAATTGCTAGATCGCAATCACATTTATCTCATGAATCACCACAAGATTATACATGGTCTTCATATTTTCAGAGGACAATTAATCATCAGGGTGAAATTATACCTATTTTACCGCTTGGTAGATTCTTACAAGAACCTTTTGAATATCTATCAAAAACGATTGGTCAGCTAACCTTGACTAGAGCAATTATCGATCTATTAATTTTAATGATTAAACCCGGCACAGAAACAATTGAAGTGCTAAAAAATATTGTTTTTTCGACTAAAGGGAAAAATCAAGAAGAAGTTAATTTTCTTGGAGGTAATGCAGCGACACTTCTTTTAAAACTAGATAATATCAGTCTTAAAGGTTGTGATCTTCAACGTAGTGTAATTTTAGGAGCTGATTTTACCAATGCCATTCTTCAAGATGTTGATTTTACAAATGCAAATTTAGAAAATTCAATATTTAATATTGGACTGGGGAAAATTTTGGCAGTTGCATCCAATTTTGATTCCAGTTTGGCAGCTACGGGTGATGATAATGGTGATGTTAGGTTAGTACGTTTTAGAGATGGTCATCATATTTCAACTCTTAAAGGTCATAAAGCTCCAGTACGCACAGTTACCTTTAATCCTAAAGGAGATATATTAGCTAGTGGTAGTGAGGATAACACAATACGTTTATGGGAAACTGCTACGGGCAAATTGCATTACGCTCTTCCAGGACACACAGGCTGGATCTGGTCTGTTATTTTTAGTCCTGATGGTAAAACATTAGCTAGTAGTAGTGGTGATAGCACAGTTATATTGTGGGATGTCCTTAGTAGTAAACAAATTGGAGTTTTAAAAGGACACCTCGGCCCTGTTAGATCAATTGTATTTAGTAGTGACTCCAAAGTTCTTGCTAGTGCTAGTGAAGATCAAAAAATACGATTATGGGATGTAAACACGAAAAAATGCTTATGTAATTTAAGTGGGCATAACGATTGGGTATTAAATGTTACTTTTAGCCCAAATGATAAAATTTTAGCCAGTGGTAGTACTGATTGTACAGTTAAGTTATGGAATGTTGATACCGGAGAATGTAGTAAAACTCTACAACTAAATAAGAGTCCAGTTAGGTCAATAACTTTCAGTCCTGATGGTAAAACTCTGGCTTGTGGTAGCGAAGATCAACAAATTAAGTTATGGAATGTTGAAACTGGTGAAAGCATATCTTTAGAAGAAAATGCTGATCGGGCTTGGGTTAAATCAGTTTTATTCAGTCCTGATGGTAAAACTTTAATTGGTCAAAATCCTATTTTGCAAGAAGCTGTAAATCAGGTTCAGTCAATTGCTTTTTGTAAAAATACTGTACTAGCTAGTGCTAGCAGAGACCAAACATTACAATTATGGGATGTTATCACTGGTGAATGTCTAAGTGTTTTACAAGGTCATACTGACCGAGTTCTAACTCTTGCTTATAGCCCTGATGCTGAGATACTAGCAAGTGGTGGTAATGATTGCAAAATTATACTGTGGGATATCGCAACAGGTAAAGCTCTGCATCATTTTCTAAACTTTAATAATCCAGTGCGATCAATTGCTTTCAGTCCTGACGGTAAGATTTTGGCTAGCGGTGAAGATCATATTCTTCACTTATGGACTGATTTAAAGAATGAGCCTAAGCGTTTGAATAGTTTAAAAGGTCATCAAAAATGGTTGTGGTCTGTCACCTTTAGTCCAGATGGTAAGATTTTAGCTAGCGGTAGTGGTGATCGCACAATTCGACTATGGAATGTCAAGACTGGAGAATGTGAAAAAATTCTATCTGGTCATACTAGTCCAGTAAGATCAATCTCCTTCAGCCCAGATAGTAAAATTCTTGCTAGCGGTAGTGAAGATAAGACATTACGATTATGGAATGTCAAATCAGGAAGATGTCTTAAAATTTTACGAGAGCATGTTAGTTGGGTACGAACAATCGCTTTTAGTCCAGATGGGAAATTTTTAGCTAGTGGTAGTGAAGATCAAACATTAAGATTGTGGCATACCTCAACTCGTAAATGTGAAAAAGTTTTTTCAAATCACACCAAAGGTATAAGGTCAATCGCTTTTAGTCCAGATGGGAAATTTTTAGTTAGTGGTAGTGATGACGAGACTATCAAGATTTATCATAGTGTAGAAACTAAAGAGGTAATTGAAAATAAAACTTTAAGAATCCCTCGTCCTTATGAAGGTATGAACATTACAAATGTAATCGGCTTAACAAAAATTCAGAGAGCTACATTAAAAGCTGTAGGAGCCAAAGAAGATTCTATACTTTGAACTGAATCTCCTACCTGTGTGCATTCGTAATAAAAATACTTGTAAAATTTACCCTACAATCCATTTAGACTCCGATATTTTCAAATTATTCATAATAACCTCCACAAAGCGTTAGAAGCTTGCAATATAACTGGCGCAAAAACGTACAATCGTGCTGCTAAGATGTCTGCTAAGTCGCAGTTTGAAAGCCATAAACAGAGGTTCTTCAATCATCTGCTGACCGGGATGAAATGCCCTACCCTGATCAAAGCGATTGAGCAGGATTTAGCCCAAGGTCTTGCAATTGTCATTCAAATAGTTTCGACTAATGAAGAACTTTTGAAACGACGACTTGATGAAGTTCCGGCTTCCGAATGGAAGGATCTCAATCTTGACTTGACCCCACGGGAATACGTCATGGATTACCTGATGAGTGCTTTCCCTGTTCATCTTCATTCCATCCATTCAACCGTTGATGGAGAAGAAAGATCCGAGCCAGTCTTTGACGCTGATGGCTCTCCAGTTATCTCTATTGAAGCTGTAGCCTTGAGGGATGTGTTAGTCGATAAGTTAGCAAGCCTTGATCCCATTCCTGGTGCATTAGAACAATTACTGTGGCATTTTGGTCACAAGCAAGTGGCTGAAGTAACTGGTCGCTGTAAGCGAGTTCTCAAAGATGAATCTGGACGTTTGTTTGTAGATTCACGCGGTGCTGGAGCGAATATTGCTGAAACTGCTGCGTTTTTGCAGGGAGACAAACAAATCCTCATCTTCAGTGACGCTGGTGGTACGGGTCGCAGCTATCATGCTGACCTCAACGCTGTGAATAGGAGACGGCGATCGCATTATTTGTTGGAAGCCGGCTGGAGGGCAGACAATGCCATCCAAGGTTTAGGGCGATCGCACAGAACCAACCAAGCATCTGCACCCGTGTTCAGACCTGTTACCACTAACGTTATAGGTGAACGCCGCTTTATCTCAACCATTGCCCGAAGGCTGGATAGCTTGGGCGCTCTTACTCGCGGTCAACGGCAGACGGGTGGCAATGGGATATTTGAGGCTAAAGATAATCTGGAGTCGAACTATGCAGAACACGCGCTGTATGAATTATTCAGACAAATATACCAAGGTCGATTTTATGAAGTTCCACTAGGGACTTTTGAGCAAATGACTGGACTCTCGCTCACTTCCCACGAAGGCGGCATGAAAATCGATCTCCCACCCCTGCGCCAATTCCTTAACCGACTGCTGGCTTTACGCATTGATATACAAAACATCATTTTCGAGCGTTTTGAGTTGTTGCTAAGTCAGCAGATTGAAACAGCGATCGCTGCTGGTGTCTATGAAATGGGGGTGGAGACTTTACGGGCTGAACGCTTTACTGTATTGAGCCAGGAAGCTGTATATACTCATGCTCAAACTGGTAGCGTCACCAATTACTTGAAAGTAGAACGCACCCAAAATAACCGCATCAAAACTGCCGAAGAGATGTTGGAGTTCGCAACTCAATATCAAGGAATGCTCATGATCAACTCCAAGTCAGGCAATGCTGCTGTGTCAATTCCAACACATAGTATATACGACTCTGAGGGTGGAGTTGTCCCAAGAGTTTTGCTGATTCGCCCACAGAAAGAAACTCGCGTACCAATTCAAGACTTGGAATCTTCCACTTGGCAGCAAGTTTCTATTGATGCGTTTGCTGCTGCTTGGTCTACTGAAATAGACGCACTGCCTAAGTTCACAACCGATTACCTGCATTTGGTAACTGGTATTCTCCTACCCATCTAAGCCTCCGGGGTACTCCCGCCACAGCGAAGCTTGGCGGTGATGGGGATAAAAGGGCTGATTGAGTGGGGGTCAATCCCCCCGAAATCAGCAATCAGGACTGCTTTGTTTCTCAACATAAGATTTAAGTTGTTCCAGGGTAACACCTCCACACGAGGCGACAAAGTATGCACCTGTCCAAAAGACTGGTTTACTGTAAAACCGATCAACGTGTTCATTGAACTCCTTGCGAATTAAACGACTAGACACTGTTTTTAGGTTGTTCACTAGCTTGCTGACTTCCACATCCGGCGGGTAACTGATAACCAGGTGAACATGGTCTGATTCTGCGTTGAATTCCGTAACTTTGCTTCTCCACTTAGTACAGGTGTTTTCAAATATTTCTTGCAGTCGTTTGAGCATTGCTTGGTTGATAACCTTCCTCCGATATTTAGTGACAAGCACTAAATGAATATTAAGGCTATAAACTGCTCTGTGTCCTATGTTGTAAGTCATGCCACCAAATGGTATTATGACTATATGCTACTAACTTATCAGTTCAAACTCAACCCTACTCCCGAACAAGTTGTCATTCTTGAGACTTGGGGCGAGTTGCTGCGTCGTCATTGGAACTACGCACTAGGGGAAAGATTGGACTGGCTAAGGCGCACAAGGTCACAAATTGACCGATGTAGCTTAGTTTCTGAACCAATTGGGGAGATACCAGACAAAGCAGATTACTATACACAAGCAAGCAACCTCAAGCGGACTAAAGAGCTATTTCCTAATTACAGAAACATCTACGCCGACTGCCAACAACAAAATTTAATGCGGTTGGACAAGGCGTGGAAACGATGGTTAACACCTGACAAAAAGGGTAAAAGGGGAGGAAGACCACGTTTTAAAAAGCGTGGTGATATAAGTTCTTTTACATTTCCTCGCGTTAATTCACCAAAAGCTGGCGCACATCTGACAGGTAATACTCTCAAGCTGTCCAAGATTGGTGAGATTGATGTTATCTTGCATCGACCAATTCCAGAAGGATTTGAGATTAAGCAAGCAACAATTTTAAGTAAAGCTGATGGGTGGTATGTGAGTTTTTCTCTTGAGGATAAAACTGTACCTGATTCTTTATCTGTTGATAAAATTAAGTCTGCCACAGGTATAGATGTCGGTCTGGAGAAATTTTTAACTACTGCTGATGGACAAAGTATTGAAGTACCGCAGTATTACCGTAAAGCACAATCAAAATTAGCCCGTCAGCAACGGCAACTTGCTCGTAAAATCAAAGGGTCTAAGAATCACAGTCAGCAATCTAGCAAGGTTGCAAAGACTCATTTGCACGTTGCGAGACAAAGAAAAGAGTTTCACTATCATGTCGCTCATTGGTTGGTTAAATCTTATGACTTGATTGTTTTTGAAAACTTGAACATTAGAGGTTTAGCTAGAACACGATTAGCTAAGTCGATACTTGATGTTGCCTGGGGTGCATTCCTGGAAATCATGCAAGCAGTAGCGGTAAAACGCGGCAAGCTGACACTTGGAGTTGACCCTAGAGGGACAAGTATTAATTGTTCAAATTGTGGCGAAAGAGTCGAGAAAACTTTGTCCGTCCGCGTTCATAGTTGTTCTTGTGGATTAGTCATTGACCGCGATTGGAACAGCGCAATGAATTTGAGGCAGCGCGGTCTTGGGGTTTCCCCAAGTGGAGCGACTGCCGTGTTAAAGCGTGGGTCGGTTGGACTACCGATTCCTGGCTGTGGAGGCTTAGGGGATACCCAGCCTATGAAGCAGCAAGTCTCATTTGTGAATCTGAGATGCTCCCGCTACACTGCTTGCAGTTAGCGGTGAGAGTTGTCACCTGGAAAATCCTGCCACAGCACAATAGCCGAGTCTTCCGCTTGCAAACCAGCGATGGACAAAAGATTCTCGGTCGGGTGGTGAATGCTCACGACATTCAAACCGTGCGCGAACAACTTGGACTCAGGAACCAGCTGCTTTCTCCAGAAGAACTTGTGAAGCTGGTACTCAACGAGAGATATACACAGCAGTTGCCAGGTGGTGTAACCTTGCGACGTTCTTTCGTTGCTAATGAACCTCGCATAGAACTGGTTAATGCTATCTCACTGGCAGAGCGACTCTTAGCTGTAGGTTGCTTCACCGAGATCATCAACTGGAAAAAGCGGGTGTTCATTCCGGTTTCAGATAAAGCGCCAGCTATTCTAGCGGCTGTGATTGAAATCTTGGGATAATTCCCAACCTCAAAGACCCAGGCATGACATTTAATCTGGGTCTTTTTTACTTTCACAAATTGGGCAGCGATGATAACACCAAAGGAAGTGCAATCTACCATGCAAACGCTCCGCGAGAAATTGATGAAATTTTTGTGGAGAAAGCAATCATGGCTAAGAAAGAATTTGCAGCCGCCCAAGCCGTTGAGTTGTACATCGGCAACTATCGGTTTGATGCCATTAGGATTGTTGAGACGGAAGAGTACCGCATGTCTCAAAATCAAATCCTTTCAACCATTAGTATCAATCGTAACTGGCTAATCACGTTACCTTTTAAAGCACCCAAAGTCTATCAAAAGCTTGTAGGACAAGGACTAAATCATGTTACCCTTTTTGCGGAATATACCGTCAATGGCGTGGGAACCCGTGCTGAAACTATATCAGTAAAGGATGCCAGAATAATTTGGCGCTATTTCGACACGAAAGGAAATACACAAGCTCAAAAGCTAATAGATGCCTTGTCTGAAGACTCACTCACTAGCAGATTCGATCAAGTCTGGGGAGAGTCGCGGACAGTTGAACAACGACGCATCGATGATTCTCGCATCTTGGATACGCCCCGCCCTTGGACGAAACTTTTCGAGACTGAATTTGAGGAGAATCTAGCACGGATAAGCAAGCTGCATAAGAGGCACATACAAAATGGTAAATACTATTGGGAGTTTGTCTACAACTGGATGACTCCAGAAGAAAAAGCCAAGCTCGATATTGTTAATCCAATTTTGCCTAACGGGAGAAGAAAGTACAAAATACACCAAATGCTGTCGAAAGAAACAAAGGAGAGATTATCTCCCCACGTGATATCAGTCCTAGTTCTGATGAAGTCGGCTAAATCGGTGGCAGAACTGAGGCGGCTGGTGCAGAGGCAGTACGGAATTGATCAGCCTAATCTGTTTGATGGTTGGAATGTGGAATAGTTAGTGTGAGTTCTGCGGTAAGCTGACAACGGTTTACCGCAATCTTGTGTGTGAGCTTATATAAATTTTTTTGCAAAAATGGCATTTCAGCAATATGGAGTTTCACTATATCAGAATCTTGCATACGTGAAAATAACATCATTGTTTAACCTCGGTTTAAGAAAACCCTATAACGGCATTCCAGCAATATAGAGTTTCGATTTTTCAGAGTTTCGCTATATCAGAATTTTGCATACGTGAAAATAACATCATTGTTTAACCTCGGTTTAAGAAAACCCTATAACGGCATTCCAGCAATATAGAGTTTCGATTTTTCAGAGTTTCGCTATATCAGAATTTTGCATACGCGAAAGTAATATCATTGTTTAACCTCGGTTTGAGAAAACCCTATAACGGCATTCCAGCAATATAGAGTTTCGATTTTTCAGAGTTTCGCTATATCAGAATTTTGCATACGCGAAAATAATATCATTGTTTAACCTCGGCTTGAGAAAACCCTATAACGACATTCCAGCAATATGGAGCTTTGATTTTTCAGAGTTTCGCTATACCAGAATTTTGCATACGCGAAAATAACATCATTGTGTAACCTCGGCTTGAGAAAACCCTATAACGACATTCCAGCAATATGGAGCTTTGATTTTTCAGAGTTTCGCTATACCAGAATTTTGCATACGCGAAACTACAAAATGCTGAAACTATGAAAAACTAAATTTTTAAAGTTGTATAATTTCACTATTTCGCTAACATACGCTATAAGTCTAAGCTCTAATTCAGCAAAAGGAACCAATAGTGATTATTACAGTAGCTAGTTTCAAAGGTGGAGTAGGCAAGACAACAACGGCTGTTCACTTAGCAGCTTATTTAAACCGAAAGGGGGCAGCTTTACTTGTTGATGGTGATCAGAACCGTTCTGCTATGACATGGGCTGCACCAGGGAAACTACCATTCAAGGTAGTTACTGATATTCAGATGCCTAAATATATTCGTCAGTTTGAGCATATTATAATTGACACCCAAGCCCGACCAACCAAAGAAGACCTTGAAGAGCTAGCTGACTCTTGTGATCTTCTTATCTTGCCAACGACACCAAAAGCTTTAGATTTGGATGCTCTTTTAAGAACAATTGAAATCTTGCACCAGATGAAATCCAATTTTAAAGTTTTACTAACGATGGTTCCACCACCACCAAGCCAGTCTGGGAAGGAGGCAAAAGAAATGCTTTTAGCTGAAAATATTCCTATTTTTAAAGCCGAAATTAAGCGCCTAGTAGCCTTTGAGAGAGCGCCTTTAGAGGGTGTTATCGTCAAAGATTACCCTGACCCAAGAGCAGATGCTGCTTGGGCTGGGTATGAAGAACTTGGAAAGGAGATAATGGTCTAATGACACAAGAAAAACCAGCAGGTGGTCGCTTTGCAAGCCTTCGAGCATTGCGAGAACAGCGTACAGAAGAACCACTTGAACCACAAGAATCGCTCGAACCACAAGAAGTACCTGAACCACAAGAATTACCTGAACCACAAGAAGTACCTGAACCACAAGAAGTACTTGAACCACAAGAAGTACTTCAGGAGCAAGAAATAGAACAAGCTAGTTTATTACAAACAGATGTAACAGAGAAAACAGAGAAAGGCTTGAAAGAGATACCAGAGGCAACGAAGCTTCAACCAGTTGTAGCAAAGAAAACAAAAAGCAACCTGCCTCAGAAAAATAAAACTGTACCTCAAGATGAAAAGCGTGGGCCAGGACGGCCTGCTGGTCGTCGGAGCAATCCCAACTATACTCAAATTTCTGCATATATTCCTTTGGATATGTTATTAGAAGTTCAAGATGTCTTAGCAGAGGAAAGAAAAGAATTGAGAAAGCGAACACCGCGCCCTGTAAGCGATTTAGTAGAAGAACTATTAGGAACATGGCTGAAAAAGCAAAAATCTAGTAAATCAGATAGATGAAAAACTGAAATTTCATATTTTTGCGTATGCAAAATTCTGAAGTCTTTCATTTCTAATCTTTAAGCAAAACATTGAAACATGAACGAATACTTCAGTGGTGAATCCAAATGGATTGAAACCGCCAGGAGCAGTTGTTGGCCTATATGACCAAGGATTATGGTGGCCTACTTTACCGTTGCGGCCAAGTGTTGATGAAGTTGAACAACAAAAAAGACCTCAAGAAGAGGTAGGTAAACCTGAATTGATCAAAGATATAAAGTACAAACTGACCTATGGAGTGGGTAATTCTCAGAACACGCTACCTACTAACTATGAAGTTTATCGACAAGTGGTAAAAGCTTACCCAGAAAGAACTCCTTTGGAATTGACTTTGGGTGTTAATGATAATTCAGTTGAGAAAGCTGAACCTGTAAGCAAGTAGTGACCCTAAATTACGTATTCAGCAAGAAGTTAGAGATCAAGACTGAATTGCTTTTCAACAATCTTATTGACAGTAAAGTATAAATCAAAAAGTCAACAACGATCTAATTTAATTTCTGCTGCGTTGATAAAAAAGATTTCAAAAATTCCTGATGGGGGCTATATAGGGGCTATATATACCCCAATATTAGTTCAAGCCTTTGGTGACATTTTAACCCCTATATAGGGTATATATAGGTGCTAAATGGGGTATATTTGACTGGTTAATATTTTGTACCCCATTTAGCCCCCAAGGGGTTATGATAAGCTCTTGAGATTAGGCAAAAAAGGGGAAGTTATTTTATTCTTCTTTCTCTTGCTCTTGCAGATCCCTTGAACAGATAATTTTCACAAATTAAAGTGTATTACTTGGAGCAGATGTCAAACATTCACACGTCGCAAAAAATTTTTCCTGCGGGTTTCGATAACGGTTACGGAAGTCTCAAACTTTTAGTCGAAGGGTTTGAAGTAATTCGTGTACCCAGTTATATAACCAATGCCGAGATGGAAGATGTGCCAGGGCGTGTAGTTTTTAACGGTACTGCTTATACAGTTGGAGAATCTGCTTACCGGACAGGGAATTATTTTGACCGCAACACAGACAATAATGAAAATAAAGTCAACAACGCATTATTGACTTTATTGGGTGCATTGGCGCATCTACCACACCGTAAAGCTTGGCACTTAAAATTAGTCGTCAGCTTACATGATGTTGGTCTGGCTGAAGAATTACAAAAAGTACTCAATGGAGAATATCAGCCAATACTTGCTGGCAAACAATCAGACGTGAAAGTAGAAGTTCTGAAAGTTGTACTAGAGGGAATGGGTGCATTGTTTGGGCATCCACTACCCAAAAAATTAACCATTTTAGACTTTGGCAATGGTACGACTTTGTATTCTCGTTACAACCGGGGTCAGCGAGAAGTTCACACTGCTTACCCCATAGGAGTAGAAGTTCTCATCGATGATATTTCCCAAAAAATGAAACATCTAAATGGTGGAAAAATCGGAGATCCATCCAAAATCCGATTTTGTTTGGAAATGGGGCATACTCGATACAGTCGTGACATCGATATCAAAGATATATACAGCGCTTGTTTGAAAGATTGGTATGAAAAATACTTGAAGAAAGTGGTGAATCTGACACTGGATGCCAAGCACCAGGGAGATGAAATCTGGGCGATTGGTGGAGGCTGTCTCTTACCAGGATTTAAGAAGCTGTTGGAGAAAAACGGCTTCAAAATCCTGGACAATCCGGTAGAAGCCAATGTCTCTGGGCTTTTAGAGATGGCAAAAACTATTTTTGCCAAGAACCCAACTACTACATCTCTTAAGTGAAGTTATAACAATGGCAGATAAAAAAGACTTAGCACCGGAAAAAGTTCGCCTCAAAGATAATTACCGAGAGCGCATATTTGCAGAATCGCAAAAACTAGATAAAAGTTACCTGGACACGCTTTACTTTATAGTTGATTGCTATTTTGTTTTCATCAAGGCTGGATTACCTGCACAACTTTTACCTTCCTCACCTATTAATACTGAATCAAACCAACTCACGTCTTGGACTCAAACTCCATTTGCAGACGAGAAAGAAGAGGATTCTTCAGGAGAAACATTCAGCCTTGATTTTGATTTGTAACCGTCACAGGAAGTTGGCAACGCTAAAGAAGGGGAATTAGCCCTGAAAGCTTTGCCAGACCTCAACTGTATCCCTCAATTGTAACAATTAATGTAATAATTTTTGCAACGCCAATTTTCTTACTTGGGCATTATTCAACTCCAGTAATAACAAAGTTGGACATTTTTTGTTATTCCCGGTAGGATTATTGCTATGAGCCTATCAAGAGGTAGCAGATGAACGTTTCTCTGACCATAGAACTGGAAAAGTGGGTGCAATCCAAAGTTGAAAGCGGTATGTACACTTCGGCTAGTGAAGTGATCCGTGAAGGTCTGCGGCTGCTCAAAGAGCAGGATGCCCTCAAAGCAATACGCCTTGCCGAGTTACGTAGGGAGATACAGCAGGGGATTGATAGCGGAGAATCTACACCGCTAAACATGGATGAAATTATCGAATTGGCGAAACAACAACGGCAGACGAGAGAATCCCCATAATGGCGACAATTCTTATAAAACCGTTAGCACAAGCTGATTTATTGGATATTTGGAATTTTATTGCCAGTGACAGCTTTGATAAAGCAGATCAGCTTCTAAAAAAAATAGACAGTCAGCTCAAAATGTTGGCATCAAACCCAGGTATGGGAAGAAAACGCGATTCCTTAGCACCAAATCTGCGAAGTTTTCCAGTAGGGAATTATCTAATTTTCTACCGTTCTATAAACCAAGGGATTGAAGTTATTCGTGTTATACATGGGGCAAGAGACATTCAAAGCGTTTTTGAAGAAGATGATGAGTAAGTCATTCTTCAATAGTTAGATTTTTGCCAACACTCCTGCTTTCTCTTTATTACTTGCGAAAAAATCAGTTTTGAACATCCTTACAGTTGGCTGACTGTATACCCTGCTCTAAAGCACTCGATAACTGCATCTAAATTGCCTGACTTTAGATGTGCCAGACCTTGATTATAAGAAACCTGTGCTTGCTCTAAATTAGCCGTCTCCATAGTGCTGTCCTCCTTTTCTATTGCTTAAAAAGGCTATTCTAGGATAAATCTATCTTTGTATGTCTATTTGTTGTGTTTGAGATTTAGCTAGTATTTTATCAATTTGAGTATTAGCATACTCAAAAGTTTGCAATATCTGTGGAGTTACTTTATTAGTCTGCACCTTGCCAGATTGCAAGTTTAAAATTACCTCTCCATTTTTCTGCGAAATAGTTAAATCCCTCTGCTGGGTATTGAAAGCCAAGTCATAAATCTTTCCTTGGACTTGAGTGCCATTTTCATTAGACTTACCCCAAACCATGCCAATTCTTTGAGCAATTTGAGTCAGCCGACTGATTCTTTCAAGCTCAAATGTATCTTGATTCATTACTGTCAAGGCTTCGGCTGATAATTGCTCACCAGCTTTAAACCGATTAGCCACTTCTACAATGCGTTTTTTGTAATTCTCCGACTTCCCTAACTTATCTGCGGCATTGTACCAATTTCTTAAATCATCAATGGTAACTGATTGAGGTTGGACTTCTTGATTAGGTGAGGCTCTGTTTTGTGGTTCAGGAAACGGGACTATTTTCCCGTCCACATAATCCCCCAATGGCTCTAGATGTAGTCCCCACACCTGCTGTTTTTCCGTGAACAATTCTGGTAATGCTTTGGGTGAGTGCTTTTCCATGTCAGCCCATTGCTGTTGATAAACGGGGTCAGCAATCATATCAGGTGTGATTTGATACTGCTTACCGACTCGAAAGGCGACTTGCTTACCAATGCCTGTTGCCAGAGCAATATCGCCCTCCTTAAATCCATACTGTTTGTAAGGCTCATAAGCTCTAGTAGTGTGAGTTCGACCATATCCTCTCATCGCATCAATACAAGTGTTTACTGGTATTGGATTGGTGTCACCATGCATCATTAAAGGGTAGTTCATCGGAATCGGTTTGCCTTTGATGACAGGAGGAGCGATATTTTGAACCTCTTGGTTTGGGTGGAATTGAGCGCTTTGTTGAGGCGGAGATTGCGCTGTTTGTTCTGGTGGTTTCAAAAACTGCGGTCGTGTGGCGAGGGAATTAACTCTTTGTTGATAGCCACTATTTGATTCAATCACAGCCCCGAATTTCTTGGTCATGCTCTCCAAAGTTTTGGGGGGAATTGAACTACTGACTAAGTTAAATACTGCTAGACCTTTTTTAGTTTCCCTGATAACATCTTCTGTTGGTACTTGCTGACATTCAACTTTTTGAGCAGTTAACCATTTAGTCACAGTTTCAGCTTTCTGATTGTCAACAGCCAAGCCCATGACTCCAAGTTTTTTGTTTGATTCTGTCGAAAATAAGAAAGTAGGACGCTCTTTAATATGATGGAGAATTTTCGTACTACTCTCAATCATCTCTTGTTCTTCAGAATTAACTGATTGAGTCCCAAAAGCCTGAAATTCCTTCGTCCAAATAGTAGGATATTCAACGGTATTAGGGTCAATTTGAGCGCAAATAACAGAGAAATTACTTTCAATAATAGTGGGTGCGGGTGTTAGTTTTCCGGTTTTGAGCAGTCCAAGCTGTCTGAGCGCGTCTTTGTCTTTTTTAAAGTGCAATACTCCCAAGGGTTCACCATTCAAAAACGCAGCATCTCTAGTTTTAGAAGCTGAGGTTTCGATAGTCAGTTTTCGGTAATCTTGATCATTGAATGTCTGACCAGAAAAATCATAGAAGTTAATTTTATTAATTTTGAGGAGATTTCCATTGGGAGACTCACCCAGGACAAAAGCTTGATCTCCTGTCTCAGAAATTGACGTGAGCTTTAATTTTAGGGGATTACCATTTTTAAGATAATTAATTTCTTTTAACTGTTGGGCAGAATCACTGTCTAACTCACCCAGGGTCAAAGCATCAATTTTGATTTTTACTGTTTTATCAGGAATCGGCACAGTGCCAAATTCTAAGTTGACCGATTCGGCGTTGAAAACAAGTCCTGCATAAGAGAAGTTCTTGAGTTCACGGATAGTAATTTCAACCGGCTCGTTTCCTGGTAGTCCAATAGTTGCTGATGCTGTGGCAGGTTCTACCCCAACCATACAAGAGAGCGCTTTCGTTCCAATGGGAAGCTGTGCGGTTCTGGTTTCGAGCATGGCGAATTCCTTATATTCGCCGTCACTATCCTGGACAAACATTAGCCTGGAAACATGGCGCTCATGTCCGACTGGGTGGTGACTAGCTCTAATTTCTATCGGGTGTTTTTCGGTGGGATTCCAGTCTCGACCCAAAAATTGATTCGCTTCATTATTCAGTGTGACTAACTTCGGTTCAGTAAATTGCAATTTATCTAAGCGAGAGATAATCTCATTGGGGAAAGCAGCGAAAGCAAAATTAGAGACTTTTTTAGCGATCGCTTGGGGATTTGCGTTTTCTTTTCTTGCAACTTCAAGTTCATCTTGGCGGGATGCACAGATATTCCAAGCGGCGGCGGCGGATGCAAGTTTTTCTGACTCTGGGATCTTCGTGTAAAATGCTTCTGCCGTTTCATAAGCCTTGGCAAAGAGTAGTTTAGTTTGGCTTCTAGTAAGTTCTGGTTTTAGTTCTAAGAGTTTAGCTCCCTGCATGGTCATCCCCGCCTTGAGGTTGTGGTCAGTTACAGATTGTTGGCTAACTGTCCCCAGGTTGCGGTAAGCGGGTTTTCCATCTGACCCAACCTCACCATCTATCTGTGCAACTGCTAATAATCGGTGCGGGCGTTCAAAACTTCTGAATTTCTCTCTTATTTCATCTAAGCGAATGTTCAACGTTTGGGCTTTCCAAATCAGAGGATGCCCGTAGCGGGTGAGGTTGGTAATTTCCAGTTGCGTTCCCTGTGGAGTTTGCACAATTGCGGATGGCCCTTTCTCAGTTTCACGCCGTTGAGACATCCGTACCGCAGCGTTGAATTTCAGATCGAACTCGTACTTCGCGGCGATCGCTGCAAATTTTTGTTGTGGTGTAAATTCTACTCCTTTGAATAAGTCTTTAAACTGGACGATGGGACGCGATTCTAACTGTGATTCTTGGAAATATTTATTGGTTTGGCTAATCAATAATTCTACTGGTGAGTAGCCCTTTGGCGTTATCCCCGTGTTTAAATAAACTGACGAAGATTTCTTATCTTTAATATAATTAACATCACGATACAAGTAGCGGCTGTTTTCCCTGATTTTATCCATCTCAGGTTTTTTAGCACTTTTGAATAAATCAACCGCTATTTGGTTTTGATAACATCCTTCTTCAATCATGCTCCGGTACATTTGACGGTTAATGTCCATTGCTTGCTGGATAATTTCGGGAGTTCTTTGAGAATGAGCAATTTCAACAACCCCTTGCATATAAGGCTTGTATTCTTCTCGAATTAACTTTGGATCTTTCTGGCGTTCTTGCTCAAACAGGGTTTCGTAATGGTTAGAAACTTGGTCTAAATAATTTGATTTCTGCTCAAAAGTACCATAAGTGTTTAGTACCTCAATTTCTGATTCTAATGCCTCCAGTGCTGTCACTTGATTGTTGATTATGCCCACGCTGATGCTATCGCTCATGTGGATAGCGATTTTTTCAAATGGAGGCTGGGTTCCATCGGTGGGATCATAAAATGATTGTTTTTTGAGCTTAACCGTGGGCGAATAGGCGTTTTTGGGAAGATTTCTTTGCTCTGCCTCTGCTGTCAGGTTAGGGTATAAGCTAGCTCTTGCTACACCAATGCAGTCACCATCGTAGTCTCGTGCTTGGCGTTCTGATTCGGTTTCGACGGGATTAACTTCGTTGTGTTGAATACCTTGGGCTTCTAACGCTTCAATCCGAGCAAGTATGCGTTTGTGATCTTCATCATTGACTACAATAATTCCTTGTAAGTCTGTACCATCTGGAGCTAGGCGGTCTTCAACATATTTGTTATTAGAAACACACAGACCGTTAGAATTAAGAAAGGGAGAACGAAAATTTAATATTTTTTCATTTTCATCCATCCAAGTCACACAAATTTCGCCATTCTTAAGTTCTTTGGAAGGGATAATCATTCCTCGGTCAAAAGTTAGTGTCTTGCCAACTGCAATATCACGCCACTGACTTTGTATAAACCGATTCAACTCTTGTTTTACCTTTTCCGTTTCTAGTAATTGTTGATGACCAAGTAAATCAGCTTTGATGAGTTTGTACATGAACATATCATCTTTCTGAGATTCATCTGATTCATCGTTTAGCTCTAAGTCTTCATCAGAATTATTCTCTACTTGTTTACTTAAAGTATCAGTTTTAACTGATTCAATAATTTCTTGTCCTAAAGATTCTTTTTGCTCTTCTGAAAATTCTTTTCGCTTTTCGTAGTTTTCACAGTACAGTTGTGCAACAATTCTAGGGTCATCTTGAGCTTCTGCTAGCTTTTGGGCTTGTACCTCTAATTCTTCTGCAAAATCCTTAATACCTTGAGGAAATGATGCCAATAATTGAGATATGGCAGTTTTACCTTTTTGAGATTGTACCTTTTCACCCAACCAAATAGTTTGCTGATATAATCCTGGCTCAATTTGAGGTTTAGATGGGCTTCCAGGCTTATCCTTGTCTGTACCCTTAAAGCTACTAATGGGGATAATCAGGTCTATTTTAGGCGTGTTATTGGGGTTAGCATACTTTATTTCTTTTAAGTCGTATGGTCTTAATGTTCCCTTGCCAAAACGATATTCAGTATCTTCTCCATCCCCTTCTTTCCAGCCGAAGCGATGCTGAATTACGCGATAACTTTTGTCTGATTGTTCTTCTCTTTTGGTTAACTTATCATATAATTCAGTTGAAATTTGCCCATAACAATCCCCTACCAGTTTCCAAGCAACCTCGTTGTCAAGGATTCCTCCGTTTTTTCCCTTTGCATCGGTCGAATCATCTACTACTAGAATATTTAATTTTTCACTAATGGTATCCCTACACGAACCTAGAAAGATAGAGCCATAAGCACCACGGTCTTTACGGTCTGGACAAAGTTTTTCGATTACTTCTAAACATTCTGGTGGCCCATATAATAAACGTGTCTTTGAAGATAACAGAAGAACATGACCATCTGGATGATTTTTTAAGTCTTCTGATTTACTGTACTCATCAATATGTCCAAATGAGAATTTTTTTTCAGGAAAGTAAGATTCAAGTAGTGTGTTGTCTAACTTCTCAGCTAAAATTGACTCAGGATTTTTATTATTGGCATCTGGATAAATCCACTGATTTAGTCTAGTATCAAAGTGTTTGAATTCTAGTGTCATAAATTATTAATAATTTGTAATTTTTAGGAGGTTTTATATGTCGAGAATTAAACGTTGGATAAATATGCATAAGAAGGAGTTCAACCCAGATGGGACTTTAAAAAATGAGGCAAGAATTGAAATGTTGTCTAGTGGAATGATTCCAGAAGCCATTGATGACTATGCCCGTAGGTTAAAAATCAAATATGATGAGTGGAAGCATTTAGATGAAACCGACCCAGAGGCGTGGCCTGTTTACACTGCCTACGATTTCTTTACAGCAGAAGAAAAGCGGCAGTTTAACCCAGACGGTTCTCTTAACCCTAAGTACGTTCAAGAAGCTCTAGACAAGGGCATCAGTGAGGGATGGCTTGAAGAGATGGAGCGACGCAAGAAAATTGAAGTTGATGATTACAACAAAGTTTCTGCAAAAAAGGCAGAACAAGGCATCAACTTCGGTCAACAAGAAATGAATAGCAGAATGTATGCCAGCAAAACATACGTTCAACGTCGGCAGCAGATGGAGCAAGACCTGCGTAACTTTGAGCCGGAAGACAGTTTGCCTTTCGACAAGGACACAGCATTTTAGGTGAGCCGAAGCAGAACGAGTGATAATACAAGCTGAAAGCATTATCAAACAGAGCTTTCAGCTTTTTAGTAACATCCTTTTCATGAGCTTGAACAGCAGGCAGGTTAGCAGCAGCCGATGGTTTGGCAGAGCGAAACGCCCCGTTAAAAAAGGCAATCATTCCTAAAATGGCAAAGGGTGTAATGATTAATATGTGCAGTGAATTGAATGCCGAGTGTTCTCTGACTACTTCAGCCCACATATACACTTGCAGTTGGTCTTCCGTTGTCTGCTGGGCGAAAAAGCGAATTGTTTGGTTAATTGGCAAGGCGTTCTATAGCTGGAGGGATTACCCCAGACGATCGCACAACTGACTTGTTGGAAGCGGCGGCAAGGAACGCAAACATTCCTAAAATAGCAAAGGACGTAATAATCACTTGCTGTACGGATGCAAAGACCGACTTTTCTTTCTCCTTTTGGACAGTAATGCGATTCAGATTCTGTTGAAATGCCGAGAAATACAAATAATTCAACACTTGTTTACATAAGGCGGGGTCTTCACCTATTTGTACTTTCTGGCACAGGAGAATTTCTAGATGCTCTCGGCGGCGATCGCTTGTAGACAAATCGCGCTCATCCCACAGTTTTGCCTGGGTTGTATCTAAAGGTCTATTAATACCTAATATAGTCATACTATAGCCTTCTTTATTTGTTGAGTTAGTTGAGGGAACAGGTGTAATTGATAAGTCAATTACACCCTAGTGTGCTTTTTGAAAAATGGAACTTATACCTAACTTAAGAAGTTTAGATATGCTTTCTAAAAAGAACTAGCAACTTGAGTACTGAAAAAATCAAAACTCAGGTTGCTAGTAAAGTTTGAGGATATATGCTATATTGCCCAGTCCAAATCTTCTGTTGGAGATGGAGATAAAACCTGTGCCTTGGGTGATGGTTGGGGTGTATCCGGCTCTAGTGGGTTCGTCCCATCCTGAAATATTTCCTCAGCCAAAGTCCGTCCATCGCCGTCAATGTCGCTTGTGAGAAAATACTCTAAAACTTGCGGTGTAGCACCATCAATTGCTGCTTGTGCTAGTAGGGATTTAATGAATTGGGGAGATGCTTCACTATCAGCTAGTACCTTCAAAGTTTGCTCGGCATCTTGGATGGTCATTTTGGAGATATCTCTAACTCCAACTTCGTCCCAGACATCGCCAAAATACTGACGATATTGCTGATTAAAGTCTTGTTCTTGGGCGAAGTGGGCTAATTCTTGTACTTGTAATTGTGTCGTTTCTGACATATCAATTGACTAAGGTTAATTATTCGCGTTTATTGTTTGAGCCAACAATCTTGAGCAATTGTTGATTAAGCGGAGGGAAACACCATTCAAAGCCAAACCCTTGCATTTGTTAGCTTTGGCGATGTTAGACAGAATGTCTGTCTAACATCAGACAGCATTAGTCGCAACAGTTGTCGTACAAATGCAAACTAATCTAAATCCCAAGACTTGTAGTGATATAACCGTTCCTTTGCCAAATCTCCATGTCCGGTTTAAAACTCTTGAATGGTTGAACATAATAATCAGGAACTAGGGGTTTGTCTTGGCGGTCATAGCTCAATTCATGATCCAAAAACTTGATATGGCTAATATGGGATGCCCAAGCATCGGCTATCCTATCACCTAATCCCATTGTGTCTAAATATTTAGGTAGTTCCATTCCGCCATTCCAACAAATGGGAATGCCTTCACTATCAAAATGTTCGGTTAGCTCTTGGCGTACAAAGGATGCTGTCCCACCACAAACTAAAATTTCATCCATTTGAGCAATATTTCTCAACCAGCGCCATAAAGCACGGCAGTACTCTTTGCGAACTATCGGTAAAATCCGACAAAACAACTCTACATCAGCATTGATTTCTTCAATTTTGGTTTTGCGCGATAGAAACCGCAGTGCATCAAAATTGTTATTCGTGGTTTCGGCTAAAGCTGAAATTAGGCGTAAGTCATCTTTTGATAAACCTACAGCAGTACGTTCTACAAACTGATGCACTACCCAATTCATCCCTAAATCTGTAGATTCAGCTTTTATTGCATTCCCCTTGTGCGACAGGATAAAACTGGCATTACGATAGCCTAACATCAGCATTCCTATACTCTTTTGGAAATAGTTTATGTTGACGTTGCGACTGCGATATGCCATGATACCCGCCCCTTCTGGACTGACATCAAAGCTACGCAGTTTTGCTTTTAACCTCCCTGTTGGCGTGATTATTCCTGTTTTTAAGTTCTGTGCTAGTTTTGCTCTGAGCGTTTGCCCATCCGAAGCTTCTCCCACTGGCAACAACAAATGTACATATAGCTCTATATCTGGGTTTTTCACTCCCAGCCGCCGAATTGCCAACCATAACATAGCTGCTACTTTCGGTAAGGCATATTGATACTTTAAATCTCTAATAGCTGATGTCCCCGCGAACATACTTTTGGCTAATGCTCCCAAGACATAGTAGTCTGACCCAATTCCTATCCACACCGTCGTATCTTGTACGAGTTGATTTGACAAATATTCTATTGACTCTACCCCTAAATCCGCTATTTCTGGTTCCATTGCTAAAACTATTGGAACCCCATCTGGATAAATCTGTGCTATCCCCTTCTGAAAACTTGTCCCTAAATCAATCGTTATCGCAACTTTTGTGTAGTCTTTAGAATTATTCTTTTTATTCATCTTCAGCCCCCGTTCTGGTTGTTCCAGCCAAACATCCGCTTAATGTCGGTCATCTCTTGATAGTTTTGCGAGTCAAGAAATTCATCGTCATCGTCATCTTCATGGTCTTCATCTTCCTCATCAGTAGAACTTATTTGCCCATCTCCTGAAGTAATCCCTAAGACAGATAGACTATCTGATGCCACTATGTTTGATGCTTGCATTGATATATTTGATGTCACCACTAGTGGGTCTGGTGCTATCCCGCAAGTTCTCCGAATCATACTAATTTGTGCTTCTAGTTGACTAATTGCCCAAATGCCAATCTGTCTTAATTCTTCTCCCCTCAGTCCCGAAGAAAACAAGGCAAGAGGTAGCCAGTGGTTTTTTAGCGTTGCTGTTATAACTTGCGAATAATCTGCTTCTAAACCAAATGGATTTGACCTTATGTAGCCAACTACTTTTCCATCTAAACTATCTTTCGGGCGCTTAATCGAAACTCTTATTTGTTCTATCTCTGCCATATTTTATGCTTCTCACAGAGGTAATGCAGATATTGAAAATTATGACACTTTATTTTTAATACTGCTGAACTTTATTTTTCTTAAAATTTAGTTTCAACACTTTTCGTCTTGAGGAACTTCAATTTCACTTTTTTTATCTATGAAGCAATCTTGAAGTGCTTAAATTTTATTTCTACTTGTTCATTTAATCATTTTTTTTAGACTTCATAACGCAATTCCTTCAAAATATTGAATCTACACTATTTAAGTCGGGTTTATTTGATTTTTAAGTACGCTTTTGGTCAAAATAAATACTATGAATTTGGACGGCCAAAAGGACAAGAAATGCCGTTTTCTGTCCTCTTGGCCGTCCTCACACAAGCCAAAATTGGAAATATCTAGATTTCATGACTTTCCTTTGGACGGCCAAAAGGACAAGAAACGCCGTTTTCTGTCCTCTTGGCCGTCCACTGTTTTTGCATTTATTCTCTTGAAAGCCTTATCATTAATCAGCTACAGCCACTTTTTCGCCATGTTTTTATTCTCAATAAGCTTAGGTCTTATTGAGAATGTGTACTACAAGCTTGTTGATTTTGCACTACAAAAACTCCCAAAAATTCTGAATTGGCTTTGAAAATCTTGAGTAATTCTCAAAAAATTCTGAATTGGCTTTGAAAACCTTGAGTAATTCTCAAAAAATTCTGTGAGCAGACCATCAATTCTCATTAATCAAGACTTATTGACAGTAAAACAGCCCAAAAGCCTTGCTATTGCGTGGTTTTTTAGTCCAAATCACAGAAAGCCGGATGTTACCTATTTAGGCTGAAATTGTGTCAACAGTGACTATGCTACTAAGGGAATCTTGGGGATAGCGGGAGAATTGCCTGTGAAATGCCTCAGAACTGCTGTAGGGTGGCTTAAGATAGTCGTACTCACTACGGTTATTTGGCCATTTTCGCATTTGAGCGATTTGGCTTTAAAATAGGCGTTAAACCGAGAAAAAACAGCAATAATTTGAGTGATATTTGTTTCTCAGTCAGTCAGCCCAAAAACTTGTATTTCCAAATTTTAGTGTAGATAAAAAATGGCATACGCGATCGCGCGATTAAAAAAATTAAAGCGGGGTAACATATCAGGGAGTGCATCTCACACCGCACGAGAAAGAGAAACCCCTAATGCAGATCCCACTCAAAAAAATATTCGGTTCATCGGTAGCCTCGCCCCAGAAGAACGACTAGAGGATTTAGTCTTAGCTAAGATAGGGGACTCGGAGCAGAAGCGGAAGATTCGCACTGATGCGGTGTACTGCGTGGAGTTACTGTTGAGTGCATCGCCCAGTTATTTCCGTCCCAACTGCCTAACTAATGCCGGTTACTATGAACCACAAAAGTTGGATGATTGGCTAGAAGCGACTCACCAATGGTTAGCGGATGAATATGGCAATCGCATTGTCCGCGCCGAGTTACACCTGGACGAAGCCACCCCCCATATTCACGCTTATTTTGTGCCTTTGGATGATAAGGGACAGCTACGGTGCAATCATTTCTTTGACGGGCGGCAGAAAATTCATGAGTTTCAGGATTCGTACTACCAGACAATGCGGCTAATTGGGTTGGAGCGCGGTATTAAAGGAAGCAGAGCAAAGCACCAGGACATCAAAGATTTTTACCGCATAGTGGAGGAGGGGCGGGATTTAGAAGTTGATGAGCTAAGTGCAGAACATCTTTTAGCCAAAGCTGCTGACCGAGACAGGGCGAATCAGCGTAAGGAAGAGATGGAAGCTACAGCCAAAGCTCTCTCACTTGAGAATGACCAATTACGGCGGCGCATAGAGCAATTAGAACAAGATAATCAACAATTACGAAAACTTACCAAATGGTCAACTGATTTAGCTTTAGATGATGTTGCTATTGAGTTAGGGCTGTGGCGTAAAGGGAATGAATGGGTTGGAGGAAACCACATCATTAATATAGATGCCTCTCAATTTACTGACTTTGGCAATGGTTCTTCGTTAGGGGGTAACAGTGCTATTGATTTAGTCAAGCACGTTAATCAATGCAACCAAACAACTGCGATCGCATGGCTAGGGGAAAGATTTGGTGAAGTCGGCGCAAAACGTGCAGCGATCGCTCATGCTCAAAAAGTTACGGCTGACATTATCCAAACTCAACCAGCACCCCAATTCACCCCACCTGTTGAGGATAAAGCTAATTGGTCAGGCGTTGAACATTACCTAACTCAGAAACGAGGCATACCCTCTGATTGTGTACAAATGTTACATAACCAGGGACTAATTTATGCCGACTCAAAAGCAAATGTAGTTTTTGTGATGCGGGATCTCAACGGAAAAACCAAAGGAGCATTTTTAGAAGGGACAGCTAATAATTTCTCTGGTTATGAGTTAGGTACAGTTCGCCGTGATAGCTGGTTTTACTTTACTTTGGGGAAAAAGCCTAGCGAACAAACTAGTACTGTCGTACTGTCTGACTCTCCTATTGACACCATTTCAGTAGCCATGCTGGAATATCAGGTTAAAGGAATACCAGAAAACAGAACAGTTTACATGGCAGTAGATGACACTTCAAATTTACCTGTTGAAAGATTACGTAATGTGGCTCATGTACAGGTAGCTTTTAGTCAACCAACAGTGGCACGGGCTGTTAAAGAACTGCTGCCACACTCGACTCAACTCAAGTGCGAAAGTCGGGATTGGAATACGCAGTTAATCAATTTCTCCCATCAATTGCAACAACGGTACTCACAACAAAAACACGAGGAGTTAGAGCTATAGTTGCAAAAAAGTCAAGCTACTTTAGTACCGATTTTTTCAGTACCAAAGTAGCTAGTAAAGAGTTTTAGCTATCAATAATATTGGGGTGAAATTTAACTAAAGCCCTAATGAATAATGAGTTAATTAAACAAATATTCTCTCTAATCAAACTTAACAATAAGCTGATAGCTGTCGAGTCTCCATTACAAGAAAGACTCAAACTTTTGACAAATCTCGCCCTGGAATGCCAGCAATACAATATTAACTGTTACCTGTGGATGCTGGAAGATGACCAACTGCACCAGTTATCTACTAATGAGGAGGGATTAAGTTTACAAACTGTTAATCAGTATCAAGCGATCGCTAAAAGCAGGCGCGAACATTACTTTGAAATTCTCCGATTCTGGAAAACTACCGATTTACAAGGGATTCTCATACTAGAGGGCATATTCCCTTGGCTGGGAGAGTCTACCACTGACCCCGATTTCTTTCTGACTTCCGAGTGGATTAAGTCAGCCCTCATTAACCTGAAGCTGTACAATTGCAATGCTAACAAAGCAGCGATTCTCTTAGGGTCAAACGCCACCGTGTCATCTGACATTGCCCCCGAAGTTCCGACAGTCATTCAACAACTGCCAGCTATAGAGGAAATAAGCAGTTACTTAGCTCAAGTATTACCGGATTACAGTCATAGCGATATTCATGCGACGGCGATCGCTGGCTTAGGGATGTACTTAGCAGATATCGATTATGGCATTCGACAGGCGATTGTTGATGAAATTACACCGGATGAGTTAGTAGAAAGACTGTCCGCTTACAAAATCGAACTGTTTAAGCGAATTTATAATATTCAATTCCTTCAGCCCCCAACTACCCCTATCGGTGGTTTAGAACTGATGCAGTCGGCATTTAAAACTTACAAGCGGTTATTAACAACACTGGCAAAAGCGTATAATCTTCGTTTACCCAAGGGGATTTTACTAATCGGCCCACCGGGAACAGGAAAATCTTACTCCGCTAAAGCAAGTTCTGCACAATTAGGGCTACCTCTGATTATCTTGGAGTGGGGAAGTTTCCGTAGTTACGGTAATTTGGCTGAATATAAACTCAAGAGTTTACTCGCACTGGTAGACCGAATCAATCGTGTAATTTTATACCTTGATGACTTTGATAAGGGATTCGCCGGGGATGATGATTTATCTAAACGCCTCGCTGGTATGCTTTTGACCTGGATGCAAGAACGTACTAGTGAGGTTTTAATTATCGCTTCGGCTAACAATATTCAATGGCTACCACCAGAGCTAACCAGAAGTGGACGCTTTGACGAGATTTTTAAGGTGGATTTACCCAATTATGGAGAACGGCACGAAATATTCAAGATCCATCTCGCTAAATTCGATCCTCGTTTTCGTAACGGGGGCGATGGGTACAGCGAAGAAGAATGGAAAAGGTTACTCAAAGCCACGCAGCGATGTGTGGGGGCGGAGATTCAAGCCATTGTTGAACGTGCCGCCGTCTTTAGTTTCTGTGAAATGTTTGGTGATGATGTTGCACCAGCTAGCGAACTGCCATCACTTGAGATTACATTGTCGGCATTGTTGGCTGCAAGGCAGAGTATGAATCCTCTGGCCATCCGCGAAGCTGACCGAGTTGAAAGTATGCGTAACATTGCGGCTTTGCATGGCCTTCCATCTAGTCCAATTGATTCATCTATATATAGTCTCGGCAACGTTGATATTTTTGGTGAAACATGAAAACTTTAAAAATTAATTCTGAAAAGGATTTATACGTTGCTGCTTTCAAGTTACTAAACATACTAGGCCCCCTAGCTGGAGTATCAATTATCATCGGCACTGTGGCGCTCGGTTACGTCCAAACTCGTCCCCAGGATTTACCAGTTACGCACCTTCTCACGAAAGGCAATCGCACATTTAAGCTCTCAGTCGCCTCTACACCAGAGCAATTAGAGAAAGGGCTGAAATTTCGAGCATCCTTAAACGGCGACCACGGGATGTTATTCAACCTGGGCAGAGAAATTTACGACGTGCCTTTCTGGATGTACAAGGTAAATTTTCCATTAGACATCTTTTATCTTAAGGACAATGTGGTGACAACTGCGGTCTACAATGCCCAACCGTGTTACAAAACCCCTTGTCCCATCTACAAGGGGAAAGTTGCCTCCCAAGTGCTAGAGCTAGTAAAAGGCACTGCCAATATCAAGGTTGGCGATCGGCTTAACATCCAACCGTTATCAGTTTTGCCGTAAGGATTCAGGTGGCAGAGTATTCACAAGGGGGACACTTGAGGGTGAGTATCACAAATATGAACCAAAGTCTGCCTCAAGAATTAGACCGAGAAAGCTTAAATCAGTTATCGAAAGACGAACTGGTAAATATCATCATTGAGCAGAGAAAGGCAATAGGTGAGTTACAGAAAATAATCTACGAACTACACCTTGAAGTAGAACAGTTAAAAGTCAGCAGAGATTTGGACAGCAAGACTTCATCCAAACCACCATCTGGGGACATTCTGAAAAAGAGTGAAAACAAAAAAGCACCCTTGGAAGAAGAACCAAACCATCCTAAAAGAAAACCAGGTGGGCAACCAGGACATACTGGAAAAACCCGTAAGGGCTTTGGCAGAATAGATCGTTATGAAATCTTACGACCGACTAATTGTGCCTGTTGTGGTCAAAAAGCATTTGCTCACACGGCAGTAAAAATAGAGAAACAGTCTGTAGCGCAATTAGTAGAACGTCCAATTGAAATAGTGGAATATCAACGCTATACCTGCGTATGTGAGTGTTGTGGAAATATACAAACAGCCTTATGGTCGCCAGATATTATCCCAGGACAAGATTTAGGAATCAGATTACAGTCCTTTTTGGGATGGGTCAATAATTATGCACACATGCCCTATGAAAAACAGCAAGAAATGCTATGTGAACTGGGGCAAATTGAAATCGGTCTAGGAACAATCGTAGCAACCAATGAACGAATAACTCAAGCGATTGAACCAAGCATTAATGAATTAAGTGATTGGATAAAACAGACACAACCTAATGTTCATGTGGATGAAACACCTTGGTCAGTCAAAGGGATCAAAGAATGGTTGTGGGTAGTTGCCAATTCTGATTTCTGCCTATTTACTGCTGCTGACACTCGTTCCAGAGCCGAATTATCAGCCATTTTAGGGACTGAATATACAGGGGTACTCAGCAGCGATGATTTTAGCGTTTACAATGGCTATCCAGCTTTTGCCCAGCAGAAATGTTTGGCTCATCTACGCCGACACTTCAAAAAACTAATCTTAATTCCAGGTCTTCACAACCAAGCTATCGGTGAAACGTTTGTTAATTTAATTGATGAAGCTTTTAGCAATTATGCTCGATGGTTTGAAACTCTTGATTCAAGTAGTTATAACGATTGGGTCAATCAATTCAAAGCTAAGTTGCACTCCTTACTCAATCAGTGGATTGACAAGGCAGGAGCGACAGCAGGCCAGCTTTTACGTTCTTTGCGCGATAAAGCAAGTCAATGGTGGTATTTCCTTGACTTCCCTGAAGTTCCTCCTGATAACAATCAGGCCGAACGATCGCTTCGTTTGGCTGTGACAAAACGTAAGGTTAGCGGTGGTTCCCGTTCAATGGAGCGGTTTCAACATACTGCCAATTTATTGACTGTGGTGCAAACCTGCCGCCGTCAAGGTAGGTCTGTGATTGACTTTTTTGCACAAGCACTGCTGGCTAATTCTAATAAGTATCTGTCTCGCCCATCCCTACTTCCTAAATATTAGACCTGAATCCTTACGTTTTGCCTAAGAATAATATCAGTGTTGACAGAGGCAATTCTTTGAGAATCAAAAATAATCGCTAGTAATTGTATAACGTATTTTTGAAAAATCAAGAAACCATAGTACTGAAAAAAACAGTACCTAAATAGCTTCGTGTGTTGAATCAAATATGGCAATCTATTTATGGGAAGAGTATGGACATATTGGGAATTTGATCATCCTTTGGGTAACACGGTGCGAGTAATCTCTACCCCACTAGGGTTAGAGATATTTGCCGAAGATGTGTTCAACGTCGTTGCAGCAGAATTAAATAACGAAAAAATAGTACTGATGAATATTCACAGTCAAGAACGTTATGTAGTTATTGAAGAAGAGGTAGTAAAAGTAAAAACCTTAAATTTTACAGCCATCAATACCTTAAAGACGATTGTAAAAGCGGACTTGATTAATAAATTTCTGCATTGGGTACGTATTACAATCCGACCGATATTTCAAAAACAGTATCTGTAAAAAAATTGCAGATTGCCGATAGCGTAGCGTAAAGCCTGCGGCATGGCTTCGCTTAGAGCGACATAGGAGCGTCTTGTAGATAAGAGAATTGACGATAGCGTAGCGTTAGCGACGTAGGAGCGTCTTTTAGATTTATTCTGCCCACTTTATTGCTGGGCTTGTACCAAAAACATTCAAACTCCAATCTGCCCTATTCAATCTCCAATCTTCTCGGTCAATATCAAAAGGAAGAAGAATGATGACTATTAAGATAGCCAACGATAATAACCAAAATACTAGCAACAATCTGGCAGATCAACCCTTTACTAATACACAGTTTAACAATATAGCACCCAACAATGCGATAGAAAAAGACATTAGTAATATAGATCCCGACAGCCCAGTGCCCGACAATATACCACCCAACAATGTGACAGAACAAAACATTGTTAATACAGAGTTAGACAGCCTAGCACCCGACAATGTAACAGAACAAAACATTGTTAATACAGAGTTAGACAGCCTAGCACCCGACAATATAGCACTTAACAATGCGATAGAAAAAGACACTAGTAATACAGATCCCGACAGTCTAGCATCCGACAATATAGCACTCAACAATGTGGTAGAAGAGAACATTATTAATACAGATCCCGACAGTCTAGCACCCAATTATGTGACAAAAGAAAACACTGGTAATACACAGTCTAATAATCCAGTATCCAAAAAGAATAATAAGAATACCAACAATAAAACTAATCCAGAAAAGCTAAGAAAATTAGTAATGGTGACAGGAGATAAAGGAGGTGTTGGTAAGTCAACGTTTGCCAGGGGTTTAGCGCAAACTTACATAGATAATGCAGTAAAATTTGTTGGGTTAGACGCGGATAATTCTAATCCACACTTGATCAGATTTTATGAAAAAGCTGCAAATATTCAACGTTTAGATATATCTAATTCAGATAAATTAGACGAATTTGTAGATAATTTAAAAGAATTAGTCTATCCCAAATCAAAAGAATCTGGGAAATATCGAGATTCACAATCTTTGATACTACTAGAAACGCCATCACAATTTCTGCCAACTTTAAAAATTTTAATAACCGAGATGGGGTTTTTAGATGTAGTAAATAATAAATGTAAGATGCAGGTAACTATAGTAATAGTTATTAGTACAATAATTGATTGTATAACTCAACTACTAGAACTATATAGTTTCTGCGGCGATCGGGTTGATTATGTAATAGTAAAAAACTTGTTTTATGGAGAGACAGAACAGTTTACTTTTTATGATAGTTCCGAAGAAATAAAAGTAATTGAACAGCAAGTAAAAGCAACAGGGCATAATTTCACAAGTATAAATATGCCAAAACTAGCGAAAAAATCCTACGATTATTTAGATGTGAAAAATTTGACATTTAGACAAGGACTTGAACAAGATGAATATCCGTCTGTATTTGGTAGAGTCTTAAGCTGGCTGAACAATTTTAAAGGGCAAATAAAGCCAAAAAAAGATTTATTTGGCATAGAGAAGATTTTATCTGAATAGGAATAAATATGTCAAAAAGAATGATTATAACTGTAGGAGATGCGCGGGTGGGTAAGTCTACAGTTATCAAGCTATTGCTAGAAATGTTCGCCCAACAAGGAAAACGGATAAAGGTTTATAACCAAGAATCATTCCCTGTATTTCAAGCTTATGAACATATAGCAACCATTAAGAAGTTTAATTTATCAAATGACGATGCTGATGCAATAGCAGATGACTTAAATCATCCTGAGTTAGATGTGATAATTGTTGATATGCCCGGACAAGATATTGAAAAAGTAATTCAATATATCGAGAGTGCTAGCTTATTTGAGGTTGTAGTAAAATTTGGTTGGAATTTAACATTTCTTCAACCTATTTCTCACAGGGAAGACTGTATATATTACTTAAATGCAATCATCCAGAACGCGACCACTAACGCTAACTACGTGGTAGTGAAAAATTACCATTTTGCGCCAGAGTTTAGAGAATATGAGGAGAAGATGCGGAAAAAGCTGTTAATCATAGGAGGGACAGAAGTAGAATTAATGGCTCTACATCGGAATCATTATCAAGCAATGGAAAAGGCTGATAAACCATATTCACAAGTTTGCCAGGATTTCTCAATAATTTTATTTTGGAGAAGCTTCATTTTTCAGTGGATTAAAAAGTTTCATCATTCAGTGATGAATAACAATTTGGCTATTAAATATCTAGGGCTTGATTAATGACACTACAACCCAGATTTCTCAACACACCTCAAATGGAGGAGTTATGAGTTATGAGTTATGAGTTATGAGTTATGAGCGAATACTTCAATATCTTATTTCTTGTTTATTACTCTTTACTTCTTACTCATTACTCATTACCCATTCATTACTTATTACTCATCATTAAACGCAAAGGAGCTTGTGAGAAATGCGAGTACAAGACACATTACAAGGCTACTCCCCATCAGAACAAAAACGCATAGTTGAAGGGGCATATCAACTAGGAATTACACCAGACGATCCAGTTTTTAGGATGATGGCGACACTAGGCAGATATGAAGAAACGATCATAGACCTCCAGGCAAGAATGGAGGCAATGATAGAAGCGTGGGCGGCACTGATAGACCAAAAACTAGAGAAGACAAGCAAACAAGCCGAGTCAATGCACTATACAGTTGTCTCTAGTGCCGTGCGTGATGAGATCAAAAAAAGCAAGCCTACCGACACAGGCATGAAAGTGCAGGCAGGCTGGGGATTGGGGACAGTATCTCTTGTGTGTGGATTAGTAGCGGCTGGCAGTACCTTGCTGGGTTCGCTGACCACATGGAATCTGGTGCAAAATATAGGAACGAATCAGTCAGTAGTAGTCTCACGTAACGAGATAAAGATTCTCCAATGGGCAAAATCCCAAGAGGGTAAGCAAATGTATCAAATAATCTTGAAGAATCAAGCAGCGATTGAAGCCTGTCAAACACAGCAGAGTAAAACCCAAGGCTATTGTTTAATTCAAGTAGGTAAGTGAGTAGCTAACCTACTTTCAAGTAATCTTGTTCGATGTACCCAAGTTTACTAGCTTCAATCAGAGCATTGACGCGATCCTTGACATCTAACTTCGCAAAAATCTTGTTAATATGACCTTTAACGGTACTTTCAGTAATAAATAACCGCTCGGCAATCAGCTTATTAGAAGAACCATCTGCCATCAAAGAGATAATTTGCATTTCAGTGGCACTAAGATGATCTTGGTAACTCTTCCCCTTAATTTTCTGCTGGAAGAAAAAATTATGTCGGCTAATATCAGGGTCAAAAAAAGACTTATTATCGTAGAATGTGGTTTTAATTGCTTCTAAAATCAGAGGAACATTATTCTTTTTGAGAATGTAAGAATCAGCGCCGGCATTTAAAGCTGATTGAACAGTGCCTTGAGAAGAATGGGAAGAAAGAACAACAATTTTAGTCTTGCTATTGACTTTGACCTCTTTGATCACTTCTAGCCCCGATATGTCGGGTAAACCAATATCCACCAAAATCACATCGGGATTTAATTCCTTAACTAAATTAATCCCTTCAATACCAGTACGAGCAACGCCGACCATTTCCATATCTGGTTGTTGATTGATAGCAGTAGTGATCCCCAACCTAATGAGTTCTTCATCCTCAATGAGCGTTAATCGAATCATAGATCACTTCGATTATAAGATGACTCAATATTTATAACATAGTTATTGGTGTTAAGCCTTTTACTTTTTGTGTCTGTAATATAAAATATAAGTAAGAAAAAATCTTTCCAGATAAATCAAAGAAAGTTTAGTACTAAAGCTTGATTGGATAATTTTTTTTAGAACTAAAATGAAAGCATTCTCAAACTTTATAGACATAATTAGGATTTATTCATAAAAGTAGCCAAAATACCATCTGTCGTTGGAAACATAGTTATGCAACAGGAAGTTTTAAGCATATTAGGTTTGTTACACGATGTTTCAAACAACTATCAAGGAGCATCGTTAGTTTTGAATCAGATAATTGATGGTGCTTATGGACAGTCCTTAGAAGAGATAAAGCCGTTGCTGATCGCTTTACAACAAACGAATGAGCGAGGGATGAGTTTGATTCAATCTAAAAGAACTGCTTTTTTTGAACTAAATCCAGTGACAGACGAGCAGTTTGATATGTTAAGTTTTTTAAAAAATAATTATTCTCGATTCAAACCAATAGCGCAGTATCATTCCTTGAATCTCCACTATGAAACTCAATCATCGTACAAGCATGGAACGCAAGTACGAGGTGATAGCATAAGTATTGACAGAATGCTGTGTAATCTGGTGACAAATGCTATTAAGTACACTCTTGCCGGAGATATCTTTTTAAGGCTGCTCAATCAAGGTGATGATTTAATTATTGAGATTGAAGATACCGGCTGTGGGATTGCCGCCGAACAAATTTCCAATATATTTATCCCATTATGGCGAATGCCAAATAGCAATTTATTACATCAATCAGGGATGGGACTCGGACTGTACATCGCCTTATGTGTGGCTCATGCTCATGGTTTGAGGATAAGCGTAAACTCGGTAGTTAGACAAGGAACTAAATTCACCATTATATTTCCTTACAAAGATGACGGGATCTATGGGGTTGATGGTAGGATGTTGCCCAAGTCATCAAAACAAGTCGGAAGTTGGAGTTCGGAAGTCGGAAGTTTTGAGTTTAAAAAGGTTTGAAGCTCCTAATTTTAATCGTGGAGAAAGATCAGAATTATAGTGAGACAGGAAGAAGTATGAAGTGTGAGATCGAAAGTCGGAAGTTTTGAGTTTAATTTCTGACTTCCGACTTCCGACTTCTAACTTCCGACTTCTAAAAGAGGTTACAAGATGCGTTACCTATATGATGTAAAACTTTGGGACAGAATCGAAACAGGAGTGGAATTTCTAATTTTTGTGGCTTTGATGATAGCGGCAATCATTAAATTGGGGCACAACGATTTTTTACAAGCATTGTTTTACATAGTATTAGCTGTCATCATCTCACCCTGGTCACAATTCGAGCGGGTGACGAAGCGATATGTCTTAGTTAGTGCGTACATTCTTGGGTTGTTTATCGGGTATTTTAGTTAGTCTAACTCTGGGCCGTCAGGAGATCGCTCGTTTTGCTGTGGCGGTGGCTGTTGCTGTTGCACTCTTATATCAAAGTTGATCAGCTTTTGTATTTCTTGTGGTGAAAGGTGATTGTGTATTACCTTGTATTCTTCCTCTTCTTCTACTTTATAAGCACTAAAAGCCGATTGATTATCACTTTTGCGCCAAATAGTCAGACGCTGCATACCTTCTCTCATCAATAAATTTAATTGATAAGCCATACCTTCATAGACTCGACCACCAATAATATCTTGTCCCTTTGTAACGATAATATTCATTAGTGCAGGAATGAGAGACTTTTTAGCAACCTCATCATTTTCACTCTCAACCGATTTTGACTGTTGGCTGTCAACAAAAGGCAGTTTGCGCCCTTTAGTTTCTAATATCTGCTGCAAGAACGTCTTTTTCTTTTCATTGATCAAATCTTCAACTCTTGTTGAGTTCTCCATATCAGGTATTTGTTCAGTCTGACCCAAACCAAATTTCTGGGCGTACTCTTGGTAATATTTTTGCTTGAGCGATCGCCTATATTCTTCAGTACTTTGAGCATTTTGCGTAAGAGATAGAGTATTTCTCACCTCACCAATAATATTCTCGCGCTGTGTGGGTTCTAGTGCGGGGGTTATTGACGGTGAGGGTGGGTGTTTCTCCATCATCAGTGCCAGTCTGTAGACCATTTGGTTGTCAGAAAAGCCACTGTTGCGGTTGATGATAGTAATGGTTTCGGCTACTGAGTTAGACTGCATAGGTATTACAATTCCAATTCCTGTGAATTAGTAGTACATTGTGGAGTGTGATATTTTTGGGAATGTACTTCAACCTTGGGCGTATAGGTATTGTTAATAACCTGGCTACGAGTATTGAGCAAATCCTGAATAACATCACTCAGAGGAGGAAGTGAAATATTCGTTTGCCCTTTATTGCGCTGCTCGACTTGACTTTGAAGGAGAATTTTTTGGTAAAGTTCACGTTGCTCCCCAATAGTCAGCTTGCCAGTTAAGACAAGTTTTTCCCGTAAAGGATTGTTGTACTGATTGGCAACACTAGACCAAGCATTATTAGTTTCTAAACCGTGCCAATGAGAGGCGATGTCAGGGTGAAGAGGCACGAGTGGATCACGCTTTGGGTCAGAAGAAAACTGTGGCTGTGGTTCTGTAAGAAGGTGCGATCGCAAATCATTAACAATGTGGGCTAATGGTGGAAGCACAATATCAGTACGCCCATTGTGATTAATTTCACTCCAGGCAAGATTTTGAATCTGCTGGTAAAGTTCACGCTGTTCACCAATAGTTAATTTTCCAGTTTCCTGAATTTTAGATTGAAATTCTAAATGTCCTTGCGCTACAGTCTTATGACTTGAACCATCTTTTTCTAACTGCTCCCAATATTGTTTCAAAACTGGATGTAGTGGTAGCACAGCGTTGTCTTGTTTTGGAGAATTAGAGCTTGCTTCTTGTGGGTTTGATTGTATCTTGCGATCTGGTACGTTGGGCGTAGATTGAGTAGATTGGTGTGACTGATCATCGTCTAAATTACGGGTAATTTCGGGATGAACGGGCAAGTCGATGTCACGGGTGTCTGTCGGGTTGCCAAATAATGCTTTGTAATTAATATGCAGTTTTTGAGCCAACAGTCTTAACTTCTCCAAATCAGCTTCAGTGATAGCCATCGCTTGGACTTGATGAGTCATACCAGTGTCAGTTTTCTCAAACTGAAAGCGAACAGCTTCCCGATTTGTACCATTGTGTTCAGTTTTGAGTAATTGCAGAGTAGATGTATTGTCACTGGTTTGCTGAAAAATAATCCGGTAATTGCCCAAGGTTAAGTCGTCTTTCTCGAAGCTAGTAATACTTTGTGTGAGTATTTTTAATACCTCGTTTTCTTTGAAACTTTCTAAAATATTGTGTGTGCCTTTAGGAGAGACTGAACCAACGACAGAAGCTATTTTGCGAGGGTCTTCATCAACAGAGGGCAATTCTTTACCAGCTTTCAGGTAGTCAGCCACTAACAAAAACTCCTGCCTTTCAATAGGCAGAATGTTAATTTGTTTTTCTCTCCAAATTTTTTGTTCAGACTCTATTTCTGTGCAAGAAAGTTTAATATTGCCTACGTGTCCCCATTTATCAGCTTGAAAAGTCATTAACTCTACATCATCATGACGACGATAGATACTGTATTTATCAGCGCCATGATTCTTAATTACAAAAGCATCTGCATGGTAGATTTTGCCACTGGTCTGCTGTTGTTCATCTTTAGCCTCAACACCATATTTTTTTAACAAAGTATAAGCAGCAAAAGCTATTTGTTTATTCTCACTAGCTTCTAGGCGCTTTCTAAAAAAATTAGGCTCATAAAGTGTTACATTTTCTTTTTTAGCCCAAGAAGAACTAGTTACAGCAGTTTCAGTTGGCTGGGCTGGCTCTGGGGCAACATCTATATGGATAATGTCTGAATCATTAACTTTTATATCTATAATTTGTGAATTAGGGTCAATAGGTGATTTAGCACGACTTTTTTTAAATACACCAATGTTTGGTTCTAATTCGGCAGCATCTGTCACAGTAGAGTCTCCTCTTTGTTGATCAATTGTTTTGACTGTGCCATCTTTGAGCTTGATAGTAAAACGTAAATTATCAAGTTGATTTTGATGCCATGACTCTAGAGATATAGCCCCGGCAGATAGCTTTTCAAAAGCTTCTTTTCCTCGTGAAACTATAAAATCATCTACACCTTTATCCGGCCCTGGTAGCGTTACTACTTTAACGGCAGCACCAAATTCTTGTAATAAGCTTCCTGTCTTCCAAATATCTCTTTGGATATTGAGCTTAGTTTCAGGCTTGGTTTCATAATCAAAGCAGATTTTGATTTCTCTATAAAGAGTAGCGAAAACAGTTAACTCATCAGCCAGATAGGAATCACCAATTTTCTTGCCCCACTCGTTCTTAGGTGAGCGATAGCCGGAGGAAATTCCCGGTAGTCCGATGGCTGCGTGACCTTGGCTTAACAGACTGGCTGCTTTCTTCGCCCCTTCGGTAATGGTGATCGGAATGTTATGTTTACACACACAATACCAAAAACCACTGCTGCGATCGCTATCGGTGGGGTTAACTTGATGTTTGGAGTAAATGCGTTCGGCAATTTCAGAGGGGACATCAAGCAGGAAGATACTCAATTCTACCGATGGTGGATGCTCATATTTAATGAATTTGCCTTCAACCGCAACAGTGAACCCATCTTTTTTTACGGTTTTGGGTCTGGGGCGGTTTGGCTTATAGCATCCCCATTCTTTAATTTGAGGTTGCTCACCAGGGGTAAGATTAGCAAATGTGCGCGGATCTACTCCTGAATTACACCACCAACCACCCGCATCTAAGTTGGAATAGAGTTCTAAAAGCCTAGTAGAGAGGCTACCTGTATTTGTACGTGAAAGTTTGTCGCTGATCATGAGTCGTTCCCAAGCTTCATGTTCGCCACCGACATAGCTAAAATGAAGACTAGAGAAGTTGAGATGTGCAATCTCTGGTGCGATCGCGCTGCCTACTACGAGTTCGTGCCAATGTTGCGGATCAATATGTTCTGGGTGATGAGGGATATGTTGAGTATTTTGTGGCTCAAGTTTTTCACTAGTTACAGGAATTGTGTGGTCGATGACAATCTTTGTTGTTAAATGCTCATTGCCAATTTCATGAGAATTAATAACTTCACTCTGCTCATAGTCTTCATGAATGTCATTCGTTTGCACAACATCTTCTTCCAAAATGGAGGACTTATCTACAATTTGAGCAAATGATATATCTTTGATTTCACCTGCATCTGTGACGTAATCATTTCTGATTGTAAAATATTCATATTCCAGAGTATTATTGCTTTCAACTTGTATACTTAAAAAGTCAACTCCTGTACCCGAAGGAGGAAGGTTTTTGGGAAAGTTCGGGTTGGGTAAAATTGGAGGTAAATCAGGTTCAGGAGGAAAATTCGACGGTGTTATATCATTACTACCGGGGAGAAGTTTAGGCAATAAATATGCCATCATCTCTTCTACTTCTTCTATTTCCTCATCTGTTACACCTTCAAAGTTACAGGAAGACCATTTCCAGCCACCATCCTCATCAGGAGTAAGAAAATAAGTTTCTTCTCCTATTTCGATTCGACATTTTAGATCAATAGCTGATTCTATTGATTTGTAGAGAAATTCTCCTAAAGGGTAAATAAAAGCTCTAATAAAATGCTGACTAGCTCTAGCGTAAGCGGAAGTGAGTTGTAGATGTCGTTCATCAAACATATTTATTAAGGTAATGATGGACTAAAATAAATTAATCAGCCACACTATTGTCTAACCGCAACAGTTGCAGCGGATTTGCAAATATTTGTTATGAATAGGGTTGTCGATGATGAGAGAACAAGATTGACGTAGAACCTCATATTGTTGCCAGTTAGCCCCCAAGCATTTAATATCGATTAGTTGACCCCCTGGTGTAACGCGATTAAAAATAATATGAATATAAATATTGGTAGGTTGAATATCTAAAAAACAGATATACTGCAAATCATGCCAGCCGATACCGTGAATATATTGGTTAACAATTTTCAGACAAGATTCTTGATTTAGTTTAATGTAAGTGTTTTTTAAGCTGATGATAGTATATATGCCCAAATTCCTCAGCTTTCGTCTAGTTTCAGATAAAGTCTTAAACTCCTGAATAATTTGAAGGGGAGGCAGACTAATATCAATAAAACTACCATTTGCTAAAATCTTTTCGTGAAATAGTGTTTGAATTAGTTCAAAATTATTAATTTTCAATTCTTCAATAGTCATTTTCATAACAATCAAATTCCACTGTCAGATTTGTTTTGATTAATCATGCTGCCGACTTCTTTGAATGTCAGTCCAGAATTATTAGAAACAGCTTGAGGATTGTCGGGAATGGGAAAACGCTGCTCGACTTGCTTAACTCGCAAAGCTAAATCTTCCTGAGAGGGAAACTTTTGTGTACTTTTCCTAGCTAGTAAAGTGACAATCCTTGCCCATTTAAGTTGATTATATTTATCAATATTTTTGAGTAGTTCATTAATTTTGATAGCTTTGAGCAAAGGAACAGACCCCTCCTTTCTATTAGCATAAGCCGGATTAATAAAAACACATTTACCAGCAATTAACTTCAGAAATTGAGCCGATTCAAAAAGCTTTCTAGTTTTCTCTTGCTCACTAATACTAGTACTATTATTTTTACTACCAGTAGAACGGCTTTTTTGCTTGTACTTAATCTCTTCATCACCTAAGAAGTTGGAAAACAATTGCGCCGACTCGTTCTCACCAGGATTGAATATAAACTTAGTGCTGCAAGCACCAAGGATAGCTTTAGCAATATCCTTACCGTAGTTCTTCTCAAGCTGCCCCATATTTTGGAAGCCGATAATACCGCAGAAGCCCTCAGAACGTGATTCGTTGAGCCACCTATATAAATCAGGTAGGTATATTGAAGGTAATTCGTCCAATGCAACGATTAACGGAGCTTTCCGTTTTTTGGCAATGTTACGGGCGATGGTCATGTGTAAGATGCTGGTCATGAGAGGCCCTACTGCATCACGGCGCTCTCTGTCCAACCCGAAAATAATCATCTGCTTTCCTTTAATTTCCAAAGGTAAAGTTGTCTTGCCGATAAAGCATCCTAATGTGTTTTTCGCCATAAAGCGAGTGAACATGATGCTGGCAGTTGCAACAATGCCTGCAACAGTCTTTTCAGATGCAGCAGAACTGAACAGTTGCCCAAAGGCAATTTTTACCCAAGGATTGAGAGAAGCAGCCATGAGGCGCTTGACCATTTGCTCACTAGAGAGTATCGCAGCACAAGTCATGACATCTGCGAATTGACCGAACTCTTTAGCTAACATCAATATTGCTTGAGTCAGTTGATCACCGGATGGGCCGAAGAAACCATCTTCAGTTGAATTGCCCAGAAGTCGGAAATTCTTATTAATGACGGTTGAAATTTGTCGGGATGATTCGGCATCACTACTATCCCGAAGAAAATCTAAAGGATTGCAGACTTCAGATTCAGGAAATCCCGGTGCAAAGATGTGAACATCATAGCCCTTGTATTTGGCGTAGGCAGCAACTTTCGCTTGAGATGGGTATTTGAAATCATAAACTATACATGGAAATTCCTGATCAATTGCCGAGTAAATCATCGGATTAATGGCGCTGAATGTTTTACCACTACCGGGAGCGCCGATGACTGCTGTACCTCTTTGCACATCAGGGATATAGAAAGTAGCGCCACCACCTTTTTCCTGATGCTTACCAATGTAAAGCGCCGCACTATCACATTGGGGATTGGCAATTTGTAAGATGGCCTTTTTCTGAGCAGTAGCAGTTTCTTTAGAGCCACCCCAATAAGAAGTAGCGATTTTCTTTTTGTTACCATTGCCAAAAAACACCCTCATCAAAATATAAGCACCAAGTAAGGACAAAACTGTTAGTCCATTGGGGGTGAAAAGAGAGTGAGTGTACTTGCCGATGCTGTCATGAGGGTTCTGCAATTGCTCAAACTGAAATATTTGACTAGTAGTTGTGTTAGTTGTCGCTAAAAACTTGTTCATAAAGGTATTGGAAGTCGAAGGTCTACAAGTTTTGCCCTGTTCCTACCAAAGCATTAATCTGGAAGTGTTGAGGGTTGACCGAAAATAATCGGGTCTTTTTCTTTGTATTCGATAAACGGAACAGGCCCGATAAAGTATGGCGAACAGGTGCGACCAACGAAGGGAATAGTTTTGCAAATACGGAAGAACATGGCAGTTTTCATAGAACCGCTTGCTTCATCAATATCCCAAATCACTTGTTTAAATGCCGAACCAAAAGGATTTCTACCAGTTGGTTCTTGACTGGAGTTAAGCGCTTTCAAGATGCCAAAGCCACCTGTTACCTTCTGTACTTTGCCAGAAATCCATTGAGTACCTGTAGTCCTGCCGATACCTGCCATCTCTGCATGAGCGCAATTATTTTGTAGGCAAGCGACATTAAACCCTTGTTGATAACTACCGGAAATTGAGCGAGTTCGGTTTGCTTCTATGTCTCGCAGTACAATGTCAACTTTTCCCATGAATGAAAGGTCGAGTGTTTCCAACCCTGGCAAATTATCCCAGGTGAGTGTTGATAATCCAGGTACTCCATTAATTTTGGAGTCTTGCCAATTCTCAAATCTATTAATAGATGTGTTTTCAATGTCGGAAATAGATGTTAGTGAGTAATCTTTTAAATTTATTACTCTTCCTAATTGAACGTCACGTAAACGAGAATTCCGGCTGGCGTTACCTATTGTGCCCCCAGTAATTCCAAATCTTCTCAAGAAATCGCTGACAGGTTTAACACTTGTAACATTTCTATTACCTAAGCCAGGAATCGCTTCGGTTAAAGATGGTAAAGTTTGCCATTGAGTTAATTGAAAATCATCTAATGTTAACCTACTTAAATTGATTCCTTGTACTGAAGCTATGGTTGAGATATTTAAATTTTCTATTGCTAATTGAGGTGTTTCAAAATCTCCCAGTTCCATAAACTCGCTAATGCTTTGTCCTGCCGTCCAGGTTCTAGTTTCTGTACCTCTTGTGCCTGGGTAGGTAACACTGCTACTTACAGAAATAATCATGTCGCTAAAACGCAAGCGCGACCAATCAGGAGTAAACCCATTAGGGGAATTGATAACGGGTACTTGTGCAGAAGCCTTGGGCATGATTAACCCTATGGTTTGATTGAGTAGCCCGTACTTGATAAAACTATGAATCAATAAGCTACCTACTAAACCAAAAAAAATGAAGTAACGTAAGGCGTTATCATTGAGGCGAAAAGATGATTTCATAAGCCATTACCGCCGTGTTAAATTATCAGAACTATTACTCAAAGCAATTAATTTATTAACTAAGTCTTGAGAGACAGAAGCCTTATTAGCAGCAGTAGAAATGTCATTCCCTGCTTGTAAATAACCGATTAACTTTTGCAAGCGTTGGTGTAGTTCATCTTGCTGATTCATCCATCCATTTTTAATAGCGGCAACAATACCGCCTCGAATTTGGTTAATTATTTGCTGTGTTTTAACTAATGATTGCAATTGAGGCTTCGGGGCTGTTTGTTCTCGTGCCACATCAGCCTTGATCGCCACCTGACTATATTTAGGAGTGCCATTACTTGTTGCTAACCGAAAGCTGTAAGCTTTACGCTCACCAGAGGATGACTGCGTAATTACTGTTAACAAAGTGGTAGATGTTTGCGGTATTCCGGGAATGTTTACTTTCTTGATCCGCCGCAGATAAATCAGCCCAGCGCCAGGATTAGGGCAATTCTGATCCAGTCCCTCTAAGCAACCGTCTGTGTCAAGCAGAATTTGCGACGGATCATCTAACCAGACTTTTTTTATTGTCTCACCAAGGTCGTAAAATGAAATTGCTACACCGTGACCATTCCAAACGTTGATAGTTTGTAGTTTGGCCTGCTCTCCACTAGCCATTGATTGAAAGATGGTACGGACGACTGGTACGGCAATTGTGGATATTGGTATACAAGCAACGAAGATCGCTAACGGTATACCAATCAAAAAGTTTTTCATGGCAACTCTAAAGAACGATTTACATTAAAGGTGACTTTGGTTCCCTGTGGAATAAACCAAGTATTAGGGCGAGAAGTAATTTCTTGAGTATTACGTTGATTACGTTGGCTGATGTTTTGGCTAACTTGATCAAAAAAACCTGACATTAACGCACCAGTGAGATTGCGCTGATTGCCACTACTACGTCTGCGAATCCTGCCTGTGAATTCATCAGAAATTTCTTCTTCACTATCCGGTTGGTTCATAATCTCCCCAACTTTTCCTAATGCAGACACAGCGCCACCAAACAAGTCACTACGGGCAATCTCGCCACCCCTGTCCTGAAATCTTCGAGCTATTAGGGGTCTACCACCAACTCCTGTCACGGAAATCGCACCCGCAGAAATAGGATATTCTGTATTATCTTTGATGATGCCCCGAACAGAAGCGACAGCGTAACTGCCGCCATCAACTGAAGCTAACTCGACTGCAAACATTGTTCCCGAAGGGATCGCGACTTGACCATAGTTATCGCGTAAATCCTCTTGCAGGAGAGCAATAGACTTAGTGTTATTAGAGGTTGGTGTTTGTGTCTTTCCTGAATTATTACCTGAACTATTAACTGTGGTTTGAACTAATGGGGTAACAATCACACCAGTAGCAAATGAGCCAACTGTTAAATAACGAGTTTGTTTACCTTGGAGAATTTGGCTTTCTTGAGGTAAATAATTGTTAGCTAAAGTAATCTTGTTAACTTTAGAAGTCGCTTGCCACCTGGGGCGGATTTTTTCAATTGAGTCGGTTGAGTTTTGCAGCGTAGTTTGGACAGGAGTATCATTCTCTACATTCTGAAAATCAGTTTGCTCATCAGATACACTTGGTTGATTTTGTGCTGGGTCTAATGAAAGGGTGGTGCTAGTTTCGGCATAAGCGATTTTGCCATAAGAACCGATGGTACGAAGTTTGTTGATTTGCTCAAGGGGATCTTGGGGCGTGAGTGTCCGTGCAGATATAGAGGGTCTTGGAGAAAAACTCCTGCGTGTTGGTGGCTGAGTGTAGGTTCTTCTAGGTTGTGGTGCAGTCTGAGTTACGCGACGTGGTTGTGTATTTTGAACAGTCCGTGGCGCAGGTCGTGGAGATGGTGGGCTAGATGGCACAACCTTTTGGTCTACTGAAACTGGTACTGGCGCTGGTTGGTCTTTTTTATTTTTGTTAATGCGACCTAACTCATCTTCTTGATCCGACAGAGCGAGTTTTGCACGAGCGTCACCATCCCCCTCATCATCTTGTGTTTGTTCTGTAGCAGTAATAGTTTCCCCTGGCTTTTGAGCAATCTTTGGTGCTGGTGCGGGATTGAAAACGCCATTGAGCATCAAAAATATAGCTAAAAATCCAACTCCAAAAGGGACAGCAATTATCCCTAATCTTGACCAAGGAGAAGTAACAAAATTGTGCTTAGTTGGTACTAATAAACTTTCCGGTTCTGGTGCTTTATTACCATCAGTTTTATTAGCATCATCTAGATTCAGCAAATCCTCTATAGTCGATACAGACCCATTTTTATTATTCTCTTCACTCATTTTCTTCTCCCGAAGTTTAAATCTACAATTTCTGTAATTTCTAATCCGGCGCGACGGGCTGCATAAATCTTCTTAGCTAACTCAGTGGTATTAGCTGGGATATATTCTGGATTAGAAATTGAAGAAACTGTAACAGTTTTATTGAAAGCAATTCCTTTCCCTGAGTTATACTCACGGTCAAAAGTTACCAGTGTACCAATAAAATCTATTTCCCATTTTCCTGATTTAATTTGACGTGGTTGGGATATGAATCTGGGAATTAAAGATACTTGAGTATCACCATTGAATATACCTGTCGGAGTGATTGATGCTAATTTCTTGAGAAAGGCGGGGCGAAATCCTTCATTTTCACTTAAAGCAAATGCAGCATCATAGGCTCTAGTCGCAACCCTACTATTAGATTTATTATTAAGTTTACCTACTTCTACCCCAGTATCTTGCTTAGTGATAGGTTCTCCTTTCTCATTAAATGCTTTTACTAATCCATCCCAATTAAACGTAGTAATAAATGTATCAGATACGAATTTTTTAATTACTTCATCAGACCGTTCTTTTGGGTCTACTGCTTTAGCCGCGATTGTCTCTCCTGATGAGAGTTGTACTAATGCTAACTGCTTTTTATTTAAAACACTAATCGCTCCGTAATTGAGAAATTGTAATAATAGAGAAAGCGCAGCCATTGAAAACCCAGCTAGAGAAATTATTCCAACTCTTGTTGTTACATATTTATTGTAACTAAGTAACTGCAATGGTTCTTTTGGTTGAGGTTTTTTTGTTTGATTCAGCATAGGTCTTATTTAGCTATTTTCCCGACTAAACTACCACCTTTAGTAGCAATACCTTTAGCAACCTCAATGGCAATCCCACTGTAAGTTTCAGTAGCTTTATTAATTTGAATTAAAACAGAAACGCCACCAACAGCCGCTAAACCTGTAGCTAAGAATGGCGCAATTATACCAATTGTAAATAGGAAGAACATTGGCTGATAGGATTTAGAATCAGCGACTAATTGCCCGGCGAAACCAACAATGATATTGAAGCAGAGCTTGCCAAAACCTACACTGAAATATCCTACTAACCAACTGTAAATTGATTTAGCTCCGTAAGGTAGCAGAGAACCACCAACAGCTATAGGCCCCAGCAGTGCTGTTACGAGCATAGTCAGTTCAATTCCCCATTGATAAGCCCCATTCATTCCGACTAAAATTATCGTAACTATGTCAGTAACAGCAGACCCAACAAAAGCATTAATGGGAGATAAAATTAAATCAATTCCGTTTGCTTTACCATCTTTTACATCATTAAAAGCATCCATAGCGCCATCAACCGCATCTATAAACCAAGAAAAAACTCCATTATTATTGTTAAACTTATCTGGATATTTTTTGGTTAAATCTTCTTTAGCTTGATTCAAACAGTTGATTTCTTCTTGTTGACTTAAAGATGAATTTATACATTTATTTACAACAATACCAATAGCGCTACGCGCTGCTTCAGTTCCCAATGCACTTTCAAATGCTTGCTTGAGGTCAATTCCTGCCGCCGCTTCGCTAAGAACTATATTATTTACATTATTAATATAGTTTCTAATCCCCAAAGTTGACTTTCCTAGTACATCCCCCTTATTACTGAGCAAAACAATTACTATTAACGGCCAAATAAAGTCTGTATAAGCTCTTTGCTCTTCCCCCGCCATCATTTTTTTTGTCCATTCAACGACGAAGAAAGTTAGTGTTGCTATAGCGAATAAAGCTCCAACTGTACAAATTGCTGAATAAACACCACCTGTAATAGTTTCGTTCCAAAGCTCATCAAATCCTTGGGCTATTGAAGCTGCATTTTCTTTTGCTAAATCAGCTAAATCGCCACCATCTACTTGGGCTAGTAAAAACATGATTTTAATCCTTGCTCAATACAGTAATTTTGTCAGATATTTGAACGCTAGTTGATTGTTTTTATAGGAGGAAAAAGTTCTTGTAACTTTACCTCCTACTGTGTTTCTATACCCTTTTAATCAGTCAGCAGAAGTAGGATCTAGCCGTGCATTAAGTACCACTTCATGCACTAGAGACAATCTGCCATCTTCTTCGGAGTTTTCCTTTTTCCGTTGGGAGTCAAGATGATCTGCTACTTGCGTCAGCATCAGATTAGAGTAAGCATTGTCCTGTCGGGCTGATAAAGAATCAGTACGCTGCTGTGCCAACATTGACACAATTAAGCCGTTCTGAGCGGCGATCGCTTTGAGAATGTTTTGAGAGGCATCCATGTTCTGAGCTTCATCAGAAATATCTTTTGCTTGCTGGGCGATTTGTGCAGTAGTATCAATTTTTTCTTGAGTTTTTTGTTGCCCCATAAGGCTGACGACGCTAGCGACAGAAGCCAAAGCTAGTTCACGTTCCAACTTCTGTGCTTTTTCTTGGGCGACAGGATAAGAATAATCGTCCTTAAGTGAATCCTTCAATTGATCAGCCGAAGCAATTGGGTCAGGCGCACCCAATTGCCCTATAGAACTATCAATTGCAGCTGAGGCGTTTTCTTTGATGTCCGCCCAGGCACTGTTAATTTCTTCGTTAGCCCATGTTTGAATTTCCGATACTTCTCCTTGAAGATCCGATACGATCGAACTAAAAAAATCGTTGATGCTGATGCCATAGCTAGGTGCAGCAATAAATAAACTGCCAACGGCACCAGAAATTATTACACCAATCGTCCGTTTTTTCATATTAATCTACTTGCTTTGTGCGTGATTTTGAGAGTAAATTCTTTGCCAATTCTGATAACTCTTCTCCCCGAATCATTCTGATATAATCCTCACTAAATTTGACTAACCCAAGCATAGGATTATTGTGATAGTGTTTAAGAAACAAACTGCGTAATTCTTGCTCGTTTGGATTATTAGCAACTGAGGCTAATAAACAGTAGGCAGGATAATAGCGACAGAAAGTAAGCTTGCCATTATCATCAAGCAACCACTGAGAATAAATTCCCTCCTTTTTTGGATAAAAAGCTTCTGTACTGTTGACCCTGATGATAACAGTTGGATATTTAAAGCGAACAATAAATGGGTCAACGGCTGATGATTGAATCCTGCCTACTAAACGTGTAGTGATATTGGCAAATATCTTCTGTGCAGCTTTGCTCTGATATATAGTCTCTGGTTCTTGGGCAGAGATGATGACGCGGATACCAGACTTAGCTCCATTGGCACACAATCGCCCAATCAAATCAGCAATCGCATCGAATTGGAATAAAATTGGTGCTTCATCAAGAAAGAATATCGAAGCTTTTGATGACAGTGCGCGACGTAAAGCAGCAGCATAAGCGCTAAGAGCAAGAATCGCTGCATCAGCTTCACTCGATAAATTACGTAAAGCGAATACTAACAATTTGGCATTAGTTCTAAAACTGGATGGGCGTGAGATTGATTGTCCTACCCTGGTACTCAACCAATAATTTATTCTCAGCCTGATTTGCTGTAAGGCTTCGGAAATCTCTTGACTATTACTAGCAATAGAATCTAATTGTATGAAAGCTGGAGAACAAAAATTATAAAAATCTTTGAGCGTCGGAGTTTCGCTCCAATATTGAGTTCCAAATCCATTTTGTATTGCTAACTTGTAGCGCAATTTAATTTCGTCATCATTAAAAAAAGTTTTTAATGTTAACGCAATAATTGACTCAATATTTGTAACCATTGAAGGACTGACACCAATCATGCCCTGTCCAATCACCATTGTCATCAGAACTGATTTGAGAAATTCCTTAAAATCGCTCAATCGCTCATTTCTCAGTTCTGCATCCAGAGAGCGTAAATCAGGAAGTTCAAAAAGATTATTCGCTTCTTTAGAGATATCAAAGTATGCCCCATCTTCACCAAGTAGATTCGTGTAATCAGTGAAAGTGGATGTACCGTCTGGTTTAGGATAGTCTAATGCCACCACCGGAATATCTTGTGCAAGTGCAGGGGTAAGAATACCCGCTACCAGTACTGATTTGCCTGAACGAGTTGCGCCGAAGACTGCCAAATTCTTGTGGTTTTGGTACAAGTCTAAATGTACTGGTGTGCCGCCTTCTTCTGCGATTAACTCAAAGCCAGTGCGATCTCCTGTGGCAGTCCTGATTAATGGCATCAGCCCTGGTGCTTCCGAACTAAAATATGGCAGTCTGCGGTTAAAAGGCTTGGTTAACAGTGGTTCCCACACCATCTGACAACACTGCAACCATGTCTTCCAAGCGTATTCAATCTCCCGGTCAACTACCGCCGGGCGCAAGAAATAGCTGGCAAGATATCGGCAAGCTTCGTCTAATTCCCGTGGGGTTGGGCGGTGGACGAGAAAAGCAACTCCGGTATGTACCACAACACTACCTTTGTATATTGTCTTTTGCGCCTCCACAGAGTCCTCAATATTCATACCTGATTTGACATCAATGTTCCCTTTTCCTGTAGATAAAGAAGTGCTGGTAATTGATTGCTTGGTGATCCGTTGTAGGTTAGTTTTAGAAATAGCTTGATTTGCCTTTGTTAGCTGACAAATAACCTCTGTATCATAAATACTATCTCTAGAGATTAGTTCCCACAGATATCGCAATTGAGCTTGTTCGTCATACCAGCCCCCTGGTTTTTGGCTGAAGTTGAGCGCCCCAATATATTTATTTTGGATTTTTACCCATTTCCTATCAAAGAATGGCACAGACTCCTCATTCTCTAACATCTGGTGGCGGATATGAAAATCACTAGTTTGAGTTTCTACTAGTCCATTGCCGGAATCTATCTTTAAAGGATTAGGGATTGCTGGTGGCGATGACAGATTGAATTGCTGCCAAATTATTGACCATATTTCTTCAGCACTTAAAACCCTAATCCCCAACTTCATCTTGTTGCCCAGGATAGCTGACCACTGCAAAAAACCATTGCTAAAGGAATTTTGGAGGATATTTTCAATTCTGGTATTGTTGATGGCATGGATCTCACCTGTAAATGAAAACCAACCTTTCTCTAATTTTCTAATAATCGATTCGATAACATCTTTAGAACGTTCATCGTCAGAAATAACAGTATAAGTACACCATAGCCTCAAGAATTTGTTTTTTCTAGTTCCGCTTTGCGTTAGTTCTTTAGTTCTTAACCTTTCACTCCGAATTAACAGCTTTAATTGGTCTTGTGAGCAATTAGTCTCTAGCTTCGATAGTTCTTGCTGTCTGTCATAATCCGAAGTAAATGACCCTAGATGTATTGTCAGGTTTTCGCCTTCTGGAATTTCTTTTAGCCCAGCTTCTATTCCCTCGAAAATGGGTAACATTTGCTCTGATTCCAGATTGGAATGAATACCTAAACAATCAAAACAGAATTTGATTTGAATATTTTCACCTTTTTTGAGAATTAATGCGCCTACGCCATGTCTACCTCCTAAGTTGAGGTCACAAATGCCCGCTAAATGAATAATATCTTCAAAGGGAGTGAGCATTTTGACAACACTAATCTGCTCCTTTTCTAATGCGGCTTTACCTAATTTATCTTTAGCTTTTTTAGAAGAATTTGGCATAACTTTACCAATAACTGAAATTTCACTAGAACTTAAAACTTAGAACTTAGAACTTAGAACTTATTTTTCTGACTACTTCCGACTTCCAGCTTCCGACTTCTGTTGTATTGATTGAAATTTCATATATCCCCTACTAATCCGAGGGACGCTGACGAACTTACCGAAAAAGTCTTTATTTGTAGAAATTGTCCACCATGTTGCCCATCCCCAAGCAATACTTAAGCTAGTACCTAACCAACTTGTTTTCAGTAGATAATTAAAGATAAATACATTGACTATTGCTATTAATGTCCAGGCAAATATTTGGTCGGCAGGGAATGGACCTAGCCTTGGTCTTTCTCCTAAAATCCGATTTACTGTCCGAAAATCATGTTTATTTGACATATTTACTGAATTTAATCAAGAGTTATCAGCTATTAATTCAAATACGTATTTATCAATAACTGATAACTTAAAAAGCTTTCTTACTAAACCTGAACAATCAAACCAGTAATTAAATCTCCAACAAAAACTGCCATAACTATGATTAATGGAGTTCTTGCTAGTGTCTGCCAGTCTTCATCATTCCGGGCAGATTGAATAATCCGAACTAGACTGATCCCAACATATAATAGGAATAAAGCTCTCAATACATTGAAAAAAAGCGCGATAACTGCTGCTGTTTGTCCATTGCCGGCATTACCAAAAGTGGTGGTCATCCAAGTTTGAGCATTATTGAAGAACTGAGCATTAGCTGGAGCCGCCGCAAAATCAATTAGACAAATTACTGCTAACACCGCAAATAACACTGCATAGAGATTAACTCCATACTTTCGTTGTAGTTTATCGAAGTTAGTAAATAATGCTTGTGACTGTTTCGGCAAGGCAATTACGACGGCAGACGCAATCATAAATCCACCCATCAATATATTGTGGACGGACATCTCTGCTATCATCAACACACCAGTCACACCCATGAGTGTAAGTGTGCCTTTTTTCGCCCTCTCATCCTTTGGGTCAGGTGAGAGGGTTGCTGTTGGTGAAGCGGAAAAACTTTCTGGGTATTTGTAGTCAGTAGGCATCTGCTTTCGTTCTCCTGAACGATGTCTTGAGGGATAGGCACATTCTTGAATAAGTCAACTCCAAAATCGACGTACTCTGGTACTGAAAAAAACAGAACTGTAGTACTAGAGTAGTATTACTAACATTAATTATCTACGTAGATAAAAGTTATTTGTTGTATTATCAGTCTTTGTGCTTGATATACTCACATCCTCAGTTATCTATTGGTATAAATATTTGTGCAACTTCTTCAGTAAGTATCAAGCAGGGGGATTGACTATTGGCTAGCTTTATGATGCGAAATATCTAAATTAGTTTTAAGTATCTCCGCTTTCCATAAATTGAACTTTACCTTCAATACCTCACCATGTTTTGCATCATAACTAAAAACTGTTAAAACTTGATTGCATGTATAGAACAAATATGTATAATACTTGCAGCTTGTACTTCAGCATTTGTTAGAAGTAGATATTTGGTCAAGCAAGGAAATTGGAAATTAATTTTCATAATCATTTGTTGGAGTATTTATGAGTAAAAGAAAAATATTTACAGCACTTGTTTCAATAGGTGTAGGACTTTGCTTAGGAGCTTGCCTGTCTGATACGGACAAGGTTGCTCAGGCAGAAAATGATTATGGGGCTAAGTTAACTGATGTGCAAAGCCAAAAAGATAAGAAAGTACAGGAGCAAATAAGGCAATATGTAGAAGAGACACCTAACTTATATAGAATAACTTGGAAGGTATGCGGAGATTATAGAAGCCGTCTGCGGGATGGAGTAAGATGTAGCGAAACTAAAATTCCCAAAACTAAAGGATATGTTGATCCCGTTTACGTCTGGGCAGCTAATGGGGTGCAATTTATTAATAAGCAACACTTTGTTAATAGCTATTGGTCTACAGGATTGTTTGTCAAGTCTAAAGGATGCTTGAACTCAGGTAAGCCAGAACAAGAGCAATTTTATAATGTAAAAAATTTCACCAGAGATAAAACGAATCCTGTTCCTACCGCAGCAAACGTGAAGATTGAAGCTCTGTCAAAGCAGGAAAAGCAAACAGTAGTAGAACTTGCCTTCAAGGACGCAGAAGTAGAAAATTATGCGCTGAAAAATTTCGGTGTGTCAGCAACCACAGGATTAATACCCACTGGGAAAACTTGCTTAACAGTAGACGAATGGAAGAAAACGCAATCGTAAAAATCAGGCACAGTCGCTTCCTTGGATCGCAGTTCAGTCGCGGCGACTTCCTCCATCTCCAGCATAACCAACCAACGCTAGTCTTGTCTTATTCTTTCTTAGATAAAGAAAATAATTTAACTTGTTGACCCCTTGTCCCCTGCTTGCGGTAAGTTAACTTTAACCTTTAACCCCAGGTGGTCTAACAACCCCAACAGCCAAATCGGTTTGGGGTCAGAGGGAACAGTGAAACCCAAAAATGCTTTGATGTGAGCAGCACAGTCAACAGCGATCGCCGACATATTTAATAGATGTTGGTCGTCAGCAGTGATTTCCTCACCAGCAACGAGTCGAGGTCGAGAGAGAATAATGGCACATCAAGTTGGGATAATCTCTTTTAGTCGTAAATATTTTTACCCCTGACCAAGATGCCAGCGCCTTTAAAAGTTGACCTGTCACCAATAGAAGATCAAGCCCTACTAGCACTCAAGTAAAAGGTATACCACCAAGAACTCAAAGTCGTGCCACTGTACTACGCTTATCAGCTGCTGGATGGACAGTGCTAAAGATCGCACAATACTTAAAATGGCATCCACAGACTGTACGCGACACAATTCATCGCTGGTACTGGGGCAAACTCGATAGTTTGTGGGATTGTTCGCGTCCGGGTCGCCGTCGCCGATGGCATAACCCAAATATCAAGTCTCTGCTTCAACTCAAAATATCTTTATTTAGCTATCAACTTATTTTTATTTTATTTTCTTACATCTCTTACATCTATTTAATCCTATTTCTCCACAGTCATGGCGTTTCTACTACTTATGCAGTCAAAATTTACAGGCACTACAAGGATGAAGCACTCGCTACTCTCACCAGCAATCCCTACCAGTTAGCTGCTGACATCTACGGTATTGGTTTTCTCAGAACTGATAAAATTGCCTTTAATTTAGGAGTTGCGCCTGATAGTCAGTTCCGTTACCGTGCTGGTTTAATTCATGTTTTGAACGAAGCTGCTGCCGATGGGCATTGCTATTTACCCCAGCCAAAACTCATTGAGAATGTTATCAAACTGCTGACTACACCAGATCACACACCCGAAGAAGATGCCCTCGCTGATATTATCAAAGACATGGCACGAAAGGATGACTTAATCCGCGAGAAAAGCTCAGACCAAACGCTGCTATGTTATCTACCAACCTACTTTCACACCGAACAGAACCTTGCTCAATTAATACAATCTAGATTTTGCCAACCAGTTGCACAAGATATGCCTCGTGTTCGCGCCTGGATTGAGCGCTTCACCAAGAGTCGTAAAATCAAACTTTCACCACAGCAACGGCTAGCGGTAGAAATGGCTGCATATTCAAGGGTAATAATTCTTACTGGTGGCCCCGGTTGCGGTAAAACTTTCACCACCGAGATCATAGTCTCTCTGTGGAAAGCAATGGGCAAATCTATCGCCTTAACTGCGCCAACTGGACGCGCTGCTCAACGCCTGAGTCAAATCACACAACTCGAAGCCAAGACGATACACTCCTTGTTGGAATTTGACCCAAAGACAATGGGCTTCTTACGCGATAATCAAAACCCTTTACCCCATACCGCAATTGTCGCGCTAGAAGCTAGTATGCTTGATTTGTTTCTGGCATCTTCTTTGGTAAAGGCGATACAATACGGTTCCCAACTACTGCTAGTGGGTGACATTGACCAGTTACCCTCTATCGGTTCCGGTCAAATCCTTGCTGACTTGATTAATTCTGGTCACGTTCCGGTGGTGCGGTTGACCAAGGTATTTAGGCAAGCCCAACAGAGCGCAATTATCACCGCTGCTCACCAAATTAACCGAAGCCAGTTTCCTACAATTGAACCTATTTCCGATAATCCCGTGTCTGAGTGTCTGTGGCACGGCGGCGGTCATCACCCCAAACATGGTGTTAAAGCAATATCCGAAATCATTACAGACTTGATTCCCCGCCTCGGTTACAATCGAGCTACTGATGTGCAAGTGCTTTGCCCCACCTCGCGCGGTTTGCTTGGGACTCGTAACCTCAATACCGTATTGCAGCAGTTGATTAATCCCCCCAGTCCCGACAAAGTAGAGATTACCAGGGACGGGAATTTATTACGAGAAGGCGATCGGATCATTCAACTGACTAATGATTATAATCACGAAATTTTTAATGGCGACTTCGGAATTATCAAGGCCATTGATCTTGAAAAGATGGAAGTTACTGTACAGTATGGTAAGCATACTGTTGTTAGAACCGGAGCAGACTTAAATCAAATTGCCCTCGCCTGGAGCTTCACCATTCATCAAAGCCAGGGTTCAGAATATCCGGTAGTAATTCTGCCAATTTATACGCAGCCTTATATGATGTTGTCTCGTAAACAGTTGTACACAGCATTAACTTGTGCCAAGCAGTTAGCGATTGTCGTTGGTTCCAAGAAAGCGATATCCAAGGCTTTGCGTTCTAGTGACGGCCAACTGCGATATACGCGATTACAGCAGAGGTTGGAAAGCGCTTTTTTGCACCCGACGATTGCAATTTAGAAATGTTCAACTTAACAATTTCACCCGGCAAGCGGTTGTTGCTCTCAATCAAGAGTGAGAAATCTGGTAGCTAGCCCACATTTCTCACTCTTCTTGAGGGAAGGGGCAGAGGGGAAAGAACTTGTACAATAACTCTCCTCTGCTCTTCTGCTCCCCTGCACAAGCACAGACTTTGAGCATCGGTGAGAAATCCGGGCTAGCTGTGCTTTCGCCCTCTGTCTCGTAAGCCAAACCACTCTCAAAAAATAAACTAAAAATGACTCTATAGTTTTATGGCGTGATAGCGCTTAAAAAGCAGTACACTGCGGCGTAAACAAGAAGGGTGTAGGGGGTAGGGAAGACTGCGTTTGAACCCCCACCAATGCAATCGCCAAGAGATGGCGGGGCTTTTATCCCACTGGCTGTTGGGGCTATTTCTTCCCCTACCCCAACGGGGCTTGGTAAATAAACTTTGGAGTCCGCTCTTTGACCTCTTATATCATTTATTAACTATAAAGTCATTTTTAGTTTATTTTTTTTCACCTACTTTTAGGTTTTTCAAAATAAATACCCTGCTGAACAATTGCATAGCAGTATTGTGTTTGTCACGCTCCTCAGTATTAGAGGTGTACTATACGCAAAAATCGAGAAATTTTCATTCGCTTGAGGGTGAGTTGAAACGCCCATTTTAAAGGACAATAAAAATCAGACACTATAAAATCAGACGAAACTTATGTTGTGTCTGGTTTTTAAGGGAGTAATAAAAATGACCCTCTCTCTAGTCCACATAACAGCGCATAGAAAGGCGATCGCTTCCTTGCCAGTGGCACAGGCGGAGGCGAAGTTGATTGGGCTGTGGTTGGAAGGAAAAGCAGAGTCATCTATCATCTCTTACCGACGCTACATTAGGCGATTCTTGGAATTTTTGGACAAACCCCTCAAAAAAGTGACTTATGAAGACTTGGTAGAATACGCCAGTTGTTTTGGGGGCAATGCCCAAAGTACAAAGCGGATATACATTGCCGCGGCTAAAAGCTTGATTAGTTTCGCTCATAAAATTGGATATCTCCCTTTTAATGTAGGTATGGCACTAAAACTGGGTGAATTGCCGGATGTAATCAACGAACGCTATCTCGATGAAGCTGATATTAAATTGTTGATACGGGCAGCAAGTAAGCATTTAGCTGATGCGAAAACTCCCAAACGACAGTACACAGCCCTACGTAATTTGTTAATTATCAAACTCTTGTATCAGGCAGGGTTACGGGCAAGTGAAATCTGTGAGCTGACTTGGGGAGATTTGACACCCCGTGGCGACAGTGGTCAGGTGTATGTTCGTAAAGCCAAGGGCAGCAAAAATCGGACAATTCTCATCAAGCCGAAGCTTTGGGCGGAATTAATCGAGTTCAAAGCTTCGGCTCACTCCAATCAAGCAGTGTTTCCAAGTCAAAAAGGGGGACATTTAGACCGTCAAAACTTGCACCCGATTGTCAAAGCAATTGCACAAGAAGCTGGATTAAGCGAACTGGTTTCGGCTCACTGGTTACGTCATGCCCACGGTTCTCACGCTATTGAGCGCGGGACTAATCCAGTGCTGGTGAAAGAAACTTTGGGTCATGCCAATTTAGCCATCACCGATCACTATCTCAAGGCTAGACCGAATGACAGTAGCGCTTTAAACTTGATGGATCTCTAACATTTTGCATGACTTGTGAAAATGCAGCACAAATGGGAACCAGTGGCATCAATTGCTACCGGGAACGAAATAAAAAACAGCTTTCAAATGCCAAAGGGATTTTTCTCTAGCCAGCCCCCTCCATAGGCAACACTTCTTCCAAGAGCCATTCATAAAATTCAGGAACTTGAGATTCCACAAGTCGCAGTTCATTTGCCGCGATCGCCTCAAGTTCCAGTACTGTCTCCCAGCGCAAATCCCCAATCCATCGTTTAAGAATGCCTTTGATTGCGTCCACTCCACGAGAAATACCAGAGCGAAGTATTTCTACACAGTGGAGTAGCGTAACGCGATCTGTTGGAGGCGACTCAAATTCGGTAGTATCCTCCCCTTGGCAATGGGAGTTCCCTATAGCATCAAGGGGGGGTGTGGATACGTCCTGCTGATTGGGGTTTACACTATACGCAGCAGGGGTTTTGGAGGCATAATAGGTTCGATTTTCTTTTTGATTACGCTTCGTTTCACGATGAGCAATTACATGCATTGCAAATTCTAATTCCTCTTTAGATAAAGAGAAAAGTTTCACCTGTTGCCCCCGTTTACCCTGTTTACGGAAGGTCAACTTTAGCCCCAACTGCTCGACTAAAGTTCCTAGCAACCAAATAGGCTTACAGTCACTGGGAATAGTAAACCCAAGAATTGCTTTGACGTGAGCAGCACAATGTATAGCGATCTCCCTCATCTTGAGTAAGGTGGAATCGTCGGCAGTAACTTCATCACCCTTCATTAAAGAAGTGAGAATTTGATGCAGCCCCAGGTTAAATCTAGCCAACCATCGAGCCGAGTAATTCCCCCAGTCGATACACAAAGGTAAATTGTCCCGTTCGGCGCGGTCTTTTTGGGTGACAATTGTTGGTGGGGTAGGATAAGTTTGCCCAGTTTTCGGGTCAGTAAACGATTCTTCGGGTGGGGCTAAAATGGCCTCAAGTCCGGCGATCGCTCTAATTAAGCGACCACCTTTATCCATTTCTACGAGTGATTCCGTTACTTCGATGCCGTAAGAATCAGAAATGCGGAACTTTTCGCATTCAAAAATTTCATTAGGGTCAAGGTAATCTTTGCTCTGACGGGCACGGTACTCGCTCAAAGTAATATTCTTGGCCTTGGCAACAGCCGAATTGTGGGCACTATCCAAAGCTTGTGCTGCTGCTTTAAGATTTTCGAGAGACTGAGGATCTGAATCACTGCCCACATATATAAATGTATTGCCCATTTCGGTGAGGAGCGATCGCAAATCATCACGCAGATTATTGAGAGAATAGTGGCGGTTAGCCATAATTTGGCAGTAAGCCTCAAGCGCCCAATCTTTCTCGGCTCCGCGTTTGCCTGTTTGACGGTCAATCCGCAACAGAAAAGCGGTCATTTCATTGGTTTGGAGCAAGCGCTCTTTAATCTTGGTAGCATTGGTATCCTTGTAACCAAAAGGAGGACGCGGGGCCACCCAAATATGAAACGGGACTTTTGGACGATAACGGTACAGTTGCTGGGCGCATTCAGTAGCAGTTTGGGAAACGCCGTGAAACACACCGAACACTAAATCAAAATGATACTCGGAAATATCGACACCAGTGCCGAGACTGGGAGAGGTGAACAAGGCATCAAAGTTTTTGACGGCGTTGGTGATATCTTTGATAAAAGCAACATTTTCATCACTGCCAGAATTGTCAGAGTGAACAGACCAGATACGCCATTTTTTTTGTGTATGTGATTTTTCGGAGTTAGATTCTTCGTACTTGATAGTAAAGGATTTGTCGAGTTTTTTGATAAAACGCTTACTGTCACTGGCAACCATAACTTTCTCACCAAGCATCAGCGCTGCCGAGATTTGGGCGACTAGGGCGCTCTCATTATCCCCCTCGTACCAATAAATTGTGCGCTCCCCGTTCCGCCATTCGTTTTTAATGATGTAAGGTACTTCACCTTTTGGTCGCATTGCAAGAAAGAAATCCACAGTCAGGTCATCCATGTGTGCATCAGCGATGACGACCAGTGGCGCGTTGTATACTATATATTCCAGTACTTCTAGGATTGCTGCACGGTGCTGTTTGCAAGTATTACTGTGTAGTAGGTGGGTGAGGTATTGGCAAGCTTCATCTATAAATATGCAGCCGTAGGTGAGAGACTGAGTATTGAGTTTGTGCAAGCTGTCAATAGTAATACTAAGGGCTTGAGCCTGGGCTAAACCTGTGTAACCCAAGTCGGAGTACATCGCTGTCTGCAAGCGTTCGGCAAGATTTTTCAACAAGTTAACCCGATGTCCATTGTTGAGGAACCGTGCATCAGGATTTTGGTCACGCCACCAGCGCATAAGTTCAGTTTTACCAGTGCCCATGTCGCTCCAGAGTACGACTAGTCCTTTTTCTGGAAAACGGAAAGACTTTTTGGGATTTTGGGTACTGGGTTTGTGGTCAAAAATAGGGTGTTGGGGGTCGGGTGTTGGGTGTAGTGAAGACGGCATTGGACTGAGCTTGGAACTCCGACCAATGCAATCGTCTTGAAAAGACGGGGCTATTTCTTTCCTTACACCCCACACCCCACACCCCACACCCTGCCCCAACGGGGCTTGGTCAGGGCAGTCAGAAATTATTAACTCTTGTTTTCCTTCTACCTCTCCACAGCTTGTAGAGCTAACACTTGGGGTAAACAATTTTTCTTCTGCCAGATCATAAAGTGGCGGGACAGATGAACATTTTTCCTCCAGATCCGGAATGCAGAGTGCTTGGGTCAAATATTTAATATTGACTGTGACATCTGGTTTATATTTACTTAGTCCCCATTTTTTAGCCCGATACGAGCGCTTGTAATCAGCAAGTGATTTAGCATCATCGATGATTGCGGTCAGTAGAGCGTTAGCATCTTCACCGCGACCAACCACGAAATCATCAACGCCTTTTTCTGGGCCTGGTAACAGCGCAACTTCACAAAAGCAACCAGCCGATTCGATTGCTTTTGCAGTGCGAACAGTGGCTTGAAACACCGACCACCTGGTTTTAGCTTTTGTTTCGTAGTCAAAAAGAATTATGAACTTGCGCCCCGCCTGAGTCATTGGTACTAAGTCAGGATGCAACCGTTCATCAAAATCTTGTTTGCCTACACGCCCATTCCAAATTCCCGGAAGTGCGATCGCTACAAACCCTAAACTAAGCAAGCAAGCGGCTTTCTTCTCTCCCTCGCATAAGATAATCGGAATCTCTGGATGCTGTTTCACCCACTCCCAAAATATTAGTGGATTAAGTTGATCCAGTAAGCGCAATGCTAAAAGTGAATGATAGCGCTTAATTAAATAACGCTTTGCAACTTTGTCCCAGATGGGGTTAGAGACATCAAAATAGGTAACGCGGTTGGGGGTTTTGGGGGGTGACTCGTATTTAACTGGTTTACCTGTTTGCCAATCAAAGCGCGGGAAGTTGGGCTTAATCCGCCCCCACTCCATCGGTTGCCAGTTTTTGAATGGGTCAAGTGACTGAATCCACGTCCCACCCAGTAATAGATGCTGATACATTTTGATGTATCCATCCGTGACTCGACCTGCATTTTTTCGAGGAATTTTGTTGGAGATAAACAGGTAGTCATAAATTGTTTCTCCCTCGATGTGGAAGAAGTTGCGCTCAATCAATGCAGGATGAATGGCGCTACCAGTTAGCAACTCATGGTATTCGGTAGCCGTGAGATTGTTTGGGTATTCAATTGTCGCGCTATTCATCGGCTCTCCCCTTGGAATTCCTTGGAGAAAGCTGTATCTAATCTCAAAGTAATATCGGTGCCCAAACTTTTCCCACTCGCCAACACAATGCCCAAAAGCAACGCTGGAGAAATCAGCAGCAACAAATCTGTTGCTCTAGTAGTTAGCCAAGTTCCCTTGGCTGGGTAAAGAGAAACGGGTAAAGGGGAAAGGTATTTTATCGCTTTCCCTTTTAACCTTTCGCCAATCCTCACCCAGAATTTTTGAGTTGGTAGACCACTAGGCAGGATATTCCTGAAATTACCCGACGCTACAGCACAAAGTTGCTGTACAAAAGCTGCACTTTCTGATCCCAAGGACTGAACTACTGCGCTCTTGGGTTTGCTATTTATCACGATCTTTTCCCCTGATTACTTGGTTGACAAGCTCAGAGGGGGTTGCATCAGTTATCAGTCTACAGTTGACAATGAGAAAGGACTGTGAATTCCAACTGATAACTGTTATTCGCGCTGCTACTATTTTTTGCTACAAAATTCGGGATATTTCTTAATCAAACTTAACTTTACAGAAACTTATGAATTTCAACAACAAAAATTGCCACACGAAACTGGTGAGTTTCGTGCGGCTTCTCGTATAATACGAGAAGCAGCGGATTCAATCTCGTCTGACCAGTCAGTGGAAAAGTCGGCAAACTTTATCTACCACTGCTTTGGTTTTCGTGAGATAACCCCGCTCTGAGGTTATATGAAATTTAAGCCACGCACGAAGCGCTACTCCTTAGTGGCGCTTTGTGCGTTAAGTTGTCGTACTGTTGTATCTTCACCTTTTCCTCCTTTACGCAATCAGCTTGATTTTACATAACTTGTGGTCTTTCCGTATCTAGCGAGATTCTGATTTTTTTGTGTTTGACTCCTCCATATTTATCAGTATTGGTTTCAGCTTACCCTAGTTGGGTAATCACTTTTTCAAGAAGCAGCACCTACCGCAAACGTTGTTTCTGCCTTGGGCTTGCGCTCGAAAACTTGTATGCTGGGTTCTTCTAACACGAACCCATGCTCAGTTGACTGACCGAGTTTACCTGCGTAGATGCTTCGCGGCTTGTCGTTAGACATCGCTGTTACCCACTGTGGGTAATTACTGGTATGATCGATCAGTTTATTGTAAATCCTTGGTTTAACTGTGATTGTTATGATGCGTCCGTCACAGTCTAGGTCAAACCGTTGCCAACCATTCTCTATGGTCTTGGGTTGTGACAGTTCGTTAATCTTAATTGTTAGTTCTAGGTTGCCTGCAATCATAGCTACCTCTCTTAAGATGCAATTGCTAATGTTGTTGAAGCATCAGATGTATGTACCAACCCCAGAGGATCTGTCATAATATACTTTTTTATTACTGGTTGTAGAGTAAAATTAATTTCTTTTGTAACTGGGTCTTTACTACTTTCTATTAATGAATTTTTTTCAAGTCCTTCTAGTGCTGTAATCAACTCTGATGTTGAGATAGATATGTTTTGGGTTTGATTTAATTCAATTAATAATTTACTGAAACTAATATATTGAAAGTTTAAAACTATTTTCTCTGCTAAATAAATCATGATTTCTCGCTGTATCTTGCTTAATACTTGACCAAAAATCTTATTGAGCATTTCTTGAAACCGACTACTAACGAGTGTAGTTGGATCTTGAAAGAATCTTTCAGTACTACTTGCAAAGAAGTGGTGAATTCGATTGGAAACTGCTTTTAGTTCTAAAGGATTACCGCGATAAGTTTGAATTAATTGACTACAGCGCTTTTCTTCGTTGCACAATCCCAAGGCAGATAAAAACTGCATGGCCGCATCCGGATCTAAACCTCCAACTCTGAGATACTGAATAGGTCGATCAGCTTCTATCAGTACATCGAACTCATTAGGCCAAACTCGACTAGTCAAAAGTAAGCAGCTTTTATGCTGCTCCTCTACTAAGCGGCGAAAAAATAGTTTGTACTCTAGCCTCTGCTCCAAATTATTTGTCTGAAATAAGGCTTCACATTCATCCAATACTATGAAGTAACGCTGTGATTGCAACTGCTTGATTAACACAGTAAGCATTGCCTGAGTATATTTAGGTAAGCTTGGCTCCGGTTCTGTGGGTTGAGTTAGCTCTATTAAATCGGCTATTAAGTCCTGAAGTAGTGGTGCATGGGACACCGATTTCCAAATTAAGCAATCAAATCTAGATTGAGATTCTACACTAAGTTCTGTTAATAGTTTTGCAGCTAATGCACTTTTACCGATGCCCGCTACTCCTATGAGTGATACGCATCGCTGCTCGATTACTAACTCCTTTAGATGGTTTAGTTCCTTTGTCCGTCCATAAAAACTGGATATGTCAGGCAGGGGACTTCCCATAAGTTGCACTAGTTCCTTGCCAGAGGGTCTTTGGTTTTCAATTGACGCAGATAGAATAGGATACTTTTTAGTAACCTGCTCTAATAGAATACGCCGCAGCTTCTTTTTTCCAACCCGCTCTCCACTGCCAAGAGTTTCGGAGAGTAAATCCCATAAGGGAGGAGCTACGCGTCTTTGCAAGTAGTTAAGGCTGTAAGGTGAGTTTTCTGCCACCTCTTCGTAATCATCATCATCCCATGCTCCCTTTAGGACAATAATTTCTGCTTCAGATAGGTGTTTGCCTCTTTTGCCAAACACTAAATTATCTACTACAACCAATGCAGCTTCAAAATTTACTGTTGCCAAGGATATTTGCCCTTCCTTCCGTCCTTTTGGGATAACTGAGGTAAGGGCAGGTGAATTCAGTTTTTGTACGGCACTAAAATCCATGACTTGCTATTTCCGTAGGTCTAGAAGGCCTTTATAAAGGGCTTTTCCTAGACTATGATTACTTCTAAGAGGGTATTGCATCACATTAATATACTTTGTTTCTTCCAGTTCTAACTATTTTTTGTAAAAAAGTATCATAAAATTTTCTGATAGTTTTACTGAAGACTTTTTCTTAAGCGGTGATAACACGGTGTTGCAATATACATTATATTTTTGTGTACGTCACTCGCTATGTATAAATGCTAGGAGCTTTTTGGGTAAGGAGGTTCAGTGAGTTACTGTATCAATCCCCTTTGCAATCACCGCCAAAATCATAATTCTGATCATGTCGAAGAATGTCTCTCTTGTGGGACTTCGTTGCTGATTAATAATCGCATTCGCTTAGTCAAGCCATTGAGAGCGCTCACTAACGACCCGTATAATTACATTGAAGTTTTTGAAGTAGATGATGCTGGTACTCAATGGAATCCTGTTCGCAAGCAGCGAGTCATGAAAGTTTTGAAATGGAACTCGCCTAAGCTGGTTGAGTTAATTGAGCGGGAATCTCTCTGTTTACAAAAAATCCGCCATTCCGGTATTCCTAGAAGCACCATAGATGATTTTTTTACTTTTGTTCCTTCCAATAATTCCTTAACATTGCATTGCTTAGTTATGGATAAAATTGAGGGACAAAATTTGGAGCGATGGTTAGAGTCTAATCGCCCGATTTCACAATCTCTATCATTGGAATGGCTGCAACACTTGGTTGACATTCTCGACACAGTGCATCGCTCTAACTTTTTTCATCGAGATATTAAACCTTCTAATATAATTCTTAAGCCAAATGGTCAACTAGCATTAGTTGATTTTGGTGCAGCCCGGCAAGTGACTGACACTTACCTAGCAAAAGTTAGCGGTAGCGGAGGGACTAGTACAGGTAGGGGAGGACAATATGAAATTACAGCTATCAGCACGCCTCTTTATTCTCCACTGGAGCAAGTTAATGGTAAAGCAGTACCCCAGTCAGATTTCTACGCTTTAGGTAGAACTTTTGTAAATCTAGTTACTGGTATTTCTCTGATTGACCTACCAACAGATAAAAAAACAGGAAACCTAATTTGGAGAGATAAAGCATCGCAGATTGACAAACCCTTTGCTGATTTTCTTGATGAATTAATGGCTCTCCTTCCAGGGCAGCGTCCGCAGACTACTGAAGTAATTTTGCAGCGGTTAGAAAAACTGCCTAAGCAAATTAAAAATTATAGATTAGCTAATTCTAAAGTTTTTAAATATAGCAAATATACATTGATGGTTTTAGGATTTGTTGGGGGTGTCTTTCTATCTATACGTTTAGCAGCTAACTATCTAGTAACTCAAGGACAAAAGTTAGAAGCAGCAAATAATTCTCAGGGAGCACAAGAGTCTTTTGACTCAGCTATAAAAATTAATCCTGAAGTGAAAAATTCTATTTCCAAGTTTTATTTTGATAAAGCATCTCGTAGTACTCAAAACCTGCGATCTGCGAAAAAGTATTATGAATTATCGATAAAATATAATAATCAAGATGTAGAAACTTATAATAATTTAGCATTTGTTTGCCAGTTATTAAATGAGTTTGAATGTGTAACAACTAATTATGAGAAAGCTTTGAAGTTGAACCCTGATAGTTGGTCAGGACATTATGGGCTAGGAACGTTTTATGATGACCAAGGAAAAAAAGATTTAGCAGAGCAGCAGTATCAGTTGGCGATAAAAATTAATAGTCAAGCAATTCCAGTTATTAATAATCTATCAAGATTGAAAAATCTAAAAGGTGACTATAATGCGGCGATTGCTATAGCACTACAAGGGTTACAAAAAACTAAAGAACCAAAATTACAAGCTGCATTGTATAAAAACTTAGGTTGGGCAAAGTTAGAGCAGAACAAGTTGGGTCAAGCAAAGGAATATTTAGAAAAAGCCGGAGAATTAGATCCTCAAAGAGCAGACACTTACTGCTTACTGGCACAAGTTCAAGAAGCTTTGGGTGATAACGATAATTCCTGGCTTAATTGGGAAGCCTGCTTGATACTTGAGTCGAAAGTGCCAGAAGTCTTTCGCTGGCGAGGAGATGTATTACAAAGAATTAGGCTTAAGCCTAATTCTCGACAGATCAGGACAAACCCATAACAGGCTTTGACGCTATAAACTAAATTTTATGCTTTATTTGTTCTCTACTTAGATTAAACTACAAAAAAGTAATTAGCTTTTTAAGAAGTTGTAATGCTTACCGTACCTAGCCCAATTAAAAAAGTCTTTGCAGTCCGACTTACAACCCTGGTATCAATACCAACACTAATACTTTTGTTGGCTACCAGTGCATGGGGACAGCAACGAATATTACAAAAGAATTTATGTGATGAACCAAGTGGTCGAGTTTATAGCATGGGCGATCGCTTCCTAAAAACAGGAAGATATTTGTGTTTGGGAGAGCGGATCAATCCTCAAAACGGAAGCGCGGTCAAAGTTCTCTGTTTCTTAAACCGAAAAATTCTGTATTTGAAGCAGAACACTGTTTTTAATACACAAATATGTGCGCCACCACCTAATGAAACTGTACAGTGTTCAGTATTAAATATAATTCCTTGTCCACATGACTATAAGGGGCCAGATGATGAAAAAAATGCGCCGATTGTAACTAGTCCTTACGGCAGTTCAATTATAGATAATAGACCAGAAATCTCTTGGCGCTCAGTGGCAGGCGCTGATAGCTATACAGTAGTAGTAAAAGGCAATGGTGTTAGCTGGGAAGCAGATGTAAGAAATACTACTAATCTGCCATATCCGAAAGAGCAAAAAGAATTACAGTATGGCAACACCTATACAATTACTGTAATTAGTAACTATGGCGACCAACCCCTGAATTATAGTCCCTTAGTAGTCCATCTTTTACCTTTTGATGATGTTCAGCAGATTTCTGATGAAGTCAAGCAAATTAGAGACTTGGGATTGTCGCCTGATGAAGCCGCTTTCCGAGATTTGGATGCTATATATATGTCAAAGCTTCTTTTAGATGAATCAATTAAGACATTAAAAGCACGAGTCGTGGCAGGTAGTCAAAATCCAACTCTCTACAGATTACTAGGTGATCGCTATTTAGGAGCGTTGTTACCAGAAGATGCGGAGCATACTTACACGATAGCAGCTCAATTAGCTTTGAGCAGTAGTAATACATCTGAATTAGAAAAGGTACAATCAGGGTTAAAATTGGTGAAATGGTTGAAAGATCGTTAACTTGATCATGAAATTATAGCCAGCCGCCAATAAGTAAGAATGCTGCCCAGTGGGAAGGGTGTTGATATTGAGGGTTTGATATCAGTTGCAATTGTGCAAGACGTAGTGCCTCGACTTTAGTCAAACCATCTTTCAATCGCTGATAAAATTCTTTCATCAGTAAAGCGCTGGAATCAGCATCTACTTGCCAGAGAGTGGCTATAGTACTTCTAGCTCCGGCTTGTACTGCCACTCCAGCCATTCCTAGAGCTGATCTCTTATTACCTTTGGCAGTTTGGCAAGCACTCAAAACTAATAACTCAATTCCTTCTTGGCTAGACTGAGTTTTTTCTTTGAGTAAATCATTAAATTCGGAAACAGTAATTGGTTTATCCCAAGCAAAAATCATTGTTCGGTCAGGAACAGAACTAAATTGAGCGTGAGTAGTTAGGTGAATTATTGAAAAATCATCTGTACTCAATTCTTTATCTAGCATTGGGCTAACAAAATCTTCGTTTAACAATACTTTTGAAGAAGTAATTCCTTTTTTTACATTTGCTATTTCTACTTCTACCCCTGGTAATACCTTGAGTCCTTTGGGAGCATTGGGAGCGTAAAAACTAGGGCTGATCTTGCTGAGTCCAGCAATGAAAGCTTTTAACTGCTTCTCTTTTAAAAGTTTAGGTGGTTGTATTCGAGAACCGAGAGTACCTGTAATACCGTAACGCTCGATCAGATAATTTTTTCCATCATGAAACAAGCCCATCGGTAAACTTTGCAAAGATGCATCCAAAGTAAATACTAGTATTCCTGATGTCGGTAAATATTTGATAGGTGCAATCAATAAATTATAAAGTGCTTGTGAACGGTCAAGAATCACATCTGCACTAACATAGGCAAGATTATTATCTTGTAAAGTGTCTATAAAATTATTAATATGCCCTCTAATTAGCTGAGAATCAACAGAGTGGTGATGAATAGGTTGTTTAGGAGATTGAAAGATTACTTCTAGACTATCAACTAAGTCGATTATATGAATAATTGTTGGGCTAGTATCTAAGTTTTCAATTTCATTCAAAGCTGTAAGATTAAGCTTACCACATTGAAGATAATTTTCCAGTTCTGCTATTTGCAGTCTTTCATTAGTCTGAATTACTCGTGGCAAATTGGGATTAGACTCTGTTAGGAGCAATCGCATATAGTCACGATATAAAGGTTCAACTTTTTCTTTGAAGGAGAACTGTAAATCTGTATTAGTTGACAAAAGATTGTTCCGAACTTGAGTTACGTTTTCAATTGCTGCGCTATATGCTTGGAGAGCTTCTTTATGTTTTCCCTGCTCCTTGTACAATTTTGCTAATTCCTGCTGCCATTGATAGGCAAGATCCCATGCTCGAACTGATTGAGCCAATCTCAAAGCCTCTTCAAAATATGGTTGTGATTGCTCTAGCTTAAGCTTTCCTAGAGTACCGAAACCTTCTGACTTTAGTCGCTGGTTATTCGTGCTTTGAGCAGTTAACAAAGCGCTTTCAGCGTACTCAATAGCTAATGAATCTAATTGTTTGTCTGAGATTTGATTTAGACTGTTGGCAAAGTTAAGTTTCGCATAAACAGACTGGGTAGCAGATAATTGAGAAAATGCTGAAGAGTTTTGTAACACTAAGTCCACTACTGGCTGAATCTGTTGAGTGATACTAGCGTGAACATTGGTTAAATTTGTTTTCCCTGATTTCACCTCTGCCGTTAGCCATTCCTCAAAATCTAATAGCAAATTCAAATACTGTAATTGAGATTGCAATTTTGCTTCTTGAGAAGTTGTTGGTAAATTAATTACTTGCCGATAAATCTCAATTGATTGCAGAGCTTTTTTCTGAATTAAAGAACTAGCTTCTTTCTTGAACGCTGGTTCTTCTATTGAATTATAATTATCTCTTGCTTGCTTATAAAATGAATTTTCAGTATTCCCTAAAGAGAGTAAAATTATACTATTATCAGCAGACGGGAAATTTTCAGCAGTTGACAAAATTTTTGTCAACACTATTCTTGATTCATCTAGCTTGCCAATTGATCGCAATACATCTCCCAAGTTATGCCATGCAGACAGATTCAGAGGTATTAGCTTTTGCTGATCAATTGCTGTCGTCAGTAATTTCATCGTAGATTCAGTAGATTTCTCTGACGGGATGGCGCAAATATCAGCATCCGTATCTAACTTTAAAGCTTGCAAAAGTATTGTACAAGCCCGACGATTTAAGCCTAAAGCTTGTAAGGCAAAGTTTTGGTTAATTAAGCTGCCAGTAATGCCCTCTTCATAGTGAATTTGACGATAAATTTTTGTGGCTTCTTCCCAATTTTTAAGGGCTTCTGCTGCTCGACCTATATCAAGATACTTTTTTCCTCTTTGGGTCAATAGTCGCGCCTGATTGTGTTTTTTATTCGTGGCGTAAGCAGGGGTAAGAAACGCTTTATTATTAAACGTAAATAACCCTACAACGCTTAGAGATAAGTATTTGACCCAATCTCGACGTTTAATCATTAATTTTTAACTAAAGTTGATTCATGCCTACTTGGTCAATTTAGCCGGAACATGGACTAGCAGACAATGCAGTGTTAGGACTGACTGAACTGGAATTTGTTGTCAAGAAGACTCTACCATCAGATTTTTGTACTAAAGCTTGTGCTTCTAGTATTCGTGTAGGTTCTTGATCCATTAATTTTAGTTTTTCTGAATCATGATCGGACTGATATAAAAGAGAATTGTCTTGCCAAACAGGGTTGTGAGATGGCAGATTGCTAGGGCTAGGCAATAAACCGTCAAGACCAGTAACGACGAAAGTACTTGCTAGTGTGTCCGATCGCCCTTGACAGACCGATGCAATCTTGGTGTCTACTTGAACCGCTTCTGGTTCTGTCTTAGGCTGCACATTATTTCTGATTAAAGAGTTAATCTCAACCGTACCGTTAACGCCTCGCTCTGAACTGGCTGTAATTTGGCTGTTTGGAGAAAGGAAAAGCCCCTTGGTGTCGATTCTGATATTACCTCCCTTTCCTTCAAAGGCATTGGACGTAATTGCGCTATTTTCTAGAGCAAGTAAAATCCCTGTGTCAATTTTGATATTACCACCATTGCCACTATTACCAGCAGTTGCAGTGATGGCACTGCCTCGACGCAATTGCAAGTATTGGGAATTCAAGAAAATATTACCGCCTTCGCCAAAAACAGTTGCCGCGGTAATTAAGCTTTCCTTATCCAACGAGATATATCTACTAGTGACCTCAAGTGTTCCACCCTCATTTGTACCAAGACTTCTAACGCTAATAATACCATTCGTCAAGCGCAAGCTATTAGTATTAATTTTTACTCTTCCAGTATCTCCGTTTGGATTTGGACGAGATGAAAGTCGTTGTTGGGTGGACGCATTTGCCATAATGACAGCCGAACTAATACTAGCGCCACTTTTTACCTCTATGTCAGAAGCGTTAATGTCAACAAATCCAGGAGAGCCAGAGCCTGTAGTGGAAGTATTAATTGTTGCTTCATCTCCCACTATTAATTTTGGGGTGCTGATTGCTAAATTCCCAGAACTTCCTTGACCAAAAGCTACAGAAGACAAAAGGCTATTTGCATTTCGCCCTAAAAGAATTAAATCGATTAATTCAGCGGAATTAGTTAATTCTATAGAACCAGTTGCATTTACAGTTACATTTCCTGCATTACTGGCTTCACGAGCTATAGATGTTATCTGCCCTCCATCACGAGCATTTAGTTGCCCTGTTGACACTAAAATGTTTCCTGCTTTTCCAGAAGTTAAACTACTGGTAACGATACTACTAATAAGAAAAGGATTAAAGGATGAGAAACCAAGTAATTGTAAGCTATCAGAAGCATTTACCAGAACGTTACCTCCGTTAGCATCGCTATAATTTCTATTAGTTATAGCTCCTCCTTCTTGAAGAACTAACCGCTTACTGAAAACTTCTATATCTCCTCCATCTCCAGACCCTAGCGATTCAGTCCGTATGAGGCTAATAAATCTTCCGTCTGGCGAGGCTCCGCTTAATTGCAACGATTCAGAAGCGTTGACTTTAATACCTCCCCAAGGTTGCGAACCTGAATTTTGATTTAAAACCACTGAACCATCAGTTAAAGAGATAAGTTTTCCCTGTATGGCGATAGAGCCAGCTGTATCGCCACTGCTATCTACTAAAGCTTGTTGAGATAACTGAATGTTCTTAAAAGAAGAGGTTCCTTCATAGCCCAATGTCCATTTTTGATCAATTGGATTGAGGCTGACCACGCCAGAGGCGACACTGCCTATCTCAACTCGTCCTTGTTCTGCTGTTAAAGTAGCGCCATCTAGGGTAACATCCCCTCCCACTAAAGCTAGGGTTCTACCTGGTTGTACCCGCAATCCAGTTACGTCATCGTTTCTGATTATTGGAGAGTTTGCTGAACTTGGAGCAATTAAACCTTGACTAGTTCCTTTGACTTGAATCGCAGCTGATTTGCCATAATATTGCAGGCCAATAGGCATACTAACGGTCAGCAAAGGTTTTGTCAAAGAATTTGCACCACTAAATTTAAAACTATCAGAAAACGTAATAGCATTGGCAGTACTTGCAATAAAGGAACCTCCAATATCTAAGCGCGCATTCTGTCCAAAAATAATCCCGTTGGGATTAATTAAAAATAGGTTAGCTGTCCCATTAGCTTTGAGTAGCCCATCTATTTTTGAAGCTGACAAACCTGTTACCCTGCTAAAAATGTTCTGAACACTTAGAGAATTATTCAATAAAACTGTATTATCTCTAGGAATAGAAAACTGCTCAAAGCTGTGGAACAAGTTATTACCTTGTATAGTACCTCCATCAATTACTTTGGTATTACCTTGTGGTGTAACTATAGAATTAACAGGCAAGCTTTGGTCTGGCATAACTTCTGCTATAACTGATGAGCAATCCAGCAAGAGAAGGAAGGCAATGCCTTTAATACTCCAAAATACTATATTAATTGATTTCAAAATAATGCGCCTCTTTAAAGTTGAATTTAGTATTTTAAAGCTAAACAAAAAGATGAATAGTAATGAAAAATTTTATTTTTCTACGACCCCTAAACGCAATGCAATACGCTTATATTTTTTTGCATTATAGGGAATACCTCTATGCATTACCTGTGAATTGTCCCAAAATATAACGTCTCCTTTTTCCCAAATATGAGAATAAATAGGTGTACTGCTAAAAACAGTTTCAAATAAATCCTCCATAAATTTTTTTGCGCCTTCTATATTATTTTCCATGCCAACGGGGATTGTAGTGTCAATACCCAGGTATAGTCCCTTTCTATTAGTGATTTTATGAGTAGATACAAGAGGATGCATTTTGCTGGGAATATCAACAGCTTTCTTAGTGAATTGGGGGGCTTTATGATACAAGTATATTTTTTCTAGTTGGTGCTGTTTTTCGACATCTAAATTTTTGTATGCTTCTATCAAATCAATAAATTGAGTAGAGTGAGGATGTCCATTGATATCTTCCGTAGGTACTTCAACCGCGTAAAGCATCACAACATATAGAGCATTCATGTCTAGTCCTTCTGTGCGTGGAAGACCGTCTTTATCTTGATGCCACTTCCAGGCGAACTGTTCCAATGGTTCTGTTTCTTCCTTTGGATTACCCAAGATATTGATATATTGACTTTGTAAGTCTGGACTGATGTCAGAATCTAATGTGTTAGAGCCACCAAACATTAGGTTACCGAAAGTTTTTCTGGCAAATTCTTCTAATTCTGATGCGATAAGGCTTTGCTGTTTGACGACAACAACACCGTGTTCCCAAAGAGATTTCTTAAACTCATACCTCTGTTGTTCCGTGAGGTCTATAAGGCTGCAACCTTGTAGTACTTCAAGTCCAAGTCTCGACTGATGTTGTATCTGTTTCTGTTCCTTATCTAAACTCATTATTAATATTGGGTTTGGATTATTTTGTCTCAGTAGTCTGCAAATAATATTGGTGCTTTATATGAGTCGATGCTCAGAATGTTAGCAATACGTATTTTAGTAATCATGAATCTTACTAAAAATGCAAAATATTTATTTTTGGTATCAAAATCATATTATATAATTCTTTGGGAAAATATACTTCGCAATAATCGTGATTATAATATGGAGCTTCAGAATTAAGGTATTGATATAACCATTCTATTCATCCAAAAAACTAATATAAAAGAGGTTGATTAAATGACGATTTTGTGCATTCAAGGATGGCGGTGATTTTGTATCTGCATTATCTATTAAAAAACAATAAGATAGTCTCAACTACTGGATTTAACAGATTTAGATTTTAGTTTGAATAAGCGCGATGTCTACGACAATCCAAAGCATCCAGGCTGTACAATTCCAGAGTTTGCGGCAATATCCTACCCAATCTGATGACCGATAAATCCCCCAAAAACCGCACATTGACTTGGCTGCCTTTAAGCCTATTGATACTGCTTAGTGCGACTTCTAAACCCCTACAAGCACAGACTGTACAGACTGGACAAGTACCTAATCTGCCCCCTCCACAAGACATACAACCCCCTACGCCGACACCGCAACCATCATTTCAAGTTCCTCAGCAACTACCCCCACCACCAGAACTACTAGCACCATCCCAACCAACCCCACCAGAAGAATCATTACCGAGCAATCTGACGGGAACAGTTACAGTTAAACGCTTCGAGATTATTGGTAGTACAGTTTTCAGTCAAGAAGAGATGGCTAAAGTTTTGTCCGACTTTACGAATCGACAAATTACGCTAGCTGAACTATACCAAGCTCGTTCTCGAATCACTGACTTATACGTGAATAATGGTTACATTACTTCTGGTGCTTATATTCCACCTCAAGAAATTCGTCCGGGTTCCGGTGTTGTCAAAATTCAAGTAGTCGAAGGTAAATTGGAAGAAATTCAAATAACAGGTACTCAACGACTTTCTCCTAATTATGTACGCGATCGCATACAAGCAAAGACAAAAGGGCCTGTCAATCAAAAACGTTTGTTAGAAGCACTGCAACTGTTGCAAATTAATCCTTTGATTGAAAACCTATCAGCTGAATTATCAGAAGGCTCAAGTCCAGGGGAGAGCGTACTACAAGTGAGTATCAAGGAAGCAGACACATTTAATACTCAGATAACACTAGACAACGAGCAATCGCCAGCAGTAGGAAGTTTCCGCCGTCGTCTGCAAGTAACTGAAGCAAACCTGTTGGGATTGGGAGATAGTATCGGTTTGGGGTATACTAACACCGATGGTAGCAACTCTTTCGATGCCAGTTATACACTGCCCCTTAATCCTCAAGATGGGACATTTAGCTTCAGCTATGGTACAACATCGAGCAATGTCATCGAAGAGCCTTTCAATGTTCTAGACATCCAATCGTCTTCTCGTTACTACGAATTGACATATCGCCAGCCGATAATCCAAACCCTTAATCAAGAATTTGCCCTTGGTATTACAGCTTCTCGCCGGGAAACTGAAGCTTCGTATTTGGAGTTTGAGCGACTACCATTCCCCTCGTCGGGTGCAGATGAGCAAGGACGTACAAGAGTATCAGCATTGCGATTTTTTCAAGAATGGGTGTCTCGCAATAACCGTGAAGTATTTGCAGTGCGATCGCAGTTCAACGTGGGACTTGATGCATTCGACGCGACGATAAATTCAGATAGAGCGGACAGTCGTTTTTTCAGTTGGCAAGGGCAAGCCCAATGGTTACGGCTGTTGGCTCCAGAGACTCTGATGTTACTGCGTCTGAATACGCAACTAGCTACTACTACACTTTTGCCGCTAGAACAGTTTGGCGCGGGTGGTGTGGATAGTGTACGAGGATATCGCCAAGATTTTTTCTTAGTTGATAATGGCGTGTTTGCTTCGGCTGAAGTGCAAGTGCCGATTCTCAGGGCTGGTGGGACTTTGCAAATAATTCCCTTTGCAGACTTCGGATTTGTGTGGAACGCAGGCACGGAAAACCCTGACTCGAATACTCTGGCTTCTGTAGGGTTAGGGTTGCAGTGGCGCGGGGGCGATCACTTTAACGCTCGTGTTGATTGGGGAATTCCTTTGATGTCGGTGGACTCAAACGGAAGAACCTGGCAGGATAACGGGGTGTATTTCTCTGTGCAGTACAACGCTTTTTAAGATTACTTTGTATATTTAAAAGGCAGTTCTTTACAGTTAGCGTGTTGCTGAATCTTGGCGCTACTGCGAGGTAGAATCACTGCTTTGGCATTGTGTGTGTGTGAGGTGATTGTGTTGTAACAGTCAAATGTGTCATAACCGCCATCACCAGATACTTGTTCAATAGGGGTATCAATCTGCTCCAGTAAGTCAGGCAGTACCTCATAATCTACTACGTCATTAGTAGTCACCACCGCTGCCAAAATCTCTCCGGTTCCTTCATCAACTCCCAGATGCAACTTCCGCCACGTTCGTCGTTTACCTACCCCGTGTGTGCGAACTTTCCATTCTCCCTCGCCATACACTTTTACTCCAGTTGAATCCACCACAACATGGATTGCCTCATCCTTTGGGATTACGGGCAGTTCCACCGATAATTTGCTCAAACGACGACACAAAGTGGAGTGATCTGGCACCTTCAACTCAATTCTCATTAAGATAAACAGTGATTCCAAAAATCCTTCCGTTTGCCGCCCTGCTAAGTGAAATACCGATTGTACAGTTCCCATCGTAGCGATCGCTATGTCATTGTAATAATTAGAGGCTACCTTCTGTCCTGTCTTCTTTTCGTTGCGCCATTGTTCAATTACTTCCTCACTCACCCAGAAAGTCAGACTGCCTCGCTGCTTGAGTGCCGCATCGTATTCCTGCCAGTTACGCACTCTGTAGTTGTCTTTGGCTTTCGTCTTCATAGTCAAACTAGGAAACTAGGAGGGGATTAGTAGAGGTAGGAAGGAATAAGTAAAATTTACCATTTTTCCCCATTCATGCAACAATGCCGTATCTTGTATAACTGATAACATGAAGCCAAGATATTATTCTTCATCTTCATCTTCATAATCAAAATCATCATCACTATGTTCTTCATACCACTTTCTTTCTTCCTCCAAAGCAATTTCTCTCTCAATCATTTTCCTCTCTAGAATTTCCCTTTCAAGCTTTTCTCTTTCTTGCTTTTTCCTTTCAAATATTTCGTTTTCTATTTTTTCTCTTCTGAGTCTTTCTTTCTCTTCTCTTTCTCTCTCTAGCTGAATTAATCGCTGTTCGACTCGCTCACAATAAAAATTCAAGGCTTTACCAGTGGCTGCTCCGGTAATCGCACCACCAGCTAAAAATATTATTACAGTTTTCCAGCCGCTAAAGGGATTACCACTCCACTCCAAACTCCCCTCATTGAACCATACCAGTAGGAAGTAGACGAGAATTCCAATAACTGTATTGATCAGTGCAAAAACTCTCGGTGTCATTTCGGATTGACGAAGTATCAACCACTGCGCCAGGGTAAGAATCACACCAAAGATTACCGCAGCAATTCCTGAGAGAATTACATTACCTGGGAAACTGAATGGATCTACCGCAAATTTAATGATTAGTGTGATAGTAATCGGAGCAGAGAGCAAAAAGCTCAGGAGTAAGCTAGCACTAATTGCAAGAAACCAGTAACGACCAAGATAACCCAGACGAAATTCTAACAACGACTCTTGTACTCCAAACAAAGTCATCCAAAATGCAATACCCGCCGTTAAATAATCAAGCATTAGCCGTTGTTTTACCCATGTGCTGAAGAGGGTATTTTCTAGAATAAGCTGAAATTGAAGTTAGTTGTCAGAATTCAGTTGTCAGAATTGAATTCAGGCTCCTGACTTCTGAAGTCTTTCTTGTTAACTGTGGTATTGAACTGATTTTCGTCAAAGTATTCTTTCATCGGTGCAAAATATAAAAAGCAATGAAAAACCCCAACCTGTTTAAAGGATGGGGGCATAAATAAAAACTCTATATTTCATGATGACACAACTCAATATTTGTTCATCTGCTGTCAGCCTGGAGGTGGGGCAATGAACAAACCACCATCTAGACGCAAGAAAGTTATCCCTGGGGCATTTGGTGAACCAAAGCCAGCAACCGATTCTGCTCCCGAAAATACTTCTAGCCAACACAACCCAGCCTCAGCAACGATTACGGTTACTGCTATTGAAGTAACAGAGTTGGTGCGATTCGTTGATTAGTGAATCACGGTAATCAGCCCGTAAATAACTAATCCAGCCCGACAGCAGATTACTGTCGCTAAAGGCTGAACTCTCGGTCAGATGCAAGTGTAAGCCTTGCCATTCAGACTCAGAATTGACTCCTTACCTGCCCACACCGAACAAGCTCGGTTCTTGTAGAGTGAAGCTGGGAACAGGGCGCAATCAGACGACCGTTGCGGGTTGACACTGGTGCTAACGGGGAGTTCCCACGATGAAACAGAGCCTAGAAAAACGACTTAGTTATGGGCAGGGCGCAACACAAAATCCCTGACCTTGCTGGAGTTCATTCCCGCCGAACATCAACTCAGTATCGGCAAGAGTCAAGGGAATCCAGTAGTTGAATTGGCTACATCTAACGGAACAATCAATCTCTCCGAGGGAACGAATAAAAACGAGTTGTGGGTCTAGGGGCTTTCGTTCCCCGAGTAGCCCAGACGAGCGGAGGAATCCCCACAATTCGGGTAGGACAGACCGTAATTGGTCTGAGGTGTTCAGAATACACTAACTAGAGAAGAGAAAATGATTAGACACAGTAGACATACTAGTGAATCTTGGAAAGCTTTACCGTGGAAGAAATTCCGCCGAAATCTTTTCCGCCTTCAAAAGCGCGTGTATAAAGCGGTTCATGTTGGAGACAAGCGGAAAGCGCGGTTTCTCCAAAAGCTTATTTTAAAATCAACCTCGGCTCGATTTCTTGCAATAAGACTTGTATCTCAGCTAAATGCTGGTAAAAAGACGGCTGGTATTGATGGCAAAAAATCCCTCTCATTTGAAGAACGCTTCAACCTTGAAGAATTACTGAGAATGAAAAGTGGAAATTGGAAGCATCAAGGCTTACGGGAAATCCCCATCCCTAAAAAGGACGGGACTACCAGAATGCTTAAGATACCAACAATTGCGGATAGGTCTTGGCAATGCCTAGCAAAATACGCACTCGAACCAGCACACGAAGCCACTTTCCACTCCAGGAGTTACGGGTTCAGAACTGGGCGCTCTGCCCATGATGCACAAAAGTACATCTTCCTAAACCTTAACTCCAAGGTTAACGGAATAAATAAGCGAGTAATTGAACTCGATATTGAAAAGTGCTTCGACAGGATTAATCACTCAGCAATAATGAACGAACTCATTGCCCCCAAAGGCTTAAAACTCGGTATACTCCGATGCCTCAAGGTAGGAGTTAATCCGGAATTCCCCGAACAGGGTACACCTCAAGGGGGAGTGGTCAGCCCACTATTAGCGAACATCGCGCTCAACGGAATTGAGAGTATCCACAGATATCATGATAATCAGAAACGCAGAATCACTGACAAAACCTCGGCGAGGGATATCAAAGAACCATCAATCCGATACGCGGATGATATGGTCATCATACTCCGACCCAAAGACAACGCGATAGAGATACTTGAAAGAATCAGCGAGTTCCTCCGCAAACGCGGAATGAATGTAAGCCAAAAGAAAACCAAAGTTACCGCCGCGACAGATGGGTTTGATTTCCTCGGCTGGCACTTCAAAGTCCAGAAAAACGGAAAGTTCAAAAGTACTCCCTCAGTGGATAACTTCAAAGCATTCCGTAAGAAAGTAAAACACATCGTCAACAACTCGAATTATGGTGCTACCACAAAAGCTGAGAAATTAGCCCCGGTAGTTAGAGGATGGAGAAACTACCATAAGTTCTGCAAGATGGATGGGTCAAAGTTTTCCTTATGGCACATCAGTTATAGAGCTTTTCAGGTATTCAACAAGGAAACCAAGCAAAACCGTCACTCATGCCAGGAGCTAATAAAAAAGGCATTCCCAAAGGTTCCTTACTCCGAAAACAAACACATTTCTGTCAAGGGAACTAAATCACCCTACGACGGAGATACAGCCTACTGGAGCGAACGTAACAGTAAACTCTATTACGGCGAAACCTCTATTGCTCTTAAGAAGCAAAACCATAGATGTGCCACCTGCGGCTTAAAGTTCATCGATGAGGAACGGGTTCACCTGCATCACATTGATGGAAATCACGCCAACTGGAAGAAAAATAATCTCGAAGTAACTCACGAGAGTTGTCATGATTACAAGCACATGAGCAAAGGCGCAAGCTAAGAACATCGGGAGCCGTGTACACGGAAACGGGTACGCACGGATCTAACTGAGAGGTGCGGGGAATAATATCCCCCATCGACTCAACCACCCAGGAAGAACAAAGCTTACGCCTGCATTTAGAACACCGTGTGGAGAGAGCATTTTTGGAGGCGGGTCAAGCGCTGATAGAGTTGAGGGACAGACGGCTGTACCGTTCCACGCACCGGACTTTTGAGGAGTATTGCCGCGAACGCTTCAATTATAGCCGTGATGCCGCCTACCTAAAGATTTCGGCTACTGTGGTTTATGGGAATCTTCAAAAATTTTTGCCGACCATTGGTCGGCAAATTCCAATGCCGACAAACGAACGACAATTGCGGTTTTTGGCGAAAGCCGAGTTGGAACCGGCTGTGCAAGCGGATGTATGGCAGCAGGCAGTAGAGCAAGCTGGCAATAAGATTCCATCTGGTCGGATAGTGAAAGATGCTAGCGTGGCAAAACTTACTAGAGAAGAGTGGAAATCCTGTAATCTTGACCTTGTAGCGAAATAATGGTGCAAAAACTTGGCAAGAAATGCCCTTCGTGCGGGGAAGCAATGTGGAATGAATACGTGCGACTCGTTGCTTAGTGAATCACGGTATCCAGTCCGTACATAACTAAGCCAGCCCGACAGCAGATTACTGTCATTAAAGGTTGAACTCTCAGACTGATGAAGGTGCAAGCCCTTCCCGCAAGATTCTGGCGTGACTCCTTATCTGCCCACACCGAGTAAGCTCAATTCTTACAGAGTGAAGCTGGGAACAGGGCGCAATCAGACGGCCGTTATGGGCTGACACTGGCGCTAATGGGGAGTTCCTACGGTGAAACTGAGCCTAGAAAAGTGACCTATTCCAGAGCAGGGCATAACCAAAAACCCCTGACTCTATCAGAGTTAAAACCCGCAGTAGTGTAGTCAGTAACTGCGAGAATCTAGGGTTTCTGATGGTCAAATTGGCTACACCTAACGGAACAATCAATCATCTGAGGGAACGAATAAAAACGGGTTGAGAGTCTAGGGAATGTCGAACCCTAGTAGGCGAGATGAGACGCGGAACTCTCTCAAGTCGGGTAGGATGCAACGTAATTGTTGCAAGGTATTCAGAAAACACTTAATTGAGAAGAGCATGATTAGACACAGTAACGATAGCGATACTAGTGAATCTTGGAAGATGTTGCCCTGGAAACGGTTTCAGAAAAACTTATTCCGCCTACAAAAAAGAGTGTTTAAAGCGATTTCAGCAGGAGACAAGCGGAAGGCGCGGTCATTGCAAAAGCTTATTCTGAAGTCCAAAGCAGCTAGATTTTTAGCAATTCGACAAGTATCTCAGCTAAATGCGGGGAAAAAGACAGCGGGCGTAGATGGTAAGAAATCCCTTACGTTGGAAGAACGTTTCGAGCTAGAAACTACTCTAAAGAACGAAGCAGGAAATTGGAAGCATCAAGGCTTAAGGGAAATCCCAATTCCTAAAAAGGACGGGACAACCAGACTGTTAAAAATTCCCACTATTGCAGACAGAGCCTGGCAATGCCTTGCAAAATACGCACTAGAACCAGCGCACGAAGCCACTTTCCACGCTAGGAGTTACGGTTTTAGGACAGGACGCTCGGCACACGATGCCCAACAATTCTTGTTTCAAAATCTAAATTCCTCATGCAACGGAATAAATAAGAGAGTTATCGAACTCGACATTGAAAAGTGCTTCGATAGGATCTCACACTCCACTATTATGGAAAACTTGATCTCCCCCCAGGGAATCAAACTAGGGATTTTCAGATGCCTAAAAGCCGGAATCAACCCCGAATTTCCAGAGCAAGGAACGCCACAGGGCGGAGTTGTAAGTCCTCTACTAGCTAACATCGCTCTAAACGGGATTGAGGACATTCATAGATACCACAATAATCTTAGGAAAAGAATCACCGATAAAACCCCAGAGAGATACATCCAAAAACCATCAGTCCGGTACGCCGACGACATGGTAATAGTGATAAGACCTCAAGACGATGCAGACGAGATACTTGGAAGAATTGACGACTTCCTAGCAGCGCGAGGAATGAAAGTAAGTGAGAAGAAGACCAAGATAACTGCTGCGACAGAGGGTTTCGACTTTCTAGGCTGGCACTTCAAAGTAAAAGCCAACGGAAAACTTAATATCACTCCTTCAGTGGAGAACTTTAAAAAATTCCGTCAGAAAGTCAAGGAAATCGTTAACTGCTCAAATTATGGTTCTAAGGTGAAGGCTGAAAAGCTCGCACCAATAGTTAGAGGCTGGAGAAATTACCACAGGTTCTGTGACATGTCAGGGTCAAAGTTCTCACTTTGGTTCATGAACGAAAGAGCAAGAATGGTATTCAAAAGGGAAACGAAGAACGACCGTGAGTCAAGCGTCAAGCTTGTGCAGAAGGCATTCCCAACGGTTCCTTGCTCCCAAAGCGCCTATGTCATGGTTAAAGGAAATAAGTCACCTTATGACGGAGACTTAGACTTAACTTACTGGAGCCAACGCAATAGTAAGCTATACGATGGCGCAACCTCTAAAGCTTTGCAAAAGCAAAACCATTCATGTGGTCGATGTGGAATGAAATTGACAAGTGATGAGCGAGTCCATTTACACCACATAGACGGTAATCATCATAACTGGAAGCCTAAAAACCTCCAAGCAATACACGAGTCCTGCCACGATTATTTACACATGGGCAAAAGGGAACACACACTCCTAAGAATATCTGGGAGCCGTATGCACGGAAACGGGCACGTACGGTTCTGTAGGAGAGGTGCGGTGGATAATACCACCCATCGACTCTAACAATAATCCTCTTCATTCTTTTACCGCATCTGATTTAGCACAAGTTGATATTCATACTTGGCTCGAATTACGCTCTCAATTGCAAAAACACCACGCATTGCCAGAATTGAACAGTATCGATTTCGCAGAGACCCCAAGGCTTACTTAGCTAATCTAGAGAGTCGTCTTCTCTAGTGAATTTTACCACACTAGCTTTTAAAGCTTCTCTACTTCTAGCTTGCTACACTCAGTAAAGTTTTTACTGACCCGCCAATCGCTCCGACCTCAACCCCCTCAAATGCTGTATCACATGCAACAGATTTCCAGGTGTCAAGTTCTTCTTTAACTGACTTAAGCTTTGCATCAATCGCATTGACGGCATCTGCGCCTAGAGCTAACCTCAGTGGTGGATTGTCGCTTTCAACAGCCTGGATTATTGCAAGAGCTGCCTTGTCTGGGTCACCTGGTTGGTTGTTGTCCATGTTCCGAATCCACTGGAGGAATTGACCACAGGTGGAGGTGTAATCGTCAATGAGTTCATCTGGTGTAACCAGCGATCGCCCATTAAAGTCTGTGCGGAAAGCACCAGGTTCTATAATCGTTACTTTAATTCCTAGTGGGGCTACCTCCTTAGCTAGTGCCTCAGATATCCCTTCTAGTGCAAACTTGGTGCCACAATAAATTCCTGTTCCCATAAATGCCACAAAGCCAGCAACCGACGAAAAATTGACGATGTGACCGTAGCGTTGTTTTCGCATGACTGGAAGCACTACCCGCATGATATCAAGTGCCCCAAAGACATTGGTCTCAAACTGGCGTCGAATGACATCATCACTAAGTTCTTCTATTGCACCCAAAGCACCGTAGCCAGCGTTATTAACCAGTACATCAATGCGGCCAAAGGCATCGAGGGCAACATTCACAGTATCACGGACTTCCTGCGGTTTAGTAACATCGAGTTGAACAGCTTTCATTGTTTCCGGATACTGGTCAACAAGGTTACTGAGTTGCTCTGGTTTACGGGCGGTAGCAACGACGTGATCGCCACGCTTGAGTATTGCTTCTGTCAAAGACCGTCCAAATCCGGTTGAGCTACCAGTAATAAACCAAACTTTCGTGGTATTATTAGCCATGATTGATTTCCTTTGCTTTACTTTAAAACAGTCTTGATTACGTAGCTGTTTTGACGACAGTTCACTCTCACCAACTTTTAAATCGTTGGCATACCTTTCGTAGTCGTGTTGGTTGAGAGGAATTCTGCCTTTGTGCTGCACATATATTGAATGAACGCAGAGTGTACGTTGTTCAAATCCAAACGATGGAGGCATTATCTGCAATCAGAAGAATCTGTTGCACTTGACGCTAATCCCAGTTTCATGAAACAATATGACATATTTAAACCCCTCCTAACCTCCCCAAAGCCTTATGGAGGTGCTGTAGGCGATGAGGTGCATTTGTTTCAAATATTGAGTGGATTGGTATAAGCTTTTGGGTCGATGATCTGATGAAAAAATTGCTCAAATATTCAGTATCTCAGACTTGATTTCTTAAGTTAAGTTGACAATATTTACGTCTGAAATTTTAGAGAGTAATGACAACTTTTCCAAAGTGCAAGCCTTTATCCAGATATTCAAATGCCTCTTGGGTTTGCTTAAAGGGGAAAATTTTGTCAATTACCGGATGAATGTTCTTGACTTCGATTACCCGATTCATTGCCTCAAAATCGTGTTTCCCCCCCACCTCCATGCCTTTAATTGTAGCTTGTTGGTGCATCAAGGTTAATGTATTGATACTGGTATCAAAGCCATCCAGTAATCCCACAATCGAAATGTGTCCCCCCATACGGAGTGCATTGAGCGATCGCTGCAAGTTCTGACCGCCCACCGTCTCAACAACTACATCAACTCCGTTGTTTTCAGTAAACAGATGTACCGTTTTTTCCCAATCAGGCGTTGTTTTGTAGTTAATTAACGAGTCAGCACCCAACTGTTGCGCCCGTTTGAGTTTTTCATCGCTGCTTGAGGTGATAATCACCCGTGCGCCTCGTGCTTTTGCAAATTGGAGTGCAAAGATGGATACACCACCTGTTCCGTGCAGCAGTATTGTTTCACCTGCTTGCAAATTGCTATATTGCAGTGCATTCCAGGCAGTTAGTCCAGCAATTGGTAAAGTTGACCCTTCAATGAAGGAAAGATTTGTTGGAGCGTGAATAAGTTGATTGGGGTGAAAGCATTTATACTCCGAAATTTGTCCTGGAATGTTACCCAAACCTTGTCGAGTCGAATAGTCGGTTGTCACCGGAGTCGGTTTACCGTTCAACCAATTAGGGATAAAGGTCGTCACAACCTTATCACCTCTTTTAAATCCCGTGACACCCTCACCTACCTGCTCAACAACTCCTGCTCCATCAGATATAGGGATGTAAGGTAAAGGTAGATTTGGATTGAGCAACCCTTTAACTACAAGTAAGTCCACATAGTTGAGGGAAACCGCTTCCATTTTGACCAGCACTTCCCCTCTAGTTGGATTGCGCTGTGATTGCTCTACAACTTGGAGGTTATTGAGACCAAATCTATCACAAAGTGCAATTGCTTTCATCAAGTCACCTCAAGATTTCAAGTTCATTATTATGTAGCTTTAATAACTTTGTTCAAGACCTATTTTGAGCCAGACTGAACCTCAAACAATACCCTTCCACAATAGCTGCCTGTAGACAACCATGTTTGCATCTCTGTTTTTGAGAGTTTACCCTAGATGAGGTAGTATTTTCCATTGAGTTAGGGGATGTGTTCGCCGGCAGCGTGAAACGACGAATAAAAAAGCGCTCGGGGATTTCTTTTTCCCGTCCTGGCAAAATACGATGGCGGATGCGTGCTTCGGTGACCCAGACCTCGCGACCCACCACTGTTAAGTTGACTGGTGACTCCATGCCTGATGCTATGGTTTCTACCAACTTAGGCGCAGCTCCGGTCGAAAGTGCATCTATGCGTAAAAGGCGGCCATTGCCGCTTGCAACTGCACCTTCAGTGACAATTAGAGAGCCATCAGGCGCAAACTGCATCCCATCAGGGTTTTCAAGCTTGCGATCAAGGACTATAGCCTCAACCTTGACACTTTCTTGGGGTTGAGGTGTCAGTTTGTACAGCTTTCCGTCGGAGTAATGACCCACGATAGTAACTCCATCAGATCTACGGGCAATACCGGAAAGTCCTATCTCCTTAGAGCCGAATCGTGCGTCTTCTGCCCAAACGCGTAACCGATTTGTTCCAGGCGCGACGTGGTAGATGCGGGAACGCATACTGTCTGTAATATAAACGCCGCCATTTGCATCAAGCGCCATATCATTCCCGAAGCCACCATCAGGCATCAAGATGACGCGCAGAACTTTGCCTGTGCGGGTATCGATTGCGAAAATCCGATGCGGACGGCGAGTCATTTTACCATTTGAACTGCGAACTCCCAAGAAGTCGGGAGAGGTTCCCCAGAGAATTCCTCCTTGCTCGTCAAGTCGCAGAGCTGTGGCGGCAAACACTTGGTCGTTTCCAGGAAATAAGGTTTCAACCCTGCCTTTTGGATTAATACGCAATATCTGTCCGCTTGTGATCGAACCAATATAAAGCGTACCATCGCTGGCGTGTGTAATTCCGTTCGGATATTGGAAGTTAGAGGGTAGATTGATAGGGGCTAATACACGTGCGGAGGCAGCAACAGGCTGAACTGAGCTAAAGGTAAACGCCACAAATGCAGCTGTATGAAGAAATGTCTTAAACATAAAATTTGACCCATTCTACAGTTGGGCTAACCTATCGGCACGTTAGCCTCAATTTTGGTATGTGAACTCTGTTTATCGGTAGCTGCTTGGATTTCAAAACAGTAATTAGTACACCACTGTTGCAACCCTCTCACAATGCAGACCGACTCAATTGTTTTCTATAAAAAAATTTAGGTACGGCACTGCGGTTGAGATACTCATTGATGTCAACGACCTGACCATGCAGTTCGCTCCGAATTATATCGGTAATCACTGCGGCTGGAATAATCGGATCGCGCAGCATACCTTTGTTGTAAAACCTTTGGAAAAGGTTGTGCATATTTTCACCTACAACCTCTACAGGAGCTGACCTAGCTTCTACCTGCATCGCTGTATCGATTGTCCCAGGGCGAAAGGCATTCACTTTAACACCAGTACCTTCTAACTCAGCCGCCAAATTTAGAGTCATCATCTCTAAGGCTGCTTTACTGGTGGCGTAAGCGTTGCCACTTGGTGTGCCTGTGCCCGTTGCGCCAGCACTTGACACGTTAACGATTCGTCCCCAACCTTTTTTTATCATGCTAGGTAGAACAGCGTGGATACATCGAAAAGCACCATTTAAATTGATTTTAATAGTATGTTCCCAAGCGACCGGATCGATCTCTACAGTACGACCGAATGGTGCAATCACCGCTGCGTTGTTTACAATGATATCGACAGAACCAAGTTCCTCGGTAACACGAAGGCAAGCATCCTCAATTGCATCGGCTTGAGCCATGTCACATTGAATAGGAAGGGCGTGACCGCCTAGCTTCTGAATGTAATTGGTCACAGCCTCAATTTCCGCCAATGTTCGGGCTAGAACGGCAACACGTACACCTGCTTGTGCTAACGTTAAACACACAGATCGACCTAGCCCACGTCCACCCCCTGTTACAATTGCACTTCTTCCTTTTAACGATAATTCTGATGTCATTGCCCTTCTATCAAACTGTTTGTCTAGTACTTATGTTGCTTTTTTGGTGTCATTTCATGAAATATCTTAACTAATGCACGAAGATTTATAATCATTGTTCCATGCATTTCAATATTGCGTCTGATGCATTAATATTTGGTAAGCTGTATGTCTCGCACTTGGTAAACAGAATGGTCTTATGATTGAGGATCGTTTTGAATCTATTCGTAGTTTTGTAGCCGTTGCCCAAAGACTTAGCTTTGTCGAGGCTGCTGATAAAATGCAAATCGATCCGTCTACCCTCAGTCGACGAATTCGGCGTTTAGAAGAAACGCTAGGTGTTCGGCTGTTCAATCGCAATACCCGTCACGTCGTACTTACAGAAGCAGGTGCAATTTATTTGAAAAGCTGTTTAGACATTCTTACAAGATTAGATGAGGCGGATGCAACAGTATCTAGTCTGCATACAGACCCACGCGGTCTCCTTCATTTAACATTGCCTGTTGCCTTCGGACAAAGGCATATTGCTCCAGCATTACCAGAATTCTTGGCTCTTTACCCACGAATCAGCCTCGAGTTATCATTTACCGATCAATTTGTTGATGTAATGGAGGAAAACGTTGATGTTGCTATCCGTATCGGCAAACTCAGAGATTCACAACTTATTGCACGCAAGCTAGCTCCTAACCGCCGTGTCCTATGCGCTTCTCCTGGTTACTTAGACCGTTACGGGCGTCCAGAGAAGCCGGAAGATTTGGAAAAGCACAGTTGTTTAATATTTTCGTTGCTTGCTACAGGTGATACATGGCATTTATCCTGTGGAGACAAACAAGTGATTGTCCCTGTTAGAGGGAAGATCCGGTCTGATAACGCAGAGGCGCTATATCAAGCAGCTTTGGGTGACTACGGCATAGGATTATTAGCGACCTTTATTGTGGGTGAAGATTTAAAAAGCGGGCAACTCTTGAGTGTCCTTGATGAATGGACTACACCAGAAACCAATATTTTTGCTGTATTTGGACCAGGACGATATATACCTTCTAAGATACAGGTATTTGTTGACTTCTTAGTGGAACGGTTTCGCGGAGTTCCTTACTGGGATTGATGTTAAGTCCGGTAGCAAAGCCAACTCAAGAGCGTGGTACGCGCCATTTGGGAGTTTAAAGCCCCCACTATACGCATCCGGTATTAAGCTTTAAGAGTTCCTTTTTACAAAACTTTTGAGCAATTATTTGCCTAATTGTAGTTCCACCGCAACCATCAGATTGCGCTTCAAGTTAAATACAGCAATTACAATCCCAATCACCGCCAGCAGTCCCGTGACGTAACAGAAGGATGTATAACTACTGCCGAACACATCGCGGATGTGACCTACCGTCAGTGTTCCCAGCAGTGCAGCTGCGCCAAATGCGGTAAAGACAATGCCGTAGTTTTTCGCATAGTCTCACGACTTACGCAACTGGCACAACGTGATCGCCAGCTAATCGCCCAAGGAGAAAGTAATCAGACAAAAGGCAACCAGGTAGGTAGCAACGCTGCCTTTACCCACATTTAGCATCATAATCGAGGTGATAATGACCAACACATAGCAAACGATTGCCGCATTCTTTTTAATAAAACAAGGATAAACGGGGTAATCCTTCGGGTTCGCAGCACCTTACAGAAAGAAATCTTCTTGCAAGCCTGTCTCATTGTCTGTCAACTTTGAACATTGCATAGCGAGCGTTGTTTGATGTCATCTCAATAAATATCTCAATAAATATCTCAATAAATATCTTAATTAATGTATGCAAATTAATAATCATTGTTTTATGCATTTCAATATTGCAAATAATGCATTAATACTAGTTAAGAAGGCAGAAGTACGCTCGTCAGCTATGTTGAAGGAGACCCTACGCATAAATGCGTCCCTTGCGCCTCTCTTTAAGGAGAGGGATTTGATAAAGTTTGCACTTTATATATTTTCAACCTACTTAAAAGCCCAGAGCAGTGCGTTGGCTTTGTTTCCAGAGCTTGAAGCAACTGCTCTGGGCTGTCTTACCATATGGCAACGCAAACTTTCGAGGGGAGGGTTTCCCAAGGCGAGAAAAGTTTGTAAGAAGAGCACAGAGGATTTAGTTTTATACAAAAGCTTACAATCTTTCCTTTTGCCCTCTGCCTTATGAAGTATCTTTTCTACTTAGGTTCCGCGTGCCATATTTAATTTCTCGTTGCCACAAAACTACTCTAAAGCGCAATTGAAAGTGCAAAAACAGCGCTTAAAAAGATACTCTGTTAAAAACAAAAAGTCAGGAAATTTTGACATTAGGGTAATATCACTAGCAAAAAAGTGCTTAATCATACTTTATTGAATTAGAAAATCTGATGAACTTCGCCTCTCAGGTTAATTAAATTTAATTTTAGGTATTACCGATTATTTGTTTGAAAAATCAGTTAGCGCTCTTCCATCACTCTAAGCAGAGAAAAATCTTTACTGCACAAGAGTTTCAGGTAAAAATGACGATTTTAGCCATAATGTTAGAAAATAAAGCCTAAACCCAATTGTTATCTGAAGTACAAAAGTTTTCTAAGATTTTTCTTTAACTAGAGTGATGGAAGAGCGTTAGGAAGATCCAGAAAATAAAATATCTAGCTGTCGCCCAGCCTTTCAGGCTGGGCGACAGCTAGATATTTTATTACTAGTAAGTGCCTTAATGCGTATATCTTGTCGCTTCATATTCTACAAGATTGCACTTAAACTGCTTCTTTTCAAGGCAAATCAAAATTCTGCATTTTATGCAATAGCTGAAGTTTACCTCGTTTTTTTTCCTTGACTTTTGCTGCTTGCAAATCGTCTGTATATAAGTCATATCACTAAAATATCGTACACAATAAAATGTTCTTTCTAGACAATCTTGATGTATAATTAACTACATTGTAGTATTTATCTTATACAAAAAACGAAAAATCAGTATATTTACGAATACATAAAACAGCGAAATGTAAAATGATTGTTATGAAGATTTAAAAAAATTGTTGATCATATTTGATCAAGTACGAATAGCAACAGAGCATACAGAGCAAACCCATATTAGGGGGTAAATGAGCAATCGTACAGAAAGTTACGCTAAGGCTATAACCCTTACTGGATAAGCATTCTGCAAATCGATATTTTTTGCAATTCTCGATGTACCAATTTACCTAAAGTTTATTTGATACAGAATTTTACAACGTAGCCATAAGGATTTCAGGCTACAAAAACTAGAGGGGTTTAAATGGTACAGTTTTATCCATGTCAATCAGTATGTTACCAGCAGGTCATCAAGTCCTTATCGTAACTTTCTGCATAGCTGCTCATTTGACCCCTATTACTTTTGAAATACTGGCTGGGTTTGGGTTTAGGTTCGGAAGGCACTCCTGCCAATGAATTTACAAAGCCTTAATTAGGAGAGGCGTTCAGAATTTGAATGAGTTTGCTCTCTATGAATTAACAATGTATGCTAAAACCAACTTTGCCTAAGGAGAAAAGCACTTAACGTTTTGGTAAACGTTCTAAACCCTCATAATCTTATAAAGGGTTCTGTGTGCAAAGTTTCCTACAATGACTTGAGGTAGGCATAGCAGAGCAATTGTTAAAGCTTAATCATAAAAAGGTTTTCAAGTTTTGCATACATTTCTGTATCATTACTATTGATGACCGAGCTAAAGGTGTCAATTGTTTTACGAATATTATTGACACTCATAAGTGATGCAGTTTCTCCAATGTTTTGGTGGTTTTAGCATTTTGTAACTAATGTTTACGTCTTAACACTGTTACTATCCTTGATTGAGAATTTGAACAGTTATATGCTTGAACCAACAATAGACTTACAGGCTTGTAATATCCAAAAAGCAGTTAATCTTCTCGGACTGAAACTTTCTGACGCGGAATTGAGTGAGTTAAAAACTGGCAATAGTATTTCGCTTGAAAGTAGAGTTTTAAGTGAGATTGGATCGGTGTTTATCCTAGCAGAGGCTATTTTAAGGACAAAGCTCGTTAAAGTTAAGAATGTTACCTTTTGCGATCTGCAAAAGGCAGTGGCAGAATTTTCACAGCATTTTGGTATTCCAATCTACTGTTGGGACTCTCGGACAGGTAGTAAGTGCTGTCTTCTACTGGCTTTAGTTGATGGTAAACCTGCAATTCGGGTTTCGTACTTGAGTCAGGAACCAAGTATCACGATGGCTGTACCTCAAGTGTTACAGTCAGTCTGACACAGTTTGGCTTTAAATACACAACAATGTTTAGACAGCAGTGAAGACAACAATATTCACGTTTTCATAGGAGGTGTACATGATACCTGTAAAATTGTCTGCTTTAGGAATTTATGTACCGACTAAGGTAATGACAAACTACGAGCTAGCTCAAATCGTAGATACATCTGATGAGTGGATTAGAACAAGAACTGGGATAATTGAGCGCCGAATTGCTGCTCCTGAAGAAAACACGTCTACCCTGGGAATCTCTGCTGCCAAGCAAGTGTTAAGCAAGCGTGGAATCGATCCATTGGAAATAGAAATGGTGTTAGTGGCAACTATGATGCCAGACGCTCCATTTCCATCAGTGGCTTGTAAGGTACAAGATGGTATAGGAGCTAATAACGCATTTGCTTTTGATATATCTGCAGCATGTTCGGGGTTTGTTTATGGTCTTGAAATTGCAGCCCAATTCATCAAAACTGGCACCGTGCGTAATGCTTTGGTTATAGGGGTAGAAGTTCTTTCAAGGTGTATAGATTGGCAAGACCGCTCTACATGTGTTTTGTTTGGAGATGGTGCAGGCGCTGTTTTACTCGAGTCAGCACAGGAAAATTGTTTCTTAAGTTCTGTGCTTCGTGCTGATGGTTCAGGTCAGGATCTTTTATATATGCCTGCTGGTGGAACTACACTTCCTGCGTCAATTCAAACTGTTGAAAATAGGCAACACTTTCTAAAAATGAAAGGAAAGGAACTATTCCAAGCTGTAGTGCCTATAGTCTGTGATGCTATCCTCGATGCTTGTGAACGAGCAAGGATATCCATTGAAGACGTTCAGCTTATTGTCCCCCATCAGGCTAACGTTCATATTATCGAAGAATTAGCTGTATACTTGGGAATTCCATTTGAACATTTCATGTGCAACCTCCATAAATATGGAAATACATCTGCAGCTTCAATTCCACTTGCTTTATTTGATGCAGTTCAAGAAGGGAGAATTGTACCAAATGATTATGTAATGATGGTTGGATTTGGGGCTGGGCTTACTTGTGCAGCAAGTTTAATTCGCTGGGACAAATCCTTTGTTTGCTAAAGAGTTGTTTATATATCAAGAATCAAATGTTTATGGAAGACAGGCTTTGTGCATCTTCTACCCAGTCTTCTATTCAACTAAAGACTGGAATAGATATAGTTTGTATCAAACATATGCAAGACTTGGTAGATGAACCAATAGGAGTCTGGCTTACAGAGAGAGAGTGGAAGGATACTTTAGAGCTTTCTTATGATGCTCAACGACTTCAACGATTAGCAGGAAAGTTTGCTTGCAAAGAAGCTGTTTTAAAGGTTTTGGGAAGTGGCATTAGTGAGATTGAATTGCTTGACATAGAGATTCTACATGATAGATATGGAAAACCAATTATTTTTTTACAAGGAACTGCTCTTCCGTATTGGCAGAAAATAGCAGCCAGTTATTTGGATGTGAGCATTAGCCATGACAAAGATTATGCAGTAGCTATCGCAGTTGCAATGTGCTGGAAGAATTGCATTCCTTAGAGAATAAGAAGAGGTTCTGAATATGTCAAAGCTGGAAGCATTTGTCTTTAAAAATAAGCGGGGACAAAACCTTGTGGGTGTTATGCATCATGGACAAGGAGATGGATCTAGACCTTGCCTGATTGTATGCCATGGCTTTGCCGGTACAAAAATTGGTGGAAGTCGCCGATTTGTGGAATTTGCTCGCTATGCTGTGAAACACAATTTATCAGTATTTCGATTTGATTTTGCAGGTTCAGGTGATAGCGATGGTGATTTGGTAGACCTTACTTTAGATAGAGAATTAGAGGATTTACAAGCTGCGATCAATTTAGTGACTGCAATAAAAGGCGTCGATCCGTATAGAATTGGACTCGTTGGACATTGCATGGGTGGAGTGACTGTTATCCGAGAAAGTGCTAGAAACTCGCAGATATATAAAACTGTTGCATGGGCACCATTTACTGATTTATCAGGTATAGTGCTGCGACTGGTTGGAGAAGATGCATTTTCTATTTTGCAAGAGAGTGATGAAGCAGAATTTCTTTATCATGGGGAACTTATGCAATGTGGACCTGAAATTCTAAAGCAATCTTCCGAACTTGATATGTTTAAAGAAGTTGCTCAGGTAAACCAACCTTTGTTAATCATTCATGGAACTGAAGATGCAACAGTTCCATTGTCAGAGGTAAAACAATTAGTAGAGCAAGTGCAAATGATTTCAGAGAACCCACCAAAGTTACAGATAATAGAAGGAGCCCATCATTCATTTCCATTTCATCAAAAGGAACTCTTTGAGTTAACAGTCAAATGGTTTAATAACAAAAAATGACTGTGTTTTCATGAACGAGAAAGAATTTAGTTTGATGACTAAGCACTACCAACAAGGATAGTAAAAGAGGAAAGTTATGGTTGCAATAGATGAGAAACATTCTACTACAGCCTCATTTGATGAATTTCGCATCGCTGTTGCACAAAGACTTAACATAGATTTAAACGTGCTTTGTCCTGAAGCTTCATGGGTAGATGATGTAGGAATTTCTTCTGTAGATATCGTCAAAATTGTAATGTTAATACGTCAAAAGTTTGGCGTTAAGATATCTACCACTCAAGCAGGAAAAATTAAAACTGTACAAGATGCTTATCAATTCTTAGGAGATGGAGTGAAGAGTGCTTAACACAGAAAAATTGTCTTTTCAAAAGCTACTTCAAATATCTTCAGAAAAGAAGAGCGAGCGCTTTAAAATAGCAGCTTTTGATATGGATGGGACTTTATTAAGCCCTAACCATCAGCTTTCAGAACGTACAATTTCCGCTGTCCAAATGATTGCCAGTAAAGGAGTGCTTGTTCTACTGGCAACAGCACGCATGGCAAAGGCTGTAAAAAATCATCTCGATAAGTTGGGGACGCCCGGTCTTATAGTTGCACATAATGGAGCATTAGTGAAGGATGTAAAAACCGGTCAAACTTATCACCATCAGACAATCCCAAAAAATGCGGTTGTGAAATTACTGGATTTGTTAGAGGAAAAGGGGGGGGTCATTCATTTTAATTGCGATGATGAGATTTACCTGACTACCCCTAACCCTTACAGCGAGATTTATTCCCAAGAGTTGCAAGTTGATTTCAAGTATATTTCCTCTCTTCATCAACTTGAACTAACTCCCACAAGCATCTTGCTAATAGATAGAAAAGATGCACTAGAGCAATTATTAACGACAGTCTCTGCTCAATTTCAAGGAGAAGTTGATTGCGTACTAGTTCCCTGGCAAGGTAATATTTGGAGGATGCAGTTTTTACCTCCTAATACTTCAAAAGGAAAAGGTGTTTTGCAAGTTGCCAAACGTCTCGGAGTAGAAACAGAAGAAATTATCAGTTTTGGCGACAACTACAACGACATGGAAATGATCCAATCTGTGGGGTTAGGTATTGCGATGGGTAATGCAGTAACCGAGCTAAAACAAGTGGCTGACTTTGTGACTCTCTCTAACCGAGAAGATGGAGTAGCATTGGCATTGGAGGCATTATTTGGGTTATGAAACAAATAAAGCAGGCTCATTATGCGCTAGTCTTTCCAGGGCAAGGTTCTCAATATGTGGGAATGGGGCTAGAAATAGCTAAAGAGTTTTCATCAGCCGAGAAAATTTTTAAATCTGCAGAGCAGATTACCGATTTAGCTATTCGGGATATTTCTTTCTTTGGTCCTGAAGAGCATTTGATGGAAACTTCTATTACACAACCTTGTTTGTTGACAACAAGCATTGCAATTTACACTGTCTTTCAAGAACAGTTCTCTGCAAAGCCAGAATTTATTTGTGGTCATAGTGCAGGAGAATATGCTGCGTTAGTCGCTACTGGCGTACTCTCTTTCTCTGATGCTATACGTTTGATTCAGATCAGAGGGTCTTTGATGTCAAAGATGCAAAGGGGTAGTATGGTAGCTCTTAAAGGAGTTACATTACAGGAAGTGGAAGAATTATGTAACAAGGCTGTTCAGCCGGGAGGTGTATTAGTTCCTGCTAACTTAAACTCACCTGAGCAAATCGTAATTTCTGGAGATGATAAATCTGTAGATGCAGCTGTTTTATTTGCCTTTGAAAACAATATGAAAGCTATTCCCTTGTCTGTTTCAGGGGCATTTCACTCTCCTTTAATGCAAGAAGCTGCCAAACAATTTGCTAAAGAGACTCGTAATGTTTCATTTAATGATGCCACTGTACCTGTCATTTCAAACATTACAGCACAACCAGTGATTGGCGGTTATACATGGATGAATTTGTTATCGCAACAAATGACTTCTACTGTTCATTGGGAGTCTTCAATACGTTATATTCAACAACAGGGAATTGAAATTTTTGTTGAGGTAGGACCGGGACAAGTATTGTCTAAGTTAATCCGAAAAATTGTTCCTTCTGCTTTAATTTTGAATGTAGAGGATATCTACTCTTTGAAGACAACACTTTTTGAGATGAAGGAAGTTTTTGAAGTTCAGCTTCTTTAATGATTTAAACGCAATACGGTTCAGTTAAGGATTTTTAGTGAAATTTAGTGATGTGTTAGGCTTCCAATGCTCTTTACGGACTGGGCATAGCAACTCTATGTATCGCCGTGATGATAATAATTTTCGTCTTATCCGAACCGTATTGGATTAAAACCAACACTTCTTATATTTGAGAGGAGAAATATTTAGATGGACGCAACGAATACAGCTTTGTCACCAGATTTAACTATCCAAGTCCAAAATACAGCACTTCCAGCAGGTATGAGATACAGCCTCAAAACTGAAAGCTTTGCTAGGAGAGGAATAGGGAGAAAAACTTTATTGCATAATAGCAGGAACCACTGTATTGATTCACCTGAACTTTTTCCTCAAGAAAAAGGGTTAGTCAAGGTTGTTGTTACCAATGAAGGTGAAAGAGAATTTGCAGAACCTCTAGACATCAACCTCTATGCATCTATGGACGCAACGAATACAGCTTTGTCACCAGATTTAACTATCCAAGTCCAAAATACAGCACTTCCAGCAGGTATGAGATACAGCCTCAAAACTGAAAGCTTTGCTAGGAGAGGAATAGGGAGAAAAACTTTATTGCATAATAGCAGGAACCACTGTATTGATTCACCTGAACTTTTTCCTCAAGAAAAAGGGTTAGTCAAGGTTGTTGTTACCAATGAAGGTGAAAGAGAATTTGCAGAACCTCTAGACATCAACCTCTATGCATCTATGGACGCAACGAATACAGCTTTGTCACCAGATTTAACTATCCAAGTCCAAAATATTGATTCACCTGAACTCTTTCCTCAAGAAAAAGGGTTAGTCAAGGTTGTTGTTACCAATGAAGGTGAGAGAGAATTTGCAGGACCTTTAGACATCAACCTCTATGCATCTGTGGACTCAGCCCTTAATTTCCCATTAAATGAAGGTAATTTAGTGGGTACAGATGAGCTGTTGGGTAGCTTAGATTCCCGTTTAGTTAACTTATTTCCAGGAGAGTCCCAAGAATTTACTATAGACTTTGCAGGGACTGAAGTTCGCAATCCCTCTGTTGTAGCACCTGCTTCTTACTATTTAATTGCAGAAGTTGAAGCAGGTAGGAATGTTGGTGATAGGAGTGCAGAAACCAACTTAGCAAATAACTTAGCTAGTACACATGTTTCTGTAGAAAATAGCGACGTTATTCTTGATTGGAATGCCACTGCTTTGAATGCTGTACAAAGTAGTGGTCAGTATGTTCTAAGAGGATCGCGGTCTTTAGCAATTGTTCATGGTGCAATATATGATGCTGTTAATGCAATAGACCAAAACCACGATCCTTATCTTGTCAGTGTAGAACCATGTCTCGCTGAAGATGCTTCACGGGAAGCTGCTGCCACTGCTGCTGCATATACCGCGTTGGTCGATCTCTTTCCAACTCAAACAGCCGAATTTGACTTACAATTTAATAGGTCGCTGGCAGAAATTCCTGATGGTGATGCAAAGTCCAAAGGGATTGAATTAGGAACATACATTGCCGAGCAAATATTGTCCATTCGCAGCGCAGATGGTGCAGATATTTTTTCAGGAGGGTCTTATACACCAGGAACTGAACCGGGTGATTGGCGACCCACTCCTCCTAATTATTTACCCGCAGGTTTTCCGGAGTGGGGCAATGTCACTCCCTTTGGTGTTCCTTCAGTTGATGAATATATAGGAGATGGCTTCCCCGAATTGACAAGCGAACAGTATGCAGCAGAGCTAAATGAAGTCAAGGCTTTAGGTAGTATTGATAGTACAATACGTACTGCCGATCAGACAGAAATTGCAAAATTCTGGTCATTTGACCGTATAGATAGCTTAGGAGTGACAGGTTATTGGAATATCATTGCACAAGAAGTAGCTTTACAACAGGGCAATACACTAGAGGAAAATGCCCGTTTGTTTGCACTGTTAAACTTTGGACAAGCTGATGCGAGTATTGCTGCTTTGGCTTCTAAATATGAGTACAATTTCTGGAGACCGATTACTGCAATTAGAGAGGCTGATACTGATAACAACCCAGATACAGTTGCCGATCCACAATGGGTATCACTGCTACCCACACCTTCTAATCCTGACTATCTGGCTGGACACGCTATGGGCGGTGGTGCCGGTGCTGCAGTCATGGAGCACTTCTTTGGCGAAGACTTTGGCTTTACTGTAACTTCACCAGAAACACCTGGTATAGCTCGCTCTTTCGGTAGTTTCTACAAAGCTGGTCTTGAAGACACCTTAAGCCGCATATATGGTGGGGTACATTATCGCTCAGCAAGTGAAGAAGGCCTGGCAGCCGGTATAGCTATGGGCAACTATATCGTCGAAAACGTTCTAGTGTAATGAAAATTAGCTCCTACTTTAATTTCTTAAAGTAGGAGCTAATGTATGGACATTGCACAGTAGACAACCTCAACTCATCCCTCTATTATGCAACGCCCGTTTTTCTAGCTCTTCTAGACTTAGATGTGTGGCTACACTAATTCTTTTCGGCATTAGTCATCTTTGCACTCACTTCTTTTATCGTAAGCGATTACCCGGTCATGATATACCACATATGGTAGCAATTTTACAACTTAGGGATCGCACTATTAGTGCTAATGAAATTATCCCTCTATTAACTACTTATCAAATGCTACCCCGATTGTCGCTTGAGCTTATTCTTGATGAAGCTATTGCTTCTATGGAATGTACATCTGAGGAAATAGCTAGCAACTACCAGCAGTTTTGTCAAACCAATCAACTTGTTACAGAAGCACAACGTCAGACATGGTTGAGTCGTTATGGCATGAACTTACAACAATTAGAAGCTTTAGTAACACGCAAATTGAAAATTGAAAAGTTTAAACAAGCAAACTGGGGAGACAAAGTAGAATCTTACTTTCATAAACGTAAGTTAGAACTTAACCAAGTTGTTTATTCCTTGCTTCGAGTTCAAGATATAGGTCTTGCTCAAGAACTTTATTTCCGTATTTTAGAAAAAGAAGAAACTTTTTCTGAGCTAGCTCAAAGATATTCTCAAAGTCCAGAAGCCCAAACTGGTGGATTTGTTGGCCCAATTGAGTTAAATGAGTGCCATCCAGGTTTAGCAAAGATGTTTAAAATGAGTCAGCCAGGTCAACTTTTGCCTCCAATTCAAGTAGGGAAATGGGTAATGATTGTGAGGCTAGAGAAATGGATTGTAGCACAATTGAATGAACAAACACGCCAGCGATTGCTCAATGAGCTTTTTACAAACTGGTTGCAAGAGCAGGCCAGCCCGACCATATTACCCAGTCCAAAAACTGTTAATGATTGAAGGATTAGATGATTAAGAATTATGCTGCAACAAAATCGGCGTCTTGCACTTTCACTCAACATTCCATTGGTAATCACTGTTCTATCTGTCTGTGCTTTGCTTGTACTATCCCAGCTTTACCTTGCAATTCCACTCATTCCGGTTCTTCGTGAGAATTTTGGTGTATCTCAAGTTGTAGCAACATGGACTGCAAGCACATTTGGTTTTGCATATGCTTTTGGTTTCTTGATATTTGGTCCTTTATGTGACCGATTTAGTTGCAAGGTCTTGCTAGTTCCAGGACTAGCAATGCTAGCGTTGATGACTGTTGCTGTGGGTGCAAGTCCCTCTTTTGAATTACTAGTTAAATTTCGAGCTTTTCAAGGATTTCTTGCAGCAACATTTGCACCAATAGCTTTATTTTATGTTAGTGAGGTTTTACCTGTATCAACTCGTCCTGTTGGTATTGCTTGTGTTAGTACAGGGTTCCTTTTAGCTGGGATTGTGGGGCAAGTTTATTCTAGCATTGTCATTGTAACCTTTGGCTGGCGTTGGGTCTTCTGGTTTTTAGCGATCGCTTACGCTGTATTTGCTTTTACTGTCGCTTATAAATTTCCTGATAGTGTTAGAAAAAAGTCTGGTGCAAGCATCCTAAGTGTTTACAAAAATATAATATCACTTTTGAGATCATATCAGCTTCTTGCTACTTATGGAGCCGCTTTGATGGTTCTCTTCAGCTTTGTATCAATGTATAGCGGATTAGAACCACATTTAGTCAGTCGTTATGAAATTAGCCAGAACGACCTCTTATTTATCCGTATGGCTGGTATTCCTGGAATGCTGTTAGCTCCATTTACTAGTAATTTCATAAAGCGGTGGGGGAGCAAGACTGCCGTGGTTCGTGGACTCTTGCTGGCATCTGTTGGTTTGGGTTTAGAAGCTATTTCAGGTCAATTGTTCATTTTGGTACTTTCAAGTGGAATCTTTGTTGCAGGTATATCTACTACCATGCCATCTTTGATTACCCTTATAGGTTCTATTGCATCGCGATCAAGAGGATCTGCACTCGCTTTATACACATTTGTGCTTTTTACTGGTGCTAGTTTTGGCCCTATAGTAACCAACTTGCTTCACCCTATAGGCTTTCCCGGTCTGTGCGCTATCCTGGCTTTCTCGTTAATGATAGCCGCAATAAATATTGAGATAATCGTATAAAAATATACAAGGTTTGCGTGCAATTAGATACCTCTTCTAGCAACTTCAGTCAACTTTTAGCAACACACTCCTCTGCTACTTTGTTTTCTAAGTCATAACGCACTTAACCTTATGGAGGACTTATGAACCGTTTATTAGGAGCCTCAGAACACACACTGTCTTTACTAGCTCAGACTAAACCAATAAACGTCGTTCTTTGTGCAACAGTTACAGGATCAATTACCATCAAACAACTCAATGCAGCTCTAGCTTGGGCTCAGGAGCGACATCCGCTGCTTAAAGTAAAAATTGTGGGCGAAGAGTCTGAGAACCCACGTTTTGTGTCTGAAGGTGTTTCTAGTGTCCCACTGCAAGTCATTGAGCGGAAAGGAGAAGGACATTGGTGCCTGGAGGTTCAAGAAGAACTTTCCCGCCCTTTTTCTAGGGCTAAAGGACCCCTAATACGCGTAATTTTTCTTCAAGCTCCCAATATTTCTGAACTCATTGTTTGCTTTGACCATTGTCTTGGTGACGGTTTATCAGGAGCTTATCTCATACGGGATGTTCTACACTATCTTAGTGAACTCAACATTAACCAGCCTTGTTTGCAAGAACTACCCTCTTGTGAGGAAGTTATTCCTTTAAGAGACAAGAAAATTGTTGATGACCAGTTTATTAAAACAGTATATTCCACAATTTTTGAACGAAAGCTGTCTGTTCCTAACGAAAATGCTGGTGAGCAGCAAAACCGTTTACTTTATTGGTGTCTTTTCCCTGAGGAGACTGCTAGGCTAATCTCATACTGTCGCAAAGAGCATACTAGTGTTCATGGTGCAATATGTGCAGCATATTTCTTAGCTATTGCTAATGAGTTAAAGTTGAAAGATGATGAAATTCTTAAGTGTATGTCTCCAATTAATCTTAGAAATTATCTTTCACCGAAATTAGGTGAAGATTTTGGAGCATATTATACCCGTGAAGTCACTTATCATCAAATTGGATCTGCAAGCAGATTATGGGATGTAGCTAGAGATGTAAAGCATCAGCTCAAACAGGTAATGGAAAATAACAAGATATTCAATCATCTGTTAGAGGTAGAAGCTTTTTTATCTACTAAACCTGATGCATTAAAATTGCGCCAGTATCTGAAAGGATTAATAGGTTCAGACCTGACTATCACCAATTTAGGTCGCTTAAATTTTCCAATCCAGTTCGGTTCATTGTATCTAAAGCAACTTTACGTAACAGTGGCAGGTATTGCACCAATTATCGTAGGAGCAGTTACGTTGGGTGGTAGGTTGTTTGTCACCTGTCGCAACCTAGAGACGATCCTACCGCAAGCTTGTGCCCAAAGAATTAATCAACAAGCTATAGAGCAACTCCGTAAAGCGGTACTAACTAATTACAGCTAAATCTTTCAATACTATGAACATTTTTTGAATCAAGCAACAAAGTACTTACCTTACCTTACATTTGAGAGAAAAAATGAAAAAGCGGAAGTTGGGAAAACAAGGGCTTATTGTTTCAGAACTAGGTCTAGGATGCATGGGAATGTCAGAATACTATGGTTCCCGTGACGAAAAAGAAGCAATTGCAACTATTCATCATTTTCTAGAGCTAGGGTTAAACTTCATAGACACGGCAGATGCTTACGGAATTGGTCATAACGAAGAATTAATCGGAAAAGCAATCCGAGAGTATCGTGACCAAGTAGTTTTAGCATCCAAATTCGGTATTGTTCGAGGAAAAGATGGCAGCATTGCTGAGATTAGTGGTAGACCTGAATATGTCCGTTCTGCTTGCGAGGCTAGCCTGCTTCGTCTTGGTGTAGAAGTTATTGATTTGTACTACCAGCACCGGGTTGACCCCAACACACCTATAGAGGACACTGTAGGTGCTATGGCTGAGTTAGTTAAAGAAGGCAAAGTTCGCTTTCTAGGTCTTTCGGAAGCAGCTCCTCAAACTGTTCGACGTGCTCATGCTATTCATCCAATTACCGCATTGCAAAACGAGTATTCCTTGTGGAGCCGCGATGTCGAAAATGAAATTCTGCCAATGTGTCGGGAACTTGGGATCGGACTGGTCGCTTTTAGCCCTCTAGGTCGTGGCTTTTTTACAAGCAAAATTAAGAATCTTGATAATTTGGCACAGGACGATTTGCGGCGTCGTTTGCCGCGCTTTCAAGATAACAACTTTAAACATAACCTTGTATTTCTCAAGCATATTGAGGCGATCGCACAAAAAAAAGGTTGCCGACCTTCACAACTTGTCTTAGCTTGGTTGTTAGCACAAGGAGAAGATATCATTCCAATTCCTGGGACTAAGCAACGAATTCATTTGGAAGAAAATTTTGATGCTTTAAAAATAGAACTTTCTGTAGATGATCTACAGCATATTAACGAGGTAGCACCTCAGGGTGTTGCATCAGGTATGCGTTATCCAGAGGCTTTAATGCGTACAGTTAACCTCTGAAACTGATTTGTTAAACTCTCATTCGGGTCGTCCTTTGTCAGTTGTTATTGGGTGGTAGTGCGTTGCGGAAGTTGCCTCCGTTGTAGCAAATGTTGTTCATTTGTCACTCATTTAAATAAAGAACTAAGAAGGACTGTCACAACGATTTGTTAGTAATTTTTAGGATTCCAATATCTAAATGCAAAGAGGGCGTTTACTATGAGAATGGATGTAGCATCATTAGCTAATCAATTAGGATTCTTGGCATTAACTAGCTATATTGTCACATTGCTCCCTACAATTCTGAAAATTGTTTTTCCTCAGACCAAAGAAACTGGTCTGCCTCAATGGCTGCTAAAACATCGCCGTTCTATTGGTATTCTTGCCTTTTTTTTGCCTTGATCCATGGATTCTTACTGGTAAAAAAAAGGAACTTTGACGCTTTTGACCTGAAGACATATTGGATTTATTCTCAAGGAACAATCACTTTTATAATTTTTACACTTTTGGCTATAACCTCTAATAACTGGAGCATTAAAAAACTGAAGAAAAACTGGAAAAAATTGCATCAATTGACCTACCTAGCTATGTTCCTTTTAACATGGCATATTTGGGACAAAATGTCAGGGCATTGGACATATTTAACGCCCATTGGAATTGTAGCTACTACCGGGATAATAGTTTTATTCCTTATAAGACTTTGGATTGAAAGCCAAAATAAACAACAAAAACCTAAAGGAAAAAAATCTCAAAGAAAGTTGCCAGCAAATACTATGGGATAGCACTAGCAACCTTGAACAGATTCTGTAAATGGAGCGCCTCTTTATAGTGTCAAAGCCAAATTACTGCAAAGTTTCCGTAGCCTTCGCAATAGCGGCAATAGCAGCTAGCCTTGGAATGGACTCGTCTAGACTGCTTTCAGAATCAAAAACAAACACACTCACCTCTAACTCTTGTCTAACTACTCACTATTCTAGTACTTTCAAGGAGCATTCAATTTGGGTTTATGTAGTTGTCTTCTTCCCAGATGGTAAGACTTTAGCTAGTGGTAGTTATGATGGTACTATTAAAATTTGGAATTTGCGTAACAGCAAGCTACTTCACTCTATCAAAGCACATACTGATGGAATTGAATCCCTTGTCATTAGTCCTGATGGTAATATCCTTGTTAGTAGTAGTTGGGATAACCGGATTAAGCTGTGGGATCGTAAAACAGGAGCTCTGATTAATACCCTTGAAGGACATACAGATAATATCAAAGCAATTGCCATTAGCCCCAATGGAGATTTACTTGCCAGCGGTAGTACTGACAAAACCATACGTCTATGGAATTTGAAGACTGGCAAACTGCTCTACACACTTCAAGATGTAGATTGGGTGAGATCTGTCGCTTTTAGCCGTCAAGGTAATCTTTTAGCTGCTAGTAGTGAGAGTGGTAGCATCAAGATTTGGCAAATGCCCTCTCGCAAATTGCTACGCGTACTAGCAGGGCATTCAGGGACAGTGAGATCGATTGCCTTTAGTCCTGACGGACAAACTTTAGTTAGCGGCGGTGCAGATAAGACTATCAAGCTTTGGCACCTATCTAATGGCAAAACGCTAAGTTCATTAATAGGGCATTCGGCAGAAGTCTTGTCAGTTGCCTTTAGCCCAGATGGGCAGACTCTGGCTAGTAGTAGCTATGACAAAACTATCAAACTTTGGCATTTACCTACTGGCGAACTACTAAACAATTTGGCAGAGCATTCTAAATCTGTTTGGTCAGTTGCTTTTAGTCCTCAAGGTGATACCTTAGCTAGTGGCAGTGGGGACGAAACTATTAAACTTTGGCGTATATCAGCTTTCAAGCAAGCTAAAGCTAGTTCCACACAGGGTTTTTTCAAGTCAACTCAAGGTTGCAAAGGACGCTCTGACTTCTGATGAACTACGTAAAATTAACGCTTACTGGCATGCTGCTAATTATCTTTCTGTCGGTCAAATCTATCTTTTAGATAACCCACTACTTAAAGAGCCGTTGAAACTAGAGCATGTTAAGCGTCTGTTTCAGGCAGTTTAGGTCAAACAAAAATAACACGAATAATTTTCCCAAAAATTCCCGAAAAATGCACAAAGTCAACAGCCTAGCCTTAGTCTCTTATCCTGCAGTAGCTGAAGCAACTGTAGTGGGCAAGCCAGATGAGATCAAAAAGTGTCAGTTTTTCAGCTTGAATCACTAAAAGCTTATCGCTTGAAGCCTCAAATTTGAATGCAGTCGCACAATAACAGTAAGTCGAAGAGGAAAAGCAAATGGTTTATGTACTTGCCACATTGACACCTAATCCTGATGAACCAGAAGCTCTAGAAAATTACAAAAGACAAGCTAAAGCTATTCGTGATGAATATGGAGCAGAACTCGTTTTGCGTCTTAATGTCAAAGAACAATTGCTAGGCTCTTTTGAGGGAGAATCCATTCGTATATTAAAGTTTCCTTCTGCTGACCATGTACAAAAGTGGTTAACAGACCCCCGTTATTTAGAAACGTTGCCACTTCGAGACCGAGGTTACCGCAAAGTAAGTATTACCATTTTAGAAGAGTGATTGAAGCGTAACAACATATTGGAGTAATTCGGAGTAAACCCTAAATATGGTATAGCGGTTATCAGTTCAGTTCAGTTCAGTACACTTAGGAGAAAGCAATTCTACTGGATAACTGGTTAGGGCGAACGCATCTAAATATTAAAGATCGATAATCAAGGTTTAATTCCCCAACAGTATACCACATAGGACTTTCAGAGAATTAGGTATAAAGCTGATTAAGAATGATAATCGTTGTGGAGGCGTGAGTTTGTGGCAGCCGTCGGCTGCCAAGCAATACAGGTTCGTTTTTGTAGTAAGGGACTTGCGAAAAAATAAAGTACCAGGCATTCTAGAATATTTAGGAAGCGCGGATCTACTTGTCACTGTAAGGATAAAATGGTTCTTGGCAACTTTTGGTGATCTTGGTTGGGGAAGGCAGAAGGCAGAGGGCAGAAGGCAGAAGTCAGAAGAAAGAAAGGAATAAGTAGTAAGTTCAAGCTTTAAGTTTGTTTAAACTTGCAACTAATATACTTTGCATTTCCTCAACTTCATTTAATAGGGGTGTGAAAAGATTTTTCTCGGCTAAATCGTAAGGATTCAGGTGGCAGAGTATTCACAAGGGGGACACTTGAGGGTGAGTATCACAAATATGAACCAAAGTCTGCCTCAAGAATTAGACCGAGAAAGCTTAAATCAGTTATCGAAAGACGAACTGGTAAATATCATCATTGAGCAGAGAAAGGCAATAGGTGAGTTACAGAAAATAATCTACGAACTACACCTTGAAGTAGAACAGTTAAAAGTCAGCAGAGATTTGGACAGCAAGACTTCATCCAAACCACCATCTGGGGACATTCTGAAAAAGAGTGAAAACAAAAAAGCACCCTTGGAAGAAGAACCAAACCATCCTAAAAGAAAACCAGGTGGGCAACCAGGACATACTGGAAAAACCCGTAAGGGCTTTGGCAGAATAGATCGTTATGAAATCTTACGACCGACTAATTGTGCCTGTTGTGGTCAAAAAGCATTTGCTCACACGGCAGTAAAAATAGAGAAACAGTCTGTAGCGCAATTAGTAGAACGTCCAATTGAAATAGTGGAATATCAACGCTATACCTGCGTATGTGAGTGTTGTGGAAATATACAAACAGCCTTATGGTCGCCAGATATTATCCCAGGACAAGATTTAGGAATCAGATTACAGTCCTTTTTGGGATGGGTCAATAATTATGCACACATGCCCTATGAAAAACAGCAAGAAATGCTATGTGAACTGGGGCAAATTGAAATCGGTCTAGGAACAATCGTAGCAACCAATGAACGAATAACTCAAGCGATTGAACCAAGCATTAATGAATTAAGTGATTGGATAAAACAGACACAACCTAATGTTCATGTGGATGAAACACCTTGGTCAGTCAAAGGGATCAAAGAATGGTTGTGGGTAGTTGCCAATTCTGATTTCTGCCTATTTACTGCTGCTGACACTCGTTCCAGAGCCGAATTATCAGCCATTTTAGGGACTGAATATACAGGGGTACTCAGCAGCGATGATTTTAGCGTTTACAATGGCTATCCAGCTTTTGCCCAGCAGAAATGTTTGGCTCATCTACGCCGACACTTCAAAAAACTAATCTTAATTCCAGGTCTTCACAACCAAGCTATCGGTGAAACGTTTGTTAATTTAATTGATGAAGCTTTTAGCAATTATGCTCGATGGTTTGAAACTCTTGATTCAAGTAGTTATAACGATTGGGTCAATCAATTCAAAGCTAAGTTGCACTCCTTACTCAATCAGTGGATTGACAAGGCAGGAGCGACAGCAGGCCAGCTTTTACGTTCTTTGCGCGATAAAGCAAGTCAATGGTGGTATTTCCTTGACTTCCCTGAAGTTCCTCCTGATAACAATCAGGCCGAACGATCGCTTCGTTTGGCTGTGACAAAACGTAAGGTTAGCGGTGGTTCCCGTTCAATGGAGCGGTTTCAACATACTGCCAATTTATTGACTGTGGTGCAAACCTGCCGCCGTCAAGGTAGGTCTGTGATTGACTTTTTTGCACAAGCACTGCTGGCTAATTCTAATAAGTATCTGTCTCGCCCATCCCTACTTCCTAAATATTAGACCTGAATCCTTACGCTAAATCTACTTCTTTGGCAATGATTAATTGAGTATCAAGTTCTCTCAAAGAGCCTAATGCAATATGTAAGAACTGTATGTATTCTGGCTTTGAACGCCTTCCATAGCCTTCTGCTATATTAGATGCTACAGATACAGAAGAACGTCGGATTTGGCTGGTTAAACCATACAATTCGGACTGAGGAAATAGGCGGGTAAATTTATAACAATTGATAGCAAGTTGAACCGCCCTTTGCCAGATAAACTGATTTCTATAACTCATATAATCAAGTGTAAATTGTCAAATTTTTATCCTTAAATAGCCAATAAAAATCGTCGTTCAAGTAAATCTATTTTGGCGCGACCATACATCTGTCGCTTTAACATTTTCAAGCGATTAATATGGCCTTCAACTGGGCCATTACTAACTGACATAGTTACACCTGCTTTCACAGCATTGTAGTCAGACTCTAAACTAACAGCAAAGGAGCGCAACAAAGAAACAGAGCTGTTTTTAGCTTTGTTTAACCAAGTATCGAGCTGCTCAGGCAGGCGTTGACGCACAACGAATGCAAGCTGTTGCGCTAGTTCAATAGCTGACTTCAAATCCGAATCTGACTTTTCCCGTTAAATCTTGAAAAGCTTACTGGTAAAGGATTTAAGAAACAGCGCGGCAGATACGGTAAAGTGATGAAAACTCGGTGCTAAAGGTGACAAGCAATGCTGGACTGGTGGGAAAAAAATTTTGCAACTTTAGAACTCGGCGATCACCGATTGAATGAGCGTGCAATGTCGATAGGCTATGCTCTTAGTCTTGGGTTCCATTGCGGCAGTTCTGAGTTGAGCAACGAGACGATGTAGAGCGCTCTGTAGACTGCCCGACTCCAAAAGCTGGGGACGGAGTGCCACGACCGATCGCCGCGCTTCAGTCAGTCCAGTTCGCGCCAATTCTTTAATCAGGTCTAAATGCGCCTGAGCTGCTTCCAAATCATCTGTTAGCACCTGTTTTGCAGCTCCTACCTGAGCCAGAATACCTGTAAACGCCTGAGCGAGTGTGTCGTGAATTTCGCGTGCCATGCGGTTGCGCTCCTCTAAAATTGAGGCTTCTTCTGCTTGCTTCAGCGCCGTAATATCTCGCGATAGCCAAATCACCCGGTCGTGATTGATTGGGGCAATGCGAGCCGAAAACCAGGCTTCTCGTCCATTTAGAAACGCACTGTACTCGACTGTGAGGATTTGTTGGGTTCTCAGCACCTGCTGAATATAACTTAGAAATTCATCGGCTTGTTCCTTTCCGAGTTGATGCATGGTTTTACCAATCATCTCCTCAATGGGTTGCCATAGTAGATTTGGTTCCTGTGCGATTATTTCAAGGAATCGCCCTTCAGCAGTCAGTACAAATAATGGATCGGGAATTGCCTCAATTAGAGTCCGTAGCTTTGACTCTGAGGCTTGCAGGGCTGCTTCTGCTTGTTTGCGTAAGCGAAGCTCGTCGTAGACATCGCTAATATCCGCAATCACGCCTTCGATGTATCCATCGTCTGCATTCAGATAAGCAGAGAAAAGTCCCCAAAACACTGTCCCATCTCGTTTTCGCCCCTGTGCTTCATAGCTTCGCACTTCCCTATCACGCTTCAGCAACTCAAGGAATTGTTGGCGATCGCTGGGATTTACATAGTAGTCTGTGGCGTATTCAAGCCCAATGCTCTCCTCTGGTGAATCAAAGCCAAACAGATTGGCATGGCGTTGATTGGCATCGAGAAGTAATCCATCCGAGAGGCGGGTTCGGAAGATGCCGACCTGCGAGTTTTCAAAGATAGTTCGGAACTTGGCTTCACTGCGTTGTAATGCCTCTTCTGCTTGCCTACGCTGGGTGGTGTCATTGCCCACCGATAAGATTTCAACGACATCTCCCTGGTCATTGAAGATGGCTTGATTCGACCAGGCAATCCAAACCCGTCTACCGTCTCGACACAGGTTTTCACCCTCGCCTTGTGGGTACGATTGAGGATTACGAAGTAAATCGTGAACTATAGGTCTTACATCGCGTCCAGAGAGTTCGACTTCTGGAATGATCGTTTCAAATAAGGTTCGCCCTAAAATCTCATGTTCTTCATAGCCCAGGAGTTTTACCCCATAATCGTTGATGTATCGAATTCGTCCTTGCGGATCATAGCGAATGATGACTGAATTCGCGGTTTGTAGCAGGTTGCGGTAATTGGCCTCACTTTGTCGTAACGCAGCAGTTCGTTCTGCGACCTGTTGCTCTAAAGTGCAGTTGTAGTCAGCTAGGAGTTTCTCGGCTTGTTTGCGCTCTGTAATATCCTGAAAGGTAGCGATCGCATAAGTGATATTGCCCTGTCGATCGAAAACTGGTGTTCCCCGTGCCTCAAGTAGAATTGTGACCTGATCTCGACGAATTTCTATATCTTCAGTCCTAACGCGTTCGCCCCTTAATGCCCGCACAATAGGCAAGCTCTCCGCTGGATAGATTTGATCCGTTCCCGCTACATAAAGTTGATAAGCCTCTGATATCTGCTCCGGTGCGATGGAAGTATCAGTTTCTTTGCCTATGAGTTGATTGCCGCATTGGTTGGTATAGTAAGGGCGACCCATCGCATCCACGATCGCAATTCCCACCGGAATCGCTTCGAGGAACTGGGTGATCTTGCTTTCCTTAGCCTGTAGTTCTGAGTAAAGGTTGGCATTTTCGATGGCAATCGCTGCTTGAGTCGATAATACCTGAGTTCGACATAACAGAAACGCTTAAAAATGAGTCGTAGTCGATGTTCTATCAATTAGTGATTCTTCTTGAGAATTAATAGTCAAAATAAGCTAATCCAAAAACTGCTACTTTGGAAAATTTAAGTTAAATAATTTACTTCAATAAAAAGAGTAATTAAACTAACAAAGCAGGTAAATTTTCGGCTTCATTTTTATCTAGCTTTAAAGAGGGTTTTTTCTCTTGAAAAGTATAAGCAATTAAACCTGCAAGGAGATTAACCATAAAATTATTAACACTTCTATGGCGAGAATGAACAATTTGAGAAATGTTTTTTAATTGGTCATTAACAGTTTCAATTAACGACCTTTTGCGTAACATCAGTTTTTCCCACAACTCAATCAACTTATTATTCATGTTTTTCTTAAAGGGAGTAATTAGCTTGATATTATTGACCAAAGTTCTTCCCATAGCTTTTTAGAAATATACCCTTTGTCTCCAAAAAGATCACCCCATAAATTTTGAGTTAAGGTCGGAACTGGTACTCGGTCATCTGTATTTCCAGGAGTTACTTGAAAAGCTAATAATTCTCCTTGCTCATTAATGATTAAATGAAGCTTAAACCCAAAGTACCAAGCTACAGAACTCTTTCCCCAACCCGATAACCCTTTAAATACTTTATTTCTTTTTGCTCTTTTTGGATGACAAATTGGAATCGATGTACTGTCAATAAAACTGATGCCAGTGATTTTTCCTTTCCGAGAATTTAAGTATAAGATTAAGGGCATTAAAGTATGAGGCATTAATTCGATAAATCTGTTATAACTTACCAAACACGGAAATTCTTTTTGATGATATTTTACTAGATTCTCTTGATAATAACTCTTAAAATTTCGATAATTAGAATGATGAAAATAGACTATTATTGTCATGACCTCACTTAAACATAGTTGACTCTTGCTTTCTCTTTGTTGCTTTTGAGATGCAATAGCTTTAGACTGAAAAGCTTCTTCAAAAATCACACAAAAATTATCTATTTCATAAAATAATTTTTCTAATTCCATTATCCGTTCCTCTCTCTGAAATAATTACTTTATTCTCAGAGCTTAGAGACAATATTGATTGTTGCTAGTAATATTACTTAGGTTTTTGTTAGAAAAATTTACTTATTGAAGTTGTCTACTAGCAATTATTTATAAATAGCTTAAAATTATTGACAATTACTCAAGCCTAACAAAATCCTGTAACTCTTATCAGGAAAGATTTATAGCTTCTTTCCTTACATCGAACTCAGGTGATAATAGCTGCAAGACCTGCGATCGCTCTGGTGTAAATACTCCAACTGCTAACCGATTTTCTAAATACAATACACCGACCAGCTTGGCTTGATTCAGCAGCGGCAAACAGAAAATAGATTGAGGCTGGTTCTGTTGAATGTATGGCTCATTAATAAAAGCACCTTCACGAGTCGCATCATTTAAGGTGACAGGCTTTAGAGTCCGAATCACATATTGAATGATTGATTCTGGCAATTGATCGGCAATTGGAATAGACTGTAACACCTGAGTCGCACAAGCATTCTCATCGGCATTGAGTTCACAAGCCGCTTCAATCGACCATTCTCCTGAGTTTTCTAAAATCAGATATCCGGTTTGTGCGCCAGCATTCTCAATTAAAGTTTGCATCAGCGATCGCAGCAATTGCTTCAGTTCAATTTCACGAGAAATCGTCTGTGAAGCTTTCATCACTGCTGCTAAATCGAAAGCGGTATGGAAGGGATTAGAGATAGTTTCAGCAGTAATAGGAATTGATGTGGAAGCGGCTCTAGACGACTGAGAAAAGAACTGTGGATAGCGAGTTTCTAAGTCTTTAACTTTAGCGATTGCGCCCCAGCGATCGTAGCAATAGTGCGCCTCTTTCATATAAGTTTGAGCAATTTTTGACCGACCTCGCGCCAGATAATGTTTAGCCGCTAATTCATAGGCGAGTGCTTCTTCCTGGATATACTCATTTTCAGCAGCACCTGCGATCGCTTGTTCATAAAACTCTTCAGCCTCAAGAAATTGCCCTAAGACTCGCGCTTTCTCTGCCTCGACTAGATAAAATTTATGTAGATAATTCATGGGAGCATGTTCTGCCCATTTCTGCATTTTTTCTTGGTTGGTGTTAACAGAGTTTAGCCAAGCTACTTTTTCAGAGTTTGAAGCATCAGGCGATAGGCTCAAAAGCGCCAGCGAATGATAGAAACAGAATATAGGTAGAACCGTTATTGCTGTCACCTCTTCAAAATGTTGCCTTGCCAAAATAGCAGTCTGTTCAGCTTGATGGTGTTCTTCAAATAGATAACACAACATGACTTTGTGCAAATAGAGTATTTGGATTGCAGTTCCATCTTTAACTGCAATAGCGTGTGATAACGCCTGTTCTTCATTATGTAGCCGACTAACTAAGCGGCTGAAATTCTCAGGTCTATCTTGCAAATTAAGAATAGTCTGCCGCAATATTGCCAGCCAATTCGAGGAGCATCCCAATTTGGCAAGAAGACCAAAGAAAGGAAAAATAATTCGCGAGATATCATCGCGAATTAGGGGGGGACTATACGAATGCTGTCCATAGCTGAGAAAATTATGGCAGTCAAAAAGTATGGTTAAAAGCAGAAGTGTTGAATGTTAAGAAAAATCCGATAAAAATAACCCAAAATATGGTAATTTTGGGCAAGGGCTTAAAATATAATTAGTTTAATTGTAGATTATAAATTCATTTCCCAAAATTGTAAGGATTCAGGTAGCAGAGTATTGACAAAGGGAACACTTAAGGGGGAGTATCACAGATATGAACCAAAACCTGCCGTACTGTTTTAGACCGAGAAAGCTTGAACCAGTTATCGAAGGAAGAACTGGTAGAGATAATCATTGAGCAGAACAAGGTAATACCTGGACTTTGGACTAAAAGGCTAGAGAAAAGCAGTCAGCAGTAACACTGACTGCCGTAAAGTCAATGAAAGTAATCGATAAATCATTGACGTGATGATCTTGACACAACTAGAAAAATTCCGGCAAGCTATCTACGATTGTTTGGGGAAGGCAAAAGATGCTGTATTTGAATTGATGGATGCAGTATTGACAAGTCCGAGTATCCCATCGTTTGTAAGCTTGTCACAAAGCCCAGTATTTCGACGGCAATGGTCGAGCGTTTATGCAGCACTGCATGATAGTCGTCCACCGAAAATGTTGCTGATGAAGCTGCTGGTACAGGAGATAGCGACGGATGAACAGCCATTTCTAGCAGGAGATCATAGCTTTTGGGCACGACCAGAAGCGAAGACACTAAAAGAAAGCTAGCGTGGCAAAACTTACTAGAGAAGAGTAAAAATCCTGTAATCTTGACCTTGTAGCGAAATAATGGTGCGAAAACTTGGCAAGAAAAAGTCTAAAACCAGAGGCAACATCGTTTGAAGTACTCGATTGTGTTCAAAAAAGATGCCCTTCGTGCGGGGAAGCAATGTGGAATGAATACAATAATCCTCGACATATAAGAACATTAAATGGGGTAGTAGAACTACAGCTAAAAATTCGTCGATGTCAAAATAAGTTATGTGTGCGGTATAAAAAAGCATATCGACCAGAGCAAGAAGGGTCACTCGCTCTACCACAAAACGAATTTGGTTTGGATGTGATTGCTTATATAGGAGCATTACGCTACCAAGAACATAGAAGTGTTCCTCAAATACACACTTACCTTGAATTAAAGGGTATATGTATCAGTCAACGAACGGTCACGTACCTAATTGACAGATATGACGAATTACTTTCTTTATGGCTAAAAGACCATAAAAGGTTAAAAGCAATAGTGGCTGATCAAGGACGGGTGATATTAGCGATCGATGGAATGCAGCCAGAAATTGGACATGAAGTATTATGGGTAATTCGAGATTGCTTATCAGGAGAAATAATACTTGCTAAAACCTTATTATCATCAAGAAATGAAGATTTAGTGGCGTTATTATTAGAAGTAACTAATACCCTAAATGTACCAATTGATGGCGTTGTTAGTGATGGACAACAATCAATTCGCAAAGCTGTTAGGTTAGCATTACCTAGTATTGCTCATGGTTTATGTCATTATCATTACCTGAAGGAGGCTATTATTCCCATATATGAGGCGGATCGACATGCAAAAAAGGAATTAAAGAAAAAAGTTAGAGGATTACGAGACATTGAACGTAGTATTACCAATGAAGATAAGGATTTGGCGACAATTATTGAAGATTATTGTTCGGCAGTACGTAGTTCTATAACCAATGATGGTCATCCACCGTTAGAAGCATCTGGATTAAAGTTACAAGAAAATTTGACATTGATAGAGCAAAGCTTAGAACGGATGGAAAAAAAAGTGCTTTACCACCACCTTTAGTCAACCTAAAACACCTTATAGCTAAGGGATTATCTGCAACTGCATCTTTATTTTCACCTGTTATAGTTGCATATCAGTGGGTTGATAAAGCTAGTAATATTCTCAATAATAAAATAGGTCTTGATGCTGCTGGAGTTAAACAAAGTTATCAGGAATTATTAACAGAAATGTCCCAACAAAAACAGAAAGCTGGTACACTTAGTAGCGCAATCGATAACTTTATAAAAACCACTCATAACTACTGGTCTGGACTTTTTCATTGTTATGAAATTGAAGATTTTCCCAGAACTAATAATGACTTAGAACATGCTTTTGGTATGCTACGTCATCATCAACGTCGTTGTACTGGTCGTAAGGTTGCCCCCTCATCCCTCGTTATTCGTGGTTCTGTCAAACTTGCCTGTGCCATCGCTACTAAACTTCATTCTTTTACCGCATCTGATTTAGCACAAGTTGATATCGTTACTTGGCTCGAATTACGCTCTCAATTGCAAAAACACCACGCATTGCCAGAATTGAACAATATCGATTTCGCAGAGACCCCAAGGGTTACTTGGCTAATTTAGAGAGTCGTCTTCTCTAGTAAGTTTTGCCACGCTAGAAAGAAAGAACTTTTCATGGGGACTCCAAGGGAAGCATAGGTATCGGACAAAGTTACAGCACTGTCTTCGTGGATACCAGAGGCAGATGGGAGTTGGGCATTGCCGTTGAAACATGAACGGCTCACCACCTTTGAAACGCCAACAAGCAAAGCAGCATTCCAACTCAAACAAATCACTCGTGAGTTAGGAAAAAGGCCGCTTGCCGCTTATGACCGAGGTTACGGCAACGCCAAATTTGTGCAAGCGACGGAGGAGATTAATGCAGACCTGTTGTTACGTTTAGCTTCTAACCGATGCGTATGGGGTAAACCTAGTGCTTATAAAGGACGAGGCGCACCGTGTAAGCATGGTCATAAGTTTAAGCTCAATGACCCTGAAACTTGGCCTGTAGCAACTGAAACTCTAGAAGTTGAAGACCTAAAATTTGGTCGAGTTAAAGTAATGCGTTGGAGTGGGTTTCATTTCCTTCAATCCCCAAACCGAGCAATGGAAATCATTCGCGTCGAGGTGATCCAACCAGTCGGACGCTATCGTAAGTTCCAACCCTTATGGCTAGCTTGTTTGGGTCAGACAATGCCTGCATTAGAGGATCTATGGCACAAATACTTGCGCCGTTTTGCCCTAGAGCATTGGTATCGAGAAAGCGAAGCAGAGGTTGTATTGGACACAACCTCAACTTGGCTCTACTCAGGCAGCAGAGCGATGGAGTCACCTGATGCCCCTGTTAACTTGGCAACTATGGTTAGCTAGAGTTGCCTGTATCGACTCCCCATTACCTTGGCAATCAAATCAGGATAAACTATCTCCAGGGCGCGTCGCACAAGCCTTTCCACTAATTTTAGCCGCCATTGGTACTCCTGCTCAACCCCCTAAAACTCGCGGTAAATCACCTGGTCGCGCCCAAGGGCATCAGCCACCTTTACGTCCTCGTTATCCCATTGTCAAAAAACACGCATCTAAAAAAGCTAAATCCCAAGAATCACTGAACAAAGCCGACTCAACTGCTGCTTAGGTTCTGCTTCTTTTTCAACGATTCAACTTAACTCAGCCTCTGAAAGAAGTTGGGTAACTTTTTCTTGCCTTCTATTCATTACTGCTAAATGCTAATTAGTCCAAACTCAAGTAATACGTGAGTTACAGAAAATCATCAAAGAACTACAACAAGAAATAGAGCGTTTAAAAGTCAGTAGAGATTTAGACAGTTCTAATTCGTCGAAACCACCGTCTCTTGACATTCACAAAAAGAGTGAAAACAAAAAGCACCACCTCAAGAAGAGGAATCAAATCAGCCCAAAAAGAAACCAGGTGGGCAGCCAGGACATCAAGGCAAAACCCGTAAGGGCTTTGGCAGAGTAGATCGCTATGAAATTATCAGTCCTACGGATTGTGCTTACTGTGGCCAAAAAACATTTGCACCCCTAGCAGTAAAAGTAGAAAAACACGCGGTAGCGCAACTAGTAGAACGTCCTATAGAAATAGTGGAGTATCAACGCCAAACCTGCGTGTGTGAGAGTTGTGGCAATGTACAAGCTGCCTCTTGGCCAGAAGATATCATTCCAGGACAAGATTTAGGGGTGAAATTACAGGCGTTTTTAGGATGGGCAAATAACTATGCACATATGCCCTACGAAAAACAGCAGGAAATGTTGTGGGAACTGGGGCAAATCGATATTGGGCTGGGAACGTTAGTTGCAACCAATGAACGAATAACTGGAGCAATTGAACCAAGCATCACTGAGTTAAGTAATTGGCTAAAACAGACGCAGCCGAACATTTATGTGGATGAAACACCTTGGTCAGTCAAAGGAACCAAAGAATGGTTGTGGGTAGTTGCTAATTCTGAGTTTTGCTTGTTTACTGCGGCTGATACTCGCTCACGATCCGAATTAGAAGCAATTTTAGGAACCCAATATCAAGGCGTAATTATCAGCAACGATTTTAGTGTTTACAACGGCATCAAGTTACTGCCCAACAAAAATGTTTAGCTCATCTACGCCGTCACTTCAAAAAATTAATTCAACTTCCCGGTCTTCATAATCAAGCTATCGGTGAAGTATTTGTTAGTTTAATTGATGAAGCTTTTAGACACTATGCTCAATGGTTTCAGACTCTTGAGTAGCTAGACTCCTTATCCCGTATAGCTTAGAGCTTTTCTTAGTGCCATTCGATCATGAACAATTACGTCATGACAAGATGTTCGTCTTGGCGATCAGCATCGCATAAATTTTTACCATTTTTAGTATTTCCAGGCTCTAAGTGTGGAGCAAAGAGTTTCTTTGGAGAGGGATTACCTGTACCAATCCTAATTTTGGCTGAGTTGTAACATATAGACCATCAACTGCCCCAACTGCCGATAGTATGGAAAATCCCTCGACTGCATTGAAAAACTGGGCATTTGTCTTCATTACCTCGTTACCTTTTTCCCTTTCGATTGCCAACGCCTGCTTGTCTTGCCTAATGCTGTGGCTTGACTGAATCCGCTGAGACATCTCTGCCATAACAAAATCGGCAATCCCCTCCTTAGCGTCCTCCAAGTCCTCGACGCCGGACACCAGATTCAAGAATGCTAGCTTTAGGTTAGAACTGCCGAAGTCACGGCGACTAAGCCGTTGTGCCTCCCAGAAATAGGAATCCTTGCCACGGTTTTGATCGTAGAAGGCTGATACGAACACTAAGAAACGCAAATAAGCCTGCCGATAGCTATGATCGTAGAAAGAAGCAGCTTGTGACTGAGTCACCTCGCCACGTATAACACTTGTGATACTGGCTGCGGCTAACAAAGCGCTATAGGTAGCAAGATGCACCCCACTCGATAGTAGGGGGTCTAGGAAGCAAGCAGCGTCTCCCGATATGAAGTAGGCTGGTCCTGAAAAGGAGTCGGAAGTGTAAGAGTAATCTTGCTCAACTTTCACGTCTGAGACTAGCTCCCCTAGTGCAACCAGATCCGCTATCAAGGGACACTCTGCAATCGCCTCCACGTAGATATCCTTCAAGTTCTTAGTCAGTCTCTCCTTGTAGGTTGACTTATGCATCACTACACCAACGCTCATAATTTCCTCATCCAAAGGAATTCCCCACACCCAACCATCTGCAATGGAGCCCAAGGCAATCGCACCCGACTGACCTTTAGGTAGTCTCAAGGCGTTTTTCCAGTACCCCCAGATGCCAACATTCTGGAATACGTCGTGTAGACGGCGGTTTTTCAGATACTCCGTCGCCATGATCCCAGCACGACCTGAAGCGTCAATCATAAAGTCAAAAGAAATCTCCCCGGTAGTATCATTTGATTGTGACCAAGTAGCGCTGCGCGGGCGATCGCCATCAAAAGACAACTGGCGAATTTTAGTCCCTTCAAAAACCTTCACACCCTGGCTCTTTGAATGCTCTAAAAGCAAGTGGTCGAATTCGTCACGGCGAACTTGGAAGCTGTAGGTGTTGTCCCCCGTAAGTTCCCCAAAATTGAGGCTCCACTTTTCCGTTCCCCATTCTATGTACGCTCCAGGTTTACGCTGAAAGCCATAAGCTTCAATTTTCTCGCGTACGCCAAGCAGGTCAAAAATTTCTAAAGCAGAGGGCAAAAGAGATTCCCCAACGTGGTAACGCGGGAATACCTCTCGTTCTAAAAGCGTTACATCAAAGCCCTCACGAGCCAATAGGGTAGCAGCAGTAGATCCAGAAGGTCCCCCTCCGATAATTAGAATCTGTGTGGAATTAGGCAGTGTAGACATTGCAGGTTTCTTCTCCAAAAGATACAGTATTTTCGCAACAATGGCGGTTGTGTCGCCTAGGGACAAACAATCTGTCTTACTCGTGTGGCATTAAGCGACAACTCCAAAGATTTCTTTGATAAACTTGGCTTGAGCTACACTGTTCCCCGGCCGATAAAGATACTTCCACTCCCCTTTAACTTGGATGTAAGTTTCGTCTACCCGCCATGAATCATTCGTCTGCTTCAAATAAATGAGGACGAATCCGAAATCCAGTTCCAAGCCGCATTTCAACACCCATCGATTCAGGGTGGAATGATCCACGTCTATGCCTCGCTCCTACATCATCTCCTCCAAGTCCCAATAGAACAACGAGCGGCAGTACCAACGCACATTAAGCAGGATGATTTCTGGCAAAAGGTGACGCCATTTGAACAGGGAGCGAGTGGAAATGGAAAGCTAAGAGCCTGTCAAGAAACAACTTTTACAATTTATTATCTAGAAAGCTTACTGAGAAGACATTTCTAGCTCAAAAGAGGCAAGGTTGTTACATGACAAGCTCTAAGCATTAACGACAAGGATTTCCTACCCTGCACTATCTCACTCAGCTTTTTGCGACACAACCTTTAAAAGCACACTTTTAAAATGCGATGGGCTTACGCTTTACAGGTACTTGAGAAACTTGTTGTTTTCATCCACGATAATTTTTTTCGGTTCCTTGATTTCGTCAGTTACCTCGAATGCTAGCAATGTGATAAGGTCTCCTGAATTGACTAGGTGGGCGGAGCCACCGTTCATACAGATGACCCCGGAATTTTCCTCACCTTCTAGGACATAGGTTTCTAGACGATTACCATTAGTGTTGTCCACCACCATAACCTTTTCACCCGGTAGTATGTCTGCCTTTTCCATCAGAACTTTGTCTACTGTAATACTTCCGATGTAGTTAACGTTGGCTTCCGTCACCGTCGCTCTGTGAATTTTCGACTTCAACATAATACGCATCGTTTCTTTCCTCATGTGGCTTTAAATTTCAATTGAGTTGACTGAGAAATATCTGAGCCTATATTTATTTGAGATGGCTGATACTTTTTAGCAAATAAACTCAAGTTTTTTTGGGCTATAGAAATACCAAACTTTAAATTTATAATATTAGATTGTCCATCAAACCAAAGTCGATTTAGTAGCCTATACTCTTGTTTGCAAAATGCAGTTCTTCCATGCAAAACTCTAGTATTATCTACAATAATTATTTGGTTTTGTGCCAGTTTAAAAATTACTTGATTATCAGGATTATTTACAAAGTTTTCAAATGATTTAAATGCCGCAAAACTTTTCGATTCAACCGAAACATGAGCTGCATTATCTGCTCTAAACCTTACAATAAGCCCAGCATGATGTTCTTCAAAAATAGGTTTAGTTGCTTTTTTATTATCTCTTTTGACTGTAATCGCATTAGGATTAAACAAAGTTAATAATCCAACTGGGTTTGTCCGCTTTAGATGTTCATATACCAGCTTGCCATCAATAAGCTTCGTGAACCCGCCATTTGCAGCAGCAATCTGGCACTGCATTGCCATTACTTTTGGTGGAGTAATTGTGAACGCTCCATCCGTATGTAACGATAAATCTGTAGTTGTAGTATTTACATATTCTGGATAACTATCAACAGGACTGATGGGGACAATTCCCTGTGAATCAGAATGTTCGTGCTGAATAATTGTTCCAAAATAATCAGACAATTTTAATAAGTTATTCTTAGGTGTTGCTGAAGGTTCGTGTTCTAGTATTACGAATCCAAACTCATTAAATTTATTTGCCATCTCAGCTTCTTTAGAAACTGGCATTTCTAATACACTTTTCACTCTAATTATTAGATTTTCAATTTCTATTGAATACACTTTTAATTTTCTCCTGGATGTCACTGCTCTGCTACAACTAGCTTAATTTTTTTAGAATTCTCATGTTTACAATAAATACGTTTTCAAAAAAAATACTATAAGTCTTGCTGATATAGGTTGTAAATCCCTCGATATAGCTAGGTAATAATCAAACATAAATTTAAATGCCTCTATTGCATGTTTATTTAGAGCATGATAAGTATGTTTAAACAGAATTATTTACATTCAGTAGACCAAAAAGCTTTCCAAAAGACTTACCAGCTATTGATTTTACCTGGGAATGCAATAATCCGCCGATATAAGCTTTTAAGAGGATGTTTAAAAAATTGGGAGTTGAGTAAAAAATATTTTAAACATCCTCTACTCTAATAGTTTAAACTTCAGTTTTTTACAATACAACCATTTTTAATCCACCTTGAGGATAAATTGAGAAAATATCTCGTACTGGTTTTAAAGGAGGTTTGCCTACCAATTCCAATTGCCAATTCCGCAAAATATTAGCCAATACTAACTTCATTTTAAACTGAGCAAATGCCATACCAATGCAAGTTCGGTTACCGCCACCGAAAGGGAAATACTCATAATTTAAAAATTTATTATCTAGAAAACGTTCTGGCTTAAACTCTTTAGAGTTAGGATATAGTTCTTCCCGGTGGTGAATTAGATAAATACATGGATAAAGACAAGTTCCTACCTCAAATTGATGACCTCCAATTTCTATTGGCGATTTTACAATTCGAGGAAAAGTAGTTAGACCAACTGGATATATTCTCAAGGTTTCAGCACAAACTGCATTGAGATAAGGTAATTTGCTTATTTCCGTTGGGTCTGGATTATCTCCTAACTCATCTAATTCTTGAAATAACTTGGCTCTTATCTCTGGTAAGTAATGAATCCAATAATATGCCCATGTTATTGCTGCAGATGTAGTTTCATATCCAGAAAAGATAAGTGTCATTAACTCATCTTGCAACTCCTCATCTGTCATTTTTCCTCCATTTTCATCTCGTGCTGCCATCATCATACTGAGGATATCATTGTTGTAATTGTTATAATTTTCTCTACGTTCTTTGATTTCTGCAGAAATGATATTTGCAATCTGACGTTGGCAACGTAAAAGATTACCCCAGGCACTCCAAGAACCCCAGTCTCTTCTAAACACATTGAAGAAAAGAGAGCTAGAAGCAAAGGGATTAGTTATAGTGGATACTATTTGATTAACTATCAATTTGAGTTGTTGATAACGTTCCGTTTTATCTGAACCCAGTAAAACCGTTAACATCGCTCGCAGCGTAATTTCTTTGACTTCCTTGTAAATAATCAATCTTTGACCAGGTTGCCAATTAGAAGTAACCTGCTTCGTTGCATGGCATATTAGTTCTCCATAGTTAGATATATTTTGACCATGAAAAGCAGGCATCAGTAGTTTACGCTGTCGTTTATGACTACTTCCATCAAGCAAGGTGACGGAATTGTTGCCTAAAAAAAATCCTGCTAAATCGTTAGCTTTAGCTTTTCCACTGTCAAAATACTTGTGTTTATCAAAAATTTCTTTTATATCCTTAGGATTACTAATAAGTACTAAAGGTTCAAAACCAATAGCTTTGAAGGTAAAAGTGTCTCCATAGCGTGCTCGACACTGTTCCAAAAATTCACAAGGATTATTAAGCCATTGCAATAAGTTCCACCAAGATGGTGTATTGGGACCAGGAAGTAATGAGGATTTAGCAGTATTAATCATTCTTAGTTATGCTGGATTTGGCGTAAATTTACTAATTAGACTTTGGACACTATTGAATTTCATTTTTCCAATTGATGGGTTTTCTGTGCTTGTTCAAGAGATATTTGCATTTGTTGAGCCAATACCTTGACATGAGGCTCACTCAGCATTGAAACATGATTACCCGGAACTATATGGATTTCCACTTCTCCATCAGAAAACTGATTCCAACCCCATGTTGGCTCTTGGAAAATGTGAGAAGAACTTTCTTGCTCTGGATTTATCTCCCTCGCACAGAACAAAGTGATTGGAGTTTTATAAGTCTTTTCCGGTTCATACTTAATTTGACATTGAGTTTGGAAAACTTGTAATAAACCACGAACCATTTTGATATCTGTTTGAGCAGGCAAAAAACCAACTATTTCTAACTTTTGCTTGAAATAATTTAATTGTTGCTCCCGAGTTAGAGAAGTTAGAGTTTCATAAGATAAAAATAGATTTTCTCCAACAATATCTTCAATAACCTCAGCCATTCGATATATCCACTTTGCATTATCCCAGTTAGAAAAATCATTCTGATGATTAGCTTGAGAAGTTGGTGCATGAGTATCTAAAATTCCAACATAAGCAACAGACTTTCCAATAAGTTGTAGTTGATTCGCCATTTCAAATACTACATGACTGCCAAAGGAATGACCAGCCAAGAAGTAAGGACCAACTGGTTGAACTGTTTGAATTGCTTTAATGTGTTGGGAGGCTATTTCTTCAACACTTTTATGAGGTTCGGTTTCACCATCAAGACCTTGGGCTTGTAAACCGTATAACGGTTGATTATTCCCAAGATATTGTGCTAAGTGGTGGAAGTAGAGAACATTTCCACCTGCTCCTGGTACACAGAACAAAGGTGGTAATGAACCGTTTTGTTGAATTGGTACTAATGGAGACCAAAGTTCGGCTCCGGAATCGGAACCAACAAGAAGTGCTAGTCGTTCAATGGTGGGATTTTGAAAAAGAGTGGCTAAAGGTAAATTTTTCTGGAATTGTTGTTGAATCTCGGACATTAGACGGACAGCTAGAAGGGAATGTCCTCCTAAGCTAAAGAAGTTGTCATGAATACCAACAGAGGGTAGATTGAGAACTTCTTGGAAAATCTCAACTAACTGACGTTCTGTTTGATTCCGTGGTTTTGTCTGCTCAGAAGTATTCAAACCTCCATATATAGCAGCAATTTGTTCCCGATTAATTTCTCCTCTTTGAGTAAGGGGTATTTGTTCAAGTTGGACAAAGTTAATTTGATTGGGTATTCCAAAGCGATCGTGTAGTTGTAACTTTTGTAAGGAGAGTGCAGCAAGTTCTGGTGTGGGAGAGGTGAAGTAAGCAGTTAATTTCTGCTTGGGCTGACAATCACGAATCAAATGTTCAACATTTGTTTTAGTTCCATCCAATCCGATTAATAGATTATGTTCCGAACCAGATAAAGCTGCTAAAAATGAGTAAAATCCTTGTTGAGGAGTAATAATAAAATAGCCCTTAGCACGACTGAGTTCTTGGAATTGATAGCCATGACTTATTCCGGTTTCATTCCACATACTCCAAGAGCAGCAATAGCTTTGGAAACCGTTTTGTTGTTGATAATCGCTCCATGCTGACTGAAAACTATTTGCTGCACTATAAGCTGCAACATTGGTTCCTCCAAAGAAACCATTTACAGAACAAAAGTGGACAAATAAAGCATTTTCTTTATCCTTGAGCAATTGATGCAATACCCAAGTACCGCTAACTTTAGGACGTAAAACAGCAGCGATATTTTCTGGGGTTTCTTTCTCGATTGGCGTTTCCTGAATAATCCCAGCCATATGAAATACCCCATCAAGTTGAGTCCTCCATTCTTGTGTTGCTTTTTCTACTACCTGTTGTAAACCTACTAAATCACAAATATCTACAGTTTGATAAATTATTGAACCTGGTAGTTTTTCTAATTCTTGATACCTCTGCAATTTTGTGCTAGCTTCCTCATTATTATCTTCAATTTGAGTTCTACCAACTAATATTAAATGTGCTTGATAATGTTCTAATAAGTACTTTGCAATAACAGTCCCAATTCCTCCAAGCCCTCCTGTAATTAGATACGTTCCTCCTGGTATAATCGGAATTTTTTGTTTTTCCTTAGCAGTCATATCTACTGGTTCCAGACCAGACACAAAACGTTCTCTATTGCGTATAGCAACTTCCAATTCTTTATCAGCAGAATACAGTTCTTGCCAAATATAACTATTGTTGAGTTCTGGTGCTAATGGTAAATCTAAATGACGAGTAGTTAACCAAGGCATTTCTTGACTAACAGTTTTAAGTAAGCCTAAAACAGTGGATTTTTCGGGTTGAATTTTATCTGTGGGATGAACTAATTGGCTTTGATTAGCAATCCATAATAATTTGACTGCTTGCTGTTTGCCTTGAATTTCTTCTAAAGCTTGTACTAAAAATAGTAAACTGTAAATTCCTTGTTGTTGAGTGGACTCTAAGTTTTCCAAGCTAGAAATTTTTTCAGTCTGCTCGTTGTAGTTCCAAAGATGAAGAATTTGACTAATTACTTGGCTATTTTGCCTCAAAGAATCAATTAACAAGCGATAGTGTTGTGGATTTCCAGGAACAATAGAATAATGATTTGGGCTAATTTGAGCAAAATTTGAACCAATAGTAACTTGAGCATATGGTTGAACAGTTTGGGACAATTCCTCGGTTAATCTTGTTGCCAAACCCAAATTATCTGTAAATATTAGGGTTAAAGTTTTATGAGAAGAATAATTGAGTAAACTATTTTTATTTTTTTTAATTTTCCATACTTTACGGTAAAACCAGTTGGGAATAGTATTAGTATTACCAAGCAACAAGTCTACACTCTGTCTGAGAGATTTAAACTCACCACATTCAAAACGTTGCTTAAGGAGGGAACGTTGAATTTTACCGATGGAAGTTTTGGGAATCAGTTCTTTATCTATGGGTATTAAATAACTTGGGTTTATCCCGCAGTATTTTACAACTTGTTCCCTAACCTTTTTCAAAAGCTCTAATAATTGATTCTTCTCAGATACATACGGAGTGAAAAAGATTACTAATTCTTCGGTATTGTTGCTAGCAACGCAGACTCCACAGGCTGCGGTATAAGAAACTTCAACCTCTCCTAATTCTTCAACAATAGCTTCTATTTCATGACTATAATAATTAACTCCATTAATAATAATGATATCTTTTTGTCGTCCTGTAATCGTTAAGCATCCATCTTTTATAAATCCTAAATCACCTGTATTAAACCAACCATCTTCGGTAAATGCTTCCTTATTTGCTTTTGGATTTTGATAATAACCAGAAGTAACGGTTAATCCTTTGACCTGAAGTAAACCAATTTCACCTTCTGATAATACTTCCATGTCTTGATTGACTATTCTCAGACAAGTACCCCTAATCGGTTTTCCAAGATTTACAAAGGAATTATCATCTGAACTTGATAAGAGTGAAAAATTGTCAGAATAAGTAATACCAGAGGAAACCTCAGCCATTCCCCAAGATGGAGTCATAGCATCCCCAGATAAGCCAAAGGGAGCAAGTAATTTCAAAAAACGTCTTGCTGTTGCTGCAACAATTTGTTCCGCACCATTTAACATCAAGCGAATAGAAGATAAATTCCAATTCTGCTTTTCTATTTCTTGAACAAAATCATTAATTAAACTATAGGCAAAGTTGGGAGCAAAAGTAACAGTGACACCAAAAGCATCAATCCAATCCAACCATCTTAAAGGTTTTTCAATCACTAATTGACTAGTAGCATGAATTTGTTTACATCCTAAATAAATATCCCGGATATGAAAATATATTAAACCTGCAACATGGTCTAATGACATCCAATTTAAGGTTATATCTTCTTGGGTAAAATTATTCATTTGTATTGAACCAATAGTCCTACTCAGTAGATTTAAATGGCTCAACTGTACCACCTTAGACATACCTGTACTACCGGAAGTAAGCATGAACAGTGCTAAATCTTCTGGTTGGGCATTATAGTAATCCTTATCTGTTGAGAACTTTTGTAAACTTTCAATAGTTTCTAACTTAAAGTTGTCGTCATTTAGATTTTGAGACCATTTCTTTAGTTCTGACAATGATTTTTTATCTGTTAAAACCAAAGGTCTTTCTAACATCTGCCAACTATTTTGTAATTTATTTAGATTGACATTGGGCTGGTCATAGCTTACAGGAATTACAACGGGTACGGGAATAAAGCCTCCCAACACACAACCCCAAAAAGCACTAATAAAATCTTTATTTTCTTTTAATTGCAAAATAACTTTATCTTGTGGCTTAATTCCCAGTTTTCTGAAGCCACCTAGAATTCTTTGAGCATCTTCTAATAACTGGGCATATGATTGAACTTGTTCGGAACCATCAGAGTTAATATAAGTGATTCCTTTGTGAGGAAATTTCCCAGCAGTTTTTTGCAGCATCTCCCCTAAAGTTTCTGGAGATGATTCTGGAAAGATTAATACTTCTTCGTGGCTGATGGCAGGTGATTTTATTTCTAATAGGGAACTACTCTCTTTTCCCCTAGCAGTTCTGGGAGTTTCAACTGGAGTAGAACCTTGATTGAAAATAGCTTGGGTTGATGGTAAAAGTTCTTCTAAATGTATAGGAGAAATCGTTTTTACATTTGGCTCAATAAAAACAGCAACTTTATCAATTTCCGCCTGAGAACCTATTTGTTCTTCCCAAGTGTTAATTAACTCAGAATCAATTATGCTAATAGAAGCTAAACCTACTTCATCAACTTCTCCAAAACTTGTCAATGGTAAAGCAGATACTGGTACATAGATGCAGGGTAATGGGTATCCAGGTAACTGAGATTTTAAATAATGGTGTAAAAACTCCCTAGACCAAGAACCATCTTTGACTACGTAAGCGACTAATTTTTGATTGCGTACCATTACATAGCAATCTTCTACCCCTTTCGCTGTTTGTAAAGCTTGTTCAATACGTTGTAGGTTAATTCGTTGTCCATTAACTGTGACAATTCGATGCTCTTTTCCTAGCAATTCCAGAGAACCATCGACTCGACGACAACCCCATTCCCCTGTTTTTAATAACTTACCCAGTTGGGTATGTTCTATGAAACTTATAAATTTTTCTGGTTCTGGATGTAACTTGTCTGGGAGTAAATCGCAATTCCCCAAATAAATTTCTCCTTCTACACTCAAAGGAACTAATTGTTGATGGTTATCTAAAATGTAAATTTGTAAATTATTTGAACTCAGGAAATGAACATATTTATCCAGCAGGTAAGTTGTAGCGATGTTATTGTAACTGTGCAGTACCTGCTCTTGCTCAGAATCTGTTAATAATGGTAATTCACTTATCTTTTGTTGGGGATTTTCTACAATCGCGCTACACAGATTCTGGAAATGAGCAGTCATGCGCTCAATAGTTGACCCATCAAATAAGTCAGTGTTGTACTCCCATGAACCCACTAGTGCTTCGGAAGTTTGCTGCATTGATACTGTTAAATCAAACCGGGCTGTTTCTGTTTGAGAACTCAATAATTTAAGGGTCACACCAGGTAATTCTAATTCACCCATGGGTGCATTCTGCAACACAAACATTACCTGGAATAAGGGTGCATGACTCAAAGAGCGTTGTGGTTGTAGTACTTCAACTACCTGTTCAAAAGGCACATCCTGATGTTTATAAGCTTCAAGTGTAGTTTCCCTAACTTGTGCCAGCAAATTCTCAAAACTGGGATTATCTTCAAAACGGGTTTTCAATACCAAGGTATTGGCAAAAAAGCCAATCAAAGACTCAATTTCACTGCAGTTGCGATTGGCAATGGGTGAACCAATTAAAATATCTAATTGACCGCTGTAGCGATAGAGTAAAGTGGCAAACGCTGCGTGCAGGGTCATAAATAAGGTAGTACCCGAGTTCCGAGACAGGGTTTGCAACTTCTCTTTTAAATCAGTATTTAAACTAAAACTTTGAGTAGTACCCCGGAAAGTTTGCACGGTTGGACGAGGACGGTCAGTAGGTAATTGTAACAATTCTGGTGCACCCTCTAACTGAGAAAGCCAGTAATTGAGTTGAGTTTCTAGTACCTTTCCACTTAACCATTGTCTTTGCCAAACTGCAAAGTCTGCATACTGGATTGGTAATTCTGCCAAGGGGGATGGTTTTCCTGCACTAAAAGCTTGATATAAAGTAGATAGTTCTTGGCTGAATATCCCCATTGACCAACCATCAGAGACAATGTGGTGCATCGTCAGTAATAACACATATTCCCTGGCATCTAACTGCAATAAACTACACCTGATTAGTGGTGCAGTTTCTAAGTCAAAGGGGGTAATTGCTGCAAGTTGTGCTTGTTGGTGAAGGACACTTTCCCGTTCTGTTGCTTCTAGTTGCTGTAAGTCCGCCACACTGATGTTCATGGTGGCTTCTGGGTGAATTACCTGTATTGGTGTGCCATTCACAGTTCGGAAGCTGGTGCGTAGTACTTCATGACGGCGGACTATTTCTGATAATGCTTGTTGCAAGGCATTAATATCCAACTTTCCAGTGACACGAATTGCTCCTGGCATGTTATAAGTGGCACTTGACCCTTCAAGTTGGTTGAGGAACCACAACCGCTCTTGTGCAAAAGATAGGGGTAATTGTTGGTTCTGTGTTCTTGGCTGAATGGGGGGAAGACTTAATGCGCTATTAGTACTACGTAATTGGGTTAATGTTTGCTCTAATTGAGCTACAGTGGGAGAGGAAAAGACTGCACTTAGTTCTATTTCTACTTCAAAGGCAACTCTGAGTCGGGAAATTAATCGGGTTGCTAGTAGGGAATGTCCTCCCAATTCAAAGAAGTTGTCATGGATTCCAACATTTTGCACACCTAGAATAGAAGCGAAGATGTTGGCTATTATTTCTTCACCCGATGTACGTGGTGGGACATATTCATGTTCTCGGCTAATTTCTCCATCAGGTGCTGGAAGGGCTTTACGGTCTATTTTACCGCTGGGTGTCAACGGTAAGGTGTCTAAGATGACAAAGGCACTGGGCATCATGTATTCTGGTAGCTTTTGTTTGAGGAATTCACGCAGGTGATGGGTACTTAGTGATTCATCCTCACTGACTATGTAGGCTACTAAACGTTTGCTACCTGGAATATCTTCTATGGCAATGACAACGACTTGTTGGATTTGGGGGTGGGTACTGAGGACTGCTTCGATTTCTCCAAGTTCAATGCGGAAGCCCCGCACCTTCACTTGGTGATCGATACGCCCTACAAATTCGATATTACCATCCGGCTGCCAGCGGGCTAGGTCTCCAGTCCTAAACAATCTTTCTGCTTGTGCCTTTTTACTTTTCCCCCTGTCCTTCACAAACGGGTTGGGGATAAACTTTTCCCGCGTTAACTCGGGCAGATTTAAATACCCTTTTGCAAGCCCATCTCCGCCGACGTATAGCTCACCCGTAACACCAGGTGGCAAAAGATTGCCATACTTGTCGAGGATGTAAATTTGTGTGTTTGAAATCGGTTTTCCAATCGGAATCGTATTTCTTTTCAGATATTTTTCTAGAGCTTCTCCTAAATCTGCTCTTGGCTCGTCTACCAACTGCAAATGTATTATTTCTTTATGCAGGACAGCAGTTTCCCTATCCCCTGAGCCACTAGGAAGATTTTTTAAAGCATCAAGTTTCTCTTTACTTTTTGCTTCAATTTGATTTGCGATTCTCAGTTTGACTTCAAAGCATGTAACATCAGCGGCAACTTCTGAAGAGCCGTAGAGATTGAACAATCTGGCAGAGCTGATTTTCTGGTGAAATTCCTTAGCCAAGGTTAGCGGTAAGACTTCACCGCTGCAAAAGACATATTTGAGATATCGAAGTTTTGTCAGTTGTTGGGGCGCATTTTCCAGTATCGCTTTTAATAGCGATGGAACGAGAACAATTCTAGTTACCTTTCGATCGCTCAACAGGCTCATTAGCCTGGGAATATCGCCCCGTATATCATCTGGAACGATCACAAGGGGAATTCCTTTGAGAAGGGGAGAAAATATTTCCGCAACATGATCGCCAAAATTGATGGATGTTTTCTGAGAGCAAATCTCATCTGCCCCAAATGGTAGCATTTCCCAGATCCAATGCAAGCGATTGACAATGCCGCGAAGCGTGCCGAGAACGGCTTTGGGTTTTCCAGTAGAACCAGACGTATAGATTGCGTATGCAAGGTCATCCAGTGTTGTTTGCCGATCCAGATTTTCAACGCCTTCCCTAGCAATGACATCCCTATCCCTATCCAGGCAAACGATATGGGCATTTTGAGGGGAAATCTTTTCGAGCAGAGGCCGCTGGGTCAATATGATATGCACATTCGAATCTTCCTGCATGAACGCCAGTCGTTCTTGCGGATAGTTCGGATCTAACGGCACATATACACCACCAGCTTTAAGTATCCCCAACAGTCCTACAATCATATCAATGGAGTATTCTATGCAAATACCCACCAGCACTTCTGGTTTCACTCCCAGAGTTTGTAGATAATGTGCTAATTGGTTCGCTTTTTGATTTAATTGTTGGTAGGTTAATTGTTCTTCTTCAAACACCACTGCTATGGAGTTGGGGGTTTTTTCTACCTGTTGCTCAAATAACTGATGAATACATTTATCAGATGGGTAATCTGTTGCAGTGTTATTCCACTCAACCAATAACTTATGACGTTCTACTTCACTTAATAAAGGTAATTGAGCTACCTTATGTGAAGGATTTTCCACAATTGCAATTGCTGATAAAACAGTTTGCAGATACCCTAAAATCCACTCAATAGTATTTGAAGAGAAACGAGCAGTATCGTAACTAATCCTAACTGACAACTTATCCCCAGGAACTGCAACTAAAGTTAGTGGATAATTAGTTTGTTCAAAAACCTCTACATCACCTAAGTGTAATGAACCTTCTTCATTCAACAAAGAATTATCAATTGGATAATTCTCAAACACCACAATGCTCTCAAACAAAGGTATTCCACCTGGTATCTCAGAAGTGGCTTGAATATCAACAAGAGGAGTATAAAAATACTCTTGTAATTCAACCATTGACTGTTGTATTTTTTGCAACCAAGGTAGGAGTTGCTCCTGAGTGGATACTTGTACTCGTAAGGGAAGGGTGTTAATAAACAGTCCTACCATATTTTCTATCTCAGAGAGGCTAGGAGGACGACCAGAAACAGTCACACCAAATACTACATCTTTCTCACCACTATAACGACTCAATAGTAAAGCCCAAGCAGCTTGTACTACAGTTGATAAAGTCACATGATGTTGTTGTGCTATATGAAGTAACTTCTGAGTGCATTCAGGGGATAAACTACTTGTTCTCTCCTGATAATCCGCAGTTTTATACTGTTGCTCTTTCAGAAATTGAGTTTTATCCATTACCAATGGAGTGGGAGCACTAAAACCTTGCAAAGTTTGTTGCCAAAACTCAATTGCTGCTGATTTGTCTTGAGAATTCAACCAAGCAATATAATCCTGGTAAGGACGTGGTTTTGGTAATTGGCAATTTTCACCAAGCAGATGTGCTTTATAGAAAATTAAAATTTCTTTAAAAATAATTGATAAACACCATCCATCCATAAGGATGTGGTGATGACTCCAGATAAATTTGTAATTATCTTCGCCAAGCCTGACTAACGTACACCGCATTAATGGTGCTTGGGATAAGTTAAAACCTTGTTCTCTTTGTGTTTGCAATAATTGTTTTAATTGTTGTTGTTGCTCATTAGAAGAAAGTTCTCGCCAATCAAGAGTATTCCAAGGAACATTAACCTGTTTTAGTACTACTTGTAATGGAGTTTGGCGATTTTCCCAAACAAAAAATGTACGTAGGATTGAATGTCTATCTAAAACTTTTTGCCAAGCTCTTTCAAAAGCAGCAACATTGATATTACCCTTCAAACCCAAGGTCATCTGTTCAAGATATACCCCACTATAAGGTGCATAAAGACTGTGGAACAGCATCCCTTGTTGCATGGGAGAAAGTGGATAAATTGAAGAGATATTTTTTCTAATTTCTTCGTTGCTCATTGTTCTCTCTTTTTTTATCTATATTTTTTATATTTACACTATTTGCCCAAATTTTTTAATAACTCATCAAGTTCTAATTGATTTAACTGTGCATCTGGGAAATCACTAGCTGTATATCCAAAACCATTTTCTGACTGGCAATGTTCTATTATTGACTTGATTGCTTGAATATAGCTTTGTGTCAATTTTTTTACTGTATCATAAGTATGAAAATTACTACTATAAGTCCAATCAATTTGTAATTCACCTTCTACCACCAGACTATTAATCTCTAATAGATGGTGACGAGTTTGCTTTGAACTATGATTATCTCCAGTAGATTCTGGCGCAAATTTCCAACCAGTTTCCGATTGTATTTGGTCAAATTGTCCTAGGTAGTTAAAACTAATTTCTGGAGTAGGAATTGTCTGTAGTTTTTGGGTTACAGTAGTATCTTCACACAAGTAACGCAATATACCAAAGCCAATACCACGATGGGGAATCTCTCGTAATTGTTCTTTAATTGACTTGATAACTTCTGCTGGTTTGTTATCGTCTGGTAATCGCAATAATACTGGGAATAAACTGGTAAACCAACCTATTGTTCTTGATAAGTCTACATCTGAAAATAGTTCTTCTCTGCCATGTCCTTCTAGGTCAATTAGTACTTTTGAATCTCCCGTCCACTCTGCCAAGGAAACTACTAATGCACTGAGGAGGATATCGTTAATTTGTGTGTTATAAGCTGAGTTTACTGACCCCAGCAAAGCGCGGGTTTCTTCTGGACTCAATTTCACTCTATAATTAATCGCACTATCAACTGTTTTTTCTGCTTGAGTGTGAGCAGAATCTAATGGTAGTGGTGTTGTTTCTGACCAAGGTTGGTTGAGCCAATAGTCTAACTCTTGTTTGATTTTTTCTGATTGTGCATAATTTTTCAATTTATCTGCCCAATCAATAAATGCTGTTGTTTTCGCACTTAGCTGTATTGATTGTTGAGCGATTAGTTGTTGATAGATTGTTTCTAAGTCTGATAGTAAAATTCGCCAACTCACACCATCTACTGCTAGGTGATGAATAATAATCAGTAAACGGGCATCAACTTCACTACCTAAGTTAAACATCACCACTTGCATTAAAGGTCCCTCTGAGAGGTTTAAACTTGCTTGATATTCCGTGGCGATCTGTGATAAAGCTTGTGGTTGTTCAATGACAGGAGTTGATGATAAATCAACTACAGTAAATGCTACGGGATCATCAAAGCCATGGTTTATTTGTTTGTACTCAGATGCAACTGATGTGAATCGTAAACGCAGAGCATCGTGATGCTCTAATAATTTTTTCAAGGCTGTTTCGATTAATTCAGTTTGCAGATGATTGGGAATCTGCAATAAAACTGATTGGTTGTAATGGTGTGCTTCTTGGCTATTTTGTGCAAAGAACCACTGTTGAATTGGTGTTAGGGGTGCAACTCCAGTAACTATACCTTGGTTAGCACTGACAGTAACTGTTGTATTGGCTACTAATGCTAGTTTGGCGATGGTTTGATTTTGGAATATTTGTTTGGGAGTGATTTGTATTCCTAAGTTTTTGGCACGAGAAACTACTTGAATACCAAGGATGGAGTCGCCACCAATTTCAAAGAAGTTGTCATGGATGCTGACTTGTTCTTTAAGGAGCAGTTCTTGCCAAATGTTGGTTAAGATTTGTTCTATTTCTGTGCGTGGTGCGACGTATTCATCTTCTCGGCTAACTTCCCCATCAGGTGCACTTAGGGCTTTGCGGTCTACTTTACCGTTGGGTGTCAACGGTAGGGTGTCTAAGATGACAAAGCTAGAGGGGAGCATATATTCTGGCAATTTAGACTTTAGGTAGGAGCGCAATTCATTGCTACTCAGTACCTTACGTTCAGGCTTTGACTTATTAATTGCGTAATCTTCTAGATTATTTTCAGCAAACAATCGTTGATAAAAAGGGTTTTGCTTAAACAATTGTTTCCAATGATATGAGATGTATTCAAACTCAATCTCTTTTCCAGTTTTTTTTAAAAGACGACCTCGAAGAGTATAATCTGGATTCAAATTATTTTCACAAAGCGTTCTCGTACAAACAGCTTCGATGATATCTCCTTCATTTACATAAATTCCTGGTTCAAACACTGGAAGATAAACTGGTAACCAGCAATGTTCATTTTCTAAAATATCTATACATTCTCCTTCAATTGTGTGTAAGTTTAATCCCACTGAAAAACCATCTAATCTTCCTGATTTTTCAATAGTTAATTTAATTTGGTGAGTAGATTCTGTGCTAACAAGCTTGCTAAAGTCTAAATCCTCAAAAACTCCTCGATTGGACAACCAGTTTACTTGATTTAATCCTTTAATACATACTCGTAAATCAAAAGGATATCCAACTTGCTCAAATATCTTCTGGGTATAATAACCTGAAACTTTTGTAAATTGAGGTTGATTTAGTAATTCATCAGGAAGAGTTACTGCAATAATTTGAGTCACACTTCTTTGGGGAATCATTACACCATCTGATTTGAGAAATCTTCTGGCGTTGTTGATAATTACTGCTGCTCCTTCAGATCCACCAATGGGTCCCACAATTTCAGAAACACATACATCAACTTCTTCTGGTAAGTTGGCTGTAGTAGCGTCTCCATGTATGATTTGAATTTGTTCTGATAACCCCAACTCTTGCACGCAAGCTGAAGCTAACTTACTGGTTTGCTCGTCTCTCTCAATTGCGTAGACTTTCTTAGCACCTGCTTCTGCACAAAATCTGGCTATAATTGCATCCTTGCCCGTGCCAATTTCAACAACTACTTTATCTTTAACCATTTGATTAATTGCGACTTGGTAACTCTGGTTTCGACGATGATCATTGGTCATCGCATAGTACAAGAGCTCATCATAAACGTAGAATTCTGCTACTGAGGGCCAAAGTTCAATTCCTGTCTGGGGCTGGGGATCTTTTTCTTTTGACTGAAAAGGAACTAAATATGCTACCAACCGTTTGTGACCCGGAGTATCTTCCCTTTCGGTGACTGCGACTTGCTGTACTTGAGGATGGGTACTCAGAACTGATTCTATTTCTCCTAGTTCTATGCGGAAACCACGTATTTTCACCTGGTTATCAAGACGACCAAGAAACTCAATATTACCATCTGGTAAGTATCGAGCTAAATCTCCAGTTTTATATAGTTTTGATCTGCTATTGAAGGGGTTAGGGATAAATTTCTCTAAAGTTAATTCCGGTCGGTTGAGGTAACCTCTGGCTAAGCCATAACCTCCGATGTATAATTCTCCGGATACACTTATGGGTACTGGTTCTAAGTACTTATCTAAGATATAGATTTGGGTGTTTGCAATGGGGCGACCGATAGTAACTTTCTCGCTACCATGGCTAATTTGAGCCACTGCAGCACCAATAGTAGACTCAGTAGGTCCATAACCATTAAACAAACGACGACCAACAGACCACTGATTGGCCAATTCTAAATTACAAGCTTCCCCTGCCACAATTATCTGACCCAAGGATGGATATTCATCAGTAGCTAGTACTGCCAGGGCAGAGGGAGGTAGCGTAACATGAGTTACACATCTTTCTTGTAAAATTCGCTTTAAATCCGAACCGGGGATTAACTCAGAAGCTATAGCCAAAATTAGCATTGCTCCAGAAGTCAAAGCGATAAATATTTCCGAAACTGAAGCATCAAAACTTATAGAAGCAAATTGAAGAACACGACTATTTGGTTCTAGATAAAATAAATTTTTCTGTGCTTGAATAAGGTTGCACAAAGAAAAATGTTCAATCCCAACCCCCTTGGGAACTCCAGTAGAACCAGAAGTATAAATCACATAAGCCAAATTATCTGAACATACCCCAACATCAAGATTCTCCTGACTGTGTTGCTCAATCACTTCCCAATCACTATCCAAACAAACCACCTGTGCAGTATGTGACGGCAAAGATTCCAGTAGGGACTTTTGAGCCAACAACACCTCAACACCTGAATCCGCCAACATATAACTCAACCGTTCTTGGGGATAATTGGGGTCAAGGGGTACATAAGCCCCACCAGCCTTGAGTATCCCCAAGAGTCCTACCACCATTTCAAAAGAACGCTCCACGTAAATCCCTACCAGCACCTCTGGTTCGACTCGCAAGGAAAGCAGGTGATGTGCTAGTTGGTTGGCTTTTTGATTTAATTGTTGGTAGGTTAACTGCTGATTCTCAAATACCACCGCGACTGCATCCGGTGTTCTCTCTACCTGCTCCTCAAACAATTGATGGATACATTTACTGGGATATTCCTTTGCTGTATCATTCCACTCCACCAACAACTGATGCCGTTCTACTTCACTCAATAGGGGTGATTCACTTACCTTTTGTTGAGGATTTTCCACAATCGCTGACAATAAATTCTGGAAATGACCAGCCATGCGCTCAATGGTTGACTCATCAAACAAGTCAGTGTTGTACTTAAAAACCCCAAAAACAGATGAACTCCCCTCCACCATTTCTAAACCTAAATCTAACTGACCTTCCTGTTGAGGTATTTCATAAGGTTTTATCTTCAATTCTCCCCAATCAACATAGGTTTCTATTTGATTTACAAACAACTTCTGTATATCTTGAGATTTTTGGAACTGCAGTAGAGAAAAAGAAGCCTGAAAAATCGGCGAACGACTGGGGTCGCGGTGTGGCTGTAGCTTTTCTACCAATAGAGCAAATGGGTAATCTTGATGAGCAAGTGCTTCCAATACGGTTTGGCGCACTTGGGCGAGGAAATCTTTGAAACTGGGATTTCCCGATAAATTTGCTCGCATAACAACAGGATCAACAAAGTAGCCCAAGATCGAAGCAAACTTAGCTTGACTCCTACCTGAGGTGGGAGAACCGACTAAAATATCCTCCTGGCCTGTGTAACGATACAAAAACACCTGAAAAGTTGCTAAGAGCATCATGTAAAGTGTTGCTCCCGAGTTTAAAGCCAGCTCCTTGAGTTGCTTAGTGAGCTTGTCAGATAACTTGAAGTGATGGGAAGCACCATTATAAGTTTTTATCGGTGGTCGCTGTCTTGAGGTTGCTAGGTTTAGTGCTGGCAAATCGCCTGTCAGTTTTTGCTGCCAGTAGTTCCAGAGTCTTTCCCCTTCAGTCTCCTGCAAAATATTCCTCTGCCAACGAACGTAATCTTGGTAAGAATGCTTTAGAGGAGAAAGGGATGTCTTAAAATCAGCCCATTGTACTTGGTAGAGTTGTGGCAACTCCTGTATTAACATATCTAAAGACCAGGCATCGCAAGCAATGTGGTGTATGGTCAGCAACAGGACATGTTCTTTCTTGGAACGAGTAAACCACCGAACTCGCATAACAGGTCCTCGTTCGAGGTCAAAATATTGTTGATGGCTCTCAATCACTTTCCCTTTCAGTTCATCTTCACTCCAAGCAGAAGCATCAATTTGCAAGAAATTTAATTCCTGAAAATTATTTACCTGTTGGATTGAATCAGATCCGAGTTTGGGATAATTTGTACGCAATATAGGATGCCGTTCTATTAGTTTCTCAAATGCCTTTTGCATTGCTGTAATATCTACTGTTGAGCAAATACGAGCGACAAATGATACGTTATAAGCATGACTTTCTGGTGCTAATTGCCACAAAAACCAAAGTGCCCGTTGACCGTAAGAAAGGGGATAGACGTTTAAAATATCTGGGCGATCGCGCAGCAATTGTAAGATTTCGGTTTTGTATTGTTTCAGTTGAGCTAATACTAAAGCAGTTGATTCTTCTTGAGGAGCATCGTAACAAAGCCGTTCGCCCTCACTCCACACTTGCCAACCTTTTATTGAAATATCTTGTAAAAATTCGATTAAATTCATAATTCACCTCTTATCCGCTCGTTTTCTTTCCCATTGCTTTGGTAGAGTTGCCCATTATTTTCTGACTCAACTCCTTGATTCTGAGCAACTTGGCTCAGTTGCTCATTCACTTCAGTTGCTAAATCAACGATACTGATATCTTCTATAAATTTGACTATAGATATATCCACGAGCAAGTCAGTTTGAAGCCTATTGTGCAATTCCACAGCCATTAGAGAATCAAGTCCCATAGTGTTCAGGGGCTGTTGCATATCAATTTGAGAAGTGCTCAAAGAAAGTACTTGAGAAATTTCATCTTTAATGTAAATTATCAAAAGCTTTTCTCTTTCTCTTGGTAAAGCAGCTTTTAGCTGTTCTAAAAAATTATTGTGCTTTGTCTTTGTTTTGAGGGCTTTTTGCTGAGATTTGCTTTCTTTTACCAATTGGGACAGCAATGGTATTTGATTACCAAAACTAAATTGCTCTTGGAACACTGACCATTGAATTGGTAGGACTCCTACTTGTGGTATGGATTGTTCGAGTAATTGTCCTAGAACCTGCAATCCCTGTTCTGAAGACAAAAAAGTCATTCCCTTGGACACCATTCTACCTTGATGAGGACTATCCAAATTTGCTGCCATTCCCTCTTGTGCCCATGGCCCCCAGTTAATGCTCAAGCCAGGTAAACCCATACCCCGTCGATGATGGGCTAAACCATCCATGAAAGCATTAGCAGCAGCATAATTCCCTTGACCAGGCGAACCCAATATTGAAGCCATAGAGGAAAAACAAACAAAAAAGTCCAAAGGTAGATTCTGAGTCAAATTATGCAAATGCCAAGCCCCTTGTACTTTTGGTGCCATCACCCGTGTAAATTTTTCCCAATTCATGTTTAACAACAAACCATCATCCAATATCCCAGCAGCATGAATTATTCCTCGTAATGCTGGCAAAGATACTTTGATTGACTCTATAATTCTTGCCACATTTTCTTGTTGGGAAATATCTCCACACAGGACTAATACTTGCGCTCCTGCCTTCTGTAATTGTTCAATGGTTTGTTGAGCTTTTGCTGATGGCTGCCTACGTCCGGTAAGTACTAAATATTTGACCCCTTGTTGTACCATCCACTCAGCGGTTTTTAACCCCAGTGCTCCCAGACCTCCGGTAATTAAGTAACTGGCTTCGGCTTGGATTAGGTTGTCTAAAGACTTATATTCTGATAGCTTCAGTTGAAATGGTTGTTGCGAGGAAATTTGTAATCCGGACTGTGTAGATGTACTCATTTTTTGTTGCCGCTCTAACCGGGCAACGTGACGTACCCCTTGACAGTAAGCAATTTGGTTTTCATCACCAGGAGATAATAGTTCCTCTAACAAAGCAGCTACTGTTTGGGAATCTTCCATAGTTGGATCTAAGTCTAAACACCTGCATTGTAATTCCCTATGTTCCTGGGCAATTACTCGACCTAACCCCCATAAAGGTGTTTGTTGGAATTGTATAGGAAGGGACTCATTACCCACAGATTGTGAGCCTTGAGTCACTAACCATAATGGGGCACTTTCCATATCTTGATTTTTTACTAAGGCTTGGACTAAATGAAGTACACTGCCACAGCCCAGTTCTTGGGATTTTTGCAACTCCTGTGCCCCAGTCCTTAGTGCTATTGTTGAGTCCAAACTCCACAGGTGAATAATTCCTCGTAATGGGGGTTGCTGCTCCAAGCTTGATTGTAATAGGTGCAGGAATTCCTCAGGATGGTTGGGGTTGATTTGATAATGTTGAGATTCTAACTGCTGGTAATTTTCCCCTGGTGTTACTAATATACAATGCCAACCTTGTTGTTCTAAGGATTCTACTAGATCTTTGCCTATACCTGTGGGTGGGGAAAACAGTAACCAGCTACCTGATTTTGTTAAGTCAATTGATTGGTTATGGGGTGAAATTGATTGGGTTTGCCAATGGATTTGATATAACCAATTATTAAATTTTGGTTCAATATTACGCAACAAAGCCTCGTGAGAAGTACGTAATAAAGTTAAACCTTCAACTCTTGCTACTACTATTCCTTGTTCATCCAATAAACAAACTTTACCGCTCAAAGTTTGTTTATTAGTTTCTGTTGCATCTATCTCTACTTGAGTCCACAAACTATTACTACCACTCCGATAAATTTGTAGTCGTTTTATTTCCAATGGCAAATAAGTTTCTTGGTTGTCCGTTTTACCCATAACTGCTGCTAACACCTGGAAGCTAGCATCTAAAAGAATTGGGTGCAGTTGGTATAAAGTTGCAACATTCACCTCAGTTTCTGGTAACTGAATTTCACCTAGTGCTTTTCCTTCACTGTGCCACAGTTGTTTAACGGCTTGGAAAGAAGAACCGTAATTAAGACCCCATTCTTCAAATTTTTGGTAGAATTCAGTAGGTAATATCTGTTGGTTACACTCGTCTTTAATCGCTTTTAAGTTTGTTGTTTCTAATTGAGGGTCTTTATTACCTAGTAATATTTTTCCTTCAATATGTAGAATCCATTTAGGTTCTGAAGAATTAGTGTTTATATCCAAACTGAAAATTTGGAATTTATAGCTTTGTACTAACTGTAAGTTTAAAACTATCTGAATTATTTTAATTTCATCTTTTGATAAGATTAATACTTTTTGGATTGCTATATCTTCTAGGATTAAATCATTTGAATTGAATAAAATTGAACCTGCTGCTAAGGCTATTTCCAAGTAAGCTGCTGCTGGGAAAACAGGTTGAGAAAAAACACAGTGGTGTTGCAGGTAAGTTGGTTGAGAAGCACTAATTTGACATTCAAAACGAATTTGCTGTTCTAAGGCTGCTAAATGTAATCTTTTACCGAGTAGAGGGTGAAGATTTTTATGATTTGATAAAAACTGTTTTTGATGTATTAGATTATTATTTGTCTCAATCCAATAACGTTGCCGTTGAAAGGGATAAGTCGGCAATACTACCTTGCTACGAGAATAATCTTTATCAAACCCTAACCAATCAACTTTAACTCCATGCACATATAGTTCAGCCAAGCTTTGTAGCATTTGCTGCCAGTCTTCTTGACCTGGTCTCAAAGAAGGCAACCAAACTCCCACATCTTCTGGCAAGCACTGTCTTCCCATGCCTAACAAAGTTGGTTTGGGTCCAATTTCTAAGAAGATGGAATAACCTTCTTGCTGTAATGTCTCCATACTTTGGGCAAATTTCACCGGTTGCCGGACATGATTTACCCAATAGCTTGCTGTGGCAATACTATTTTCTGCCCTAGCTCCCGTTACATTTGATACTAGTGGAATATTTGGTTGATTGTAGGTTATTTCTGATGCTACTGCTTCAAAGTCCGCCAACATTGGTTCCATCAAATGTGAATGGAATGCGTGGGATACTTGCAGTCGTTTTGTCTTAATGTCTTCTGCTTCTAAGCTATTTTGAACCGCTCCAATTGCTTCTGCCTCACCAGAAATGACAATGCTTTGGGGTCCGTTAATCGATGCGATCGCTACTTTTTGAGAGTATGGTGCAATTAGTTGATTTACCTTTTCAATTGAAGCCATTACAGATAACATTTCACCCCCAGAGGGTAACTGTTGCATTAGTCTTCCTCTATGAGCAATCAGTTTTAAGCCATCTTCTAAACTAAATATTCCTGCTACTGTGGCTGCCACATATTCCCCAACACTATGCCCCATCACCACATCCGGTTTTATTCCCCAGGATTCCCATAGTTTATAAAGAGCATATTCTATTGCAAATAAAGCTACTTGGGTATAGGCGGTTTGAGCTAGGACATTTTCCTGTACTTGAGCGACATCAAGTATTTCTAATAAAGGTTTGTCTAAGTAGTTTTCTAATATTTGGGCACATTGATCCACAAATTGTTTGAAGGTCGGTTGGGTTTGGTAAAGCTGGCGACCCATACCCACATATTGAGACCCTTGACCAGTGAAAAGCATTGCAACTTTGGTCAACTGACTACTACTGACTTGTCCAGTTACCAAATCCATCCTTTCTGAATCTGTACCAAAGTTACCCAGCTTTTGTTGCAACTCTTTTCGATTGCTCGCGACCACCGCCAGACGATGCTTGTGAGCCAACCTACTACTATTGGCAGTAAAGCAGATATCCCTTAAGTCCTGCTCTAGGTGCGTTTTTAAATGGTCACTATAGCGTTGGGCTAGCTGTGCCAAAGCCAAGTCATTTTTGGCTGACAACTGCAACAGATGTAGTGGACGCTCATACTCTACTGTAGAACTGGCAATGGCAGCAGGGGTTTCCGATAGCACCACATGGGCATTAGTACCCGTAAACCCAAAAGAACTTACCCCCGCCAACCTACCTTTCGGCCCAACCCAAGGGGTCAAAGCTTGAGGTACCTGTAACCAAGGTTGCCAGTCAATCTTGGGGTTAGGCTCTTGCAGATGTAAATTGGCAGGTATTTGCTGATGCTGTAGAGATAGTACTACCTTAATTAGTCCCGATACCCCCGCTGCCGACTCCAAATGCCCAATATTTGTCTTTACTGTACCTATCCACAAGGGCTGACTTGGTGAACGTTGGAGCCCTAGTACTGCTGCTGCTGCATTTACCTCTATGGGATCTCCCAAAGATGTACCCGTACCATGGGCTTCTAAGTAGCTAATATCTGCCGGTTCTACCCGAGCTTGTTTGAGTGCTTGTAAAATCAATTTTTGTTGGGACTGGCCATTAGGCACTGTTAAGCCACTACTGGGTCCATCTTGGTTCACCGCACTGCCCAGAATCAAGGCTAAAATTGGGTCACCGTCTGCTTGGGCTTGACTCAAAGACTTGAGCACCACCATACCACAGCCTTCTCCCCGACCATAACCATCCGCTGATATATCAAAGGTTTTGCACAATCCGTCTGGGGAAATCATTCCGGCTCGGGAAGTAAAAATATAGCTACTAGGAGTTAGATGGAGTTTCACTCCCCCAGCAATTGCCATCTGACATTCTCCCAGGCGTATGCTGTTGCAAGCTTGATGAATCGCCACTAAGGAAGAAGAACAGGCGGTATCAATGGTTACTGTTGGTCCCGTGAACCCAAAAGTATAAGCCAAACGTCCTGACGCACTGGAAGGACTGTTACCAGTGCATGTATAGGTGCCAAAGGTACTGTTGGGATCTTGCTCTAAATGCTTTTGCATCAGTTGTTCGTAGTCATGTCCATCGTTACCCACAAATACCCCAACGGGTTCGGATGATAGACGTTCCACCTTTTGTCCGGCTCGCTCTAAGGCTTGCCAACTTACTTCCAGTAGCAACCGATGTTGGGGATCCATGGCTGTTGCTTCCCTCGGAGAGATGCCAAAAAATTCTGGGTCAAATTGATCTACTCCACTAATAAAGTGACCGTAACGGGTGACCATTTTACCTGCGGCTTCTCGGTCTGGGTCATAGTAGCTATTGACGTCCCATCGCTGTGCTGGAATTTCTTCACGGGCACTAGTACCTGAATGCAATAATTCCCAGAATTTTTCTGGGGTGTTTGCTCCACCAGGTAAGGAACATCCCATACCTATAATCGCTATGGGTTCATGTTCTGCAGCTTTTACTTTTTGTTCTGGCTGCTGACCATCATTCGAGGTACTCAGGTCTAGTATTTGAGAGCTTATATACTTAGTTAGTTGTTCAATGTTGGGAAAGTCAAAGCTTAGGGTTGAGGGTAATGTCACCTTTAGTAATTGGGTGATGCGGTTACGTAATTCCACTGCCATTAATGAGTCCATACCCAAGTCAAAGAATCCTTGCTCAAAACCAGGTAGTTGGGAATCATTGAGCGCCAATACTTTAGCTACTTCACTCTGAATTTCAGTTCTCAATACATGGTAGCGCTCTTTACAAGGCAAAGATTCCAATCGTTTTAAAAGCTCATTTTGCTTTGTCTTTGTTCTAAAGGCTTTTTGTTGTGATTCGGTTTCTCCTAGCAATTCCAAAAGTAATGGTATTTGATTACCAAAACTAAATTTCTCTTGGAACACTGACCATTGAACCGATAAAACTCCTACCTGTGGTAAGGACTGTTCGAGTAGTTGTCCTAGAACCTGCAATCCCTGCTCTGGAGTCAAAGGAGTGATTCCAGAGGCAACCATTCGATCTCTATTACGATTATCTAAGCTTGCTGCCATTCCTGCTTGTGCCCAAGGTCCCCAGTTAATACTTAAACCTGGTAAACCCATTCCCCGTCGATGATGGGCTAAAGCATCCATAAAAGCATTAGCTGCGGCATAATTTCCTTGACCGGGTGAACCTACCAATGAAGCCATCGAGGAGAAACAAACAAAAAAGTCCAAAGCTTTATTCTGAGTTAAATTATGAAGATGCCAAGCCCCTTGTACTTTCGGTGCCATCACCTGTGTAAATTGTTCCCAACTCATAGAGTGGAGCAAGGCATCATCTAATACCCCAGCAGCATTAATTACACCTTTTAGGGTCGGTAAAGATGCTTCAATTTCTGAAAAAATTGTAGTCGCATCAACTTCATCGGAGATATCCCCACATAAGACTAATATTTGTGCCCCTAGCTTTTGCAGTTCTTCAATGATTTGTTGAGCTTCAAGGTTAGGCTGCTTACGTCCGGTGAGTACTAAATGCCTTGCTCCTTGTTGAACCATCCACCGCGCTGTGTGTAATCCTAAAGCTCCCAATCCTCCTGTTATTAAATATGTCGCATTATCCTTGAGTGACACAGAATCATATGGTTTGAGAGATTGCTTGACTAAACGAGCAAAGTATAAATTATCTGCCCGTAAAGCTAGATGGTCTTCTAATTGGTTAGAATTTACTAGAAGTTGTAGTAGTGTGTATGCTTCTGATTCTGGAGAAATTGGGTCTAAATCTACCATTCCACCCCACAGTTGGGGATGCTCCAGAGATATTACTCGCCCCATTCCCCACAAGGGTGATGCAGCCACACAGACTGATTCGGTTTGGGATTTGACTAATTGAGCACCTCGAGTCACTAACCACAGTTTGGCTACACTTTTGGTTTTAGTTAGCACTTTCACTAGTTGTAGCACCGTGCCACATCCCCAAAGTTGTGCTTGTTTTAAAGTTGTGGTTGTTAAGTCTTGCGTTCCTTGAATATCTAAACTCCACAAATTAATCACATGGAGTAAGGGTAATTTACTATTTTCCTCGATAGCTTGAATTAGTTGTTCAAACTCTTGAGCCTCTGTGGGATTGAGTTGATAAGTACCTTCGTCTAGTTTTCGGTAGCAATCACTTCGATAAACTAAACTACATTCACAATGGTGCGATTGCAATTGCTGAACTAATTTTTCCCCTACTGCGGTGGTGTCTGCAAAAATTAACCAATGGCTAGGTTTAATGCTTGTCTTGGGTTGGGTATCAACTAAAGGTTTCCACTGTACTTGGTACAAGAAATCTTTGGTAGTTTCTGTAATTAGTTGTTTCTGGTGCTGTTTTACTAATACTTCCAGAAATTCTGGCAGGAAATTGACTTGTTCTGGAGAAAATTTACCAATTTTTTCTATTTGTTGAGCCAACTGTTGGATATTCCCATGGATTAGCAAATCGAAAATTGGAGTACTCTCTGTTTTACAAGAGGAATAAGCTGCTTTTTGGCTTTGACTTTCCGTGCTCTCGATCCAATAACGTTGCCGTTGAAAAGGATAAGTCGGCAATACTACCTTGCTACGAGAATAATCTTTATCAAACCCTAACCAATCAACTTTAACTCCATGCACATATAGTTCAGCCAAGCTTTGTAGCATTTGCTGCCAGTCTTCTTGACCTGGTCTCAAAGAAGGCAACCAAACTCCCACATCTTCTGGCAAGCACTGTCTTCCCATGCCTAACAAAGTTGGTTTGGGTCCAATTTCTAAGAAGATGGAATAACCTTCTTGCTGTAATGTCTCCATACTTTGGGCAAATTTCACCGGTTGCCGGACATGATTTACCCAATAGCTTGCTGTGGCAATACTATTTTCTGCCCTAGCTCCCGTTACATTTGATACTAGTGGAATATTTGGTTGATTGTAGGTTATTTCTGATGCTACTGCTTCAAAGTCCGCCAACATTGGTTCCATCAAATGTGAATGGAATGCGTGGGATACTTGCAGTCGTTTTGTCTTAATGTCTTCTGCTTCTAAGCTATTTTGAACCGCTCCAATTGCTTCTGCCTCACCAGAAATGACAATGCTTTGGGGTCCGTTAATCGATGCGATCGCTACTTTTTGAGAGTATGGTGCAATTAGTTGATTTACCTTTTCAATTGAAGCCATTACAGATAACATTTCACCCCCAGAGGGTAACTGTTGCATTAGTCTTCCTCTATGAGCAATCAGTTTTAAGCCATCTTCTAAACTAAATATTCCTGCTACTGTGGCTGCCACATATTCCCCAACACTATGCCCCATCACCACATCCGGTTTTATTCCCCAGGATTCCCATAGTTTATAAAGAGCATATTCTATTGCAAATAAAGCTACTTGGGTATAGGCGGTTTGGTCAATAATACTACTGTTTAATTTTTGATTATCTTCTGGGTAAATAATATCTAAAATCGATTTTTTTAAATATAGTTGTAGAATTTGTTCGCACTGCTCCAAGATTCTACGGAAGACAGGTTGTGTTTCATATAGTTGTCTTCCCATATTGATATATTGGGAACCCTGACCAGTGAATAAAAATACTATTTTTGCTAACTTTTTACTGTCAACTTGACCCCTCACCACTCCTAGAGTATCTTCCGGTTTTTTTTGAAAAACCTTTAATTTTTGGCGCAATTTCTCGGTTGATGGAGCTACTAAAGCAAGGCGATAGTCAAAATGGCTGCGACTTATATGAGCACTAAAGCATATATCAGCAATTGTTGCTGTATTATCACTACTTAAAAATTCTTCATAGTTTTGGATCATTTCTTGCAGTGCTTTTTCACATTTGGCAGATAAGGTTAGTATGTGCCAAGGATGCTCACCCAAATCAGAATCCTTAACCTGGGACTGTTGAGTCGGAGCTTCTTCTAAAATTACATGAGCATTAGTTCCACTAAACCCAAAAGAACTAACTCCAGCTATACGGCTTTTTCCATTTGTTGTCCAAGGGCTAATCTGCGTCGGAATTTTTACTGGTAATTCCGACCAATTAATATAAGGATTAGGCTGGTTAAAATGCAGTGATGGTACTATTTGTTGATTTTGCAGTTGTAGGACTATTTTGATCAAACCAGCAACTCCTGCTGCTGCCTCTAAGTGTCCAATGTTAGTTTTTACTGAGCCAACTATTAAAGGTTGCTCTTTAGAGTGGCTTGTGCCAAATACAGTCCCTAGGGCTCCAACTTCAATCGGATCTCCCAAGGATGTCCCTGTACCATGAGCTTCAAAATAACTAATATTTGCCGGTTCTACTCCCCCATTTTCCAAAGCTTGGCGAATTACTGCTTGTTGAGAAGGACCGTTAGGAACCGTTAAACCACTGGTGTGACCATCTTGGTTAATGGCGCTTCCCCGAATCACAGCCAAGATATTGTCTTTATCAGTTAATGCATCTGATAAACGTTTGAGTACAACAACACCGCATCCTTCACCACGAACAAAACCATCTGCACTAGCGTCAAAAGTCTTACATCGCCCATTAAAGGACAACATACGGGCTTTAGAAAAAGCTATACTTACCTCTGGAGAAATTATTCTATTCACTCCTCCTGCCAATGCTAAGTTAGATTCTCCTCTTCTTAAACTGGAGCAAGCTAAATGCACACTTACCAAAGAAGAGGAGCAGGCTGTGTCTACTGCTAAAGAAGGTCCGAGTAACCCTAAAATATAGGAAATTCGCCCCGATGCCGTACTATGAGCATTACCTGATACAACATAAGCATCAATTTGTTCTGAGTCTTGAGCAATTACGCGTTGGTAATAATCATTGCCACAAATGCCAGTAAAAACACTTGTTTGGCTTCCGTTAAGTTCAGTCGGATTTATTAGAGCATTCTCTATGGCTTCCCAAGTAACTTCTAATAGTAATCGCTGTTGAGGGTCTAAATGAATCGCTTCTCTAGGAGAAATACCGAACAAATTAGCATCAAACTGATCTAGAAGCTCAATGAATCCCCCATAAGGAGTATAAATTTTACCAGGAGATTCTGGGTTTGGGTCATAGTAATTATCAAGATTCCATCGATTTGGGGGTACTTGAGTGATGGCATCTACTCCGTTTTTTAAAACTTCCCAAAACCCTTTCGGAGTAGATGCACCTCCGGGGAAGCGGCAGCCCATTCCAATGATTGCTATTGGTTCAGTCTTGGCATATTCTAAAGCGTCCAGTTTGGATTGCATCCTCTCTAAGGCAAGTAGCGCTTGTTTAGTTGGCGATAGAGAGTCAGCTTGTTTTGAGTTAGAAGTATTACGCCTATTAATATTCATGTCCACGTAAAAATTTATTTAAATTTATTTTCAGTAACTAATATTTCTAAGTTTCTCAAGAAGCAAAACTTCAGCGTCTGATTCCGAAAGTTCTTCTAGCTCTGCAGGAATTGTTAATTCAGTTTCATTCTCGTTTTGCAACTCCAAATCATCAGATAAATTACAAAATTCCATAGAAAGAACATTTGATACTAGATAATCTACTAGCTTACCAACTGTAGGATAATCAAAAGCCAAAGTAGATGGTACCGAACAACTCAAACTAGTTTGTAACTTATTCCTCAACTCCACAGAAGTTAAAGAATCCATACCCAGGTCAAAAAAGCCAGTTTCTAATGAAATAGATTCGGGATTATTGATTCCCACTACTAAGGATAATTGACGACGGATATGAGCCACTAATAGGGAACGACGCTCCTCGGTCGCTGCAGCTTCCAACTTAGACAGAAATTCCGAGCCAGTTACACCATAAGTTGTTTGGATAATTTTTTGCCAATCTGACAAAAATGTCCAATTGGCTACTTTCTCCTGCCATGCTGACCACTCAATTGGCACAATCCCTACTTCAGCGTCTGATAGCTTACCTTCCGGTCTAGCATTACCACTCATTAGTAATTCTAGGCATTCTAACATCTGGTTCGGAGATATCACACCCATACCCTGTTGATGAATCCTAGTTTCGACACCTCGTTCTGCAGCCTCTCCCACTTGAGAAACTGCCCCCCAATGCAAGCTCAATCCTGGTAGTCCCATAGCTTGACGATAATGGGCTAAACCATCAAGAAACCCATTGGCTGCAGAATAATTTCCTTGACCAGAAGAACCCAACAGGGATGCAACAGAAGAAAACAACACAAAAAAGTCCAATGACTGATTTTGAGTTAATTGATGCAGATGCCAAGCTCCCTGGACTTTGGCAGCCATAACTTTCTCAAAGCTTGACCAAGTTTGATTTGCCAATACCCGATCAGATAACATTCCCGCAGAATGAATTATCCCCGCTAATGGTATCTTGGAGTTCTCAATGTTATGCAGCACTCTTGTAATAGCTGTAATATCAGACACATCTGCCTTTTCTACTACCACTGCCGCTCCGGCCATTTCCAACTCCGTGAGTTTTTTCTTGGCGGCTTCATCCGGTGAACTGCGCCCTACCAAGACTAAATTCTTGGCTCCCTTGGATACCATCCAATGGGCTACTAGTAAGCCCAAACCTCCCAGACCTCCGGTAATTAAGTAGGTAGCATCGGAGCGGAAACTTAAAGGCTTTTGAGTATTTACATTATCTGATGATGACTGTCGTCCTTCGATCAAGGTTTGCCTATAAGAACTGGGCACCAACCTAGCTACATAACGAGAATTACCACGCCATGCTACCTGGTCTTCCTTATCCAGAGACCAGATTTCATTAAATAGTGCATTTACTTGATCTTCTATGGCCTGCAGTGGGTCTAAATCTATGCGTACACAGTTGAGTTCTGGGTGTTCTAAGTTAATCACTTTACCCATTCCCCATAGTGAAGATTGGGCAACTCCTGGTATGACTGGGTGATTCGTCGGTACTGGTTGAGAACCAGAAGTCACTAACCATAACCAGGGTGGTTGAGATAACCCCCCTTTGACTAATGCCTGTAGCAAAAATAAGGTGGTGCCACACCCATTGAAAGATAACTTTTCTAATTCGTCAGAATTGATAGTTTTACTTACTCCTGAAGAGATACTCCAACATTGCACTACTCCGTTTAATGATGGTGAAGATGTTGCTAGTTCCCTTATGAGTAGCTCATATTCTGATAGGTTATTGGGGTTAATAGTAAACTCTGTTGGGGCAATTTGTTCATATTTGTCCCCAGCAAATACTAAGGTACAAACATCTCCATGAGAATTTAGTTGTCTTGCTAGTTGTTGAGCAACCCCTTTATCATCTGCGAATAGCAACCAACTCTTCGCTGTTGATCCAGTGCACTCAATTGTTTGAGGTGCTTGAGCTATAATTACTGCTTGTTGAGACAATATTTCTGGCATTCCCTGAACTTCTGGCAAGGTAACTACCTGAGTAAAGCCTGTATCCTCTAACACTTTCTTCCAATTACTACGACTTAGCAGAGGATAGTCTGGTCTTAATTGATAATCTTGGAACTTCCACCATCCTTCTAACAATCCAAAGACTAAATCCACCCAACTTGTGCGAGTTGTTGCTTCATACAAAACTAACATTCCCCCTGGTGCTAACAATTGCTTCACATTGGATAGTGTTTGCTTGATATTAGTTGTTGCATGGAGGACATTGGCTGCAATAATTACATCATATTGATAAGATTCAAATCCTTGGGTTGCTGGGTCTTCTTCAATATCTAAGGTTTGATATTTTAAAAATTTATAATCACGGAATTTTTCTTGGGCTTTACCAGTGAATAATGCTCCAATATCTGTGAACAGATATTGTGCCTGGCTTGGATTTAGATTAGGTAGAACATAACTAGTGGTTCCTCCTGTTCCAGCTCCAATTTCCAATAACCGTATTCCTCTTGTCGGAGGTAGTTTCTCGGTGCCTTGGGTGATGACTTTTTGCACAATAGTGTTCATCACCTTGGCTGCACTTGAATCTTCATACAGTTGGGTTGCTGTAGTTAAATCTCCTTGGGGGAAAACCAGTTGCACTGGGTCTACTGCTCCTCGCAGTACCCCATACAGTTGAGTACCACAACGGTCTAATAATGTCAATGTTGCAGCTTCATCTGGAGCTTGGCGAAGTAAATTCTGGTTTTTTCCCGTGGGGTTGACTTTTTCCAAGGTTTGTCCAACCTTCCACTGTTGTTGTTTGCACTCAAGAATGCCCGCTTCTGATAATATTTGTAATAAACGCTTGAATAATCGCTGCTGAGTTGGAACTACTCCTAAGCGTTGGGCTGCTGTATCGGAGTCAAAAGTCTCTCCCAGTTTGTATGACCAACCCATTGACAGCAGTCCTTGCACTATATAATCTACGCTTAATTCCTCTAAGCTTCTTGCGAAAAGCAAAGTACTATTGTCATCTATCTGAGTAACTAATTCTGTAAGGTCCTTCGTCAGTTTTTGCTCTATTTCTACTGGTGTTAACAGGAAATCAGGGGCTGGCAGCCTACCCAAAAGACCTTTGCTTCTCCATTCCACAGAATACAACCAATCTGTAATTGATTCCGTTTGTGTAAGTTGCAAACTCCTCAAAAATTTTTCACGGGGAGCACGTCGAAGGGTAAAACCGTCAATGCGACCAAAGGACTGACCCTTTTCATCTAGTAGATGCATATCAAAAGTACGGGTCTGCAATTGTTCATTGAATCGAGTGGGTTGATTAACATAGGCATAGAAACGGCGCGGAGCTGGACGGCTCAGGGTCATCCCCTGCACCTTCCATGGAGTCCAAAATACTCCTGGTTCATCAAGACGAGAATCTAAAATCTCAGGAGTTGCGCGAGCACAGGCATCAAGAAGAGCTGGATGGATTGGTTCCCCAGCAAGTTGGGATTCCAAGGCTTGTGGCACTTCGATTTCCCCAAGGTAAGTTCCTTCGCCTACCCAAACCTGACGCATTGCATCCAGCATCGGACCGATCCAGAAGCCTGTGTTCACATACATTTGGTTGTAAATTTCTTTTAAATTATCATTATCAATTGCTCTCAACTTTTGCTTGAGAGCTTTGATGTCTAGGTTTAAAACTGGCAAAGACGGGGGGGTCTTCACTAAAGTCATTTCAGCATGCTGCTCCCATTGGTCTTTGGAGGTAGCATCTCGGCTAAAAACTTGTACTTTTTGTTTAGTCTGGGTAGTATCAGCAGGGTGAATCAACAGTTCTGTTTCACGGGTAGTATTGGCGGTTGCCAAAATTAGAGGTTGTATAAAGTTAACCTCCTCCACCGCTACTGGTGTGCCCACAGCTGCAAATGTCATGGCAATATAGCTCACACCGGGAATTACATCCGTATCGTAGAGTTTGTGGTCTCTAATCCAGGGATGACTGGTTAGATTGATATGCTGGTGGTAAATTATCTGCTCGGTGGATGGTAGTTCTACCTTAATTCCCAATAGTGGATACATTTGTTGATTCAGTTGTTTCGTATATCCCTGGGAAGCCTCGATCCAATAACGTTGCCGTTGAAAAGGATAAGTCGGCAATACTACCTTGCTACGAGAATAATCTTTATCAAACCCTAACCAATCAACTTTAACTCCATGCACATATAGTTCAGCCAAGCTTTGTAGCATTTGCTGCCAGTCTTCTTGACCTGGTCTCAAAGAAGGCAACCAAACTCCCACATCTTCTGGCAAGCACTGTCTTCCCATGCCTAACAAAGTTGGTTTGGGTCCAATTTCTAAGAAGATGGAATAACCTTCTTGCTGTAATGTCTCCATACTTTGGGCAAATTTCACCGGTTGCCGGACATGATTTACCCAATAGCTTGCTGTGGCAATACTATTTTCTGCCCTAGCTCCCGTTACATTTGATACTAGTGGAATATTTGGTTGATTGTAGGTTATTTCTGATGCTACTGCTTCAAAGTCCGCCAACATTGGTTCCATCAAATGTGAATGGAATGCGTGGGATACTTGCAGTCGTTTTGTCTTAATGTCTTCTGCTTCTAAGCTATTTTGAACCGCTCCAATTGCTTCTGCCTCACCAGAAATGACAATGCTTTGGGGTCCGTTAATCGATGCGATCGCTACTTTTTGAGAGTATGGTGCAATTAGTTGATTTACCTTTTCAATTGAAGCCATTACAGATAACATTTCACCCCCAGAGGGTAACTGTTGCATTAGTCTTCCTCTATGAGCAATCAGTTTTAAGCCATCTTCTAAACTAAATATTCCTGCTACTGTGGCTGCCACATATTCCCCAACACTATGCCCCATCACCACATCCGGTTTTATTCCCCAGGATTCCCATAGTTTATAAAGAGCATATTCTATTGCAAATAAAGCTACTTGGGTATAGGCGGTTTGGTCAATAATACTACTGTTTAATTTTTGATTATCTTCTGGGTAAATAATATCTAAAATCGATTTTTTTAAATATAGTTGTAGAATTTGTTCGCACTGCTCCAAGATTCTACGAAAGACAGGTTGGGTTTTATAGAGTTGCCTTCCCATATTTATATACTGTGAACCTTGTCCAGTAAACAGGAAGGCAATTAATGATGATTGATTATTACTAGAAGGTTTTCCTGTGAATACACCATTAATTTCTTCTTTACCACTAATTTTTACTAATTCATCAGTTAAAACTTGAGTGTCAGAGGCGATAATTGCTAATCGATGATCAAAATGACTACGTCCTGTATTAGCTGTATAACAGATGTCTGCTATTTCTAACTCTACGTTGCTTTCCAGATGATGCTCATAACGACTGACTAACTCTTCGAGTGCTTTTGGTGTTTTAGCTGACAAAGTTAACAGGTGAAGCGAACGCTCCTGATAATCATTATTTTTGCTTCCCTCCCCACGACCTGTTTTGACTTGATTCGGTGGTTCTTCCAAAATTAAACAAGCATTTGTACCACCAATTCCCAGTGATTTAACCCCTGCACGTCTAGGAATTCCATCAGTTTTCCAGTCTTGTAACTTTTTATTTACATAAAATGGGCTATTGGCAAAATCAATCAAAGGGTTGGGTTGGTCAAAATGTAAGATTGGTGGTATTTTCTTATATTTTAAAGCTAATGCAGTTTTTATGAACCCTGCAACTCCGGAAGCAATTTGTAAATGTCCTACATTTGTTTTTACCGAACCAATAGCACAAAATCCTAATTTATTAGTAGTAGATCTAAAAGCCTGAGTCATAGCTGCCACTTCAATGGGGTCTCCCATAGAAGTTCCTGTACCATGAGTTTCAAAATAAGTAATAGTTTCAGCGTTAATTCCTGCTAAAGCAATCGACTCAGTCACACCAGTAGCTTGGCCTTCCTGGCTAGTAGCAGAATACCCCACTTTCATAGCTCCATCATTATTAATGGCTGACCCTTTAATCACACAGTAAATATGATCCCCATCGGCGATGGCTTCATTCAATCTCTTCAATAAAACTATTCCTGAACCATTGCCAAAAATCGTACCTTGAGCTTTAGCATCAAAGGCGCGACAATGTCCATCAGGAGACAAAATCATCCCATCTTCATATAAATGACCTGCTTTTTGGGGCACACTAACCGATACTCCCCCCGCTAAAGCCATGTCGCACTCCCCACTTACCACACTTTGATAAGCTGTGTGGATCGCTACTAAAGAAGTTGAACAAGCCGTTTGTACATTCAGACTTGGACCCTTGAGATTTAATTTATAAGATACTCTTGTAGGTAAATAGTCTTTATCATTAGCAATTTGAATTTGGAATCCTCCCATAGAATCCAGCATCATTAAATTAGGTCCATCTTCAGCATTAAACTGATTCCGATTGGGGAATAAATTGTGCATGAAGTATGTATTCATCCCCGCACCTGCATACATACCAATTGCACCTTCATAGGTGTTTCCATCGTAACCAGCATCTTCAAGTGCTTCCCAAGCACACTCAAGGAATAAGCGTTGTTGGGGATCTATGATCATCGCCTCTCGTGTACTATAGCCAAAAAAGTTGGCATCAAATTCTTCGATGTTTTTGATAATAGGTGCAGCTTTAACGTAGTTTTTATTCTCCAATCGTTGCTTGTGAATACCTTCATTCAGGACTTCTTCCTTAGAGAAAAAAGAAATTGATTCCACTCCATCACATAAATTTTGCCAAAATTGAGAAATATTTTCTGCTCCTGGGAAGCGACAAGCCATGCCAATGATCGCTACATCTCTTTGATTAACTGCTGATGTTCGCAATTTCGCACGGGCAATTCCGTCTTGGGATGATCCCTCTAATGAATCTTTTTTTGTCAAATATTCAACTATTGTATGAATTGTCGGATATTTAAATAAATCTACAACTGACAAGGTTGTGTCAAATAATTCCTGTAGCTTACTGTGAACTTGTGCTAGCATTACAGAATGTCCACCCAACTCAAAAAAGTTATCGTGAATCCCCACTTCCGGAATCTGTAATACTCCTTGCCAAATCTCGGCTACATCACGTTCCAACTCATTCCCCGAAACAAAATTCTGTGCTTTTAATTCAGCCAAAGCTGTGCTAATTTGAGCAATAATTTCCTTAAATTCTCCGTTTTCAAACCGTTCTTTTAATTGTTTTCTTTGAATTTTACCGATAGAAGTTTTCGGAATAGCTGTCTTTTCTAACGGAATTAAGTAATTAGGATTAATCCCAATAGATTTGACAACGTGAGTGCGAATTGATTTAATTAGCTCCACTAAACCATTATCAATAGTCTTTTCTGTGTTAAAAAATATAGCTAATCTATCTGTACTTCTATTTTCATTCCAAATTGCACAAGCAGCGGTATAAGAAACTTCAACCTCTCCTAATTCTTCAACAACAGCTTCTATTTCATGACTATAATAATTTACTCCATTAACAATAATTACATCTTTTTGTCGTCCTGTAATTGTTAAACATCCACCTTTTAAAAATCCTAAATCACCTGTGTTAAACCAACCATCTTTTGTAAAAGCTTCTTGGTTCGCCTCCTCATTTTGGTAGTAGCCTATGGTTACTGAATTTCCCTGAAGTTGCAGCTGTCCAATTGTCCCCTCTTCCACCACTTGTTGATTTTCATCTACAATCCGCACAGATGCTCCGGGTATGGGACCACCAACCGAAACAAAGGTATCCTCGTCTGAGGTGGTTTCCAAAGAGAAACTATTTGACCAAGTGATTCCTGAACAGGTTTCGCACATACCAAAAGCTGGGTGCAGTGCAGTGGATGGTAACCCATGTTGACCCAGTAATTTCAGGAAATTTCGCGCAGTTTTGGCGATAACAGGTTCCCCAGCATTTACCAAAAACCTCATGGAAGATAAATTCCAATGTTTACAGCTAATTTCTTCGGCGCGATCGCACAATAAGGTAAAGGCAAAATTCGGAGCCCAGCTAATTGTTCCTTGGTGACGAGTAATCAAATCTAGCCAGTTGAGAGGATTTTGCAAAATGTATTCCGTTGGTATGTGAACTTGCTGACAACCCAAATCCACTGCCATAATGCTAAGGAACACTAGCGCTCCCACGTGATCCATCGGCATCCAATTCAAGGTTACATCCTGACGGTTAAAGCCATTCATCATGATTGTGCCTGCCGTCATACTTAACAAGTTCTGATGAGAGATTTTTACCGCTTTGGGTATACTTGTACTACCGGAAGTAAGCATTAGCAATGCTAAATCTTCTGGTTGGCTGACATACAAGTTTTTATCTGGTTCGCACTCTCGTAACTCATCAATGGCGATTGTCTCAAACTGCTCTGATTGAAAGAGTTTTGACAAAGGTTGTATTTTCGATACTGATTTAATATCTGTTAGGATCAAACATTGTTCTAATAGCTGCCAAATATGATGAAGCTTGTTAGTACTATTACTGCCTTCTTCATAATTAATTGGCACAGGAACTGGTATAGGGATAAAACCTCCTAAAATACAACCCCAAAAACCAGCAATAAAATCTTGATTTCGTTCTAACTGAAAAATTACTTTGTCTTGGGGTTTGAGTCCCAGTTTCCTTAACCCTCCCAAGATTTTTTGCGCTTCCTCAAGTAAATCTTGATACGATTGATTATACTCAGAACCATCCAAGTTAATATATGTTAAGTCTTGCCCAGAATGCTTTTTGACTGCTCTTTGTAAAACTTTTGACAAACTTTTTGGAGCATCTGCTGACATACCCAGATACCCACTGTTACTTAGTGCTTTTACATTTGCACCTAAATTTTCATATGAAGGTGTAATCATTGTAGCATTTTTCTTTATAGTGTAGGCTTTTCAGTACTTAGTTAGGACTTACGCAACTGGTATAGAACCCATTTGGGATCTATTTGTTAGCTAGCCGTTTGAGCATCAATCTGATGAAACAAAGGTTGAGCTTTGCTCTAGCTGCTGCTGAGAGTTATCTCAAAATTTTTCACCAAACTCTTGCATCGTTCCATCCAAGCGTTTGAGCGTTCAATTACCCAACGAGTTGCGATCAGGGCAAATCCTGTTTTACCAAGGGCGGTGTGACTGTAATCATAAGTTTGCCGGGGCGGCACGTTTATGCTTTCAAATGGTGTCATTTAAAGGATAATGTGGTTCTTGTCAGCTTTTGGTGATCAATAGTGGGCTGGTTTAGGCAGAAGGCAGAGGGCAGAAGGAAGAAAGAAGAAAACTCCATAAATTATTGCCTAGCAAGGGTTACAGAATATCTGCATCACAATCTTGTCTTGAAATGAGATTTGAACCTTTGTCACCAGTTCTACGACGACAAGCAAAATCTTAAAACCCTTCTGCCTTCTGCCTTCTGCCTTCTGCCTTAAAGCGCGTAACCTTTTATCATCACCAAAAGTTGCCAAGAACCCATAAAGTGACCGCAAAGTAGAACTGAGTAGGGAAGAGTGTTTAAGAGATTTGAATGCGTTAGCCTCTGTCTTGGCAACACTATAAATCGTGGGGTATTCATCAAATCATAAAAAATGGGGAGGCTTTTTTCGGTTGCTTGTCTGTTCACCTCAGTTACTTAAGTTGTTTGAAACTTCCCCATTTTTTATGATGTTGTCCCAAGGGTATGCAGGGCAAACGCACGGCATTTCTGAAACCCTTGCTAGGATAAGGATATTGACGAAAAAAGAGGCTCAATTAAAAAACGTCTAAACCCTTGCTATTGAAGGATTCTTATACTTTAGATGCCTTTGCCCTGCAAGGGTATCGAAGGTTTGTTCAATTTATTCCAGCGAGGAGCTTTGCAAGATATCTTAAGATCCTGCTTCAGTTCATTAGAAACTGAGCAAAGCTGAAACTAAATTGATATTAACAGCATATTTCCTTCTTGGGTTCCAAAAAACTGTCTTTAGATAGATGATTTCACTTGACAAGAGACAAATTAGTATAGTATGGCACGTGTCACTGTAAGGATAAGATGAGCAAATTTGAAACCATAAGTTGAGCAAATACGCTGCCCAAAGCCTTTTAACTGCGTCAGGGACTATTCGTCGAAAATAGGTTTTGAAATCATTACTTGAGCAAAGGTGCTGTTTTGTAAGCAGAATGTGAGCAAACGTATTCACGCAGAATATCAAGCAGCCTGATTTCTCCTTTTGAGGCGTAAAAGCTAGGTATAGCAGGAGTTTTACACCAGAGCTTATTTTCAATAACTTTACTTTAATGAGAATTAAACATAAAATGAATAGAACTTTGAGATAGGCAGATACAAAAGCGATCGCTCTGCTAAAACGGCTCAGATAAAGCAGCAGAGCTACTATCACGAGTGGATTTATTTTCGCTACTTTCGTAACCATAACTTGAGCAACCTGCTTTGAAACCATAAAGCGAGCAACTTGCTCATCTTATGCTTTCAGTAACAGCACGAATTAGGGGGGGAGACAAAATAAGTAACCCTTATCTTTTATCCGATATAATCTACGATTAATACCACTTCCCCTCAGACACAACACTTTCACCATGTGACTGTGTCGGTTTGCAGACTAAATGAAATTCGTGCGGACTAAGTGAAATTCTATTGCAGACTAATTGAAAATCTGTTGGTGTAACCCTGATTCTTTCGTAGCGACAGGCGATCGCTGTTGGATAGATTTTTTGCTCAAAGCCTTGTATTGTAATGAATTGGAACGTTTTATGCTCTTTTGGTGGAAAATTTCATTTAGTCTGCGAATTTAGGGGGAAATTTTCACTTAGTCCGCAAAAAAATTTCATTTAGTCTGCAACAAAGATTGCTCAAACCCTTATTCTTGCGTTAAAAAAATTTCACTTAGTCTGCAAACCCACAATGCGATCGCGGAGTGAGCATATTGGCAACGAAAATATCAACTATTGCGCTGCCGATGAATTTTGGTTATCCCTGTTATCGCTTGTAATGCGTAAGTCAAGCAATACACAGGTGAAGTGCTAACTTCTAGTTATAGTTAGCCGTAACTTGTTATAGGCACAATTAACTATAGCTTTGACTGAGTGCAAAGATAGTTTACAAAAATTGCTCAGGCGGTTGCCATAATATTGGTTCAGCGAAGAGACAGAGGTATTGCTGCACAAGAATGCATTCGGGAAAACTTTTCTCCCTGATCAGGTGCCTGTCCCTCAATCTCTAAGATTCGGATCATGAATAATTGCAACCGCCTTGATGTTCAACCGTCTGAGAATACAAATTGCCTGCTTTAATTACAAAAATCATCAACGCGGATATCCCGCCAGACATCAGAAACCTGCCAGCCAGAGTTGCCAACAGACTGTACTGGAGGATTGTCAAGCGATGGAATATAGTCGGGAACTCTAGGTTCTATTGTGATTACTGGTTTCTCCTCAACCTCAACCACGGAGGCAGTAGAATTGTCAGTATTAGCTTGAAAAAGTTGGTCTTCTGCTTCTTCGATTAATTTCATCTGTTTCAGGGTAAGCTTGTCAGATTTTTTGATAATTTTCTTTGTTATCTCATTAGAAGTATTCATTGGCTGTTTTCTCGAAGGCATTGACTTAAAATTTGTCTGGGTAAAATTGGTAAAAGATGAGTATTAATAATTGCACGGAATTAACAAGGTACACCAAAACTATGGAAAATACGAGTCCCTGGTTGAAGAATTTATTAATTGGACATAAATTCCTTTTTCGTGCAGATGCCCTAGCAGTCGAGGAGGACAGATGCAAGTATTAAGCGTAAGCGTAGCTCGCCGCAGGCATCGCTTCTTGATCATGACTGTACGTAAATACTGTTTTGCGGTTTTGACTCCTAATGAGCAGATAATAGATGGTTGAGAGTTCTCGCTGTGGAGGAACAGCGTTGAGAAACTTATCAGGTGAAAAAGGCACAATCTTAATAGTAGATGACGAAGCCAGCATCCGGCGGATTTTACAGACGCGGTTAGAAATGATTGGCTACAGCGTAGTTACAGCTAGTGATGGTGAAGAAGCTTTGTCAGCTTTTCGCCTGTTGACCCCTGATTTGATAGTTCTGGATGTGATGATGCCAAAACTAGATGGTTATGGTGTCTGTCAAGAATTACGGAAACAATCAGACGTACCAATTATCATGCTCACAGCTTTGGCAGATGTAGCAGACCGAATCACTGGGCTAGAGTTAGGTGCTGATGACTACATGACGAAACCCTTCTCACCCAAGGAACTAGAGGCTCGAATTGCTTCTGTACTCAGACGACGCGTCCACAAAACTGATATTAATATTATTTCTAAATTTGAGATCATTCATGTTGGGAATCTCAAAATAGATGTGAATAAGCGACAAGTCCATAAAGATGAGCAACGCATTCGGCTAACAGGTATAGAATTTAGCTTGCTAGAGTTGTTAGTGAATCATTCGGGAAAGATTTTTTCAAGGGCTGAAATATTACAGCAATTATGGGGTTTTGTACCAGAGATGAATACAGACACCCGTGTGGTGGATGTGCATATTTCACGATTGCGAACAAAGCTAGAATCCGACCCCAACGACCCAGAATTTATCTTGACCGCAAGAGGTAATGGTTATTTTTTCCCACGAATTGTTGAATCAGAATAGGAATAAAGCTCCCCTTTGCTCTGTTGATTTAAATAGTTAATCATTTGTAATTGCTGTGTACACTCGATAGACCTTAGCTGCATCAACAAGTAGCCTCCGCTTCAAGTGAAGAGTGAGGCATTTTCTATTAAGTAAAATAACCTTTGATTTATAACAAGTTAAAAACAAAAATCCTATCTGGTTAAAACAAGTCGAAGGGATTAAGAGTGATTTTAACAAAATCGGCGTGAGCCTCTGATGCTGCAATTAACAACCCACTCATAGTCTATAATTGCTCTCTTACTCAGGAATGGGAGCAATTATCTGGCATATTGCAGCACTAAAGATGTTTTAAGTAAATCGGTAGAGCGATTGAGCTAACTCTCGTCAGTTGGATGGATGTATAAAACTGCTGAATCTGGTGAAATTGTTAGTCAAGAAAACGTCTAATTTAAAATTAGTAGAGTATTTATGATACAAACACCAATCATCCGTCAAATTTTATTAGAGCCAGACACTGGATTGCTACCATATCTTAGTGAAAAACTTCAAACACAGCGCTTTTCCCATTTTAAGGCCCAGTTTGGTTTTCATGTAGACGAGTATTGTACGCAAGTTACCTCTAATGATGATTCTCCAGAGATACAAACGAAACTTTTGTTTACTCTCAAGTTATCAATTGTTGTAGATAGCCAAACTGCCTCAGATCAGGCGACGTTACACGCTCTTGAGTTTCAAGAATTGCTAGATGCACAAATTATTAGATGGAGCCAGGACAACGAAAGATTGCTTAAACCAATCTCAGAAATTAAAGGGGCGCTCAGTCAACTATTAGAAATACCGTTCCACGGTGGTTATGTTCCAGGTTTTGAAATTACGAGGCAGTTTTATCTAATTTATAGTGCTGGTACTACAGTGTTAAGCCAATTAGAGTCGGCTCAATCTTCATTGCATAGTCCAGGGGAACGCACTCCTATTAGCGGACAGTACGAAGTAATCAATTCTAATGGAAAAGGCACAGGGACCGTTGTCTGAAGGCAGGATTAGTGACGATGGGCTTTTGGAATGTCCTTATCACGGTTGGGCTTTTTCTGGAGATGGAAATTGTCAAAGGATTCCTCAACAAGTTAAAGGTGGAACAGCAGAGACATCAAAACGAGCTTGTGTAGCATCATTACCAATTATTGAAAAGCAAGGGCTGCTGTTTGTATACGTTGGTGAATATGAAAATGCTGCCAAAACCGAAGTCCCAATAATTGAACCATTAGAAGAATCTCCCGAAGGATGGGTTGTAATTAATACATTTAGAGATGTACCTTATGACGCATTAACACTATTAGAAAATATACTAGACCCTAGCCACATATCGTTTACACATCATAAAACGGTAGGAAATAGGGCAAATGCAGCACCTTTGGAACTTGAAGTGATTGAATCTGGGAAACATGGATTCAAAGGGATTTGGAAACAAGGTTTGAAACCAGGGCAATCAGGAAAGTTGTCTACAACCTTCGTCGCTCCAAGTTTAATGTGGCATGACATCAACTCCCAGCGTGGTAGAATTCTAACCGTTGTTTATGCTACACCCATACGCAAAGGAGAATGTCGTGTATTTGCACGTTTTCCTTTTAAGTTTCCTGATAAACTTCCAGGTTGGTTTATTAAGCTCAGACCGCGTTGGTATTACCACATTGGACAAAATGGTGTTTTAGAAGACGATCAAATTTTTCTCCACTATCAAGAAAGGTATCTTGAAGCTAAAGGAGGTAGCCCTAACTTTACTAAAGCTTTTTACCTTCCAACCAAAGCAGATAGTTTTGTATTTGAATTGCGTCAGTGGGTAAACCAATATAATGCTGAACCATTTGGCAAAGAGACTTTTTCTCCCCCATTGGCAAAGTCCGTGCTTCTGGAGAGGTATCATTCTCATACGGAAAAATGTGCCAGTTGTAGCTCGGCGCTTTCTATTATTGAGCGATTGAGATTTGGGAGTGGAGTTGCAACAGTACTTACTTTGGCTTGGACTCCAATGCTTTTTTTATTTTTTCAGACAACATCAGTTGTAGTAGTTGTGATTGAAACTCTAGCTCCCTTAATTTTTGCACTAGCATGGCTCGGACTAAGTAAGTTAGTTATTCAGTTTTATGATGGACGAACCTTACCTCCACGAAACCGACCTGAAAAAAACTGAAATCTAATAATACCAGAAATATATGAGTAAGCTCATCCTAATTACAGGCATAAGTAAAGGTCTAGGTTATGCGATGACCGAGGGTTTTATTCAACAGGGGCATACTGTTATTGGTTGCGCCCGTTCATCAGATGTTATTGATAAAATACGCCAAAAGTTTAGTGCTACCAACGATTTCACATCTGTAGATGTAGCAAATGAACAGCTTGTAAAAAAATGGGCACTCTTTCGTACTTCAAAAATATTCACCGCCAGATATATTAATTAATAATGCGGCAATTACCAATTATCCAGCGCCTTTGTGGGAAATACCATCTGAAGAATTTTCGGATCTAATAGATATCAATATCAAAGGAGTAGCGAATATAATTCGCCATTTCGTACCAGCAATGGTGAAAAACAAACGGGGCATTATTGTCAACTTTAGTTCTGGCTGGGGACGTTCGACTTCACCCCAAGTTGCACCATACTGCGCTTCTAAGTGGGCAATAGAAGGATTAACTCGTTCTTTGGCACAAGAATTGCCAACTGGTATGGCAGCTATACCCCTCAATCCAGGTATTATTCATACAGATATGCTTTCTATTAGCTTTGGAGAAGAAGCTGCTAATTATACACCTGTGTCCGATTGGGTATTGAAAGCTGTTCCATTTATTCTCAAGTTAAAACCCAAAGATAACGGGATTCCCTTGACCATTTCATGAGATTGATCATGCGTGAATTGTTTTGACCAGTTACGAAAAAGCAGGCTGATTTCAACTGTATTGGTTTATCGTCCAGAGGCACAAGAAATTAGTACAATTTTTGGATACTGGAGTTTTCATCGGGAAAAAGATTTGAGCCAAAGTCTACCTATAGCACCAAGCCGAAAACTGAAGATTACGATCCTAACAGTAGGTTCAAGGGGAGACTTGCAACCATACTGCGCTTTGGCTATTGGCTTGAAACGTGCGGGGCATGAAGTAACCGTAGCAACCCATGAAAACTTTGAACCATTTGTGAGGAAGTTCGATTTAAAGTTTGCAGCGATCGCTGGCAATATGCAAGAGTTTCTGCAATCGAAACAAGGGCAGCGATTGATTGCGGGAGAAAAGTTGAAAAAAGAAGAAGGAGATAAGCTTTTACTTCAACAGTTGGAATCAGCTTGGAGTGCGTGTCAGGGAAGTGAGGTAATTATCTACACGCCGTTAGCTACCTTTGGATATCATATCGCAGAGAAATTAGGCGTACCTTGCTTTTTTGCATCAGTTCTACCGTTGACTCCTACAGGGATGTTTGGGTTTTTGAGATTTGCTCAAATAACTAAAAACCCGCTAAAGAAAGCGATAAACTATGGTAGCTACTTACTAGTAGAGTTTTTGCACTGGCAAAGATATCGTTCACTGCTCAATCACTTCAGAACAGAAACATTGAAATTGCCACCCTTGCCATATTTGGGCAGACGCTTCAGACGGAAGACTCCAGCAAATGTATCACGAATCCCTATATTGTATGGATTTAGTTCGCACGTCGTCCCAAGACCCCGTGACTGGCCTGCATGGGTGTATGTAACTGGTTTTTGGTTTATTGAGCAAGCCTCCGAATACGAGCCACCTCTGGAACTAGAGGATTTTCTGGGACGAAAGCAATTACCTTTGTGTTTTGGATTTGGGAGCATGACGATGCCCAATCCAGAATATCTCACACATTACATCGTAGAAGCCTTAAAGAAAACACATCAAGGCGGGATTATATTGTCAGGCTGGGGGAACGTTGGAAGAACAGTGAATATAAAAGATTCGCTACGAGTGTTTGTGATCAAGGAAGTTCCCCATGATTGGCTGTTTCCTCAAGTGCCAGCAGTAGTACATCACGGAGGAGCTAGTACAACGGCAGCAGTGTTACGTGCAGGGACACCATCAGTTACCGTACCCTTTTTTGCAGATCAGCCAGTTTGGGGAGAAAAGCTAACTTGGTTGGGAGTCAGCCCTGCGCCGATACCGTACAAGAAACTGTCAGATAAAACTTTAGCAGCAGCGATTGAAATCGTACTGGGCGATGAGGTGATGCGGTCTAAAGCCCAGGAGTTAGGTGAGAAGATTCGGGGTGAAGATGGTGTAGCGAATGCTGTTGAAGTTTTCCATCGGCATTTGGGGTTGATTGAGTGAGAAATCCCAGACAATTAAAATACATCATCACAGCCACAATCGGAGTAAATGTCCCAAGTGAAAGTTTACACGGTACTCTGTGTCAACAGCAGTATCCTAATGGTTTTTTACACACCAGGGCATTGCTGGGAATTCCGTATCATTAGCCGCACGGGTGGCATATTCGGGGAACAAAAGATTTATTACACGGCAGAGGCGGCGTTGCGGATGGGGTTGGAGTGGCTGAAGGATGAAGAGTGAGGAGTTTTGATACGATCCAAGGTCAGCACTAATGGCAAGAGACAATCGCTTTTAGTGAAGGTAAATTGCTTGAAATTGTACAGCGATTTTTTATTTGTCGCTCCACTAACTATGTGGAGGCGAATTAATGGAAAAGAAAAGTTGGCGATCGCTACAATCAATATCTTAAGTATTTACACAGAGGTGTTAATACTTGCTATTGTATAAAATAAATTTTAGCAAAAAGGTAATAATGTGACTTTATATACTCTATTGAGAGGAAGAACTCAGTAGAGTATTTTCGTGAGAATCACTGCCCTTCAAAAATCGTCTTGTCTTGTTGCAACCCAACAAAACCTCGTTCTAACAACCATAAATTGAAAACTGCGGCTGCCGTCTCAAGAAATGTAATCGCACTTCTTGAAACATCTATAACCCTGTTTTGTCACTCTCGGAAAACAATAATCTCAGCCTAATTCTGAAAGTTTTATTTCATCAAGGTTTGAGGCTTTATTTTCTAACAGAAACTAAAATTTATAGACAAAACGTGAAAATTAAAGCCCTGTAACCGTTTGGGCGATTGGATTCTCCCACTCTGACAAAAGAGGGATAAGTTGTGTTTCTCTCAATTGCGGTCATTGCCATTAGGAGCCGACAGTTGAATCATCTCAGTAAAACGTGAATACTTAACCGTATCAGTAAGGGGATAATCTGCTGACACTGCAATTAACCCAATTTTTATATCCTCGAAATAAATCACACCCCCGATACGTCCTTCAACTTGGAAACCTCCATGAAATAAATGATATGGAGCGATGTAGATCAGCAAGCAGTCACTAATCTTTATTGCCCTGTCAAACATCTGCTGACAAGTTTTTTGGAGGACAGTATCTAGGTATTCATTATAGGCAGGCTCACCCATGTCAGTGAATTCCTGCCAATCTGCAAAATGATCCATATAAAATAGCCAGATATCGGACAAGTCTGCGTCATTCGTGAGCTTTTGCTTAAGTTCATGTAATCGGTCGATATTCATATTCTGGATATTGAGGAGATGGGGCAAACAGACAATACTGTTAAAAAGTTATCAATTATTTTTGCATTAATGGGGGATAAAGAATTGCCACCAAAGGGTTCTACTAAATGGTGGGGGACTAAGATCACCAAACTAGTGCTAGTGTACTATAAGATTTGTAGTTTAGGATTTAATTTGTTGCTCGTGGCATAGTGCGTAAAAAGCGAGACTGCTTGTAGTGGAGCTACCCTTGGGACAAGAATCTGTCGCTAGAACCAGGAAAATAGTTCACGTTGATATGGATGCCTTCTACGCATCGGTGGAACAGAGGGACAACCCTAGCTACCGAGGTAAACCGTTAGTAGTCGGTGGCAGCCCGAATCAGCGAGGCGTAGTTGCAGCAGCTAGTTATGAAGCTCGTAAATTTGGCGTTCACTCTGCGATGCCTTCAATAACAGCGATCGCTAGATGCCCCGGACTGATATTTGTCAGACCGAGATTCGACGTTTACCGAGAGATTTCCACTTCAATCCACGCTATCTTCAAACGCTACAGTGATTTAGTGGAAGGAGTTGCGCTAGATGAGGCATACCTTGATGTTACTGAGAATAGGCAAAACATCCCCTACGCTTCTACTATCGCAAGACACATCAAAACTGCAATTTTTCAGGAAACTCAGTTGACGGCAACCGCAGGCGTGTCGATTAACAAGTTTCTTGCAAAAATGGCATCAGGGCAGAACAAGCCCAACGGACTAACGGTGATTTTGCCAGAACAAGCGATCGCCTTTGTAGAGCAGCTGCCGATTGAGAAGTTCCACGGTATAGGAGAAGTTACGGCGGCGAAGATGCATTCGCTCGGCATTCATACTGGCGCAGATTTGAAAGGGCGATCGCTGACTGAGTTAACACACCACTTTGGTAAAGCAGGGCAATATTACTACAAGATTGCTAGGGCAGAAGATGACCGCCCAGTTGAAGCAAATCGAGTTCGCAAGTCCATTGGTGCAGAAACCTCATTTGCACAGGACTTAAGTGATATCAGCCAGATGTTACAAGAACTCGAACAGATTGCCCAAATTGTCGAGCAACGGTTAGAGAAGCATGAAACACGAGGCCGTACATTAACATTGAAAGTCAAGTTTTCTGACTATCAGCAGTTAACCCGTAGTAAGACAATGCTTGCTCCCATCAGTGAACTCTCTACGATTTTCGAGATAGCCAAAGCGCTGTTTGAGTCGATTGATCTGGAAAACCGCAGTATTAGGTTGCTGGGGATTTCCTTGTCTAACCTTGATAACGCCAAACAGTTACAAGCTATTCAATTGCCATTATTTCAAAATGGGAACATCATATTTTAGGGTAGGTGTAGTCTGTTCAGACGTTGACAACTCGGTTATGGAGAGAGAGCGAATCAACTCCCGAATAACATCAGTTGCAGGTCTACCCGTACTTGCACAATATTTTTCAAGTTTTTCGCTTTCAGTTGATGCAAGATTTATTGTGATTCGTTTGACAGCCCATTTTTTGTTCATAACTGCTTTATTAATAAAATTTAATGAATTATCTAGACTTTAAATGCCTTGTGCAATACTTAACAAATATATAGATGTTAACCACAGTATACTTGCCGTAAAACTATTTTTAGCACATCTTCCTCAGAGTATTTACTTGTAATCCAAAACTTCACTGATCTATCATCTATATGAACTTTACAACATTTGAAACGAGCTTGTATTTTTTGTAAATATTGTTAAGCAAAGCGCAATTTGAGTGAGCCTTGCAAGAGGCGTATAATCAGCAAGCATTGCCAATTGAATTTAGTAAATCTTCTATGTATGAATAAAAATTAGCTACATTTTTCATTTAACACAAGTATATTAAAAAAGATATTTCCTTTCAAAAGTTGCTTGAGTGATCCGAATGCAGACACAGGTGTTAGAACTAGAAAAAATCGCTGACAAAATTAGAAAACTATTCGCACTTAGCGAGTCTTCCAACGAAGCAGAGGCAAGCGCCGCCGCAGCTAAAGCCCAAGAAATGCTAACCCGGCACAATTTATCAATAGCCTCACTCCAAGATTGGACACCTCAACCACTAGAAGAAGAAGAAGTTCGCCAGTTCAAACGCATGACCTCATGGAAATTTATTTTACTAAGTGGTGTTTGTTGGGGGAATTACTGCTCTGCAATCACCAGACACTACTATAGCGGGTCTAAAATGATTATCTTAGGGCGAAAAGTGAATATCGTCTCTACTCGGATTCAGTTTGAGTATCTTGAACAAACTATTGAACGACTGGCAAAACAAGCTCAAGGGAATCGCGCTTTTAGAAATGCTTTTAAATTAGGTGCTGCTAATAGACTTGTAAGTAGGATTCTTGAGAATCGTGAGCAACAGAAAAGTGGAGGGATTGCTGGAACTACTGAATCAGTTGCAGTACCCGCGATTATCGTGCAAGCGCTCTATGAAAAACTAGAATCTGAGTTAGAAGCATATCTAAATAATGTGAAAGTTAAACAAATGGCATTACCATATTGTGGTTCAAAAGACGGATATTTCTCTGGTATATCTGCTGCTGATTCTGTCTCTCTTAATCACCAAGTTAGTAGCAGTCAACAGCACTATCTACCAGGTTAATTAAGACTTATTACGTCTGCTAATTAATCTTTTGAGACATTCCTAAACTGCCTAAAATCTCCTTTGGCTATTGGGTAGTATAACCGAAAGTTAAAGATAATTTTTAGGGATTGCTCAGACGGGCTAACATCCCTAAACCTAAACCAAAAATTAAGGTAAGTCTCAAAATTAGCACAGTGTGCAACTGACTAAAAAATGGAAGTAGTTGGTTTTTTACTGCGACTGAACTAAAAGCACCAGCCCAAGCGATACTTAGTACTACCAATAAAAGGACATATAATGTTACTCCTCCACTAAATGCTAAAAGTAAAATTCCAGTTATGCCTTGGCTTAATATGTAACACCAACCTAAAGTTTTAGCCCAACTGATAACGCCAAAAATTTTCCAAGCAAAAGTGCGAGTCAATGTTAAAGTCAAAAATATTAAAGTAATTCTGGATAAAGTCAAGGCATTGCTCTGCTGTAAAGCCTCACTCCAAACTGGTGTCCAAGCCAATAGCCAGCCTAGCATTACATAGCAAGATAAGCTAAACACCAGTTTTATCCAAACAATATATGTTGCAAACATTTCTGAATTAACCTTACTTATTAATAAATATTTGAAAAATAATATTTAATATAATAATCATGAAAATAATCTGTAGTCAAATGTTATTAGTGATAATTAGCCTTATAAAAACAATAGCAATAAGCCTCATGATTATTAATGGCTAGGCTCTTTAATTGCTATTCTTTTTGCTATAACTGTTTATCTATTTTAAGATGCGCCCGATAGTAGAGCAGGATTTGAAAATCATCTTAAATTTATAATTTTATTTACTTTGCCATTAGCTATGTGTTTTAGCTCAATATTTAGTATTGTAGTTTACTTAAATAATAGAAATTATTCTTTAACTGCCTTACTTGGAATTAGCCCTATAATCTATAGTTATGATAATCTCCTCAATCAGCAGCCATCATAGAAAATCAAACTACTCTTCTTATTGAGCGAAAGTTTATAATATTCTCTAAATATGATTAAGAAAAATGATTAAGCCTAAAAATGTGTATCGCGGACACTCAATGGAAAAAGTTGGTCACGGTAAAAGAGCGGTATTTAAAACAACTATCAATGAAAAAGAATGGTCTGCTGTGACTGAATTAGAGGTAAAAACAGCAATTGATGCTTGGATTGATCAAGGAATAGAGCCTTAGTTATTGGCTACATAGCTTAAAAATGCCCTGGATAATCCGAATTGGTGGGTCATCTAGTGACAACCGAAATTCGACCCACTCACCGATTTGCAAGCGCTGCTCTGGACTCCTGCTCAGGGCAGTTTTTCATTGTGCAGGTGGACTCCCTTGAGCCAAGCACCCGTTGGCAGCAGATGTAAAGAAAAAAGCAAATTGACTGGTAATATAAAGCTCTACAATAGGCAATTTTTTGACTGGAAACATTGATTATGAGCTTTGCTAATAAAACCATTGTTCTCACAGGTGCATCAGCAGGAATTGGGCGAAAGCTGGCAATCTCGTTAGCCCAACAAGATGCAAATTTAGTCTTAGCGGCTCGTAATCAAGAAGGATTAGAACAGACACTGACTGCTTGTACAAATCATACACAGAAGGTGATTGCAGTACCTACAGACGTAACTCATGCCGTTGCTTGCCAGCAGTTGGTAGAGAGAGCGATTGGCGTGTTTGGGCAGATTGATATTTTGATCAACAATGCCGGAATTGGAATGCTGACGTGCTTTGATGAAGTCACAGATTTGTCCGTTTTTGAGCGGGTAATGCAGGTCAACTATTTAGGTGCGGTCTATTGTACTCATTATGCCCTACCCTACCTAAAAACTAGTCGAGGACTATTAGTGGCGATTTCTTCAATTTGTGGCAAAACAGGTGTACCGACTCGTACAGGTTACGTTGCCAGTAAACACGCCATGCAAGGCTTCTTTGATACATTACGGATAGAATTGCACTCAACAGGAGTAGATGTATTGGTTGTTTCACCAGGGTTTGTCGCCACAGATATTCGGCAACGAGCGTTGGGAGCAGATGGAAAACCATTAGGCAAAAGTCCGCGTGATGAAACGCAAGGCAATATGTCAGTAGATGAGTGTGTACATCAAATTATCTGGGCGATGGAGCGGCGTAAAAGAGAACACGTCATGACGTTGAAAGGTAAAGTACTCCCTTGGGCAAAGCTAATTATGCCAGGATTGGTTGATCGTATAACTGCTGCGACTGTTCGCAAGCCAACTGCTACCCAGAAGTAACCAGAACTTTAGAAACTGCGTTGAGAGTATATGATTTTCTGTAATTTTTAGTACTACACAGTAGAGCTTGATGCAGCTCTCTTCTTGCCCACTCTCCACTGAAAACAGCCCCCGCCCCCCACAGCGCACCACCAGAAAACCCTTTGGTTTCCAGTAGTCCCTCACTGCTTCGGGTTGCCATTGCCGGGGGACGAGGTTGTAGACTTGCACTGGAGTTCCAATCGGTACATCTGCAATAAACTCCACATTTTCCCACCTGGAGGAAGATAGTCGTAGCTTTTGATCCCACCAAGTAGTTCAAGAATGGTCAGGTGTTAGGTAGTAGATTTGACTCAGCCAAGGGTACTCTCATTGTGAGTACCCGATTTAACTGTAAGTTGTTCCGTTGTCAGGACGATGGTTTGGGCTATTGCACCTTTAGCATTGTGGCATCTCGGCTCTATGCTAATCTATCTGATTGTATTAGTTAGCCTACACTGCTCTCAATTTCGAGCTAGTACAAATTGCTCTAAGTCATGATGCTGCCCTTTCCAAAATCCATGCTGTTTCAGTACACCCCTACTTTGGAATCCTAATTTGAGTAATAGTTTTTTGGAAGCGATGTTATTCAACATTACTTCAGCAGTAACAAATTGCAAGCCACACTTAGAAAAGCCGAATTGCAGAATAGCTTGTAATGCCTCTGTCATAAACCCTTGCCTCCAATAAGCACTGGCAAGCTCATAACCTATATCAGCACTCATTGCTTGTGTGTCCCATGTAAAACCACAAGAACCAATTAAGGTGTTGTCTTGCACAGGCGCAATTCCCCATCGGATTCCACGCCCGATTTCAAATCTTTTTGTCCGGCGCTCAATAACACCAAATGCCTCTTCAAGTTTTGTGAAGGTATCAAGGTCATGAAATTGAGTCACTTTTGGGTCAGAAAACACTGTAAAAACAGCAGGAGCATCTTCTGGGGTTTCTTGACGCAAAAACAGACGCTCTGTCTCTAACCTTGGAAAAGAGGTCAATGAGACATTTTTGTTCATTTGAAATTTCGCCTTCTTTGTTTTAGCTTTAAAGATATTACCTTACTAACATTTATAACTATTCTCAGCATCCTCAACCGTGAAATTTATTTGCTCAGTCGGGGTTGAAAAAGGTTAAAAAGATAACATAATGGGAAGTGCTAAAAGCTATGATAATTTTGCGCGTCTGCGATTGCATTGCACTCTTATATACCCTGCCATAGCTATTGCCTCCGAAACTACCCAAGCAACAACCGCCCTCCACAGCCTACGATCGCTCCTTCGGATAATGGTGGATTTATGTTGGTTTGACCAAAGTTTGACAACCATTGGTTGTCACGCACTCAGCTAAGGGTGTTGCATTGGGCTTGGTTGATTCCGTCTAATCCTTGTATAGTGCAGCTTGAAAAGTTCTTCGCTCTTTTTGCGTAAATTACAAAACTGGAACTGAAGAGTATTACATAGCGAACGAATTATATGTAAAGCAGGGGGCAATAGTTAAAACTCCCATATTTTTTTTGTAAGCACTGCTCTGGACTCCTTGCCCAAGGGCAGTTTTTCATGAGTAATAGCGAACACCTACATTTCAACTTGTCTATTTTTGTATGTTCGGCAGCCTTATTTGATATTTCGCCCCATACCAAAAATCTTAACGCTACCTAACTCACCGGACATTTTTCTTCCTTACAAAGATGTGCGTTTAGCTATTGCCGGCTCTAATGAATATATACATGGCTGGTAGATTCCAGCACCATTACCAAAAGAGCTAGAAGTCCCTAAACAAATTGTTACAAAAGCCAGTGTTAAGGGAAAACTTAAAATAAGGAACTATTTTCAATGCTGGGGTATGGGTGCATGAACGTTAATTTTAGAGGAGTAAAGCTGTGAAATTATTTTGGAATACAAGTTTTTATGGAATTTTTTGGATCTGGAATCTGACATTTTTAATGTTAGTTTACATAGGGATATTGCCATACGTAGGCGTACCATTATTTCAGGCAACCTTAACAGGTGATATCCCATCTGAATTTTCTTTGACTCTAGTTACTTTAATTGCCATCCCCACAATTTCCAGTATTATCGGTGGTTGGAGATTTACCAAACAACCTTTACAACTAATTCGCCTATTTTATGGTATAGAAGCACCACTGTTTTTATTGTGTTTGTTGCGGTTATTTGTGATCCGAGAACTGACATCAGCCAGTAGCCAAATTCTGATAACAATGGGCGTATGTATAGCTGCTTTTACTGGAGAGTTATTTTGGGGTTATGCTGACCGACGTAAAAGTGGTTTGCAATGGGCACAAATGTTAGCCCATACATTAATGCTAGTATTTGGAATTTATGCGGGTGCGGTGTTGTTATTTTACGCCTTGCCTTTAGCAGTATTTCTGTTGCAAGAATTCCTCAAATTTGCATGGCTAAAACTATTATGGGATGTACTATATCACTCAGCTTTTGTGGGAGGGTTATTTATAATAATTCCTTGGCTGGCTATTGTTAGTTTCAGTGCCACATTGTTTATTGCAATGCCATCGGCGTTAACAGCAATGTATGTACATTCAGGAACAAAAATTTTAAGAGCCTTTGCTTCAGAACATGGTAAGAATAAAACATTTGCTGGAGCTGGTGCAGTTATTATGGCGTTTGCAGTTATTTTTGTATCTTTACAACAACAACCCCAAGTATTAGCTTTTTCACTCTTAGCTAATGCACCTACAAATGATAGCGATCGCCAAACGCTCGTAGCCAAATCAGAACAAATTCGTACAGGATTAGTTAATGCTTATTTATCTTCTTACCGCTACCTTAGCAGCAAGCAAGAAAATAACCATATCAGTGCTATGTATCATCATGTATTAGGCTTAGATAAATCGGTCACTGATGGATTGCAAGCAACTTATAACTTTCTGATGTCACCATTTTTATATAATGGTTCTGACAAAGATACCGCCAAGGCAGAGAAACTTTACGCCGATTTTTTTGATACACCTCTACAAAAAGCAGAAAAAACAGCAGTTAGTCACGCAGTACAATCTACTTTTAATGAACAAGAAGTTAAAGCAGGTTTATTAAATATCAACGAAAAAAAAGTTTTATTAGTATCACAAGAAGTCACAGTTAAAGAACATGGTGATTGGGCTGATGTGGAATTATACGAAATTTATAAAAACCAAACACAAGAAGTTCAGGAAGTTTTTTACTCCTTTTCTTTGCCAGAAAGCGCTGTAATTACTGGCTTATGGTTGGGAGATACTAATAAATTAGACCAACGTTTCCCTTTTGTTGTCTCTGGTCGCGGTGCTGCCCAGAAAGTTTACAATTCTCAAGTTAGACGTTCACGCCCTATAGATCCGGCTTTGTTGGAACAAGTAGGTCCGAGACATTATCGCTTACGGGCTTTTCCTATTCCTCCAAAGAATGTACAACAAATACAAGGGCAACCACCACTCCCCACAGAAATGCACCTATGGTTAACTTACAAAGTGCTGGGACAAGACTTGGGTTGGGAAATGCCCGATTTAGGGGAAAGACGTAATATTTTCTGGACTAATCAAACCAAGCGTATCCGCAACGGCAAAGAAATCGGTTTGAAAGACGATGCTTGGTTAGAAAAATTCATAAGAGCAAGTGGAAAAATTCAACCTGTATTACATGAAGTAAATTTAGAGTCTGGCTACAAAATATTAGCTAAACCCTTATCTAGTCAAGATTACACCTTACCCAAAGTCCAGCGAGTTGCTGTAGTTCTCGATACTTCTCGCAGCATGGGGGAACATATTAAAGAATTGCTGCAAACATTATCATGGTTGAAACAACACAGCTTTGCAGATAATCATTTGACAAACAACGATGCAGATTTATATCTCAGTGTTTCTCCAGGTGCTGCACCCAAACGCTTAGATAATCTCCAGCAATTCCAACCGGAAAAAGTCGCCTTTTACGGTACAATTCAACCCCAAGAAATGCTGACACAGTTTAACAATTTGCGTGGAGATACAGCTTATGATGTCGTTTTGTTGTTGACTGATGAAGGCAGTTATGAATTATCGAAGAACAATAAAACCGTCCCTAATACGCCTGCACCTTTGTGGATGCTACATCTAGGTGGATTACCTGGGGCTTATAATGATGGCATGATTAAATTATTACAAGATAGTGGTGGTGGAGTTGCTGTTAATATTTCTGAGGTGCTACAACGAATTGCTACTAAATCAGTTTTAGGCAACTCTGTTGTGAGTGTTGTTAATGGTTATGCTTGGTATTTGCAAACATTAGACACAGCAATTGCAACTAGCAACCAACAAGATGATTTCTTGCCATTAGCAGCCAGACAATTAATTTTAGGGTTGAGTAAAAAAGTTACGTTAGACAACCTCAAAGGTTTAGATGCGATTCACGGCGTAGCCAAAAAGTATAAGATTGTCAGCCCTTATTCTTCGATGTTGGTATTAGTCAACGATGAACAAAGACGGTTACTCAAAGAAGCAGAAGCCCAAAGCGATCGCTTTGACCGTAAAGTTGAGAACGGGAAGGAAAATCTCTCTAAACCCGTTAATCCCTTGAAAGTTAGTGTACCTGAAGCATCAGGGGGATGGTTTTTAGGTGTGAGTGCGATCGCTTTATTCATTCTTGTCAAGCGTCGGCGTTAATTACAGCATATTTCAGGTAAATGAAAGACATCTCCGAAAAAGAATTGTTTTGACGTAGCAGTGCTACCTCTCTACAAGGTTTCTGGGGGGAGCATATTTAATTTCTGGAGATGTCTAATCTTTTAAACGTAGTAATCGCCAAAAATCTTTCTCGTGCTGCTATGCTTATCAGCAAATTAAGGGACTTTGGAAACAGTTAAAGCACAGTAAGAAGGAACTGGGAATTGGTGAGGAGCCATCGGCAATAGCCTGAAGTGATTCTAAGTTTTGGACAAGGTTAGTCATACAGTCACTCCTAATAATTTACTCTGTGCAGATATAAATAGTTGTGTTGCGAAACTGGGAGGGACAGAGTAGCCAATGATTGACCCAGCCGTAGCAGTCTCGTTGGGAAACTCATACCAACCGGGAAACCCTTGCAAGATTGCAGCCCCTTCAATAGACAAAGACTTAACCGTACCATCCGGCAACCAGATATCAGCGAACTTACTACGGTTGCAACCTTTGTGATCTGTGAAATGCGACCGCAATATCGTATTGCAGGGTAAATGTGCAGGCTTGTATTTCACATCTTTACGCCCTCCGACTCGTTCGATCAGCAGTGGTGTGGGAATGCCCGTCGCCAGAAATTGTTCTACCGCTTGCTGTTGTTTGGGGAGTAGTTGTGAATCAGACATCGTAGGGATTAGATGGGCGATCGCCTCATACCAACCTATTGGTTTTCTGTGAGCGGGTATTGCAACGCTCAAACCCCTACTTGCAACCAGAACTAACCGCCGCCGCGCCTGGGGCAACCCAAATTCAGCCATGTTGACCACGCTGTAATCGACCGAGTACCCCTCTTGTTCCAAAGCATCCAAGATGATGGCAAAGCTCTGGCTGTTCTGATAGCGCGGCACATTCTCCAGCGTAAACACCCGTGGCTGCAACTGTCGGATGGCTTCTGCTACTGCGATCGCAGCCGTCAGATCATCGTGAGTTTCCCCACCTTTACCTGCTTTAGCTGTGTGGGCTTGACTAAAGTTAGCGCACACCGGGGAGGCGTGCAGGTAATCGGGGCGGCGGGGAAAACCTAGAAATCCTAACCGTGCTACTTCTTGAACTGTTAGCTGGATGACTTTGCAGCCATATTCCCTGAAATTGCGGTGATGGGTTTTGGCGATCGCCCTGCTTAAGTCTGGTTTGCTTGGGTCAAACTCTACTGCAATGACTGGGCGAATACCAGCTTGAACCATCCCAGCTTCAATCCCACCGCCACCAGCGAAAAGTATTACAGCGATCGGTGCATCATCTGGAAGAACTGGTTTTAATTTTGTGTTATCAAAATTTTTGCAGACATCTGATTTTGGTGATGGCTTTTTGGTTTTCGCTTTTTTGATAAAGGCGATAATATCTTCCTTAGTTGCCTCCTGCTGTTGCATTAGACGAATCATTGGAATAGCGCCAGGGGGAATTGAGCCGATACTTCGCCCTTTCCATATTCCATCAACTCGTTCTTCCCAGTTGTATCCCCATCGCCATAGAGTCGGGTTGTTTGGGTCACGCTCACCTATAACTCGTGGGTAAAAAGCTATTGAGCCATCAAGTAGCTTTTTCTTTTCGAGATACGGATAGAGGCATCCTTGGCTATGAATTTGTGAGCTTTCAAGGTCGTCCTCTAAGAATTTTTCGGGTGTTGCAGATAACTCAACTATTACTGATTTTGGCTTTGGAAGTAGCGTATGACTTCGGGCTGTTTTAGTCATGCAGCCACCTCCATGACCAAATCATCCGGTACTTCAAAAATCCCCAACCGCCCAATGTAAGGAATCGGTGTAATCTCGCGTGGATTCTCCAGCTTCCAGTGATATTGCATGGGCATTCCCCAGCCAGACGCAACTTGTGAAAATTGGCAGTCAACTATTGTGACAATGCCAATAACTTGACCGCGACGTAGAGAGATTAATTCTGGGATTACTATCCCCATCCCTTGGCAAAATTCTCTCGCTGACTGGTACTCTTTTTTGGTGCAGGTTTTTGCAGCGTGAATCAGAATGTCGCCGCGATAATGAATGGGCCAGCCTCGGTTTTCAATATCCTTTAGAGCAAAAATAATTGCCCATGCCCAAGGCTGACGAACAGATAGCGCTTTCATCGGTTTTAAAACTCCAGCAATTGAATGTATGCGTCTAATGCCGCGATCGCTGGATGTGGATGTGGCTGTGAACGCAGTCCGTTGCAGATTGTGGCGATAGTCCCAAGTTCTGTAAAGCTGAAGCTGATACTGGACTGTCGAGCCGCGCAGTGCTGAATAATCGTCAGTAACACAAAATTCAACAATTGAATTGTAAGATCACGTCGATTGGCTAAATGTGTTTCTAAGTTCTCAGTAATAATTTGGCGACTAGCAGTAAGAGAATTGCACTTTTCAACATCTGGTAAAATTCGGAGCTTGAACTTGTAATCGCGCTCAGTAGATAAACATTCATCAGGGGCAAGAGTTGCCCATTTATGGAAGAGTTGTTGGATAGTTGTACTCATAAAGTCTGTAATTGTGAGTTTCTGCGAGAATAGAAAGAAGAAGGAGGGATTATGACAAACGCTTTTCCACCGGAAGATATCAGTGCAAGGTTTGATAATATTGATACTCGTCTAGAAGAGATAGGTGACGAACTGGATTTGTTAAGGACAGTACAAAATGCTAACAGGCGGGAAACAAGGGGTAACTCCCAAACCATTGCTAGGTTAGAGCGTACCATTAGGGAATTGGCTGACATTGCGCGTCTCCATCAGGAAGGATTACGTGCTGCTCAAAGAGATGCTGAACGCGATCGCCAAGCCATAAGGGAAAATGAAATTCAAGCTGACCGCGATCGAGAAGTTTTGCTTGCTTCCTTGCTTCAAGCAGAGCGCGACCGTCAAGCTTTTCAAGAAGAAATCCGCAGAATTTGGGAGTATCTGCGTGACCGGAATGGTGGCAGTAGTACGCCGAATTAATTAACTTCATATCGCTTACCTCGCCAAGTTCAAAAATTTCGAGGTCGATAAATCGCACAACATGGTCGCAGTGCCGAGCTTACCGTAAAGGCGGTTTTTCTCAACAATCAACTCAATAGTGCGATCGCTTGGGTCTTTTGTATAAACAGCATCGCGGTAAAGCATGATTAACTGGTCACAAACCTCAAAGATTTCGCCAGAATTACGTAACAGATGACGATTGGGGCGTTTATCAGCCGTTGTTTGATTGCCCCGATTAATTTGACAGCCCAAGAAAACAGGGATTTTGTGAGACTTGGCAATATCCCGAATCTGGCGGGTAATCTTGCCGACTTCAAAAGCCATATTTCCACCGGACTCCAGAGGAATCTGCTGCAAGTAATCAATAAACACAGCACCAATAGAACCACCAAATTCGGCAATGGCACGGCGCACAGCAGAAGCAATCATTGTGGTTGTAGGGGAGGAATGCTCGTAAACCTTCCAAGGCAACTCCACCATCTGTCCTATGCCTTGTGCTATTTGCTCCCAGTAGCATTGAGTATTGGTTTGAATCATAGAAGCGTCTACGCCAGTGATTCGGGCCAGCATTCGGGCATTGAGTTGATTCTTATCCATTTCTGGAGTAACGTACAGAACTGGCTTTCCAAGTTTGGTCATGATTTCGTAAGCATAAGAAATCATGAAGTGAGTTTTCCCCATGTGGGATTCAGCAGCTACAACTACCAAGCTACTGGGATAAATGCCACCAGTGATATTTTCCAAGTCGTACCAACCAACTTTGTCGCCTGCCATACTTCCCATCTCCAATTTTTGAAAAAGTTCAATGCCCATGTCTTGTGCTGAGAAAACCTTGCAACGTTCATCGCTTTGATTTTGGGTTACAGTGAAAACTTTCGCCTCAGCAAGCGATAGAACAAGTGGCAGTTCAGTTTGCGTCTCGTAACCGAGTTGGACAATTTCCGATCCCACTTTGATTAACTGTCGCCGTCGATATTTCTCCATCACCAAATCAGCTAAAGCGTCGATGTTGACGGCTGATACAGTGCGATCTACCAGAGTCGCTAACTTATTTCTGCCACCAATGCGGTTTAGCAAATTGTGGTCAGCCAACCAAGCGGTCACGCTTAGTAAATCTGTGGGTTGGTATGTAGCATGAAGTTGGACTGCGGCTTGATAGATATCTTTGTGGGCGCTGATGTAAAAAGCCTCAATGCTCAAGCGATCGCTGACTCTAGTCATCGCTTCTGGGTCAAGCATAATCCCGCCCAAAATCGCAACTTCCGCCTCGATGTTTTGTGGAGGCAGACCTGAAACTGGATAGTTAGAGCCAAAAGGAACTACGTTGTCTTGATTAGAGTGCATAATTATGCCCTTAGTGCTAATTTTAACTGCGCTTCAACTTCTCGCAAATTCGTGGAAGAGGGTCTGGTGTTGCTCGGAACTTTTGGCTCATTTGCTTTGGCTTGAAGTTTCGCTTTTAGCTCCAGCATTTGTGGGCTGTGTTGATATTCATTGGATGGAACCCGAATGGATTGCTCTTGCTGACGGCGCATTCGGTCTTGTGCTAAAGCATCTTCGAGCGTGATGCTAGTGGTGTTACCTGGTCTTTTTGCCGTAACAGTATGCAGTTGGGGTAGGGGCTGTTTTTCTGTTTGCAATGCTTGGTTATAGCGCTGCATCAGGTTCGTCCATCCCCCTTTGGTTTTCTCCCAGGTGTTCATGACTGCAACAGCATGAGTAATTTCCTGTTGTGCCGAGAGTTTGGACTTAGTGGCTAATTCTTTTGCCAGGAAATCCACGACTATGGGGTTGAAGTTCTGGTACAAGTTATTTAGCTTTCGCTCTCCACTGCGCCAAGGTAAAACCCAGCGATTCCACTTGATTGAGTCTCTGACAATCAGGGGCACACAATCATCACTCATAGCAGTCGGGTCTGTTAGCCACGCATCAATCAGTTCTTTCACGTTCTTTGCTGTCTTGTAGGGACAGGTTAGTTGCGGCTTATTCGCTTGTTCGCATTTCTCGAACGACCCCCCCGCAATAGTTGACCTACAAGAGGGGTTATCGGTTTGTTGCGAAGACTCGCAATTTTTTAACAACGAAGTGGGTTGTTGTGGGGTTGGTTCTTCTGGGGTTGGTTTTTCTAAACTTGGTTCTTCAAGTTCAATTTCTTTCGTTGTTAAATCAAGTTCTTCTTTTTCACACACACATTCTTGGGTGGGGGGCGCGGGTGGCGAAGCCAGGGGCGCATTGTGTGTAATCTCTGAAGTAATCTTTGAAGTATTCTTTGTATATATAGATAGATTGTCCGAAGAAGGCATTACAGTATGTCCAAGGAAGGCATTATAGCCTGTACTATCGGGGCATTCTGTACTGGATGATTGAGGCAATATATATTGCTCTATTTGGTCATTACATATTGCACTATTGGTGCTGTTTATATTGTCCGAATTGGGCATTATGCTGGGTTTTTGATCAGCGTCATCCTGAGATTTTTTTGCTCTACGAGTCCAAGATGAAGTAATTTTCGCAATTGGTAGCTCAAGATTGTTCATAAAAGCTGACCAACGTTGATTTAAAGCATCTTTATCCAACCAAAACTCTAAGCGTCTGGGACATCCGGTATATTTTTCTTGGAGTAATCCTCTGGCTTTAAGAAATTTTCGGGCTGTTTCTTGTTGTTTTCGAGTCAGTCCAGTTTCTTTCTCAATCTCTGCTTGAGTTTTATAAATCCAACCTTCAGGATTTTTTTGTTTACCTAGCCAGTAATACATTTGGCATAAAAACAAATTTGGTAAAACGCCACCCGTGACTTCAACTAGTTTTGGGTAATAAGCAACAGAATTACCAAGGTCTATCAAACAATCGGTTAACTTCATGAGATCCCCCTACTGATGTTTTGGGATGTAATACATTCAAGACTTTTTCAATCTGACTAATAGAATTCGATATTTGGAAGATACGATAATGTTTTATAGACAGAACGAATTACCTTTTACCCCCAACGTGCGGTCGAAAAGTTAGATTAATCCGTGTACTAACGACCTTATTGGTCTTCGGAACTTGATGCAGATGAGTACTCTGACAGCCTGGAAGCATCACCAGCAGACTCCCATGCTCCAGCCAAAAGTCAGTCGGCTTACCCCCGATGGGCTTGATTTGGAATTTCCTCACCGAACCCAGGCTGATGGATGCGATCGCTGGGTTAAATCCCATCGAAGCCTCGCTATCGTTATGCCAGCCGATACTGTCTTGTCCGCTCCTATATTGATTGCCAATGACAATGCGGAAGCTGTAGTCAGTAGCATCTGTAATTTTGTCACGCAGTTGGGCCAGCGATGAAGTCCAAGGTAATGGTTTGAGCAGTACACTCTTGGAGTAGAGGTAATCACACCCTTCGTCACCATAAATGCACTCCAGACGCGGAACGGGCATAGTTTTACCCAACATCCTGATTTGGTTTTGCTGCCATTGCAGTTCTTGGCAATGTTGGTAGAGTTCGTCGGCTTCTTCCTTTTTCAGAAATTCTGGATAATAGTTGACTGGTAAAGTAGGAGCAGATTCGGGAAATAAAGTTAGTTGTTGCATAATTCTCCTTTGGCAATCGCCCGAACAATTTTTTCTGCCCGTTCTTGTGAAATAGCCTGTTCTGGATTTTTGTAAAACCCAGCGATCGCCGACTTGGGACGAATAATAATTTGCTGCCCTATTGCGCGTTTGTCCCATACAAAGCACGAGATGGTAACGTTATCGGTAGCCCAACGAGTACCCCGTTTGTCTTTCCGAAAGCAGAAGCGCGGCATGATGATTACAAGTGACGGCGGGTGTTCTTGAAGGAATTCAGCCCGGTCATCGCAAGGTTCGAGAAAGCTGGTTAACAAGAATGCAGCGACACCCACACGCGCTTTCTGGTAAGCATTCTTGATAATTGGTGCAGCAAACTCCGCATAAGGTGGGTTAGTGCAGATCCACTCACACTCTGGGAAAGAGTCCCATGATTGAGATAGTGTTGCATCGTAGTGGTAATCAGCCGCTTTGTTGGGGTCGGTAGAGTCGATGCCCGGTATTATCCGGGGCACCTCTCTGTTAAATCTGGGCGTGCGACTTTCATCGCACCCAGCTTCCGATGTTCTTAGCTTGCGCCTTTGCTCATGTGCTTGTAATCGTGACAACTCTCGTGAATTGCTTCCAGATTATTTCTTTTCCAGTTGGCATGATTTTCATCGATGTGATGCAGGTGAACCCGTTCTTCATCGATGAACTTTAAACCACACGAAGCACATCTATGGTTTTGCTTCTTAAGAGCAATAGAGGTTTCGCCGAAATATAGTTTACTGTTACGTTCGCTCCAGTACACTGTATCACCGTCATAGGGGGATTTTGTTCCTGCAACCATGACGTGTTTATTTTCGGAGAAAGGAACCTTTGGAAATGCCTTTTCTATTAGCTCCCGGCATGAGTGACGGTTTTGTTTGGTTTCCTCGTTGAATACCTTATATGCTCTGTGACTTATGAACCAAAGTGAGAACTTTGACCCGTCCATCTTGCAGAACTTATGGTAGTTTCTCCAACCTCTAACTACAGGGGCTAATTTCTCAGCCTTTGTGGTAGCACCATAATTCGAGTTGTTGACGATGTGTTTTACTTTCTTACGAAAAGCTTTGAAGTTGTCCACTGAGGGAGTACTTCTGAACTTTCCATTGCTCTGCACTTTGAAGTGCCAGCCGAGGAAATCAAACCCATCTGTCGTGGCGGTAACTTTGGTTTTCTTTTGGCTTACATTCATTCCGCGTTTGCGGAGGAACTCGCTGATTCTTTCAAGTATCTCTGTCGCATCATCTTTGGGTCGGAGTATAATAACCATGTCGTCCGCATATCGGACTGATGGCTCTATCCATCCGTTTGTGTATTTGTATCTATGGATACCCTCAATCCCATTGAGCGCGATATTAGCTAGTAATGGGCTGACCACTCCCCCTTGGGGCGTTCCTTGTTCGGGGAATTCTGGGTTAACTCCAGCCTTGAGGCATCGGTATATTCCGAGTTTTAAGCCAAAAGGGGCAATGAGTTCGTCCATTATTGCTGAGTGGTTAATCCTGTCGAAGCACTTCTCAATATCGAGTTCAATTACTCGTTTCTCTATTCCATTGCAGGAAGAGCGTAGGTTGTTGTAGATGTACCGTTGTGCATCGTGGGCAGAGCGCCCAGTTCTGAACCCGTAACTCCTGGCGTGGAAGGTTGCTTCGTGTGCTGGCTCTAGTGCATATTTTGCAAGGCATTGCCAAGCTCTATCCGCGATGGTTGGTATTTTAAGCATTCTGGTAGTCCCGTCCTTTTTGGGGATAGGGATTTCTCGCAAACCTTGATGTTTCCAATTTCCGCTGTTTGCTCTTAGCCATTCTTCCAGGTGGAAGCGTTCGCTAGAAGTGAGGGATTTTTTACCATCAATACCAGCCGTCTTTTTACCAGCATTTAGCTGAGATACAAGTCTAATTGCAAGAAATCGAGCCGAGGTGGATTTCATAATAAGCTTTTGGAGTGACCTAGCTTTCCGCTTGTCTCCAACAAGAACCGCTTTATACACCCGCTTTTGAAGGCGGAAAAGGTTGCGGCGGAATTTCTTCCACGGTAGAGCTTTCCAAGATTCACTAGTTTTGTAACTGTGTCTAATCATTTTCTCTTCTCTAGTTAGTGTATTCTGAACACCTCAGACCAATTACGGTCTGTCCTACCCGAACTGTGGGGATTCCTCCGCTCGTCTGGGCTACTTGGGGAACGAAAAGCCCCTAGACCCACAGCTCGTTTTTATTCGTTCCCTCGGTGAGATTGATTGTTCCCTTAGATGTTGCCAGTTCGACTACTGGATTCCCCTGACTCTTGCCGTTAGTGATATCCTTTACGGCGGGAATTAACTCCAGTGGAATCAGGGGTTTTTGTGTTGCGCCCTGTTCACTAATAAGTCGCTTTTCTAGGCTCTGTTTCATCGTAGGAACTCCCTGTTAGCGCCAGTGTCAACCCGCAACGGTCGTCTGATTGCGCCCTGTTCCCAGCTTCACTCTACAAGAACCGAGCTTGTTCGGTGTGGGCAGATAAGGAGTCAATTCTGAGTCTGAATGGTAGGGCTTTCACCTACATCAAACCGAGAGTTCAGCCTTTGATGACAGTAATCTGCTGTCAGGCTGGCTTAGTTATTTACGGACTGATTACCGTGATTTACTAAGCAACGAATCGCACAATATCGTTTGTCCACATTTGCTTGGTGTGTGGCCACGCCTGAAGTAATGATGCGATCGCGCCGTGTCCCACACAAGGCTCACCAATGACACCAGATAACGGAACATGGCGTAGTAATTCAGTTGTGAACCACGATGGAGACTCGTAAAAGTTTAGAGGATGTCGGGTGACAGTTTCGATGACGGTGATTTCTGGTGCTAATAATGGTACAACAGTCATACTTCATCCTCACTAAATTCAATGTGGCTTAAAGTCTGAAGTTCAACAGCTAATCCGCTTAAGAAATTTTGGAGTTCGACTGTTGCCAAATCAATGGATATCTCTTTTTCTGACGTATAAATAAGTTGCTTGTGATGCCCAAAGTAAACTTCTGTACGAGTTAAGTTTTGCTCTGTATCAGTTAACAGAGTCAAAGTAAATCTTCCAAGTTTACAAAAGTAATAGGGACGCTTTGAACTCCAAGGCTTTCCAGGTTGCCAAGTAATTTGGAGTTTTTTACCAATGTGAACGCTAATAGATTCAAAATCAACGTGGAAAATATTCAGTAAAGGAAGCATTTCGCCACTGTTGTAATTGTCTACAACGTGCTGTCTAATACCTGATTCTGCTAAACCTTCAGGAATATTAATGTGAGCTTCAGATGAGATTTTCTCAACTACTGTGACTATGGCTTTCATACTTTTTATCTCCAAGGCGTAAAATTATTCCATTGAAACCAGCTTGAGCCAGAATCAGAGTATGCAGTGGTGCGGTGGATTGCTTCAGGATTACCCCAGCAGCAGCAAGCATTAATAGCAAACATGGGTTTGTCCTGGAATGTTCCATCTGGTAAAAGAATCTGGTAAACCTCATCTTCTGCCCAAAGTTCTAGCCATTCCCGGCAGATGTATTCGGTGTAAAACTGAATCCACCGAGATGAGAACCAGCGCGATTCTGTTTCACGGTCATAACGCCACAGCTTGAAGGCGAGGTTCCAATGTACAAGGAAGTCGAGCGCCACCGGCTTGGACTGCACAAGAATCTCTTTATCGCCAGGAACGAGCCTTAACTCCTCACACAGCCGGGGAAGCTCCACAGCCATGCCACCGTACTCGACGGTGTACCATTCGATTCCGCTAATACCCTGGCTTACTTGTTCTACCCAAATTGCCTGTCTTTTATCGGCTGTCTCTTTTGACTTAGCCAGAAGCATATCGAAACGCAATACTGTTTCTACTGGTGAGAGTCCATTTTTAACTGCGTGGTTTTGTCGGGCAAGGTCACAGGCTGACTCCCAACCGTTTGCGTTAATTTGGTCTATCTGTTTAGCGATCGCACTTGCTCTTGGATCGTGGAATCGTGTCATTTCTCTACCTCAAAATCTGGAATGAATTGGGGTGCGATTGTTTTGTGTAAGTTAATCACAACTAAGATGGTTTCAAGCGAGGATGTATTCAAGCCACCATCAAAAACTGTTTGTCTGCCGGAGTAAGTTCCATGCAGCATAAAGTATGAAAGGTATCGTCTCCCTTGCTCATTTCCCAATTTGTGGACAGCATTGCTAATTAAATCGACTGCACACAGATCCAAAATTGTTTGGTGCTGCCAATCTAGAGACTCAACACCTAACCATTCGGCTACAGTTGACGAGAGAAAGTAACCGTATCCTTGGTAAAATTTGTAGGCAAGACTGATTTCTTTACCGATTTCGTCAATTTGTTCTTCCACTGTTTCACCTCAGTTGCGTTCATAAAACAATTGTGTAATGGTTGGCAACCACCGTAGCTGAAAGACAGTCTGATTTGAACCTTTGGCGATCGCTGCTACCATCCGCCCCCATTGCTTACCTGAGTCAGTCGGACGATATGGGATTTTCTTGTCTTCAGTTCTGTATTGCAAGCCAGCATGAACCAACCAGTTATTCACTGCCACCGCACTCATTCCAACTTTCTCGCCAATATCTGTAGGCTTGAGGTATGCGTCATCACTGACGTTGGTAATTGCGATGGCTGACTTGAGTTCATCGGCTGCTGGTTTAAGTGCGGGATTAACTCTGGTGGCGGCGTTAACAGCTAACTGGGCGGTGAGGGATTTTTCTAACCCAGCGAATTCACCCACCAGCAGGGCTAACTGTGCAGCTTCATGGGATGGGACTAATGCTTTTGGTGGTTCTTGCTCTTGTACTGGCTCGACTTGGCTTGTGAGCATTACTTTCATTAAGGTTCTGTTGGCCCAAATGCGGAACTCTACAGATACCCACCGAGCTAAATCAATGGCGATTTCTGGATGAATCCAAGTGCCTTGAGAGTTAGCGCGTCCAGAAATTTCGATTACAAGTGACGATATGGGGATTCCCATATCGTGGCTAAGAGCCTGCAAATACTCGGTTGTAGACTTTAGCCTGATGTAATCAGCCAATAATTTCTTATTAGCTTTTGCCATCTGGGTTGCATTCACATAGCCCTTTGGGATACTGTATTTACCTATTTCTCCATCTTGGGGCATTTGCTGAATTTCTGAGTCGCGCCATGAGTGTGTCAACATAGTTTATTACCAGAAGTGTTGAACAAAATAGTTAATTAATTCAGGCATTCACGCGCACCAAACTTTTTTCACCAACCAGCGAGAAGCGATTAAGTATGGTTGGTGTTTCAGCCAATGTTGGTGATACCAATTCGACAAGATAAAACCAAAACTTATCCACAAGTACAACCCCCAGAATCAGCCGTTGTTTTGTGTCATCCCCATAAGAACAAAGGATTACTTTCTGACCTAAAACGAAAGCAGGTTTTTGTACCGTGAGAGCTTCTAATTGACCAGTCCCAATGATTTGATGTTCTGTAGCGTGAACAATTTCATCACCACAAATGATTGTATAAAGCCAACACTCATGTTTCCATTGCACACCAGAGCAATAACCAAATGTTCTTGTAGTTTTCAGGTAAACTCTCTCCAGTAAATTTACCTCAACAGGTGGAATTATTTGACCCCAAGGTGGGGAGATATACCAACTGGTTTTAAGTGCATTAACGTAGTCAATCATGCTTTTTCCTCTTCGATTAAGAGCTAAAAATCCTCGGCAATCTCCAACAAAAAGCCGCGTCCCGTGTTCTGTACTTGCACCAATTCTCTATCCAGCAGAGTTTGAATTACTGAATCAGAGAATTGCAACTGAAGCCGATGCAGAGGTACGCAACCACCACAAAGCTGAATCGAACGCAGCAAATGATTTGCTCTGCGTTCAAAGCTGGGGTCAACCGTCTTAGGCATTTGTAAAACCTCCAGTTAATACGGCTAACTGTTGTTGCAGAATAGAGATTTGCTGTTGATAAAACTCAATCTCTGCGGTAATTTCTGAGAATAATTCTTCTGGTGTGAGTGCTTGGATTTGATCCTCTTGCAAGTAAGATATTTCATCAGAATTTTTATTAGGCATCAGCGCATAACGCCAGCCATCATCAAATTGTTCAGCCAACTCTGTACCAGATGGGTAGTAGTAAAGTCCCAAGATGATGCCCTGTTGTGTACGCTGTTCCAAGTTAAAGCGAGGGTAAGACCAGTGTTGAGGGATCGAAATTGTGGGTTGCATAGATGAATAGGTGAATGAAGGGAAAATGAAAGAAGAATTCAGGGGTCAGAATTCAGAAGTCAGAATTTTGATAAGAGGAAGAAGAGGAGGAAGAAAAGCAGATTTTATTAACTTCTCCACCCTGCTCTTTATTTATTTACTGACTCCTGACTCCTGGATTCTGACTTCTGAATTACGCTGTAACTAACTCCGTTCTCTCCAGCAGGCGTTGCAATTTATCGCCAGTTAGCTGTTCTAACGGCTGATCTAAAAAATATTCCTCAAAAATGGATTTACCATCAGTAGACACGTCCACCATCGACAATGAGCGCACAGCATCAAACACAGAGTTAGAATACTGCTGCTGACGTGAATAACGCCTCTTCACCCACCAGTTCCTGTCAGTGCATCCGACTTGTCCCAGTTTCACGCCGTTGTTGTTGTAAATGCCATCATCAAGAATTTCAAACCCGTACTTCTCGCACTCGTTGAAGATATGCGCCATGATTAGGTTTTCGGTTGTGGGGGGTGTTTCTACTTGGGCGGGTTCGTTTAGTGTGCTGTCTTGGTGATGCCATTGAATGAAGCGATAGCATCTTGCATAAGTGTTAGCGCGGAATTTCTCTTTGCCTTGTACCAAGACTACCCAAGGCTGTGTTAGGTCATCGTCGTGGCTAATGCTGGCTATCAGTTCCTCGCCGCAGTAAATTTCATGATCGTAAAAAGAGATTTCGACTATTCTGAGGGGTTCGGGAGCTACGGCTTGAGCTTGATCAGCGATGTAACTGTCGAGTTCGGCTTGGGCGAGGGCCTGTTCGTCGGGGGCAGCGAGGGTGACTGTCTGAATCTTGGTGGCTTGATAATTAACAATGGCGGAAATCCAGGCATCCTTGCAGCGTTTGTCACTTACTTCGACTGTGCAGGCGATTTCGCTGTAGATTTGCTTGAGCCGCGCAATGGATTTCAGTTGCAGCTGTTGTTGGCTGTAGATGTTATGAGTCATAATTAGTAAGTTCCTAAAAGAACGGAAAGCGCTTCTGATTGGTAGTCCGGGGCGCTTTCTTTATACCTATTAATGTAAACTGTCTGCATACACTTGTCAAGCGTCTGTAGACAAATTACAATAAGATTAGTTTTGGAGAACTTATCTATGAATTCAGTGCAAGTAAAGCGAGTAGTTGAAACCGTCCTAGACTTTCCAGGACTGGGGCAAAAAATAAGACAGGCAAGGGAGCGTGATGAAAGGACTTTGACTGATATCTGTCGTGAGTCTAAGTTAAGCCGCTCTTACTGGTATCAGTTGGAAAACGAAGATTTAAGAGCGCCTGCGACAGAGGATGTAATTCGCAGAATTGAGCAAGTTTTAAATATAGACTTAGGTGTAAAGTTTGATGGTTAACCCTCAGAATATTAATTCTCTTGCCCTATCTTCTAATTCTCCAAAGAAACGATGTCTAACGATGTCTGCGGTGGGCTATGCGTAAGCAGTTATTAACTACTCCCAAAATTTACTTTGCAATTGACTTTGAAAAAATATTGTTGAACTAGGGAAGGTGGAATAATGGCTAAACCACCTTCTAATCGTAAAAAATCTACCTCTGCTCCATTCAGTGACAGTACATCACCAGATAATCTTACTCAACAAGAAGATCCAGCTTCAGCAACAATTACAGTTACTGCGGTTGAAGTTCCAGAATTAACCGAGCACGAAATTAGCGATCGCTTGCATTTAGAACGCAAGGTGGAACGTGCATTTTTTGAGGCAGGCAAGGCATTGGCTCAGTTGCGCGATCGCAGGTTATATAGATCCACTCATCGCACATTTGAGGAGTATTGTAGTGATAGATTTGGATACACCCATCGCCGAGTCAATTATCTAATAGCTGGTTCTGTAGTATTTGACAACATAGTGACGGGAACAAATTGTTCCCAAAATGGAGAAGTGGGTGAAACGGGAACAAATTGTTCCCAAAATGGAGAAGCGGATGAAACGGGAACAAATTGCTCCCAAAATGGAGAAGTGGATGAAACGGGAACAAATTGTTCCCAAAACGAGGAAGTAGACAAAACTCGACCTAACCCCTCACGAATCCTGCCAACTAACGAAGGACAAGTGCGCCCTCTGGCAAAGCTAGAACCCCAGCAGCAGGTTAAAGTTTGGCAACGGGCAGTACAGGAGGCTGGTGGTAAAGTTCCCAGTGCGAGGATCGTCACTGATGTAGTGCAGAAAATTATGGAACGTACCAGAATACCCAACACCTACCAAATTGGCGAAGTCTGCCAAATTCTTGCCAAAGACAATCCAGAACTCAGAGGCAAGGGTGGCTGCTGGGGCATAGTCAACCATGTGGGCCAATTCAGTTGCACTGTCAGAACCTGGGATGGGGAGTATACGGTTGGGTTGCAGCACCTAAAGTCTTACAATTACCTGCCTGCCGAGTGTCAGCAGATGCAGGTAATTTGCGATCGCATCGGTCGAGTGTATTCGAGTGGACTGGAGGAATCGGTGCAGAAGTTTTTGGAATCGTTGGGAAAGCTGAATCGGGCTTATTTGACTGGGTTGGAAGAGAAAGTACTGAGTTTGTTGGAGTCTGAGTTTGGGTATGAGATGTAGCTTTCAAAGCTGTAGTAATTTTGCAAAAGAATACAACATTAAAATAGCAACTTAGGAATAGGATCTTCATCAATAGCACAAATACCTGGATGCTGTTCTTGTATGTAGGGCTTCTTATTCAGTAATACTTCTAGCTGTTCACTGGTAAGACAGAGAAGCTCTACACCACTGATAACTTTCAACTGCGAACCACATTCCAAAGGAAATAATTGCCAGCCAATTTCTGAATTTCGCGCTAATTCCAATCTTTCAGTAAATGACATGGCTTTTACGTCTTGCCTCATTGCTTCATAGTCATTTAATGGGATTGAAGTCCAAACTCCAAAACGTTTCTCTTCCATGACTCTGTACATACTAGGGTTGTGCATGATGCGTTCTTCAAACCAAGGAATCAGCCTTGTTTCGATACCATTGCACCTAGTTAACCAACGAGCGCCATTTCTAAGTCGGTCGTACTCAATCCATCTAAATAAACTGTTTAACTAAAGAAGCCCAAACACGCTTCCCGATTGGTCGAGGTCGTTTAATTTTTTTATCTTCATCGGATGGGCTAACAATTTGCTGGGGTGTGCGAACACAGGACTTGATTGTATAAACCGAAGCCACTGTTGCCATTCGTTTAGCATTACGTTTTTCGCCCTTAGTTAAGCGTTTATTCAATTTCTTGCTCGTTTCCCTAGCACGCTTTTGGGTGTCGGCACGTAAGTCTTCTGTACGCACAACAACACCCTTTCCATCCGCACTAATAACTACTATTTCACCCATTTCCTCCAATTCTCTTGATTTAGCTTGTTGGTCGTGATAGAAATCATCAAAATCACAAGCGCTATGGTAAGCCAATTCTTCTGCTTGTCGCTTACCTATTTTTGCTGCCGTTGTTTGTTCGATGATTCCCACTGTTTCTCTAAATCCCGAACGAGCTACTTCCACCGCTACTCGTTGCCTGAGTCCGTGAGAATATTGTTCTACTGGTAGGTTTAGCTCGGCATCTAGGGGTGAAAGCGAATTTATCTTTCTACCTCCGTAACCAATTCGATTGGCGATTACTGTACCAAATATTGTCGTTAATTTCCGCGACAACTTTTTTTTATGCGTTCTCTTGGCTTTGTCGCTACCTTCAACTAAGCCCTCTATTTCGTCTTCACTTCGCTTATCAAAATACCCTTGCAATAACCTTCTGAGCAGTTCGTACCCGTTTTCCAGCAGCTTACCCTCTATTTCCCCATGCTCTAAGCCGCAAATGCTATCTGAGTCTAGCCAACCTACTATTTTTTCAAATAGCTCTCGTGCTTCTTCCCAAAATATGCCTTGATTTAAAGTAGATCCTTGCATAGGTCTGGATATTTTCCCGGAATTTTCACTTTTTACCAGCCAATTCCATCAAGTCCCTTTTTATCTGATGATACTACTGTGGAAGGCTTGTCATATATTACTCTTCAGATAATACACCGTATTGCTAAAAGAGTCGCACCCCAATGATTTCTACAAATATTAAGACGGCTAATAGCCGCGAAAACGCTTGTAAAATAGCTTCCATGACAACTCAGGTTCGTTTTGGTGCAGCAGGCTTATTGGGCTGCGTCTAGCCAAACATTGTTGCGTAGTCGCAGGCGAATGTCTTAAAACTGCGCGGCTCTTTACCAATTGCGTCCTGTATACCAGACGAAACCACTGCTGCCTCATTGCGTCGGTAGTGCGCGTAATCCTCAATCAGTCCGTCTGCTTGCCAGACTGGCATCCCAATGTTGAGCAGTTGATCGCGCATTGCCTCAGATGGAATATCGACGAATGAAATCTGACGATTGAGCGCAGCCGAGAGTTGTTCTGCCATCTCAGCATGAGTTAATGCCTGTGGTCCGGTGAGGTTGTAAATCTTTCCCTCATGCCCTGTTTCTGTTAGAGCAACTACTGCAACTTCTGCAATATCGCGCACGTCTACCACGCTGACCTTTGCATTGGCGATCGCTGCATAAAAGGCGTTTTGGCTTGTGATCGTCGATCTAAAGCTTAATAAGCCCTGCATAAAGAGGTTGGGACGCAGAAACGTGTACGTCATTCCTGATGCTTGGATTGCCGCTTCGACTGCGGCATGATAACGCAAAAAGCGCACGGGCGAATGGGCATCGGCTGCAAATTGCGATAGTTTGACGATATGCTTGACACTACTCTGACGTGCTGCATCAACGAATGCAAGTTGTTGCGCTTCTGCGTGTTCTGTTGAGTTGGTTAAAAGAAAGGCACGATCGACGTTCACTAAAACACGCAACAGCGTTTCAGGACGATCAAAGTCTCCCTCCACCACTTCAACATTCGGGAGTGCAATCTCCTTCGCTCGATCAGGGTTACGCACCATTGCGCGGACTTGCACGTTCTGTGCTGAGAGTCGCTTGACAATCTCTGTACCGTTGCTGCCAGTTGCGCCAGTGACTAAAATCTTCCGGTTCATTGGAAACCTCCTGATGGGTGTGTTGTAGTAAGCTTTAAAGTTTTGTGGGCAGTGCCCAGGTAGCTCAGACAATTATTTAGAGATGGGAAAATTATCTTTTTTGTGGGGTAAAAGATGAGCAGCAGAGTCAAAATAGAAGAGGCGATGCCTTTTATTCGCAATGACGATTGCAACATGAAGCCCTAACATTCCCCATGTCAGTAATACCGCGAGAGACAATCCTACTTGTGTCCACATCAGCACGGGGTAGAACGCCGAAGTTCTCTCCAGTTGAATTTGGTTCGACAGTCTAGGAACTGCTGACAGAAACAACGGAAAATAAAGTGCTAGCGATCGCACAAGAAACTGGATCGGCAATGCTTCGTCTGTTTCACTAGAGATGAGTTGAAATCCTAAAGCTTTTGTACCAGGTGTTTTCCTTTGCCATAGCAGCGGCGCAAGACAGAAAATCCCTAGAAAACCTATCAAGGTATAGAGCCACTCCGGAATCCAGTTCGCTAGAAAAGGAGCTACCAATGCCCAACTTGCTTTAATTAGGAGGTAGTCTATAATCACTGCAAGTAGTTGAACGACTGGCGATACAATTGCTCGTTGAAGCATTTGCTCTTTTTTTGCAAGCAAGCTCTGTTGAAATGGGAACAAGAGCAAAATAATCGGAGCAATACCAAAACCTAACAAAGCACCTGTACTGTTCAAGAGCAAATCATTAACGTCAAAGATTCGATAGGGACAGGTATATAACCCATATAATCCGGTGAGTTGCGTTACTTCATAAAACAGTGAAAGCGCAAAACTCAAGCTGAATGCTCGTCTCCAAGAGTACCTTTCTTGAAAGAAGTAGCGCAAATATATCCCAAATGGAAGCAACAACAAGAAATTAAACACGACTTGCAGAAATGCGGGTTCTGCAAGCACCTGCATGTAAGTTGATGGTTGGTACCAAACAGCTCCGGTTTCTTGCAATATGTCCCACACAAAAGAGAATGGCACTAAAGAATAATATACGGTGCCAGGAGTTTGCAGCGCGCAGGTATCTCTCACCGCTGGTACTGGCAGCACCACGAGAAAGAGGGCACACAGCATATAGAACACAAAGGAATAGAAAATGAGTGAGAGCCGCCAACTCAAGAACCCGTACTTCCTGTAGTGATAGATCAACCAGGGAAGCGTCAGTATCACTCCGAGCAACGGAAACAGAAACAATGCAGCGACCAATGGAATTGTGTATGTGGACATATCATGTATCTTGAATGCTGATCGGTCAAACCAATCAATAGAAATGAGGGTGTCAAAGTATCGCCCACCATTTTGTAAAACCCTTCACAGAAGTTTTGTGGGCAGTACTCACCCTACTGGCTACAACAACCATTGGGTCAGCGGATGAACCAGGTAGCGCAGCGAGAACGCCTCCCAGATCGCGCCGACGACGAACAGTGGGAGCGTGGACAGACTCAGCCAACCGAGCTGTTGTAGCCCACGGACGTAACCCTGACGATGGTTCCGAGTGCCGATGGTTGCGGGGCGAACCCAAGACCGACCAAGGATGTATGCGCCAAACATCAAGAGGGCGTAAGCTTGTAATTCGATGAGTATCGTTAGCGAGTGCGGGATCAGTGCCACCGCCATAATCTTGGTAGTCGGAGCCATCGCTAAACCGAGAGTGAACGTTTTATACGCAAACATGGCGATGCCAGCAAAGGGAATGATCAGCGAAGGGAGCACGATCCACAGCGCACCGGTCATGACGTTGACTCCCAGGATAGTCAGTGAGAACAGCCAGGGGTTATTGAATAGCGATCGGACAAGATCCGCCGTTCCGTTGTCTTCCTGGATGGCTACCTGAGTTGCGTTCAGGTTGGGGAAGACTATCGCCGCTACCAACCCGGTGATGACTAAGCCATACACGATGGCGTTGATGGTGAAGTAGGCGCGAAAATTAGTGCGAATGATCTGAAGGGGTTTGCGAAGAAATCGCCGAAGCGGTTGTTTGGCACTGGGAGCAAGTGGTCGTTGTGGAGACTGGTCTTTGTTAGCGATCGTTTTGCGTGACATGTTTTAGCTCCGATATTTGATGATGGATGCAGTGATGCTCAAGAGTGAAAACCACCGCATCCGTGGTTATAAATCGTCTGCGATCGTTTCGCTTACTTCAGCCTTCATCCTCATCCAGTGAGCGGCAAAAGCCCACATATCTGCCGTTTTCTTGATAGGTATGTTGCGATTCCTTCAGAGTTGCGCCTCGACGCTAATCGCAAGTTTGATGCTGAAAGGTAAGGAGCTTAAGCGGCTTCTGTCCATGTGCCTGTAGCGATACCAGAGTAAATTTGCTGCATCAGTTCTAAGCAGAAGGGCGGCACATCATAACACCTTCTTTTTGAGTGTTGGCATTGGGATTATTTCCCATCGCTCGAACGGTGATCGTAGGTTCATAACCGGGATAACAACGGATGAGAACCGTATCTTCGGCTCTGGTCACATACAGTACATAAACAGGTCTACCGCCTAAAACAGCCGGGACAAGATCAGGGGGAAGAGCGGCTGTTGCAACCAGCGTTGACTGATTTGAGGAGCCTAAATCTGGTATCTCAGATAGGGCAGGCTTTGCCCCAAAAGATTGTAAACAAACCATCACTAACGCTGTAACTGTGACTAACAGGATAGAAACTTTAGAGAATCGCTTGAACATGGTTGATTTTACTCTTGATATTGTTGGAGTTAAATATGGATGCAGTTCTCCTCGGAGCAAAAATTAACGAACTGGAGCCAAATTTGCTGATTGGATGTGCCATGTTCGCTCCTTTGAAGTTGAGCCGAGAATATTGTTGACTCGTCGCAGCAAATAGCTCCCCTGAAATAATGTCCTGAGGTTCAGGTAGAACCATAAAGATGGACAGTGGAGCGGACATGGACTTGGCTAGAGAATGCACGAATATTGAATCGAGACTATGAGTGATTGCCAGAGAATCATGAAGGAATGATTTATGTGGTGATGATTCGATTGATGTACGAAGACTCGCCAACAACAAGCGAACGTGGAAGGTAGAAACCACTTAACAAGCGTTAGAAAACAGTTTCTAAGGTTCAGAATTCACTTGCCTTATAATCACAATGTTTTCAGCATATAGTAAAATACCTATTAGCCACGGAAGCACCTGTAAAATGGCTTCCATTGTCCAGTTCTGACTTTGAACCTGCCAAATCATCCAAATAATAATGAATCCAATCACCAACGAGGATAGGATGATCGATGAATTGCGGCGGCGATAGAAGCGGATTGTCCTCTCCCGCAAAAATGGCTCGAAAATACAAGTGATGTAGGACGCTCCTGCACTGATCAACAAGCTGGTTTGAAGACCCGAAGGCAGGTTTGGGTATCCAAACGCGATCGCCGTCAGGCAAACTCCGAGCGCCAGATACAGGAAAGTAAACAAGGTAGATCGTTGCATCATTTCTTCTCCGGTGAAGCTTATTCTCGGTACCAAACACGCACACATTGAAAGCAATTGATTGCAAGACCCTGACTAATCATCACTGGGTAGAAAGCATTACTGGTCGTCACTCCGTAGTCACCATCACTTGTGCCTTCAATCCGATCGGGTAAAACAACAGTTTCAACATTGATTATCTGTATCGTTTTACTTGCAATCCACTGATTGACAGTACTCACAACCTCGGAGAAGGATTCGTAATCGGAAGCTCCGCCGAAGGGTCCTCGTTCAGTAATTCGAGGCGCGAAATCTTTGCACTGAATCATTTGATTTACTACCTTAAAACTGTAGAGTTGAGCATCAATTCAAGTAGTGGGCATCGCCCACCATTTTCAAAACCTTTCTCTTTAAAACCTTTCACAGCAAGACTTTGTGGGCAGTGATAGCCCTATGATATCTATTCCAAAACCTAAGCCAAAAGAGCCAGCAAACCGCTAAGAACAAAGGTAAAAGCATGAACGCTGATATGAGCTAACATTGCAGCCTCTAGCGAATATTGCCAAAAGAGCCAGCCAAACGCGATTCCCACAATCCCATTCAGTAACAACGCCCGAATAATTACAACTGGAGTGAGGGGAACGATCGCAGCAGTCGCTGGCAGGTGTAGTAGTCCAAATACCAACGCGGCTAGAACGATCGCAGCCTGGTAAATCCCTTGACTGGGCAACGTAATGCCTTGTTTGAAGACTTTCCATGCGATCCAAACAAGCAGCGACATTAAACCCCAGCGCATCAAAATTTCCTCAGTGATGCCGCCATAAAATATTGCTGTGAGCAAATTCAACCAACTTCGCTCTGTATTATTGGCTGCCTGTAGCGCTTCAGGTAGGGCAGGTTGCATCAACCGATCGAGCAACAAGAGAACGATCGCCCCTGCTGCACCCACACCCAAGCTCCACTTCAACTCAACGGCAAAAGATGGAGACTTATCGGTGTGCAACACCCAATGATCAATCAAATGTGAGTGTAATCCAACGCGATAGGCACAGCCAATTCCGATCAGAATGCTGATTGCCAGTAGGATTGAATACTGTAGTCCTTGCAGAAGCATTAAAATCCCCAATGGCGGCACTTTTTCCAGTGTTTCTGGAGACAGTTTCGCTAACCGTTGCTCAATTAATGGAACCGACGTAATCGTAAGCATCACAATTCCCGCAATGCCCAACACAAATAGAATCCCAAATTGTTTCAAAACTGCCATTGATTTAATCTCCAGAGACATCAGCATACTGGGTAGACACAATGTCAAGATAAAGATTGCCACCTGGTGACTAGCGCCACCTTATCCTGAAGTATCATTGTGTTTCTCCTAAAATCAAATCTGGTTGTTCTCTCTTGGTTTGAAACGCCTCTATCATAAAATTTGGGTTCGATAACCACGCCGCTCCAAGCGGTCGGCAGCACGTTCGGCATCGCGACGATTGTAGTGAGTACTCACAAAAATCCATCTCCGATTGTCACGGCTGCGGTAATAAACCACAAACACTCGATAAGGAGACCGATCGTGACGATATCGATCGTGACGATATCGATCGTGACGATATCGATCGTGACGATATCGATCGTGACGATATCGATCGTCGCGATTGTACTGAGCGATTGACATATTCCGCTCTCGATCAAGGTTCTGACCAATTTTTTCTGAATCTAGTGCCTGTGCCATAAAGGGCATATTTACTATGAATCCCGTACCCACCAGTGCTAGCAAAATTATCTTTTTCATGAGATTAGTTTGGAAGTTGAACGACTGGAGGCTTTGAGAGCGCTTTAGTCGAGTGATAGTCATGTCTGTGATTCTCCTTAATTAGTTTAATCTGCTGATTCAGGCGCACATTGCTCTACATTCCGCTCACAGGTAACAAACTTGTAAGTATCGAATATGAGCTTCGGCGCAAAATCAAACTCCGATCCCTCCTATCAGCCCGTGCTGGTGAACAACACCATCAACAGGAACGAGGGCAGGTTGAAAACGAAGTGGACGACGAGACCCGGCCAGATCGATCCACTTCGACGGAAAACCTCGGCGGTGGCAAGACCAGCCACCACAGCAGCGGGAAAGATGTTGTTGATCCCATGCATGAGAGCGAAGATCACAGTGCTGCCCACGACCCCAGCGAACGGGCCGTAGCGCAGCAGCGCGTTGGTGACGATGCCTCGGTAGAGCAGTTCCTCACCAAGGGGTGAGAAGACGGCAATGAACACCGTGCTCAAAACCAGAGACAGTAACCCGCCGCGAGCGCCATCTCCGTAAACATCCTGGACATTGTTCGTGTCCCCAGTGATCTGAACCCAGGCTAGGATCGCCAGACTCTTGAGCACGAAGGCAACCAGTCCTACTCCGACGCCGATCAGGAGCCAGCGTCCGGAGGTTCGACGCACGCCGAAGGCACTCAGGGAACGAATCCGCAGCCGCGCAGCCACCGCGAACGCGATCAGCGTGGCGACACCAGTCCATGCAGTTAAGATCAGGCCGTAGACCACGGGGTCAAGACTGAGTTGCTTGAACAGCGAGATGCCTCCGAACCCTACAATTAAATAGACAACGAGTCCGACGATAATCTCGGGCCAGCCCGGACGGGAGGTCTTGCTAGACCGAGCCGAGGACGCGGAAGGGGGCTTTCCCGACTCCCGCAAGTGATTTGAAGAAACACGAGGCATGATAATTGACTCCTTTTATCGGGTTGCTGACTTCAGTTGCTGATGGGTTCGGGATTTGCCGGGGTCACCAACGACCACTCCGATCGCTCTGGGAAACGAGTTTGGATACCCCGTCGCGTTTGAACACCTTGTAGGCGATCGCCAGAAACACGGGTACTGCAACCAGCACCGCTAGTGCCCCGTAGGTCGCGTGATACTCGCTGATTGTGAACAGAGCGGGTGAGGGCAAGGCACTTCCAGTGATGTTGAACAGGAGTGCCCCGCCGATGTTGTTCGCGAAGTGTACGCCGATGACGAGTTCGGTGGTGCCGTCAATCAATGAGACCACAGTCCACACCAGACCCGGAACGAAGAAGTAGTTGGAAAAGACCGTGAGCCAGCCGCCTGCGGACACCTCCGGGTTAAGGAGGTGCGGCAGGGTGAATATCACGGCTGGCACGATCGCCAGAAAGACGCGGTTGCTCCAGATGAGGCTCGCACCCTGCACAACGTATCCGCGAAAGAAAAGCTCCTCAGTGGTCGTCTGAATCGCGGTAAGAACCAGCGCCAGCGGCACGAAGAGTGCGAGGGTTAAGAGGTCGGAGTTAAAGGAGAAGGTATCCGGGTAAAACAGATACTGCCCCAGCCCACCGATCAGGCAGTACGGCACGAACCACGCCACGAATCCATGACCGACCCGATGCCAGTTTATCTGCTCCTGCACCGTGACGAGTGTTCGGGGGTGGCGGCGGTGGACGAGGGAGACAGCGATAAGGACTCCTACGAAGAAGAACAAGAAACTCGTCATGACAAACAGGTAGTATTCCACGGGACTGAGCACTGAGGGGTCTGCCTGTCCGCCGAGCGCGAACGCGACGAGTACGCTGGCACTACTACCGACGACCATCCATGCAAAGAGGATGATCATCAACCCCAGAACATACCGCCACCACCGATACTTCCCCCACCCGGCAGCCTCCACGTAAGTTGAATCTTTCGCTTCCGTTCCGATTTTCTGATGTCCTGTGATTGCTTTGATCCTCATCTTCGTCTCCTTTGCTCGTGCGTGTATGTATTGCTCGAATCGGGCTGCTCGAATTGGGCTGTAGTTGCCGTTGCGATTGTTTTTAGGGATCAACGGGATCACCGACGGCTCCGCCAGTGGCTACGCGCACAGCTTGGGCTATATGCCTGATGGGGTTGCCGATGGAGGCAGGATCGGCTCCCGACATGAGGGCGGTGCTGACATCTTCGCTAATGACGCGCAAAACTGCGGTGGTGACAGCCGCGTGCAACCGCACCTCAATATCATCAGATGGGCGGCGCAGGCGATCCGCGATGATCTCGACCAGTTCTCGCTCAATTCGATCGTGGGTCATTAGCCAGGCGGCGCGAAGATCCGGCTCTTTTTCAGCCAGCACGGTCATCTTGATGACAGCCTCGTCGTAGGCTTGCTGCTCGACATCTTTGGTTCGGTTCGTTGCCCATTCAAGGAGGTGATCTTCAAGAGAGACTTCCCGAGGCCAGCGGCGCAGCACCGCCACACACTCCTCGACATCCTGTGCCAAAACCGGCTCAGCACAGCTTTCCTTGTTGCGGAAGTACCGCCAGAGGGTTCGCACCGAGATTCCAACCGCGCTTGCGATTTGTTCGCCGCTCGTGGCAGCAACACCGTGTTCCCAGAACAAACGCGCTGCCTCCCGCGAAATCTCCAGACGTACCCGCTGTTGCCGTTGTGCATTCATCCCCCCTGATTTGCGATCGCCTGATTTGTGATTGCTCATCGCGTTGCTGTCACCATCACTCGCCATAGCCGTCTTTCGTGCCATATTTGTCATTAAATGACATTTTGTCACTAAGTGACATACCTCGCAAGAGATAGCTTTTGCAAATGATTTACACCGCGCTGCTGATTTCGGACTTGACCCCAGTTTTGATTACGAAAGCTCCTTGGGGACTTCCAGAAATTAAATTATCCAATCCACATGACATGAAAAGTCAGATTCTTTCTCCCTAATTTGCAATTTGTTAGCCTTACACGGTTGGGGAACGCTCCAGGACTACTCGATCCCAATGTCCTAAGTTGGCTGCTGCTTCATAGGTGCTTTGGAAAAAGGCAAGGAGCATTGCATCTGGATCGTCAGCTTGTCTCACGGCTTCATAGGGTAGGATAAACTCTTGCATTTGTGAGCTGTAAAAAGCTTCTCTGGGTTGGATTGGGTAATCTCGAAACCCTTCCGGCGCAGGATAAGCGTAAGCGTAAAAAACAGGCTCTACCACTGACCCACCCCCTGGCCAAAAACCACAGCTACTGACTTCGTGTGAATAGGCTTCGCGCGTAACCCAATCTGCCATATTCGGAACTCCTCCTGGGTGTTCTGGCGCACGACGACCAGAGAAACGAGTCACAGCAAGATCAAAGCTGCCCCAAAAAAAATGTACAGGGCTGGATTTACCAATAAACTGTGAACGGAATAAGGTCATGATGCGATCGACTTGCACAAGAATTCGCCAAAACCGTTGTGCATACTCCGGATCGTAAGCTGCGTGTTGATAGTCTTGATCGAACGGGATGGGTTCTGACACTTCTTGCGGCATCGTCCAGATTCGGACTTCGATGCCGATGTCGCTCAATGTAGTTAGCACCATTTGGTAAAAATCTGCCACAGAGCGAGGAGCCAGTGCAATTCTTTTAGTAATGCCGTCGCTAGTGTCGATTTGTAGTTGATGGTCGAGAAAATCAAAGCTAATTTGAAAGTTACGAGTTCCGCAAGGGATTGAAGCGGTTGTTAGTCCACGCGGTGTGACATAAAGAGTAGATTACCACCAGTGATTAAGTTTAGGTGCCAGTGCCAACCGGATTTTACAGATGACTTGCGTCCATAAATGGAGAGTTGCATAGGTATCCTGCCAAGCTGCTAAGGGCAAACTGGGCCAAACGCTGTCAATGGAAGTACTTTGATTAGAAACAGCCATGAAAATCACCCACATGAGGAGAACATAATGATTGATACGCTTGGGGCGATAATTGTGCGTAACTGGATTGAGCCAGTTCGAGGTCAGCATCGTTGAGAAATGCTTCTCGCCAAATCTCAAAAGGCATCGTTATCGTATTATCGTCCGATTCTCTCGCTAGCTTGTCGAGTAACGCTTGATAATGCGGCGGAAGGCTATCTCTGAGGCTTTCACCATCATTGAGGCAATTTTGTTCCAACTTTTATCAAATCGGCAGCCTTTTCTCCAATCATAATTGCCGATGCATTTGTGTTTCCTGTGATCATAGTTGGCATAATCGATGCATCAACAACTCGTAACCCTTCAATCCCCCGTACCTTGAGTTGAGGATCGACAACCGCCATTTGATCAATACCCATTTTGCACGTCCCAACAGGATGCCATCCCGTACCGCACGTTTGCCGAATATAATCTTCGATTGCTTTGTCGCTATGCACGGAACTCCCTGGAGCAATTTCCTCACCCCGAAACTCATTAAACGCATCGGAGTACACAATTTGACGCAAAATTTTAAGTCCTTCAACCATCAGTTGCATGTCAGATTCTTTCTGAAGATAGTTGACGCGAATCAACGGTGGGTCGAAGGGGGAGGAGGAACGTAGTCTTACACTACCACGACTTTCGGGACGGGTGATGTAAAAGGTAAGGGTGAATCCCGGACCTTCACGTGCATAGGCAGGATCGACATATAAAATCGGAACAATTGTAAATTGCAAATTAGGTGCCGCATCTAAATTATTGTTGGTATGCAGAAATAACCCAGCCTCTCCCCCATTACTACTTGGCGCAAGGGGTACGTCCTGAGTAGACTGGTAGGCAATAACAGCAAGTGGGTGATCTTGAAGATTCTGGCCGACACCCGGCAAATCAAAAACTACAGGAATGCCTACTGCCCGCAGATGTTCAGCAGGTCCAATTCCAGAAAGCATGAGCAGTTTAGGAGAATCGAAGGCGCCAGCACTCAAAATCACTTCGGAGTTGACCCTGATTTGATACTCCGTTCCATTTTGAACATACACTACCCCTACTGCACGCTTTCCCTCAAAGAGTAAACGAGTCACCAATGCTCCTGTTTGAATGGTCAAGTTGGGGCGATCTTTAATCGGACGCAGAAATGCCACTGCTGTACTTTGGCGCTTGCCATCTTTCACGGTCACTTGGTAAAGTCCTGCACCTTCCTGCTGTACGCCATTAAAGTCGGGATTTTGCTCATAGCCCTGTGCGATCGCGGCTTCCACAAAGCGTTGCGACACTTTTGCAGGAGAAAGTGGATCTGTGATACTAAGTGGTCCATCAACCCCGTGAAATAACGATGCTTCCCGCTGCTGGTTTTCCGATTTCTTGAAGTAAGGCAAGACATCCTGATAACTCCAACCAATATTACCTAATGCTTGCCAGCTATTGTAGTCACGTTCATTGCCTCGTATATAAATCATGCCATTAATCGAACTGCTGCCGCCCAAGACTTTACCGCGTGAAGATAAAATTTTGCGGTTATTTAAGTAAGGTTCCCCTTCAGTTAAGTATGCCCAGTCCACTTCCGAGCCTAAGAGTGTAGTAGGCCACAATGAGGGAACTTGAAGTTCTGGCTTGGTATCAGGATCACCCGCTTCGAGCAGCAATACTTTAGTATTAGGGTCTTCTGTAAGACGGTTGGCAACAACGCAGCCTGCTGAACCGGCGCCAATCACAATATAATCAAAAGCAGCACTGTGATGGTATGTAGTTGTCATGATTTCTCCTTTTCAGGTCATTGTTTGTTGAATGACGGCGACATTAGTGGGTTGGCGATCGCAAATTCTGCTGCTAGTCACGTCCTGCCACAATCATCTTTTCTGCTAAACTAACCGGGTTAGAAAACATGACCTCGTGACTACCGGGCATTTGTACAAGCCGAAATAGTCCCAAGCGGCTAGACATTCTGGGATGCCAACCCCAATCGCCTTGAGGGAGGACGTTGTCTTCGGTACAGTAGAGGTAGCTTTTGGGGATGGGCAGCGAGTAAAACTGCTTCAGGTCTAACTTGTCAAGCCACGGTTGATACGGTTGGGGCGATAATTGTGCGTAACTGGATCGAGCTAGTTCGAGGTCAGCGTCGTTGATAAACGCTTCTCGCCAAATCCCTAGCAGTGAGATTTGCATGAATCAGACTGGTGCATAAATCGTTTCGTCTTCTTTGCGCCAAGCTGGATCAACTAGACAAACGAAAACAAGGGGTTCGTCGCCGTAGTTGTAAAGTAACTGGATGGCATTTGGAGGAATATAAACCGCATCGCCTGGTTCAATGCGACGAACTTCGCTATCGATCGACATTTCGCCAACACCGCTAATGATGTAATAAACCTCAGAAGTCTTTAGAGAATGGGGAATCGAAGTTTCGCCAACAGGCAAGATCGCATACGCCAAACTGTAACGCAAGTTGATGTCTTGTTTGTCAGGATGAAGCAGTTCGCGCAGAACAGTTCCATCTCCAGCGATAATTTCTTCACAGTCGTTTAGTTTTTGGATCAGCATAAGTTTAGGCTTGCAATTACACAATCGGAGCAAGTTCAAAATCTGTAAATTTTGGAGAAGAAATTTGCCTGTTCCACGCGCCGTTGAATTACGTACTGATAGGGCGAAATCCCCATCGTTCGCTTAAACAAACTTGCACAGTAAGTCGGGCTGATGTAAACTACACTTACCAGTTCGGCTAAGGATAAATCACGATTCAGATGAGCATGAATGTAATCGATCGCTTGCTGCAATTGGCTGTAAGTTAAGCTTCTATTCTCAGGCATGATAATTTGTACGACCTCAGAATAGTGGCGCAACAGATGAATCACTAACGCTTGAGACGGAGACAGTATTTTATCTTTTTCAAAATGCTGTCTCCTATTTTACTTGTTGCTTCCGTAGAGGAAACCTCAAGTATTAATGTCCACCTGAGGTCGCTGGAGGGGTTGTTGCCAGGAGCTGAAGTTCCCATGCAAGGGCCACTGCACTAGCACCGCCATGCTCAAGAAGAATCTCTGATACACCCGCAGATGTTTCTGTGCGAGCCCAGTCACGTTGCCATTCAGCAAGTACAGCCATCCAGTTGATTGGAACTGCACCAGCCTGAACCATTCGGCGAACCGCCATGTCATGAGCTTCCGCACTAACACCGCCCGAAGCATCGGTAACGATGAATACTTCATAACCTTCACCCAGCGCCTGGATTGCTGGCATTGCGAGACATATCTCGGTCCAAAGCGCAGCAAGTATAAGTTGCTTGCGGCCGCTTTTCTTCACTACATCTGTAACGTTTGGATCTTCCCAAGTATTGATGAAAGTGCGGTTGATCGGTTTTTGATCGGGAAAAACATCCTGTAGTCCCTTGATGATGTAACCCCCTCTCTCTTCAATGACTGTGGTCAGGATTGTGGGTACGTTAAACACTTTTGCCGATTTAGCAAGACCAATCACATTGTTAATGATCATCGTGGGTTCATGGCTGTTCAAGTTGGTGAACTGATAAGGCTGGTGGTCAATCAGTACCAGGATGCTATCTTCTGGACGAAGCAGTCCTTCTAAGCCGATTTTTGGATTTTTAGACATCGCTATAAGTCTCCATTCAAGTTTACTTTTTAGACACGCCCTAGTGGCGTGGCAAGGCTAAAATAGTGCAAAAATAAGTTATTGTCGTGTGGGCATCTTGCCAGCAGATGACGGGCTAGTAGTTCACCAACCCAAAATTTCTAGGCTAGGGCAAGCAGGGGGAGAAAGAGATTTTTTTTGCTGCTATTAACCTTGCAAAGTTTTCTTGCGAGACTACTAGAAGCCCATCCCACAAGAGAGTTTTAATGCAACATTTAAGGCTTGCCACGCCACTAGCGTGTGATACCATTTCACTAAGATTTTGATACAGACCCAAATCCAGAAACCTTTACAAAAGATAGGTTTCTTAATTTTGAATTTTGAATTGGTATGAGTCTGAATCAAAGGGGTGAATCACACAGTTTTTTCACAAGCCAGAAATTCAGCAGGTCACTGATTATTCCTGCTGAAGAAAGTCCAGTAACAAGGGATTGATCTGATCGGCGTGAGTCCAGTTGATGGCGTGCGGCCCGCCAGGGATGACAACAAGTTGACTGTTTTTAATCAGCTTTGGAAGTCTTGCTGCGGTGGACTCCAGTGGCAAAATGCGATCGCTATCTCCATGAATAATCAGAGTTGGTACATCAATGCGGGGCAAATCGTCGCGGAAATCGGTGAGCCAAGAGGGTACACAGTCCAAAGTCCCTTTAGCAGAAGCTCCTACTGCTACATTCCAACTGGCTTGAATTGCTTCATTGCTGATGCGTTGGCGAAGCCTCTCGGAACGAGAATCGCCAAGCAATACATCAACATTGAAAAACTCTTTGAAAAAGGCAGAGAAATAAGCTGGACGATCGTCAACAATCGCTTTCATAATGCCATCGAAAACGCTTTGATCAACACCCTCTGGATTGTCGTCTGTCTTTAACAGAAACGGTGGAACGGGAGCTATCAGCACGGCTTTCTGCACCCGCTCTGAGCCGTATTTGCCAAGATAACGTGTGACTTCACCCGTTCCCATTGAGAAACCGACCAGCACGGTATTTTGCAAGTCAAGCTTGGTCATGAGTGTATTCAAATCGGCGGCGAAGGTATCGTAGTCATAGCCAGATGAGGGCTGACTGGAGTTGCCAAATCCTCGGCGATCGTAGGTAATTACTCGATATCCTGCATTCAGTAAAACTAAAACCTGCTTCTCCCAGGAATGTCCGTTCAATGGAAATCCATGAATCAGAACAATCGGTTGTCCTGTCCCAAGATCTTCGTAGTAGAGATCGATGGTTGCAGAGTTTTCTTGACCAACGGTAATGTAAGGCATGAGAGGTTTCTCCGTTGTAAATTGATGATGTGTTTTTGTCTGTTGCATCACAATTGTTATGCAGAGATCGAGTACCGTCTTAACAATGCTGCGTTAAGCAGACTTCAAGATGGGGCAAGCATCCATTGCGTATGAACGACAAGAATCCTTCATTGTTGCCTTGGGCGATCGCCGCGTTTGCTACCTCTAAGATTGCTTTATTTTTGGCTGACATTTGAATCTCTCCTCTGTTCAATTGGATGCTTTAAGCGATAACTTCTCTGCGAGACGCTACGCGAACGTTAAGCTTTCCTTCTCTACGAGAGGCTGCGCCAACGGAACGCTGCGCGTAGCTTGCTTCCCCGTAGGGGTACGCTAACGCTGTTGCTCTACCAATTCCCAATGTTTCTCCTATTCCAATCAATATTGACCTTCAGCACACAATCAAACTCCGATCCGTTTAGCAATTATTAACGCTGTAAAGCTGGTCTAATCTTCTGTAAACTTCAGCACAATTTTGCCCCGTGTTCCTCCCTGCTCTAGACGCTGATGTGCCAGAACGACCTGATCCCAAGAAAATACTGAATCAATCACTGGACGAAGCTGATGACGCTCGATGAGTTTTGTCAAAGCCTCTAATTTTGCTCGGTACTGGGGTGAAAAAACAAAATGAATCGTCAGATTCTTACCCCATGCTTCAAGAAGCGATTGCGGTATTGCAATGTCTACAATGCTTGTAAGCCTACCAAAGGGACGAATGATTTCTAAACTACGCTGAATTGTTTCTTTGCCAATCGTATCTAGAACTAAATCCACACCCAGTCCATTTGTTTCTTGACGAATGACTTCTACGTAATCTTCATTTTTGTAATCAATCACCCGATCTGCGCCCAGTTCTGTCACGAAATCTCGGTTTCTAGAACTACACGTCGCAAAAACGTATGCCCCTATCGCTTTGGCGAGTTGAACTGCGATCGAACCCACTCCACCCGCACCCGCATGGATGAGAACTGTTTCACCAACTTGTAGATTGCCCCTAGTCACTAGACAATCCCAAGCAGTTCCGCCTGCAAGCGGAAAAGAAGCTGCTTCAATGTGCGATAGATTTGCAGGCTTCAGTGCAACAATCGCTGCATCAGCCACATGATACTGAGCGTAGCTACCGAATTCTCCAAAAATTTGCGGCGAGTAATACACGTTGTCTCCCACCTTGAAATCAGTCACAGCTTCGCCAATTGCCTCAATCACTCCTGAAACATCGACTCCAAGGATGGCAGGTAGTTGAACCAGTTCCTTGTAATCACCACGACGAGTTTGGTAATCGACCGGGTTAATCGAGGTTGCACAAACTCTGACTAACACCTGATTCGCCTTCAGTGTTGGTGTGGGAACAGTTTGAATCTCAAAATTCTCAGCATCACCAAACGCAGTTAATACGGCTGCTTTCATAGATTCCATCTGTGCTAACTCTCCTTGATTTAGAATAAACAGTGACGGAATTTCGATACCACTCAGCGTAGGTACGTTCTCCCTTTCAAGACGCAGCGTGGAACCGATCGTGCTGTCGAGGAACGCGCGGATCAACGTTGCTACCTCCTCCGCATGGGTCTCCAACGCGAAATGTCCGGCATCTAGCAGATGAATCTCTGCATCCGGGAGATCTCGCTGATAAGCGGCAGCACCAGCGGGCAGAAACGCCGGATCATAACGACCCCAGACGGCGAGAAGCGGGGGACGGTGTTCGCGAAAGTAGGACTGGAAGGCTGGATAGAGCGCGACGTTACTGCGGTAGTCGAGGATCAGATCGAGCTGGATCTCCTCCGCGCCCGCTCGCCCCATGTAGGCGATGTCGAGTTCGTAGCCGTCGGGCGACAAAAGGTTTGGATCGGCTCCGGTACCGTACTGCCAATTCCGGATTGTGTCTGGCGTGAGCGAGGAGCGGCAGGCTTCCCGGTTCGCTGCGCTCGGTTCGCGCCAATAGGTCTCCCACGATCCCCATTCATCACTGAAACCCTCAAGGTAGGCGTTGCCGTTCTGCGAGATAATCGCAGATATCCGTTCAGGATGGCGCATCGCCAGACGCAGACCTACTGGGGCACCGTAGTCGAAGATGTAGAGTACGTATCGATCGAGCGACAAAGCATCGACGAAGCCCTCGATTACGTCGGCAAGGTGGTCGAACGTATAGGCGAACATCCCGCGTGGCGGTGCCTTAGTCTGTCCGAAACCAGGCAGATCCGGCGCGACGAGCCGAAAGCGATCGGCAAGCAGAGGGATCAGGTTGCGGAACATGTGGCTAGCGGTCGGAAAGCCGTGCAACAGCAGTATCACTGGCGCATTGCTTGACCCCGCCTCGCGGTAGAACACTTCGACATCGCCGACCTGTCGAAACCCGTAGCGTATTTTCATCGTACAATTCTCTTTTTTGATTTTCTTCCGACTGAACTTCGACACTCAGATTTGGAATCTTGGACACCTTTCGCATACCCTATGATCGCCGCTCCTAAACCGCGAGAACCGCCCGTTACCAGTGCAACTTTGCCTGCAAGTGTTGTCATCTCGCACTGTCGTTCGACTACTGCGCTACAAACCCACCATCTACCATCAACGTTTCACCTGTTATGAACGATGCCATGTCAGATGATAAAAACAGAACTGCATTTGCAACTTCAAGCGGTGTTCCAATTCGTCCGATCGGGTGAAGTCCTGTTATATAAGCTTTGACCTCATCCTGCCCACCTGTAGCTGCTTCAAACATATCTGTTTCGATTGACCCTGGTGCAACGGCATTAATGCGAATACCCGCTTTGGCATATTGGAGCGCGGCGGCTTTTGTTAAACCTACTACTGCATGTTTACTCGCGGTGTAGAGGGGTACGCCAGCAAGTGCAACGACTCCAGCCCCAGATGATGTATTGACGATTGCACCACTTCCTTGTTTCAACATCTGAGCAATTTCATATTTCATCAACAACCAAACGCCTTTGACATTGATGTTCATAATGCGGTCATATTCCGCTTCTGTTTGCTCAATCAATGAGGGATTTTCGCCCACCATTCCTGCATTATTAAAGGCAATATCTAACCGACCAAAAACGTCAACCGCTTTATCAACCATTGCTTGAACATCGGCTTCTTTCGTGACATCTGCTTGCACAAAAAACGCCTCTCCGCCAGCTTCCTGAATCAATCGAACCGTTTCTTCACCTTCATCTATTCGACGACCAACTACCACCACCTTTGCTTGTTGTTGGGCATAAGCGATAGCGGTTGCTCGACCGATGCCCGATGTTCCGCCAGTCACCAAAACAACTTTGTCTTTCAGCATCATGATAGTTACCTCTTGTTGTGAATGGCTGTGTCACTTTGTCAAAAACTCAATGAGCAATACGTGTAGCGGCCAGCAATAAGAAGCACCTCCTACAACCAGGATGAGTACGATCCTGATTACAAAATGGCGGGTTTAGACATTGATATTTTCTGGCTCCTACACTTAGTCGCGATCGATCAGTGCGTTTGAGGGCAAGCTCGGATCAAGTACCTTGCGCGCACTGTCAACCCCTACCACGGGCAGTGTACCCGGATCGAGCATGCCGAGTTGAACCAATACACTCGCCTGATCCCAGTAGAGATGTTCGTGGGCTAGCTTGTCGTCACGAAACTGAACAATTGCTACCAATGCCACTTCAACCCGTTTAAGAGTCGGAGCAATGCCGGGTAGCATCCAGTCCATCTGAATGGTATGAGTGAACTTAGCCACCATTTCATCGACGAGTTGATTGGTCCCGATTGTGCGCGAGACCGGAGTCAGCTCCATGTCCGGCGGTATCTGTGGAATGAAGTATTTGGAATAAAACTCGCGCAGTGCCGGTTTCCCTACTCCCCCAATCATTACCGGAATGCCGTTAACGTAAGCATCCTCAACCATCGTGGCGAGGGTATCTTCAGTGTTGTGAGCGTCAAACTCAAGCTGCAGATGCTCATCCCAGAGTTCTTGCAAAAACTCCTGGGCTGGTGTCAAATTGGTAGTTGCTTGTAAAGAAGCTTGTCCGTCTACAGTTTGCTCTTTGACCATGATTAAATACTCCTGGTTCTATCTATCTAAAGTGTCTTGAGTTCCAATGCTTGACTGCTTTCAGATTCTTAAAATGATTTGTCAGATTTTTGTGATGTTAGTGAACTTGTTTCAATGGACGTATAAGCATTCAGCGCCTGTTTCACGAATCAGTTTGGCAGTTTTTTCACCTTCTGCATCGCGTCTGCCTGAGAATACTACCTTTGCTCCAGCAGCACCAAATGCGATAACTTCTCTGCGAGACGCTACGCGAACGTTAAGCTTTCCTTCTCTACGAGAGGCTGCGCCCTAAGCGTAGCTATGCCGCAGGCTTTACGGAACGCTACGCGTAGCTTGCTTCGCCGTAGAGGTACGCTAACGCGGTTGCACGACCAATTCCTGAAGTTCCGCCAGTGGCTAACGCCACTTTATCTTGCAATATCATTCTGTTTCTCCTGTTTTAATTTCGTCAGTTTGTATTGAGTAAACTTGTCTTAGCAACTCAGTGACTTCTTGCGCGATCGCAATCAGGGCATGATTAACTGAGGAATCGCGAAGAGAACCAGTCTGAGGTGTACCTTCATGCCCAGAATTATTCTTGCCTTGTACTAGTGAATGCGTCATAGAACTATCCTCAATGAAATACCGATTTGTAATTCACTAAATCAATACGCAGGAATTCAGTTGTTGGCATGGTTCAAAAAGCGGCAATTTTGTTCAGTGAAACAGGCAAAATCTAGCCATCAAAATTAGATGGCTTACAGCACTTACAGGCAAGTCAGATATGAATTGAGAGCAAAGATCGGGGAACTTAATGACTTGCAGCAATCATGGCAGCCATCAACTCCGTCGTGTTCCAGCGCCCGGTATACCGAATTCCATTGATAAACAGGGCTGGGGTAGTCGTCACTTCACTCTGTCTTCCGTCTTCGATATCTTCATTGATGCGATCAACATACACTTGTTTAGACAACTCTTTGAGAAATTGAGGAATGTCAAGCCCTAAATCATTGGCGTACTCGACAAGATAACCGTTCTCCAACCTTTGTTGATGGTCAAATAAAGTATCGCTCATTAACCAAAACTTTCCTTGGACGGCGGCGGCTTCGGCGACTTGGGCTGCCCGTTGTGCCTGGGGATGAGTCTGGATCTGTGGAAAATGGCGGAAGATAAAACATAAATAATCCTCTCCAAAAGAAACCGTAAGCTCTTGCCGAATGATTTTAATCAGCTTGTAAACGGCTGCACTTCTAGGACATTGATAATCCCCATACATCACTAACACCACGGCGGCACTTAGCACACCTTGACTGTGATCTTGGGTTGAAGCTGGCACAACTAAAGAACTGGAACTATGGTCGTCGATCATCTTTCTACATCTGTATCAAGCATGGAACCTTGCGATTCACTTGCTCAATCCACATGAATTCAATATAAGGAATTGGGTTTTAGTTGTCGTCTACAGTGAGTTAACATTTTTAGGCTGTAATTTGATGGAGCAGTTGCTTCTTCTTAAGATAGAAGATAAGCTCTAACTTAAGTTAGATTTAACGCTTAATTGTATGGTCAATCCTATCCGTCTGACGTGATCAAGAGCTGTTACCTACATCATCTGACGGATCGGTCGAACAATCACTTCGTTGACATCGACATCATCCGGCTGTGATACGGCATACAGGACAGCGCTGGCAATCGTATCCGGGTTGAGTGCGTCTTTGCGGAGTTCTTTCAAGAAGCCTTTTGCTGGCTCGTCCGTAATATCAGAGCCGAGTTCGGTCTCAACCACGCCGGGAGAGATAATGGTAACACGAATCGTTTTTGACTCTTGCCGCAGTCCCTCAGAGATTGCCCAAACTGCATACTTGGTCGCGCAATAAACAGCAGCAGTGGGCACTACCACATGAGCACCAATAGATGCCGTATTGATGATCTGTCCGCCACCTTGCGCTTCCATGATCGGCAAACCTGCCGCAATGCCATTCAACACGCCCTGGATATTCACGTTAATCATGTTGTCCCATTCCTCGACCTTCAAGGCATTCATCGGCGATAAGGGCATCACGCCTGCATTGTTGAAGATGACATCGACGCGATCGAACTTGTCTTTCGCAAACCCAATGAACGCTTTCACATCTTCTCGATCGGTGACATCTACGGCTTTAAATTCTGCTGTACCGCCTGAGGCGTGGATCTCCTCAACAATCTTTTCGAGCTTTTCGGTGCGTCGTGCGCCCAAAAGCACCTTTGCACCGTTTTGAGCGAGTAACTTAGCTGTGGCTTCGCCAATCCCGCTACTGGCTCCAGTGATCGCAATGACTTTGTTCTCAATGTTTAACATCGTTGTTTTCCCTTCTGTTCGAGTTGAGTGCTGTGAACTAAATATTGATTTCCATTTCCTGAATCATGAAGGTGAAACCCTTGTCCACAATTCTGTAAACTTGCTCATGTCTAGAAAGGCGATCGCTTCGATTACCTGGTCATCTTTCATGCGGAAATACCACGTATAGGTGTTCCGATACGATCTGCCATCTCTGGCGGTCGCCTCCCCGTCCCACAGCACGATCACCATATCGCCATCCGCCCAGATGCCGCGTACAGTCGGGATGATTGGAGTTGATAATCGGGCACTGGTCGGGCTAACGACTTGATCGAGTAATGCTTGTCGGCTGCGATATGTGCCCGCAGTTGCACCCGTCCCAGTAATTGTCCAGGTTACATCCGGGGCAAGCAGATCAAATGCACTGCCAGTTCCGTTGCGCCATTGGTCGAAAGACTGCTGGACAGTTGCTTTGTTGCGTTGCTCGATCATCTGAGTTGCTTGTGCATCTGCTGGATTAGACGCAGTTGCTTGGGACAAGTCTGCGATCGCTGAAGGCTGAACCAGAGAGGACTGCTGATTCAACGCTGTCGAGTAATCACTTGACTCAAATGCAGTCACATTCGATTGAATCTCTGCCTTCGCGCGAGCTTGCATCATCACCGGAATAGCCAACAGCCCAATCAGTCCTGCTCCCGTGAAAATTTGACTTAAATAACGCACTATTTCAATCTCCTCAAGCTAATTTTTACTTGGATTTGCTTCCAGTCAATCTATCAACAGCAGCTTCTATTGCAGTTTGTCCGGTGCGCGTTTCTATCTCTGGGCTACTTTCAAAGACGATATGACCAGAGTTGAAACCGCGCATCATCTCGCTGTAGCTGTTGACGGCTTCAGGTGAAAAGCCAAAGCTGGAAATTGTTGCTTGCCAGTCGCTTTCGGGAACAGCAATTGCCTGTACATTACGGTTAAGCACAGCGGCAAAAGCAGCAGCGACATCGTTTGGTGAGTAGTCGATCGGACCATGCAGTTCGATGATGCGCTGACCTTTCCAGTCTTCAATCATGGCTTCAGCCGCAGTGCGCCCGATGTCTTCGGTCGAAACCATAGGCAGCCGACGATCGAGTGGAGCAAAAAAACTGGGCAGTACCCCTTGTTCGGCAGCGATCACGGCGGCACTCCCCCAATTCTCCATAAACGATGCCGCTCGCAGAACTGTGACGGGAACTGCCAAGTTGCCCAACATGCGCTCTAAAATATGGGTCGTCAAAATGTTGCCCGTACCGGAAGCGTGCTGTGAACCAACCGAAGACAGTAACACGACCTTCCGTGCATCAGCGTTTGTAAGGGCTTCAACATAGCACTCGCCGATCTGTTCTGCCAGCGCAAACATATCGCTGACGTTGTAAGCAGGTGGGTTCATCACATAGACGGCATCCGCTTCACGCATCGCGGCGGTCATCGCTTCGACATCAGTGACTTCGGCAACCGCTACGTCTGCACCTTTCTCACGCCATGTACTGGCAGCTTTATCAGAGCGCAAAACAACGCGCACTGGAAAATTTCTCTCAAGCAAAGCGTTAGCCACTGCTGAACCTGTCTGTCCCGTCGCTCCAAAAACTACATACATAAGGTTCTCCTGCTCATTAATCATTCCGATCACTCAGGCGATTTTTGCCTTCTTGCATCATTGCCTGATCCTCATCTTGTCTATTCGTCTGAGTTCAGCTTAGGTTGGAAACGCTGTTCTTGAAATGCCCAAACCTATTCAATGATTGCCTAATTCTCCAGAGCGATCGTTTGCAGAGATTTTATAATGTCAACTGTAAAGTATTGAGTTAGTCGAGTCTCTGCTATGACAGTCGCAATCTCTCGCCCTGACATAATCGCGGATCACCGCCAAGAAATCGCCACACGGATCGTGCGGCATACCAAATCCAGCGGCAACATTATCCAACCCACGGCGATCGAGCAATTAGACTTTGCGCGCTCAGATACAGTATCTACCGCACCTCATAGCGTGTATGAACCCATCCTGGCGATCGTCGTTCAAGGTCAGAAAAAAGCATTTCTGGGTGAGGAGACATATCAGTATGGTGCAATGCAGTATCTCGTCGTTTCCGTTGATTTACCGCTGAGTGGCTTTGTGACTGAGGCGACACCTGACAAGCCGTATTTAGGGCTGAAGCTGAACTTAGACTTGATGCAATTGTGTGAGATGGTTGCCCAAATGGGTTCCAGTTCGGCAAAGCCAGAAAACTCTATTCGAGGTATATCGGTTAGCAACGTCGATCCAGCGTTGATGGAGTGTGCCCTTCGCCTCGTCAAGCTCTTAGACACTCCGCAACACATCTCCATGCTGGCACCGTTAATGATTCGTGAACTCTATTACCATCTGCTGTTGGGTGAACAAGGGGAAGCCGTGCGTCAAATTGCCACATCCGGCAGTAATATGCAGCGAATTGCTTTAGCGATTCAACAAATCAAATCTGATTTTACCAAGCCGATGCGGATCGAGGATTTAGCGAGTCAGATCGGGATGTCTACTTCGTCGTTCCATCAGCATTTCAAGCAAGTCACTTCGATGAGTCCGCTTCAGTATCAGAAGCAGTTAAGACTATTAGAAGCGCGTCGTCTGATGTTAGCTGAGGATTTCGATGCGACCTCTACTGCCTACCAGGTGGGATATGAAAGTCCCTCACAGTTTAGCCGGGAATATTCGCGCCTGTTCGGTGCGCCGCCCATTCGAGACATTGAACGGTTACGGACAGCTTGAGCGAAGATTGGCTAGTTATCCATCGACCACAGCATGGCTAGCGATGGCAAGGGTGGTGCGAGTGCCAATGTATTTGGGTCCGAAGGAGCAGTAACTGCAACAAATTTAGTCCCTGGACTGGCGACTCGTTGCGCTTCGCGGTTCATCAGATCAGTGAAATTCTGAGGCTGTTGGGAATCAATTGCAAGTACATCCTACAAACTTACAATGCCGCGCTTAACGGCAACAATCACAGCTTGGGTGCGATCGCTTACATCCAACTTATTCAAAATCCGATTGACATGGGATTTAACAGTGCCTTCACCGATACTCAAAGCCGCCGCAATCTCGGCATTACTCATTCCCTGCGCCAGTGAGCGGAGTACTGCTAGTTCTCTTTCACTCAGTTCTGGATTGCTGAGGCGCTGTACCAACTTTGCTCCCACATCGGGCGGAATATACTTCTGACCCCGATGAACGGTACGAATCGCATTCAGAAGCTCGTCCGGTTCAGTTTCTTTCAACAGGTATCCTTTTGCGCCTGCCTGCAATCCCCGATAAATATCTTCGTCACTATCATACGTGGTCAGTACAATAATCCGAGCAGATTTAGCAGTAGCACAAATTGCACCAATGGCGGCAACTCCTTCCACTTCAGGCATTCGCAGATCCATTAGCGTTACATCTGGTTGGTGTTCCCAAAATAGAGCGATCGCTTGTTCCCCATTTTCGGCTTGGGCAATCACTTGCATATCTGGGTCACGGTTAATAATCGTGGCTAATCCTTGCCGAAAAATGGCGTGATCGTCCGCAATCAGAACCCGAATGGTCGTAGCTTGGCTCATTGTAATGCTCACTCAAGGGTTGACGGTGACAATAATTTCTGTTCCTTGTCCAGGTTGACTCCTAATCGTTAGTTGTGCGCCGATGCGCTCTGCCCGTTCGCTCATGCCGAGTAAGCCAAAACCCTCAGAGGCTGAAATACTTCCAACTCCAAAGCCCTGTCCATTGTCTCTCACGCGCAAGCAAAACTGGTCGCGATCGTAGACTAGCTCCACTCGAATTTCGTCAGCATTGGCGTATCTAATCGCATTAGTTAATGCTTCCTGCCCAATCCGTAGTAAGTTATTCTCGACTTCAGTGGGTAGAGAATACACTGCACCCTCAATCTCATAATATAGACTGACATCCATTGCGGCAGTTCTGATTTGAGCGATGAGACGATGTAGAGCGCTCTGTAGACTGCCTTCCTCCAAAAGCTGAGGACGGAGCGCAACGACCGATCGCCGCGCTTCAGTCAGCCCAGTCCGCGCCAATTCTTTGATCAGGTCTAGGTGTGCCTGAGCTGCTTCTACATCATCTGTTAGCACCTGTTTTGCCGCTCCCACCTGAGCCAGAATACCTGTAAACGCCTGAGCGAGTGTGTCGTGAATCTCGCGTGCCATGCGGTTGCGTTCATCCAAAATTGACGCGGCTTCTGCTTGCTTAAGAGCCGTAATATCTCGCGACAGCCAAATCACCTGATCGTGGCTGATTGGGGCAATGCGAGCCGAAAACCACATTTCTCGTCCATTTAGAAACGCACCATACTCGACTGTGAGGATTTGTTGGGTTCTCAGTACCTGCTGAATATAACCTAGAAACTCATCAGCTTCTTCCCTTCCGAGTTGATGCATAGTTTTACCAATCATCTCCTCAAAGGGTTGCCATAGCAGATTTCGTTCCAGTACCATTATTTCAAGGAATCGCCCTTCAGCAGAGAATACAAATAATGGATCGGGAATGGCTGAAAAGAGCGCCCGCAGTTCTGCTTCAGAGGCTTGCAATGCTGCTTCTGCTTGCTTGCGATCGTTGATATCCGTAACAACTCCCAACGCTCGGATGGGTTCACCGGATTCATTCCAGGTAACAATTTTGCCGACAGAACGAATCCATTTCCACTGACCATCCTGGGTACGAAGGCGATACTCTACTTGAAAGTTGGGGATTTCTCCAGTAATACAAGCACGGTAGGTTGCGACAACTGATTCTCTGTCATCAGGATGCAAACGAGCAATCCATTCAGGAATGGTTTCGTGGAATGTTGCTGGATCGTAGCCCAGCATTAAAGCGTATTCCGGGTTAACAATTCTTTCTTCAGTCTTTAAATCGAAATCGTAGAGTCCTTGATTTGAAGCGGTTAATGCTAAGCGTAGTCGTTCTTCACTCGTTTGTAGAGCGGCTTCTGCTTGCTTGCGTAAGCGAAGCTCGTCGTAGACATCGCTAATATCCGCAATCACCCCTTCAATGTAGTCATCGTCTGCATTCAGATAAGCAGAGAAAAGTCCCCAAAACACTGTCCCATCTCGTTTTCGCCCCTGTGCTTCATAGCTTCGCACTTCCCGATCCCGCTTCAGCACCTCAAGGAATTGTTGGCGATCGCTGGGATTTACATAGTAGTCCGTGGCGTGTTCAATCCCAATCATCTCCTCTGATGAATCAAAGCCAAGCAGATTGGCATAGCGTTGATTGGCATCGAGAAGTAATCCATCCGAGAGGCGGGTGCGGAAGATGCCAACCTGTGAGTTTTCAAAAATATTGCGGAACTTAGCTTCACTGCGTTGTAATGCCTCTTCTGCTTGTCTGCGCTGGGTGGTGTCATTGCCCACCGATAAGATTTCAACGACCTCTCCCTGTTCATTGAAGATGACTTGATTCGACCAGGCAATCCAAACCCGTCTACCATCTCGACAAAGGTTTTCATTCTCGGTTTGCAAGTAAGCTTGAGGCAAGGAAGCTTCAAGATTGTGAAACAGATTGTGAACAAACTGCTTGAGATCGCGTCCAGATGTTTCGGTTTCTGGAACGATTGTTTCCAGTAGGGTACGCCCTAGAATCTGATCTTCCTCATAGCCAAAAAAGCTTAGTCCATAGTCATTCATGTATCGAATTCGTCCTTGCCTATCCGTGCGAAGGATGATCGAATTCGCTGTTTGAATCAGGTTACGGTAATTGGCCTCACTCTGTCGTAAAGCAGCAGTTCGTTCTGCAACCTGTTGCTCTAAAGTGCAGTTGTAATCGGCTAGGAGTTTCTCGGCTTGTTTGCGCTCTGTAATATCTTGAAAGGTAGCGATCGCATAAGTGATATTGCCCTGTTGATCGAAAACTGGTGTTCCCCGTGCCTCAATTAGAATTGTGGTATGACCTCGACGAATTTCTATATCTTCAGTCCTGATGCGTTCGCCCTTTAATGCCCGCACAATCGGCAATCTCTCCGCTGGATAGATTTGATCCGTTCCCGCTACATAAAGCTGATAAGCCTCTGAGATCTGCTCCGGTGCGATGGAAGTATCAGTTTCTTTGCCTATAAGTTGACTGCCGCATTGGTTGGTATAGTAAGGGCAACCTGTCGCATCCACGATCCCAATTCCCACCGGAATCGCTTCGAGGAACTGGGTGATCTTGCTTTCCTTAGCCCGCAGTGCTGAGTAAAGGTTGGCATTTTCGATAGCGATCGCTGCTTGAGTCGATAATAGCTGCAAGACCTGCGATCGCTCTGGTGTAAATACTCCAGCTGCTAACCGATTTTCTAAATATAATACACCGACCAGCTTGGCTTGATTCAGCAGCGGCAAACAGAAAATAGATTGAGGCTGGTTCTGTTGAATGTATGGCTCATTAATAAAAGCACCTTCACGAGTCGCATCATTTAAGGTGACAGGCTTTAGAGTCCGAATCACATATTGAATGATTGATTCTGGCAATTGATCGGCAATTGGAATAGACTGTAACACCTGAGTCGCACAAGCATTCTCATCGGCATTGAGTTCACAAGCCGCTTCAATCGACCATTCTCCTGAGTTTTCTAAAATCAGATATCCGGTTTGTGCGCCAGCATTCTCAATTAAAATTTGCATCAGCGATCGCAGCAATTGCTTCAGTTCAATTTCACGAGAAATCGCCTGTGAAGCTTTCATCACTGCTGCTAAATCGAAAGCAGTATGGAAGGGATTAGTGATAGTTGCAGCAGTAATAGGAATTGATGTGGAAGCGGCTCTAGACGACTGAGAAAAGAACTGTGGATGGCGTTTTTCTAAGTCTTTAACTTTAGCGGTTGCGCCCCAGCGATCGTAGCAATAGTGCGCCTCTTTCATATAAGTTTGGGCAAATTTTTCCCGACCTCGCGCTAGATAATGTTTAGCCGCTAATTCATAAGCTAATGCTTCTTCCTGGATAAACTCATGCTCAGTAGCACCTGCGATCGCCCGTTCATAAAACTCTTCAGCCTCAAGAAATTGCCCTAAGACTCGTGCTTTCTCTGCTTCGACCAGATGAAATTTATGTAGATAATTCATCGGGGCGTGTTCTGCCCATTTTTGCATCTTTTCTTGGTTGGTGTTAACACAGTTTAGCCAAGCTACTTTTTCAGAGTTTGAAGCATCGAGCAATAGGCTCAAAAGCGCCAGCGAATGATAGAAACAGAATACAGGTAAAACCTTTATTGCCGTCGCTTCTTCAAAATGTCGCCTTGCCAAAATAGCAGTCTGTCCAGCTTGATGATATTCTTCAAATAGATAACACAGTATAACTTTGTGCAGATATAGCATTTGAATTGCAGTTCCATCTTTAACTGCAAGGGCGTGTGGTAATGCCTGCTCTTCATTACACACCCGACCAACTAAGCGACTGGGATTAAGAGACCTATCTAACAAATTAAGAATGGTCTGCCACACTATTGCAATCCAAGTCGAGGGGCTTTCCCGTCTGATTCGATCAACCGCTTTGCTGTATGTTGCAGTTTTCTGTTCCAGTTGGGTGAGTTCCTCACCGACGAAAAACGAGTTGTAGCACACGTCATATGCAGCATAACCAGCGGTTTCAAAGTCTCCGGTTTCCACTCCTTCCTGATAAGCCTCAACCAGCAGTGGTATCGTCTCCTTAAGATGTACTTTCCATTGCATAACATGGTCACTAAATAACTGTAATGCTTTAGCCTTGCCTTTTTTGGTATTCAATCGTTCTGCCAAACTAAGAGCCAATTGACCAAATTTATAGCCGAGTTCAATGTCTTGAACAACTCCACATAGAACAAATCCGTAGGCACCATAAAACAGTGGTGACCAGATAGCATTCCCGTAGTTGATCGATAAATTTACCGTTTTGCAAGTAATCAGTATAAACAGTGCTGGTGATACTATGAATGCAGCAGATCCTATATTCGCTAGGATTGACATTGCTGCTAGCGGTTCTGGTGCAGTCATCTCTGGTAAATTACTCAAGTCTTCAATTTCTCGTTGGGCGAGTAGTGCCGCCGTTGACTCCAATCCGCCTTGAACATCTAACTCACTTGGATTTTCTGGTAAAATCACTCCCAGGAGCTTCAACACTTCCAAGCCAATTTTGAGTGCTTCTTTCAGGTTGCCCTGTGACAAATATCTTTGAATGCTGCTATCGTAAACTTGCACTTTGTCAACCACTGTTTTGGCACGAGCGAGTACCACTTCTACCAACTGTTCCATCTCATCAAAGCAACCCTGGAGATACGCCGCTTCTGCTGCTTCTGAGTACAGCGTTAAGGTAAGGTCATACTCACTGAGCCAACTCTCCCAATTGAGGAGTTTAAGCCCTGTAGTGAAATACTTAAAAGCTGCTTCATAAGCCGTTGCTGCCTTTGCTTTCTGTCCTGCCATTAAATTCAGTCTGGCAATTTCAGTTCGTTCTGATCGAGCAGTAACTAGCTCAAGTCCTTGATTGAGATGATCGATGATTTCAAACAACCGATCGGATCGTTGCTCTGGTGAAGTTTTTTCGAGCAAATTGCCACCGATTTGGAGATGAACAACCTGTTTGTGCGATTCATCAATCAGAGCATAAGCCGCTTGCTGAACGCGATCGTGCGAAAACTTATACTCTTGAACTAACAAATCTTCGTCCAATTCAGACAGAGGTTGAATTAATCCCGCTTGTATTGCTTCTAATAAATCCTGGAAAATTGCTTTCGGTGATTTTTCGCAAACGATCGCCAATGTTTCTAAATCAAACTCAGACCCAACACAAGCAGCGATGGAGAGAACTTGCTGTGTTGCTTCCGGCAATTTCTGCAACTGACGCAGCAGCAACTCCACCACATTATCCGTGATATCTTGAGCTTCAATCTCAGTTAAGTTCCACTGCCAACTCAACTGTTGGGCATCAAAGGTTAACAGGTTTTCGCTATGCAGCAGCTTCAAAAATTCACCAACAAAGAAAGGGTTGCCCTCGGTTTTACGCAACACGACTTGGGCTAAGGAACGAACTGCATCAGCATTGCGATGTAAGTAAGTCGGCGGGGAAATTTACAACTATGTAACTAAAAGTTAATCATAGTGATTGGAGTTAAATTTAATACGTTGTGTACTATAGTTTCCTTTTTCCCCTCTGGCTTGAATACCATCAATTACGGCATAGGCAAGTTCTAACTCGTCGTCAAACATTTTCCCTGCCAGTTCATCTTTTTTAAGGTGTTGCCATTCCAATTCAATCGGATTCATTTCGGAGCAATATTTGGGCAAAAAGAAGATGTACAAACCCATCTGTTCCCACTTTGACCATAACTGCTGCACCTGAAGACATCGATGTATTGGCCCATTGTCCTGCACTATTACTCTGATGCGCCCGATCTTTTGGGCATCAGTCGCTTCTTGCTCCATCATCTGGATATAAGATTTTCTGTCAACACCACCAATAACCAAACCGTAAACAAAGCTGATTATTGGTTGAAAAAATCCAATAATGCTTAATCTACGACCACGACGTTTACTTTGTTCTAGTCGTTTTTGCTCACCTCGGAAGTAATAGGTGTAACCCGGTTCGCTCCATGCACAAAACCCTGATTCATCCAAATACTTCAAGTCTATTTCTCCATTAGCAGCAGACAGTTCTAACATATCTAGGTCTGCTTGCTTTATTTCTTTGATTTTTGCGTCTTGTTTCCCTTTGTGGCTCTTTCTGACTCGTTTCCAAATAACCCCCTTTTTTTGAGTACCCGTCTTAATCTGTCGGGACTCAGTTTAATAGAGCGATCGCTCTCTAATTTTTGGGCTAGTTGACGACTGTTATATGTACGTGGTTCTTCTTTGAGACATTCCTCCAAAAATACTATATCCTCTTCGCTATACTTGGTTTTGCCTCCTCTACCTGGGTTATCCCAAAGCCCTTCTAAATCAAGTTTTCGCCATTTATGTAAGATTTCTCTTACCGTTTGAGGAGTCCAATTGAAATGAGCAGCTATTTTTTCTACGTACCAGCCATGTGCATTTAGTCTAATAACCTCTGCTCGGTCTTTAACTTTCTGTGGTACATCCGCAGTTCTTAGGTTTAACAGGGTTTTATCTTGCTCATAGCTTAGGAACACCCTTAAACGAGCGCCCATACTCAGTCACCTCGGTAGATATATTCTCCGTATTTATTTATCTTTACATAGTTTGGTTTTTTCGTGCCGACTTACTTAATTTACCTGCATCAATCCGCGATCGCTACACATTGCCAGCTTACACTACAGCAAAGCAGGTTCTTGATGAAGCAGAAGTGGCTGGCACTCTAAAAGCACAGAAGTGGTTGCACACTAAATTTTCCCGGCACAGGCTCAAGCAGTTGCAATCCTTGGCAGAGATGTATAAAAACCAATTGGCATATTCCCAAGAAGCCATGAAGGTTGAGGAAGATTTGCAGCGAACCAGGGGATTACATGGGGAGGCAGTGATCCGTCATGCCTTTGGTTCCCAGGAACAGCAGCGCCAGTTGGGGGGATACGAGAAAGCATTTGATGAAGTGGGAGATTCCTTCAGATTTTAAAAATGAAAATCATGACAAGAATTTGTGATATGCGTCAATGCAGTCAAGGAATTTGTTACTTAAACGAAGTTGGTGTTCAAAACTATGAATGCCCTCAGTTTGGGGTTTGTGTAGTCCTTTGTTTTTCAGACAATTGTGTTCGTATTGCTCAAATATTTAAGGATGTAGATAGAGCAACTTAAATTATGCAAATTAAGCTTTCCTTCGTTGGATATGCCGTCTCTGGAGTCGGGCTGTCAATGTTGATGGGGTTTCTCTCAGTTGCTAGCCCAGTCAGTCAATTCTTGGTGTGGATCATTGGCATGATTTGCATTTGCGGTTTGACAGTTGGTTTCTTTAACTTTGCTGGCTTAGTCGTTAAAGGATTCGGTTTCAACCGCAAGACTTTCACCATTGGGTTAATGCCTGGGGTGATATTCCTGTTTGTCTTCTTAACATTAGTTGCAGCTGGTGTTGCGTTGGGGGTGCGATAGCAATGACATTTGAACTAGAACGACTAACTGTTAGTAGTGCTATTCATGCAGAACGGACTATTTTATGTTCTTTAGGAGCGAGTGCAGTTATGTGTCTGTCTGCTCCTTTTTTCTTAAATACTGACCGAATAACAACCGGAATCTTACTCTAGCGTGGCAAAACTTACTAGAGAGGAGCAGAAATCCTGTAATCTTGAGCTTGTAGCGAAATAATGGTGCAAAAACTTGGTAAGAAAAAGTTTAAAACCAGAGGCAACATCGTTTGAAGTACTAGATTGTGTTCAAAAAAAATGCCCTTCGTGTGGTCAAGCAATGTGGAATGAATACAATAATCCTCGACATATAAGAACGTTAAATGGGGTAGTAGAACTACAGCTAAAAATTCGGCAATGTCGAAATAAGTCATGTATGCGGTATAAAAAAGCATATCGACCAGAGCAAGAAGGGTCACTCGCTCTACCACAAAACGAATTTGGTTTAGATGTGATTGCTTATATAGGAGCATTACGCTACCAGGAACATAGAAGTGTTACCCAAATACACGCTCACCTTGAATTAAATGGTATATGTATAAGTAAAAGAACGGTCACACACCTAATTGACAGATATGACGAATTACTTTCTTTATGGCTAAAAGACCATAAAAGATTAAAAGCAATAGTGGCTAATCAAGGACGGGTGATATTAGCCATTGATGGGATGCAGCCAGAAATTGGACATGAGGTATTATGGGTAATTCGAGATTGCTTATCAGGAGAAATCTTACTAGCTAAAACCTTATTATCATCAAGAAATGAAGATTTAGTGGCGTTATTATTAGAAGTAGCTAATACTCTGGATGTACCAATTGATGGAGTTGTTAGTGATGGGCAACAATCAATTCGCAAAGCTGTTAGGTTAGCATTACCTAGAATTGCTCACGGTTTATGTCATTACCATTATTTGAAGGAAGCGATTAAACCCATATATGAGGCGGATCGACATGCAAAAAAGGAATTAAAGAAAAAAGTTAGAGGATTACGAGACATTGAACGTAGTGTTACTAATGAAACTCAGGAAATGGCAACTATTATCGAAGATTATTGCTCGGCAGTACGTAGTTCTATAACTAATGATGGTCATCCACCGTTAGAGGCATCTGGATTAAAGTTACAATCAAATTTGACATTGATAGAGCAAAGCTTAGAACGGATGGAAAAAAAAGTGCTTTAACCCCACCCTTAGTCAACCTAAAACACCTGATAGCTAAGGGTTTATCTGCGACTGCATCTTTATTTTCACCTGTGAGTGTTGCATATCAGTGGGTTGATAAAGCTAGTGATATTCTCAATAATAAAATAGGTCTTAATGCTGCTGGTGTCAAACAAAGCTATCAGCAACTATTAACAGAAATGTCCCAACAAAAGCAGAAAGCTGGTACCCTGAAAACTGCAATTGATAACTTTATAAAAACCACTCATAGCTACTGGTCTGGACTTTTTCATTGTTACGAAATTGAAGATTTTCCCAGAACTAATAATGACTTAGAACACGCTTTTGGTATGCTACGTCATCATCAACGTCGTTGTACTGGTCGTAAGGTTGCCCCCTCATCCCTTGTTATTCGTGGTTCTGTCAAACTTGCCTGTGCAATCGCTACTAAACTTCATTCTTTTACCGCATCTGATTTAGCACAAGTTGATATTCATACTTGGCTCGAATTACGCTCTCAATTGCAAAAACACCACGCATTGCCAGAATTGAACAATATCGATTTCGCAGAGACCCCAAGGGTTACTTGGCTAATTTAGAGAGTCGTCTTCTCTAGTAAGTTTTGCCACGCTAGATCTTACTTGGCGCTGGGACGATCAGTGCTGGGTTGTTTGGGGTATCCGCTCAAATCAGCGAAAGTAAGGAAAAAGTTTACCAGTCTTTGCTAGAAGCTGACTTAAAAGCACTCAAACAGCATTTACAGGGTCAGGCAGCATACAATTATGTCACCACTGCGATCGCAGCTAAACGCCGAGTTGCTGATTATGTGAATCGCCTGCCCGTTAGTGAGCGCCCCCGGTGGATAGCTGAATATCAGTTGCAAGGTCTGGTTACGCTCCCAGAACCACCAGCACAACAATCACCTTCACCGACTGGTATTCCCAATCCCAATATTGCTGACATTGATGAAGAGTCGGTGCAGTCCGTGATTAATCCTGGTGCTATGCAGATTTTGAGAGCGATCGCAGCTAATTATCCTGACTACATCAGAATTGATGGTGGCTGGATTGATGAACTATGTGATGCTGCATCTAATCAAAATATGACTCTTCGCAGTAATCACCATTTTTACCTATCTGGTGGAACACAGTCTGGAAAGTCCACGCTGGCTGGGGTGATTATCAACAAAATCGCTGCAAAATCTCAAACACCAGCAATTGTGATTGGCAGCGATCCAAAGGATGATGTCACCAGATGGTTGTGCAAGTTCAGCCGTAAGTTTGACGGCATGAAAGAACTAAAAAACTGGATTACCTTTGCCACAGACCAAATTGACAAGCAGAAAGCCAGAGTTGCAAAGGTCGGTGGCGAATGTCAGGGTGTCCCGGAATTATTTCTTGCTCAAGACGAGGTAGACTCCGTATTTGGTGGTGGCAAGGGACTTCCAGGAATGGTTGATGCTGATACCGCCAAAGACTTGCAGGGTTTTTGGAACTATATCATCAAATTCACCGCCGGACTTAAAGGACATGGGGTGTTTATGGGCCAGTCCCCACTCTCTGGGGAAACCGGATTTAGCCGCCCATCTCTAAAAAATGTTTGCTTTATTGCGATGGGGCAGACATCCAGTTATATACTTGACCATCCCCAGGATTTTGTAAACGTTAAAAAGGAGATTTTAGAAGTCTTACGACAGGCTTGTGAAATGTTAGATAAAGCTGGAGTCCGGTATGCCTTAGTAATTCCCACTCGCTCTAATCCCTTTGTTGCCCTAATCCCGGAATTTGATATCAAAGGTCTGGAACAAAAGCAAGATTCTAAACCGAATGGTGACACTGTTAATAGTTCTAAAAATAATCAGCAATCCTTACAGCAGCAGGTTGACTGGTATGAAGAAATTAGACTTTGGGCAACACAATTAGGAAGAAGACCTCAGTATCAAGAGATTAAACAGAAGTGGCAAGAGCTAACGGGGCAAGAATTAAACGAAAAAGGGGTGACTCTACTACTAGAAAATCTCGGCTACCCAGACAATTAAACTGGAACGCTCGATATGGTGATCCCAAAAAGTATAGAAAACAAGTAGCGATCGCACACAGAAAAACTCACAATTATTGTGTAGTCTGCCTGACTCATAAAAGTGAAGAGATCCATCACGCTTACTACGGCAATGACATTATTGGAGTATCAACATTTCCTACGTGTATTTATTGTCATTATAATATTTGTCATAGTCCAATTAACTGGATAAAAAGCCGTAGTAATCCTGTTTGGGGCAATCGCAATACCGACGAATTTATTACCAGATTACGATTAGGATACCAGTTACTTTACGGAGGAATTAAACGTTATGTATAGCGATTACGATAATTTTAATTTTGAAGAACGTTTACAACTTACTGAATCCGAAATCAGGCGACGACATCAGCAACGAATGTTCTTGCACCGAAATGCTCAACTGTTGCAGCAGGAGTTGGAGCTTGAAGCCGAACTGTTAGAAGAAAATCCAGAGTTAGCCCAGGCGGTTCATGCTTTTAATATGCAAGAGATTCAGAGTAATCAACGAGGGGTGCAGAATGTTTTAGGCTCACAAGAATCAGCGTCAAAAGAGCAAAGTGTTTGGAGTAAGTTTTTTCCGGGATTGGGTGGGAGATAAATATGTCTTGGTCGAAATCTATTTCATTAGATGTTGCTAATAAACTTTTTGACGTAATTGGGGTTTCTTTTGAGCAGAATGAGTTAGAGGGCGGTTACGTCGCCAAACATCAAAATAAGACCTTGAGAAGGCCAACGTTAACCGCTTGCTGTATGGCTGTTTTAACTGACTGGATAACAATCAAGGAGAATTGAATTTATGTCTGATTTATCAACTTTTGTATTTGAGTCTCAAGAAATTCGCGTAGTATCAATTGATGATGAACCCTGGTTTGTTGCCAAAGATGTAAGTCTTGGACTAACGATTCCTTGGAAGGGTGCGGAAACTCTCAATGCTATACCAGAACGGTGGAAACAGGTGAGTCCGGAAATTCCGGACTCACAGGGCAGAACCCAATCTGGCTGGGTAATTAAAGAGTCTGGCGTGTACAAATTAGCATTTCGCTCTAATAAACCAGAAGGAAGTCCCTAAGCCTTACTTTATCTGGTTTTTGCCTTAACCAAACTGTATTGATAGTTAGGCAGCCTCATTTGGTCGAGTTGGTAGTAACTTAAAACTTACGCATCGGTGTTTAAGATGGTGTCAATAAAGCGTTGATATGCCGCCGCACGAGATATTGTTGTTGATCTGCGGAGAACTGTTCAGGAGAAATGACAACACCAGTGCCAATACCATCCACTAGGGCGATGAGTGCATTGGCTTCAAGGGTTAAATCAAGATCGGCTCGAATCACTTTGGCTTTTTGTAAGTCAACTAACTCTTGACAAATAATCTGCCGTAAGAAGTCATAGCGTTTTCGGTGTTCCTGGACAAGGCGTTCGCGCCCGATAGAATAGCCCAAAAATGCCACCCAAACCTTCCAATCAACTTTGTCAATGTCCTTCACAGGCAGAGCCACAAAAATCATCTGTGCTAGTCTGTCAATTCCTTGCCGTCCCTGGGCACAGGTTTTCATGTCCTCTAAGACGTTTTCAAACACTTGTTCTAGGGCAAATAGGGTGAGTTCTTCTTTATCTCGAAAGTAATGGGTAACAACCCCGGTCGAAGAGCCAAGCTCTTGCGCGATTGCCCGCATACTAGCGCGATCCAATCCTTCACGGACAATCACCCGCCATGCCGCTTTAGCGACTTCAATACGGCGATCGTCATAACTCATAGCTCTCCTCGGTTTACAGCAACATGAAACAAGCATCTTGACATCTTATCACAACAGTTGTTATGTTTTAAAGCGACATAACAACTGTTGTAATATTTCCTCCAGAGGCTAACCTGTTTTACACGCACACGGAGTTTGCGATGATTCGACCGACCATACCCGATGACACGACTGCGCTGATTGCTTTAGCCGACGCAACCGGACTGTTTGAACCAAACCAACTTGAGGAGCTTGGTGAAATACTGTCCGATTACTTCGGTGGTAGCAGCGACAGTGATTCTCTGCGAGACGGCAAACGCTTTTGGATTACCGACGATGACAATGGAGCGATCGGGGTCGCTTACTGTGAGATGGAACGAATGACCGATGGGACGTGGAATCTACAGTTGATTGCTATCCAACCTGACAGACAAGGACAAGGACGTGGTGCGACCCTGCTACGCTACGTTGAGCAAACATTGATCAGACGCGGCGGGCGTATACTACTGGTGGAAACATCAGGTACGCCGGACTTCGAGCGCACGCGAACGTTCTACCGCAAGTGCGGTTATGAAGAAGAAGCACGGATACGTGACTTCTATCAAGCGGGCGCTGACAAAATCGTTTACCGCAAGGCGCTGTCCGTTCAGCACCAGTAAGCGCTTGCTTGATGTGACTGCTGTCATTGTTAGAGGAGAGCGATCACACAGCCGAGGTGAGTCAAAAGTCAGAATTAAAAAGGACTTTAATATGGTTGGAATATTTATCCCTCATCTTCTTATCCTGATTTTTGAAATATTCTGGTTCCTGAATTCTGACTCCTGAATTCTTAGTTAATTCCATGATTTGATAAACATTTAATACTTCTCGTCAATTATTAGCCCATCTTTAGTACGTTTTAATTCTTCCCAAAGTTCTTCAATCTGATTGAAAGCTTCCCCAGGAGGTAACTCCACAAGGTATAAAGCAAAATTTAGAAGTTGGCGCTCATTGGGTAGGCGATCGCCTCAAGGGATTGAGTAAATCTCTGCAAGATGTGGCTATCGGTGAAGGAAAGCTAGTCACTGTCGATGGTGATAAAGTTGCCGCTTACCGAGATCAAACAGGAGAAATACACGCTGTTTCTGCGGTATGTTCTCACTTGGGTTGTGTTGTTGCTTGGAACAGTGCGGAGAAAAGTTGGGACTGTCCCTGTCATGGTTCACGTTTCAGTTGCAAGGGGGAAGTTTTACACGGTCCGACAGTGAAAGATTTAAAGAAATTTTAGCTTCAACTTCAACTTACCTCACGTCTGCTCCTCCAGAGAGCATGAGAGCAATTTTTAGGCGATGAGTCAATAAGTGTTCTTCAAGGCCCGCCTATGAAGGGTTTCATCATTTCTTATCTGCTTGCAAACGCCTTTTTCTACCTTGTGTTACCTTCGATTCTTCTTCTTGCTTACTAGAGTTGACCATTTTAACCAAGTGCTGATTTAGATAACTTTGCGCTGATATATACAAACTTTCCCAAATCTCTTGATTACGGCTGATTTTTGTACCGACTGTATTTCCTGCTGTTTTCTCCGATACCAAGTATTTGCGGAAGTAATTAGTCCACAGGTGTTGGAGGAAATCTTCGGCAAATTCGTTAAACGGCAGAATCCATTTATAGTCCTTGTCCAAAAATACCCGATAGGACGCAATTATCGGTAGTGCGAGGTCGGTTGGCGCACCAAACCCGAATGAATACTTACTGTCAGGCAACAATGTAGTTTTACGTATATCAATTGATGCTAGATCGTTGACACCCTTTCTTCTGGGGTTGCTGATATAGTCTTGGATTATTTCGTAGAGTCTTTGCTCTATCCACAGAGCATGAGTTAACAGAGGCAGTAAAGCGGTTAATCTTTCCCTTTCTGCGTCTGTGATGTTACTTGGAAGACTCATCCCTGCTGGGTGTTTAGTTCGTTTATTGCCGTCGGGGTTGTATTTATTTCTGTCGAGGCAGTAAAGGAGCTTCAGCAAATGGGTGACATTACACTGAGCGTTTCTGGGAGCGCCGCTTTGATTCTGGTAATAGGCGATGCGGAATTTTCTATCTTCCTTCTGTTCTAACTGAGCTAAATACTGCTTGATGAATTTGTAATCACCCCTGGCGTTGACTTTGGAGCGAGAATCTACTGGCGTTGTCGTGTTGGAGGCCAGGGCTATATCTTTGGCTGATTCTTCAGTCAGTCCGATGTGGATCGTAACTTTTACCCTGGCTTCGGTTAGGTCATATTTGTAATTTTTCGCTTGCTCAAATGCTAAAACTGTATGTCCTCCGTTGATAATACCGTCGCTACCTCCCTCGTTAGCTTCTAAAACTTCTAGCTCCAGTTCAGTTTTGTTCTTAACAGGTTTAGCAATATTAGCTGACAGAACGATTCCACTGTGGCGAGAGAAGAATTTTCCAGGTTCGGTGGTTAGTGAGTCGAAGATTTGTCTGTAGGTCGCGCTTTTACGGTTTGGTTCCCGGATGTTCGGTTCTAGCGGCAGGTCTATCGGGAAGCTGTCTACATGGGCGGTGGCGATGATGCAGTTTGGGTTAGCTTGAAAATAGTTATCTATCTTGATGTTCCAAGTCTTGGGCATACTTTATTTCTTGATGGAATTAAATTCTATGTTAGCGCTGCTGTAATCTTAATTATTCTCTTTCTTCACGACTAGTAAGCTACCAAACTAGCCAAATTATAAACATCCCCAATCTAGCTGTATTAAATCTGTTATTTACTAGCATGAAAATTTTCTCTAATTTTGTTTAGTTTAGAGATAAGATACCTTCTTTGGTTCTTAGTACAGAAACTTATCCACCTATTTCAATAATTCGGTTGCTTCTTTTAATACTTGAGTAATTTCCGGTTTCTGAGAACTGATCACATCATTTGGTAAATGCTTGTGATGCGGAAAGGTAGAGATATCAGGAAAATGCGGCGTACTATCATAACGAAAAACTAGGCAATTTCGTTCATTCTGAAAATGGTAGCGATAATCAAGAAATTCCAACTGATTGTCTGTGATTACTATAGCTTCGTTTATTTCTAATAAGTGTGTTTGAGCTAAACGCAATCTAATTCTTAAATTAGCCCGAAGGGATGTTAAAATTTCTTCTTCATAACGTTCTACATAAATATTTGGGCATTCAACAATTGCTTGTTCTACTTGATTTCAATAATCAGATAGAATGTTAGGCAGCATAGTTCAATCTTTGCTCTATTTCTTGACGCAAAGCCAGATAATGGCGGTAATCATTTGCCCATTCTATAAATAGAACATCATCTGGTAATGTTCCCTGATTATACTGATAAAAAAAATCTTCAGAGTCCATTTTTTGCTGGTTTTCATACACACTTAGTCGCTTGGCAATGGCAACCAAAGCATCTAAGGATGTTGTATATTGAATGGTCTGTTTACGCATTTTATCTCTACTTCAAAATCATCATATTTTGATTATAAGTCAGCGCCACTTCAAAATTTCCTCATCGAGCGCTATGAAAATTAGGCAAATTCTCATCAACTGATAGCTATTGTGGCGTTGCTATATGCGTTAAGCTCCATTATCGTGCAAGGATTTCAGATTTTCATGGATAGTGCAGGGCAAACGCGCGGTATTTCTGAAACCCTTGCCGAATAAGGATATTGACGAAAAAACAGGCTAAATTAAAAAACGCCGAAACCCTTGTTATTAAAGGATTCTTATACTTTAGATGCGTTTGCCCTGATGAATAGTGGCTCTTTACGAACAATCTCTCTATATGGGAAGAGAAATTATAAACTCTGTCCCCTCGCCCAGAACAGAATTAACTGTAATTTTACCACCGTGTTTTTCTTCGACAATTTGACGGGCGATCGCTAATCCTAATCCCGTACCTTTACCGACTCCCTTGGTAGTAAATAAATGGTCAAATATTTTTTCTTGGACTTCTGCACTCATGCCTTTGCCGTTATCACCAATTGATATTTTTACGCATTGATAATCTATGATTGATGTTGTGATTGTGATGCGGTTAGGATAAGATTTAATCTCTGCAAAAGACTTACCAATATTTGATTCTTCTAACGCATCAATAGCATTGGCAAGAATATTCATAAACACCTGATTTAATTGCCCAGGAAAACAGTTGACTAAAGGTAAATCACCATAGTTAGTAATTACTTCAATTGCTGGGCGTTGTTCGTTGGCTTTGAGGCGATGCTTGAGAATTAAAATTGTGCTGTCAATACCTTCATGGAGATTAAATTTTACTTTGTAGTCTTTGTCAGCGCGAGAAAATGTCCGCAAGCTAGTGCTAATATTTTTCAACCTGTCGCACGCCATGACCATTGCATCGATTGTTTTAGGTAAGTCTGCCAAAAGATACTCTAGGTCAACTTCCTCCGCATGGTCTTGAATTTCATCACCAGGATTTTCAAGAACTGCTTGATAGAGTTTGAGATGTTCAGTCAGGTCAGCTAAATTGGGTTTAGTTTGTTTGAGAGTAGCAGCAATAAAACCAAGAGGATTATTCATTTCATGGGCAACGCCAGCGACTAAATTACCCAAAGCTGACATTTTTTCACTTTGGATAATTTGTAATTGGGCAAGTTGTAGTTCTTGTTCTGCTCGTTTGCGTTCGCTAATATCTAACAATAAGCCGTCCCACAAAATTGTGCCATCAACAAGTTTTTGAATGCGTGCTTCGCCATGAATCCACTTAACAATTCCCGAAGGTGTGACAATTCGACCTGTCCATTGCCAAGGAGTCAAAGTTTGCATTGAGTCGGCAATCGACTGCTGGTAAGTAGCAGCATCTTCTGGATGCACTAAATCGACAATAGCCTGCACATTGGCGATCGCTTGGGAGGCGGGAATTTCGTATAATTTATCACAATTTGCACTGATGTACGGTAGAGATATTGCACCATCAGCAGACACACAAAATTGAGAAACAACCCCAGGAATATTATCTACCAAGTTATGAAAACGAGAATTACTGGCGCTCAATTCGACAAAAGATTGCTCTAACTTTTGGGCATATTCCTGAGCAGATTCATAAAGTCGGGCATTTTCTAGAGAAATGGCAGCTTGAGCGCAAATTAAATTCAGTATTTCGACGCGATCGCTTGTGAATGCCCCTGTGGTTAAATTATTTTCCAGATATAAAATACCCATTAACTTACCTTGATGCAAAATCGGGCTGCACAAGATACTTTGAGGCTGCTGACGCACAATATAGGGGTCATTGGCTAAGGTGGTATCTGCGGTTGCATCCAACAAGACAACCGTTTGTTGACTGTGCTTGACTTTGTAAATCAGCTTGTGGGGAATGTCTTGACTTTCTTCAACAGGAATTCTCTGCAATACCACTGGGTTTGTTCCCTGGGTAATTGCACCTTTAATTAGCAGGCGATTGTCTCGCAACAGCATTAATACACATTTATCAGCCCCAGCATTTTCGATGATGATGGAAAGTAACGATGAAAGCAGTTTGTCTAGTTCGATTTCACCAGAGATAGTATGAGATACTTTGAGAATAGCTTTTAAATCTAGAGTATCTGAGACACTGCTGCTAGAACTGGTAGATGTGACACTCCCCAAGGAGAAGATAGTTTCGTTAGTTGAAACAACAGAATGGCTTTGCTGTAAGATGGGGGCGAGTAATTTGGGATAGCGTTTTTCTAAGTCAATGACTTTGGCTTTTGCTCCCCAACGCGCATAACCATAATAAGCTTCAATCATGTATTCAAGGGCAATACGCTGTTTACCCCAATCTAGGTAGAACTTTGCTGCCAATTCGTTAGCCAGTGCTTCTTCTTGGATATATTCATTGGCTTTAGCTCCAGATATTGCCCGATCATATAGTTCACTAGCTTCGGCTTTGTTTCCTAAGACTCGACATTTTTGGGCTGCTACCAAATCAACCTTATGCTGATAGTTCATTGGGGCATAGTGCGCCCAGTGCTGTAAAAGAGTTTGGTTTTCTGCTACTCGCTCTAATGTGGTTGATACTTCGCCTGAGTGTTGAGTCAATTGTGCTAGAGCAATCAAAGAATCATAGAAATAAAATGCAGGTTCGCCAACTGTACTTGCACCTCCCATGAAATAGTTTCTGCACTCAAGCGCAAGGTTGTTTGCTGCCTCAACTTCCCCAAACAAAAAGCTAAGGGTCAACTTATATGAGTAAAACATATATAAGCCATGCCAATCATTTGCAGACCGCAGCAGAGGCAGAAATTCCGTCTCTTGGAGTGCAGAGCTAGAAAAAATAGTGGGATGCTCTGCAAAACCCAGTAAATTTAAAATTGCTTGCCAATAGATCGCACAGGAATTTGCCGATCCTAACTGCTTCAATTGCACTAAAGCATGATAGTAATTGCGTGTATTTTGCTCCAACTCAGCAAGGGGTTGACCGCAGTAAAAAGCATTCCGGCAGAAAGTTTGAACACAATATCCAGCATATTCAAGGTTGCCAATCTCTAGCCCCAGCGTGTAGCCCTCCTCCAAAAGGAGTAAGGTTTCTTTGATGTGATAGTTTCGGTGGAGAATATAACCACCTAGTAGTAAAAATACTTCAGGTTTCGGTGCTTTATCATCGAATTTTGAAGCGAGATCCAATGCTAACTGGCCAAACTGTGCAGCTAAATCTATATCTTTCTTGATGTTACAGAGAACCAGGCTGTAGCAAGCATAGTTAGTAGCAGAAACAGAGATGTTTCCGTGTCGTAGAGATAATTTGACGACCAAGGTCGCTAATAATGGATACAAAAGAGAGCCACAGCTGTAAGCACTTCCCATGATACTGCTGGCAATCTGGGTAATGGCTATTTTTTTGGCATCGGTCATGACAGGGAGATCGGCAAAATCTTCAATTTTTTGGTCGCCAATGAATTCGCTAATTTCTTGGATTGATTGCTGAATATCTGCCATTGTGGGTGATTCGGTCATCGTTATCCCCAATTGTTGTAAGAGATTGATGCCGATGCCCAATACTTGAGTAAATTGCATTTGGGAAACCTTGGCTTGAATCCTAATGCGGTAAACATTGACCTTTTCCAGTAAGTCATGGACCTGTTCAATGACAATATTAATGAACTGTTCCATCGCCTCAAAATCACCACCCAGCATTGCCACTTCTGCCGCTAATTCATGGAAAGCGAGGGTCATTTCATAGTGTTGTTGCCAAGCTTGCTCTCCCAACAAAGATAATCCCACGGCGGTATATTCACGCGCGGCTTGATAGGCGGTCGAACTTTTGGCTTTGCGACAGGCAATTAAATTGAGTCGAGCTAATTTTTCCCGTTCTGTTGATTGGGTAATTAAAGCAGTTCCGTGATTTAATTGATTGACGATTTCAAAAATCCGGTCAACTCTAGCTTGGGCGGAAATCTGTTGCAATAGCAGTTGTCCGATTTGGTAATGAGTTACCTGTTTTTGGTTGTCAGGAATTAGTGAATAGGCGGCTTGCTGGATGCGATCGTGTAAGAATTTGTAAGAAACTGTGATTTGTCCTTGGTCATTTGTGAGGCAGTGCGTTGGGCGGGTTCCCCGACTTGTAGACGCGCTCTGCGCGGCTTCTCGCAGAGTAGCAACTGCCGTTCCCCTTACGGGTTCTCGAAGAGTACCCGTAAGGGTCATTTGTTCGCTGTTGTCTAGTGACCAATGACTAATGACTAATGACTCTTGTTGATAAAACTTATAAATATCACCAATTGGTAAAATCAACCCTTCTTGCAAAGCTTTCCACAAAGCCGCAGCCGTCTCAATTTCTGATTGCTGCGAAACAATCGCCAAAGTTGCTAAATCAAAAGAGTTGCCAATACAAGCTGCTAACTGCAAAACATATTGAGTTGATAACGGTAATTTTTGCAGTTGTAAACTCATAAAAGTTACAACGTCATCTGTAACTGCTTGAGCCGCCACTTCTGATAAATTGCATTGCCAAAAGCCTAACTCAAAATCAAATTGAATTAATCCATCTTGATGTAATGCTTTAAGAAACTGTGTGGCAAAAAACGGATTTCCTTGAGTTCTTTGATAAATCAATACAGAAAGATGCCATGCTATATCTTCTGAACATTTGAGTGTGTTAGCTACTAACTTATTGACTTGCTCTTGACTCAGTGGTACTAAAGTAATCGTATTAATATTTGTTTGTGATTTCGCAATTTCATTCAAAGTCAACATTAATGGATGTGCTGGAGTGACTTCGTTATCGCGGTACGCACCAATGATGAAAAGATGGCTTGTATTAGCCATTAATAGCTGTATTAATTTCAGCGATGCCGAATCTGCCCATTGCAAGTCATCTAAAAATATCACTAAGGGATGTTCTTTAGTTGTGAAGACTTGGGTGAATCTTTGAAATAATAAATTAAAGCGATTTTCTGCGGCTGCTCCTGATAATTCGATTGCTGGTGGTTGTTTACCAATAATTTCTTCTAGTTCAGGAATAACATCAATAATAACTTGTCCATTGTCGCCAACAGCTTCTAATATTTTATTTTTCCATTTTTCTACTTGAGAGTCTCTTTCTGTCAATAGTTGTGCCATTAAATCCCGAAATGCCTGTACAAATGCACTAAAGGGAATATTGCGTTGAAATTGGTCATATTTACCTTTGATGAAGTAGCCGCGTTGCCTGATAATTGGTTTATGCACTTCGTTAACAACGGCTGTTTTCCCAATTCCAGAAAAACCAGCAACAAGCATCATTTCTGTTGCACCAAGGCTAACTCTTTCAAATACTTCTAGTAGGGTTTGAACTTCGGTTTCTCTACCATAAAGCTTATCAGGGATGATGAAGCGATCGCACAGATCCCTACTAGCAATATCAAAACTTTGAATTTCCCCGATTTCTCTTAGATTAGTCAGACATTTTTCTAAATCTAATTTCAATCCTAATGCACTCTGATATCTATCTTCAGCATTTTTCGCCATCAATTTACTAACGATTTCTGAGATACATAAGGGGATGTCTCGATTAATTTCATGTATGAGTGGCGGAATTTTCGCAATATGAGAATGTACCAATTCCATCGCATCATGAGACTGGAATGGTAACTCATTTGTCAGCAATTCATAGAAAGTCACACCCAGGGAATAAAAATCTGTGCGGTAGTCAATTCCCCGGTTCATTCTCCCTGTTTGTTCAGGAGAAATATAAGCAAGTGTTCCTTCTAATACTTTCGGATTAACTAGGCTTTGCGTTTCTCGTGGTAAGAGCGATGCAATACTAAAGTCAATTAATTTAATTTGTTTGGTTTCGGGATTTATTAAAATATTGCTGGGTTTGATATCTTTATGAATAATGCGCTGATGATAGAGTAAATCTAAGATGTTGCACAGAGCGATCGCTATCACTAAAAATTCTTCTAAAGATTGTTTGGTTTCTCTAGTTCTCCACTCCTTAAGAGAAATCCCCCTGAAGTCTTCCATAACTAGTGCATAACCATTTTGGCAAGGTTCTAGACTGTAGGTTTGGACTATCAGGGGGGAGTTGAGATTTTTGGCAATTGTGTACTGGTTGCGAAACAACAAAAGTTCGTTAAAGCTAGGATAAGGATTTTTCAGTAATTTAACGACTACTGGTTGTTGATCAACTTTTCGATAACCTCGATAAACTTGGGTTCGGGAGCCATTATAGAGTTCTTCGCTGATGTCATATCCGGGAATATTCTCAACAAGAGTGCTAGTCATACCCTAAATCTTTAAAATGTTTGGATTTAGTATTCCCAAAGGATTACCTGAATTTTCTATGTAGATGTAAAAAATTATACAACTTATATTTTTTAGGACTTGAGCATTGACAAAAACTTACATTCATGTGTAGTAAGCAGTACAAATATTACTAAGAGTTTCTACAATGTTAGGACTTACAAGCAATGCAGCAATACACGTATGGGCTAATTCGTGGAATACAAGCCTCATACCAATTCGCAATTCGCAATTATAAAACTGAGATACAGCAAGGCTTTCAGGATTCACATCTGTTTCATTATTTTAGTGAATTGGTATCAGACATGGATCGCGCTTACGGTTTAATCTGCGGTTAAATGTTTTACAGTCAGACCTTTGCTTTGATATTGTTTAAACAGATGTTAAGCGAAGTGCGATCAACAAGATTGTGATCGGGTAAAGCTATATCCCTGGATGTCTTGGGTTAACAGGGTACGACATGAAAGAATTCGGCAAGCGCTGAAAGGCATACGGTGAACTTTCGTGCAACGCCGAATAGCCCCCCGTAGGCATCGCGGTCATTGTTCAAGCCATGATTGAAAATTAGCTTAATAGAATGATGGAAGCAGGGTGGAGGCATCAAAGCATCAAAATTGGGCGACTTCAAGCGATTGACGGCCGCACTCTAAAATTCGGGCTTGGGATTTTCCGCGATCGCACCCAAGAAAATTTAGATCGGGCATCGGGCATTGGTCATCGGTCATCGGTCATCGGTCATCGGTCATCGGTCATCGGTCATCGGTCATCGGTCATCGGTCATTCGGCATCGAGCAAGTTCAACTTTTAAAAACTCAGCGAGGTTTTTAAGATTCCTTTGCGGCGAGGCGAGCGCCACCCATAACCTGATCGCCAAGACCTTTTTTCTTTGAGCCAAAGAACGGGGAGCCATTAGAAACGAATGACATACTTGATAAGCTGTAAGCTATGCTCCGTAATTATTACAGGCATTTATGCGATTAACGAGTTAAGGAGTAGGAGCGATCGCTCTTAACCTTAAAACGAAAAATTACCCAGCTATATCCTTCCCACTCTTGTAAGTCATCGCCCTGGGTTTCCTCTTACCTATCGGTACTATTTTCGATTGCTTGGGAGGTTGAGGAGGACGGCATGTTTCACAGTAGAGCGGTCGCACACCAAAGGTTTCTCGTTGTGTGGGTTGTTCACACTGCTTACACACAAAGTTGAAAACGCGAGTATGAATTTCCCGCTTGTGCGCTCTGACGGTATACTCTCGGACATCGATTGTTTTGCTGGACATTGATTAGTTTTTTAAGTTGCTATTTATAAATATAGTTTCTTGTTTTTGACTAATAGTATAGCCAGAGCATCATCTTCATGATTAAAACAAGGATAATTGCCCTGGGGAAATATTACCTTTACGTCCGTGATGATACTAGAGCGAGAAATCAATCTAAGCTAATCGGCATTTCAGTTGCATAAAAGCAGGGCTTCAGCCCTGACTATAAGCGAATCATTCTGGAAAAATGAATGGCGATTAACTTAATTAAGATACTCCTTAATATCACTTTTTTGACGGCGAAGAATAGAGAGCGCTTTATATTCAAGCTGGCGAATTCTTTCTCGGCTTAAGTTAAGGCGTTCTCCAATTTGAGTTAGGCTCAGTTGATGGTCATTTTCTAGCCGAAACGTAGAGTTAGTACTTCTCGTTGTATTGGAGCTAAGGATGCTAGCAACTCTTTAATATTATGGCGCATTAGTGAAGAATTTAATTCTTCCAAAGGGGAAATCTTTTCGTCAGCTAAAAGTTCGCTTAATTCTGTTTCTTGTTCATTCCAAACGCGCATTTCTAGCGAAACTAACTTTCGGTCTGCTTGAATATATTCTCGAACCTGCTCTGGTTTAACCTTTAATTCTTCAGCAATTTCTACTACAGTTGGTTTTCGACCCAACGACTGGGATAATTCCCGTTGTATTTTCTTGATTTTATTCAGTTTTTCGTTGATATGAATCGGCAAACGAATAGTTCGTGATTGTTCTGCGATGGCACGTGTGATTGATTGAGTAACCCACCAATAGGCATAAGTTGAAAGTTTGTAGCCCTTGTTTGGATCAAACTTTTCAACGCCACGGTATAAACCGAGTGTACCTTCCTGGATCAGATCAAGAAATTCTAAGTTTCGGTTCTGGTACTTTTTAGCGATCGCCACCACCAGCCGTAGGTTAGAAGTCACCATTTTCTGCTTTGCTCGTTCCCCTTGATGAAGAATTAACTCCACTTCAGCTTCGCTTTGCCCAAGTGAGGTAGCTAATTCTCTTGCATTTGGTTCTCGATTTAGTTGAAGTGCAAGGCTTGAGCGCTGTTCTTCAATCGCCATCATCTGCTGCAACGCCCTTGCATTTGTAATTTCTTGCTCAGGAGTTAGCAGAGGGTAGCGTCCGATTTCTTTGAGGTAGGAGCGAACTAAGTCAGTAGTTGGGCTAGGCATACTTTCAAATAATTGTGACGAATACTTTTATTTTTCGTTTGAGTAAAATATTTTAGTAAGAATTCAGCTATTCTGAATAGTGAAAGAATCAAATAAAGACTTGATAAATAAATATCCTAGTTTTAATAAAATAATAATTTTAGGTAAAAGATAAGCTCTAAGCTATTCAAGGTTATCTGTTATGGCGCAAAACTTACACCTAATAGAAAAGTGCCAGCTTAAATAATTTTACAGCTTCAGCCAAACAAGCGCTTGTATTCTGTCTTAACTATGCTATAGCATTCACAGGCAATTATTTCTAAGCCTTTTCTATCAAGAATCTGGATCTGCCCACGCTTATAAGAGATTAAGCCCCTGCTCTGAAGTTTACTAGCAGCTTCGCTAACTCCAGAACGCCTAACACCGAGCATTGTAGACAGAAATTCCTGTGTAAGGAAAAGTGAGTCTGACCCTACTCCATCACTGCTCATTAACAACCAACGGCACAGCCTTGCTTCTATATGATGAAGAGCGTTGCAGGCTGTGCTTTGTGAACCTAAGACAATAACTGTATGTATATAACGCTGGAGAAGCTTTTGCAGTGAACCGCCACTATCGAATTTTTTTTTGATGATATCCGCTTTGATACGCACAGCTTGTCCTGGGATTTGTGCCAGCGTCTGCATCGGTGTCGTGCTTGCATCCAAAAAAATTGGCGCACCTGCCATCCCTTCACGTCCAATACAACCGGATTCGACTGCTGAACCGTTCTCCATCACCGTTACCATAGAGAGCAATGAGTTAACAGGAAAATAAACATAAGGAATAGCCTCATTTGGCTCGATGAGCATCTGCCCGTGTGAAAGCGAGATTATTTCCAAATGAGGATCTAAAAGTTCCATCTCATCTGGAGATAATTTGGCAAGCAGCCGATTTTGCTTTTTTATTGATGTATCTTGATTAATAAACATCACAAATGCCTCCAGGCATTAATGAGCAAAATAGTTTAACAGTAAAGGTCAACCTCAAGCATAACAACAAGAGCAAACTATACATATTGCAATTAGTGACTTTTTGAATCTTAGCCTTTGCTAAGAAGATTTCAATGCTCTGGGTAAACATAATCACCCGTTTTGTGAATGGGAATTTTCATGGCTACGCCAAAGCCAGAGTGGGAGTTGCAACGACCAAACACACGCTTTCTTTCCCAACTGCAACGCCTCACCACATTGAAAAATCACAAACATTTGGAATTAATTATGGATATCCAAGCTACTCTCACGCTGACGATCCAAGCAGTCGTTATCAGCTTTGTTGCGCTGATGGTTTTCGATTTCATGGATAGTTTGTGGGTTGTACCCTGACCGCCATTCGGATGGGAGCCATCGGTTATTGAACAGCCCACAGTTTCCGCAACTTCCCCACAACCTATTCCACAACAGGAAATCCAAGAAGCCACTCCAAGGGCGATCGCATTTGAGAAGATTTCCGACACCTGGACTCTAGAACCACAATCTCCTCACCATTTTGTTCCCACGCCAGCAGTTATCATCCCTTTCCCCAGACTCCGACTACTCCCACCTAACCCGTCTTAGCTCAAACGGCTACGCCAAAGCGAAAGTGATGTATTCATATATATAGATATGGTCAGCCTTATAGCCACGCAAGGAACTCTGTTTGACCTAGAAACAGTTCTGGACTACGGACAATCAATCCTCAACGTTGCTCAAGAACTCACCAAATCACTGATTGAGCAACGGACTATCTCCACCAGGACAATCCAAGCCCAAATGAATCGATACTTTCTAGGCACTGCTGCGTCCGGTGCGTGGCAGTGGAAAGACGCTTACGAAGCTATTGAAGTGGCGCAAATCTTATATCTGCGTCATCTGGGAATTAAGATTCTATCACAACAACCTCAAGTGGTTGTGCAACAATTAGAAGAATTAACAGCCCTCTGCCCAACGCAAACACGGCGCAGTGAAGAATCAGTACAGCTTCAGCAATTCTCGACACCTCTGCCGCTTGCATACTTGGTAGCATTGGCGGGACAAATCAGTAGCAGCGACCTTATGCTGGAGCCATCTGCCGGAACTGGTTTGTTAGCACAAATGGCTAAACTGCACAGTGCAAGTCTGATGCTCAACGAGCTTGCACCCGATAGAACGAAGATTCTGCGTCGGTTGTTTCCTGGCACTCCACTATTCTCAGTAAACGCGGAACAGATTAACGACTATCTGGTTGGCAAGACTCAGCCCTCAGTTGTTCTGATGAATCCACCTTTCTCCGCATCTCCCAAAATCAACAGTCGCAATCCCGACGCAACTAAGAACCACATCAACTCGGCATTGCAAAGACTGTCCGACGGTGGGCGGCTGGTTACAATCACAGCCAATTGGTTCTCTCCGGCTAACCCAAGCTGGCGAGAGACTTTCCTTAAGTGGCAGGAGAAGGCACGAGTTTTAATGTCAGTCGGGGTTAACGGCAAGGTGTACTCAAAGCATGGTACACAAATCGATACCAGAATCACAGTGATCGACAAAGTTCCGGCTGACTCCAGCGAAATCCCTTGTATTACTGAAACTTTGGACTTGCCCGAACTGCTGGCGTTGATTGAGCAGTTGCCACAGCGATCTTCGTGGGAACGCTCAGATATCAAAGCTACTGCGAGAGCAAAAGTTGTTCAATTGCCAAAACGCACTACAGTTGCACAACCAGAAACAGTCTCCTTTCTTCCAGACAACGTAGTAGTGCTGGAATATGAGGTTATCGAGTGGACGGCTAGCGACGGTTTGAAAGATACCCTATACGAAACCTATCGCCCACAGCGAATCCGAATCAAAGACGCTTTACCTCATCCCTCCTTACTTTGTGAGAGTGCAGCCCTAGCACTTGTCTCGCCACCCCCACCCACTTACAAACCGCATCTCCCGCGAAACATTGTCTCACAAGGCTTGTTGTCAGAGGCACAACTTGAAAGCGTTATCTACGCAGGTCAAGCACACTGTGAATTTCTTTCTGGGTCTTATATTGTCGATGATTCATGGGATAATGTGACTGTAGCGGCAACTGGCGAAGAAAATGCCGTTAAATTTCGTCGTGGCTGGTTCTTAGGCGATGGGACGGGTGCTGGTAAGGGTAGACAATGTGCAGGAATCATCCTCGACAACTGGTGTCAGGAACGAAGAAAAGCCATTTGGGTATCAAAGAGTTCTGCTCTTATTGAGGACGCACGTAGAGATTGGTGTGCGCTGGGTGGTACTGAGCGCGACATCATCGACCTGAGTAACATTAAGCTTGGCGATCCAATACCCTTCACCCAAGGCATTCTGTTCTGCACGTACTCAACTCTACGTTCTCAAAAGAACGGTAAAAGTCGGCTCAAGCAAATTGTTGAATGGGCAGGTAAAGATTTTGAGGGTACTATCTCCTTTGACGAGTGCCACAGCATGGGCAATGCAATGGCACAAGAGGGCAAACTTGGTATAGTTGCAGCATCCCAGCAAGGTATTGTTGGGCTGCGGTTGCAAAACGCACTGCCATCAGCACGGGTTATCTATGTTTCTGCAACTGGTGCAACTAAAGTCTCAAATCTCTCATACGCCAATCGCCTGGGACTTTGGCAGACTGGAGATTTTCCGTTTACCTCCCGTGAGGATTTTGTGGAATCCATTGAGGGCGGTGGTATCGCTGCGATGGAAGTGGTCGCCAGGGATCTCAAGGCTTTGGGACTGTATCTGGCGCGGAGCCTTTCATTCGAGGGGGTGGAGTAAAATAAAGTTTTAAATTGCAGTGTTATTGTTATGTTAGCAAGCTTACTAGGGAATACTGAAATAGAAGATTAATTTTTTACTTCTATTTTAACTATTTATGGTACAGCAGAATTTTCTAGCACTAGCTAAACAAGGCAATGCAGCAGCAATTGCATCTCTAATTAACCGTCAATTACAATCCAAAAATATTACAGCAAAAGTTACCCTCAAAAATACTTGTTTGCAAGTACTACTAGAGTCTTCTGAAATTCCTAACCAACAAGCTTTGGTGGCATTTATTCATAAAGGTATAAAGGGGTTAGGCTCTCCAGCTATTGAAAAAGTTAAAGTTTACGCAATCCAAACAGGAGAAGAATTTCCAGCATGGGGTCAAGAGTTTGAAGTAAGTAACCAACTATCATCTGTTTCTAAAGCAGAGAAATTTGTAAGCTCTGATAGAGAAGCAGAGGAAACACAAGATAGTTTGAAAGAAAGCGCAAAACAAGGAAATATAGATGCAATTACAAAGCTTTTCAATACTGCTTTACAACATAAAAATATTATTGTTAAAGCTAATTTAAAAGAAAACTGTTTGCAAGTAATTTTGGAATCAAACCCATGTCCAGAACAAAGTTCAGTAACAGTTATACGTAGAGAAGTAACTTTATTAAAGCTAGAATTTATAAAAACCATAAAGGTTTTTGCCAAGCAGACTGGACAAGATTTCCCTGATTGGACTCAAGAAATAGATTTATCATCGTCAAGCAATTCAAAAATATCTACTCCAAAATCAGTATCAAGCAGTCAAACCTTAAATATTAGTATTAATGGAACCACAGTTAGCTTAGACAATATTGAAAATGTTTTAGGGAAAACATTAGGAATTTTAGGAGCAATAATTTTATTCATTGGTGTATTTACTCCTATCGTTAGTGTTCCTATAGCAGGTAGCTTTAACTATTTTTACAATGGAAAAGGAGATGGAGTTATTTTAATCGGTATAGCCATAATATCCCTAATTATAGCTTTAAAAGAAAAGTTTAAATTGCTTTGGTGGACAGGAATTGCGTCTTTAGGAGTATTATTATTAGGTTTAATCAATTTCCAAATGCGAATTTCACAATTGAAATCGCAAATGGAAGATGAGTTAGCTGGAAATATGTTTAAAGGAATTGCGGATGTAGCAGCGCAGTCAATCCAGCTTCAGTGGGGATGGGTAATCCTAATTATAGGAACAGGTTTAATTTTAGCCGCCGCAGCTATTCCAGAGAGAGAAAATCTAACCCATGTAACTTATAAAAAATATTTTTTAGATTTATTTAGCCTTAAGGAGTCACGTAAATCCTATATATTTTTAGCGCTTATTTTAGTCGGAATTATTGTACCAAAACTATTTATAGAAGCAAAAAATCAAATGGTATACAATAGTCAATTAGAAAAAGCAAAACAATCGGAAGCAAAAACTTATATAGGCTCAATTAACAGAGCGCAGCAATTTTATTTTTTGGAATCGAATAAATTTTCTTCAAATTTAGAAGAATTACAAATAGGTATTCGCTCAGAAACAAGCAATTACAAATATGAGGTTGTTAATAGTTATACTACTCAAACTTTAGCTACAGCTACAGCTAAAGAAGATAGATTAAAAAGTTATACGGGTACAGTCTTTATAATAAAAGACTCTGATGGAAATGATACTACATTAGCTGGAGTTTGCGAAAGCAATACATCAACAAAGACCCCTCCTGCATCACCCCAAATTGTAGGAAATGAAATTCAATGTTCTTCTGATTCTATTAAGCTTTAGATTTTAACTTATAGTGAGATGAATTGAGCAAGAGTGCAAAAGCCTATAAAAGTACACTTTGGGCTGGCTGGCATATCTAGAGGAAATAGAAAATCGATTCAACAGAAAGTTGGTAAACTGTGAGTAACTGAAGACAGTGACAATACAAGCGCTCGCACTTATCTCACTCACCTATTCCCTCACCATCCGTACCCTTCCCAAGATTCCAGTTGAGCCTTCCGCGTTCTCCAGTTAGGCATGACGCATGAAAGGGATTCCCAAAAACTATCACCATGATTGCGGTGCAACAAGTGAACAATCTCATGTGCCACGACATACTCTAAGACTGAGAAAGGCGCATCAACTAACTGCCAATTAATGCGAATTACCCCATCTTTTCCGCAGGTTCCCCAAACTCGCTTTTGCTCTGAAAGCCTGACAGGTGGTAACTGAATACCTAACTTACGGGCATAAACTTTGGTTAAGTGCTGAATATCTTGCCAAGCGCGATCGCGTTTCCAATTAGTTAGTGCTTGCTCAATAGCATCTTCTCTTTCATTTCCAGCCAACTGATGAGGTACTTGAATAAAAAAGCGGCTTCTGCAAGCGATAGTCACTTGTTCTACATCGGCTGACTCTAGCTGCAACATTAAACGGCGACCACGGTACATTACTTTTGCCCCACTTACGTAACGTTGAGGGGCTTTAGGCGGATGCTTCGAGCGACAATCTTCAACTGCATTGAATAGCCAGCGACGTTTGCTGTCGAGGAAAGCTGTAATTTTTTCTATAGGAGTATCAGATGGTGCAACAACTTCCACTGCTTCAAGGGTGACAACGATGCGCTGCTGCTTGGTACGGTTACTGTAGCGCACGGTATAGGGAATGCTAGTTTTACCGATTTGCAGGATAGGCATAGCAATATAAAAAGTCTTCAGTGCTAATTAGATTCAGTAACAGGGGAACAATAAATATGTCCTGTTTACTTAAAAAATTAACTCTAAAGGATTTTAGCATGATACTTTGTACAATTTTGATTTTGAGCATTTTAGTATCACTAGTAGTTTACCAAATATTAAATATAATCAATAATATTTTAAATTCTTTAAAAGAAATATCTGCAACAGATGAAATTGAGAATATCAAAAATTTAATTTTATTTAATAAAATTTTATTTGATTTAATAATCCAGATTAAAGGAATAGAAAAACAACTTAAATTTTTTATGAGTGATAATGTATTTTTCCAAAAAATCTCTAATGATTTAAAAATAGAAAACAAATCTATAGAACAAAATTTTCAAGAATTAGAGAGAAAAAGCTTTATTTTAGAATCTGAATATAAAGAAGCAGTGGAGCTTACAATAAAAATACGTAGAGAAAATGATACTTTTGCTCAAAGAATAAAATTTTTAGAAGCTAACCAGAAGGCATTAGTAGAAGAACTAGGGGGTGCTATAGGAAAGGAAGACCTAGAATATGCGACATGGGACTTAATGATTCAGAGTATAAAATTGTTAATTAAAGAAAGAGATAAGGCTGTTAAAGATAATCAAACTATTAAACAAGAAAAATATCATTTAACTAAATCAATTAAAGTTTTAGAATATGAGTTAGCTTTAAAAGCTAATGAGATTAAATCAGTCAAACAAAGTTTGATAGATATAAATGCAAATAAAAATCAATTGAAATCTAAAGATAATAATTCTATTCAACAACTAAAAACCCATCTTGCTAGGAAAGAACTTAATATTAAAGATTTGGAAATACAAAATCAAACAAAAGATACTTGTATTAAGAAGTTAGAAAAAGATTGTTGGGAGAAGGAATCTATTCTTAAAGCTTTTATAAAAGAGAAAGATATAACTGAAGCAAAACTTAAAAATATAGAAAGAATAATTATTGAAAAAGAATTAAACTTAAAAGTGATAAAAGAACAGAATTTAGAATTAATTAACCGAGAAAAACGGTTAGAAAACGAGATTAAGAATAGTAGTTTAAAAGTTTCTAATACAAATGACGGGAAGTTAGCTCAGGCTCTTTCGAAAGTTGAATCCCAGTTACAAGAGAAAGAAATACAAAACAACCAACTTTCAGCAGAAAATTCTAGGCTAACAGCTATTATTAAGGAGTTAATGTCAAATAGAAAAGAGATATTACCCAAAAGAGATATTCCTAATTATAGCCTTGAAAAACTAAATATAGAACTAATAGATCCAGATATATACTTGAATTTAAGCCTCGTAGATGAATATAGTGAGTTAATAGATTTCGTCCAGTCTTATTTTCCTAACTTAGAGCTAACAACTATAGAAGAGCTAGTAAATAGTAAACATTTTTATGAATATCTTATAAGTCGATTGTATTTAATTAATTGGTTATTAATATATAAAGTTAGAGATTTAGAGAAATTAACTATTAGAGATATAGAGTTATCAGATACTCTTGAGCGTAACAATTACGAAGGCAAAGCTTTATATTGGTGCAATCAAGAATTAATGACAGAATTAAATATACTACTTAGTAAAACTTACTTCCTAAATGACCAAATATTTTCTATATCTTACTTCATGTAATGGGCGTCACCGTGGTCGGGTAGCAGGACTATATCGCTATAGTGGAAAGTCCAGCTTGCGTGTGCGAACCATGCAGCGATTGAGAGATGATGGCGTACAATGTGCAGCAGTTGACCTTTCTGCTGGAGGTATTCAGAATGTCCCTCCCGAACAATGGTATGCAGATTTAATTGACACACTCATTGACAGTTTTGGATTAGATTTAGATTTTGGTGATTGGTGGGAGGCGAATCAGTTAAATTCGCTAGTCACAAGATTTCGCAAGTTTTTGGAAGAAGTATTACTTGTAGAAGTTCAAGAAGATATCGTTATCTTTATTGATGAAATTGATAGCGTACTCAGTCTGAATTTTCCTACAGATGACTTTTTTGCATTGATTCGTGCTTGTTATAACAAACGAGTTGATAACCCTGAATATAATCGCCTCACTTTCTGCTTACTGGGGGTAGCATCGCCTAGTAATTTGATTGAAGATAAACAGCGTACTCCGTTTAACATTGGTAAGGCTATCTCCCTTAAGGGCTTTCAAATGCATGAGGTTGAGCCGTTAGAGAGGGGTTTGCAGAGTAAATTCAGTAATTCCCAGGAGATAATGCAGGAGATTTTGCAGTGGACTGGGGGGCAACCATTCCTGACTCAGAAGTTGTGTCAGTTCATGGTTGAAGAATCTGAACAAGATAACCCTCGTTCAGTAGAGCAAGTTGTCAAGTCACGGATTATTGAAAATTGGGAATCACTTGATGAACCTGAACACCTGCGAACAATTCAAGCCAGAATTTTGCGCGATGAACAAAGAGCAGGATATTTACTAGAACTGTATCAACAAGTCCGACTAGCTGAGGAGCAATCCGAGGTAATAGCAGATGAAACATTAGAGCAAAGCGAGTTACAGCTTTCAGGATTAGTAGTTAGACAGCAGAATAAGCTGAGAATCTATAACCAGATTTATCGTGAGATATTTGATTTTAATTGGATTGATAACCAATTAAATAACTTGCGTCCTTATTCTGAGAACTTTCGCTTTTGGGTCGCTTCTGGAGGTGTTGATGAATCACGGTTGCTGCGAGGAAAGGCTTTACAAGAAGCGGAAGTATGGGCAAGGGATAAAAATTTAAGTTATCAGGATAAACAGTATTTAGCTGCTAGTAAAGAGCAAGAAATTCAGAAGGAAATTGCTGCTAAAGAACAAGAAGCTGCATTGAAACGAGAAAAACAGGATAGAGAAGCAGTAGAAAAAAGGAATCAAGTATTGGCTGAAGCTAATAAAAAGGCTCAACAACGGATTAGTATTGGAACTGTTATTTTAGTTTTAACTTTAATAATTACAGCTATCTTAGGGATTGTGGCAGGAAAGGAAATTGTAAAAGCTAGGAGTGCAAGAAAAGAAGCGAAGCAGGCTCAACAAGCACAGAAAGAGGCAGAAAAAAAAGTAACAGAAGCAGGAAAGAAAACTCTACAAGCTCAAGTAAAGGCAACGGTAGCAGAAGATAGAGTAACAAAAGCAACTCAGACTGTTCAACAGGCTAAACAAGAATTTACTTTGGCTAGAGCAAAACTGAAAAAAGCACAGCAAGATGCTCAGTCCGCAAATCAGAATGAAAAGGTTGCTAAACAACGAGTTCAACAGGCTAAACAGGAAGTTGCCCTAGCTAGAGCAAAACTGAAAAAAGCACAGCAAGACGCTCAGACCGCAAATCAGAATGAAACGGCTGCTAAACAGCGAGTTCAACAGGCTAAACAGGAAGTTGCTTTTGCCGAAATAGAGATCAAACAGACAAAACAAGAAATTCAAAATGTTTCGCGCCTATCTGCACTGGGTGGAGAATTATACACAAATCAGAAGCAATCTGAGGCTGAACAAGCATGGAGACAGGCATCTCTGTCTTTTGAAATTCGAGACTATAGATTAAAGCAAGCTATGTTACTGAACAATATTTCAATGGCATACCAGCAACTTAATAAGTTAACAGAGGCGAATGAAGCAATTTCAGATAGTTTTAAGCTATTACAGACAGATATAGATAAAAGAAATTATACTTACCAATTAGCAATTCTTTCACAAAATTTTTATATAAAAGGTCGTCTGCTTAAACTTCAAGGGGATAGTCAAGGAGCATCGTCTGCTTATAGAAAAGCATTTAATACTTTCCAATATTTGAACAATGATTTTACCAATATCGGTTCAGGTATAGATTTTTCCTTTGGAGAGATTATAGAAATTTTCTACCTAGACTCAATCCAGTCTCTTTTTAAATTTCAAGAAACTAGTCCTAATCCGCAAATTCTTAAACAAATCCTTCAAATAAATAAATATTTAAAAATAGCTGAGTTAAATAAGTTTGGTTCTTCAGTACTTGTTATGCAAAATTATTAAGATATAGATATCAAACAATGTCAAAATAAATATCAATAATCTGCTAAAAGTACTATAGTGATTGACATCTAAAGAATATTTATTGTTAACTGTAAATATGAATTCAACTATTTTTATATAAATTTACAGTCATGACCAGCAAAAGAGATATTAAAATTCTAACAGAACTTCTTGATTTAGGAGATATAAAAGTTATATCACATCGCATTCACGATGGAATTGGAATTATTTTAAAAACCGAATCAAAAAAAATATATAGTACTTGCCCCAGGTGTGGCACCTCAAGTCAGAAATTACATCAAAATCATCGACATATTGTTAAAGACTTACCTTTTGGAGATCGTCCAGTATTTTTAGAAATTAATAGGCGTCAATTCAAATGTGAAATATGTAAAAAACCGTTTAGTGAAAATTTAGATTTTGTCAGAAAGAAAAGAACTTATACAAAGCGGCTTGCACAGAAAATAATACAAGAAGTTTTAGAAAACGATATCCACACTGTAGCTTCAAAAGGAATAGTCACAACAGAAGAGATAGAAGGTATGTTGAAAGACGCATCAGAACAATTATCAAATTCAAAACCTTTAAAATTAAAAAGACTTGGAATTGATGAGATAGCTCTAGTTAAAGGAAAAGGAAATTATTGTGCAGTACTAATAGATTTGGATACATCCAAATTGATTGCTATTTTAAGTGGACGTACTCAAGAAATAATAAAGGAAACTCTTATAGAGTGGGGAACTGAAGTCTTAGAGCAAATAGAGGAAGTCAGTATAGATTTATGGAAGGGTTATAAAAACTTAGTGACAGAATTAATGCCTGAAGCTCAAGTAGTTGCAGATCGATTTCACGTTATGGTTCAGATAAATAAGGAATTAGATACACAGAGAAAAAAAGAAAAGCGAAATATACAAGAGTTAATAAAAAAAGCAAAGACATCAAAAGAAAAATTCAAACAGGAGCAAGTATTATCAGGATTAAATAAAAGTAAATATGTTTTACTTAAAAATGAGTCAGATTTAAACGAGGAGCAAAAAAATAAACTTATTCAGGTGAAAGCTGTGTCTCCTAGTCTAAAATTAATGCATGAATTGAAAGAGAAACTTAGAAGAGTTTTTAATAAAACAAATGATTGGTATCCGGCAGTCTTTAAATTGGGTATATGGCTATCAAAAGCTAAAAAATATTTCCCAAATAGTAACAATACTTTTATCCGATGGTTTGATGAAATAGTAGCTTACTTTGATAATAGGACAACAAGTGGTGCTGTTGAAGGTATCAATAACAAACTCAAGCTAATTAAGCGTTCAGCTTATGGGTTCAGAAATTTTAATAATTTTAGAGTAAGATGTTTATTGAATTGGCATTTTAATTATTAGTTTAGCATAACAAGTACTGAAGAGCCA
>NZ_JBSGKF010000004.1:0-264292 GCF_054786515.1 Nostoc sp. UIC 10890
CAAGTGGGCCACTCGCTTACGAGAAATTGAGCCATGAAGCAAAGCGTTTAAGGGACTGGCAACAGCAGAATCAGCATTCAAAGACTGCGGCTTTTCCACCTTTGCCTCATCTGACACCAGAACAACGTTCTATACAACTTGAGGGAACAGGCAACAGGGAACAGGCAACAGGGAATGACAAATTGGATCTCTTACCGACACACAGGGAAGATGAAATACAAAAAACTGTTGCCTGTTCCCCATTGCCTGTTCCCTATCTTTTACAAAATAAACCAGAGGTACAAACCCATGACTTTAACCAACGACAACAACCTAACTCAGATACAGTTGCTAACCGAGAAGATAGAGCAATTGACCCAGAAAATCGAGTTCTTAGAAACGAGCCAAGCCCAGAACCTAATCGAGATGAGCGCGAGTCAGTCGAGCTTCTTGCAGCAGTTAGCCGAGACATTGAATGCCAAGAAGTCCTCGAACTTGGAGCCGTTAGTGCAAGAATTAACCCAAGCTCTACAGATGATTGGCTTCGAGGTCAACGAGCAACGAACTTCTCAAGACAAGTTAACCCAGAAAATTCAGCAATTATTGACGGCACAGCAAGTGATGTCAGTTTTGAACAAAATGGAAACGCCAAACGACCAACTACCGAACAACTCCTAAACGCAATTACTGAGGATATTCAACAGTCAGTAGTTGAATCAGCCTTGGTTGAAACGTTACCACAATTAACAGAACAACTGTACGGCTATCAGCAACACCTCTTAGGAGCCAGAACCAGATTAGATGACTTTGGAGCAGTGATTGCTTCAATTGAGCAACAAATTTTATCAAAAAGAACAGTGGATGTAATCTCTGACTTTATTGAACAGTCAGTAGTTAAGTCCACCCTAACAACTTTGTTGCCACAAAGAAGAGAGCAACTCTCTCAAGGCAGTCAGCAATTAGCTCACACAACAGCTATTGCTCAACAGTCAGAACTTTCAAGTTCACAAAAAACTGTTTGGGCAATAGCTGAAAATATTGAATACTTGGCTGTTGAGTCTGCCCTCACTGAAACTTTACCGCAACTAATAGAACAATTCTCTCCCTTGAGACAGCAGCAAAAAGGAGTCAGAAGTAGATTTGACGATTTAGAAGCAGTCATTACTCAAATTGAGCAACGACTTTCATCACAAAGAGCTATAGACGCAATTACTCAAAATGTTGAATACTCGGCTGTCTCCTCTGCCCTCACTGGAACTTTACCGCAACTAATAAAACAATTTTCTCCTTTGAGACAGCAGCTAAAAAAAGGTATTGCCACATTCGATAAAATATTTACAGCAATTGAGCCATTATCACAACGCTTTGATTTACAAAAAACTATCGATATAATTGCTGAGGATATTGAACAGTTGGCTGTAGAGTCTGCTTTCAGTGAAACGTTACCACAACTAATAGAGCAACTCTCTCAACATCACCAGCATATATCAGGAAGAATAACTAATTTCGACGACCTGGAAACTGCAATTTCTCAATTTGAGCAGCACCTTTCAACAAGGAAAACTGTCTTATCAGTTGTTGAAAACATAGAACAGTCATTAGTTGAGTCTGCCCTAGCTGAAACTTTACCACGGCTAATAGAACAACTTTCTAAAACTTGCCAACAGCAAAAAGCTCTTAAACCCGCATTTGATAAAATATCTACAAGAATTGAGCATGAAATACAATATCTTTCTTCACAAAGGGCTGTAAACGCAATTGCTCAAAATATAGAACAGTCATTAGTTGAATCCATTATTACTGAAACCTTACCACAACTAATAGAACAACTCTCTAAAACTTGCCAGCAGCATAAGGGAAGAACCACCTTTGAGTGCTTAGGAGTAGCTATTACTCAAATTGAACAACGGCTTGATTCACAAAAAACTGTCTTATCAATTATTGAGAATATCGAATACTCGGCTGTTGAGTCTGCCCTCACCGAAACTTTACCACAATTAATAGAACATTTCTCTCAAATTTGTCAACAGCTAAAGGGAACAAGAACTAAGTTTGAAAACTTAGAAACAGCTATTACTCAAATTCAACAACAACTTGATTCACAAAAAGCTATCTTATCAATTGCTCAAAATATAGAACAGTCATTAGTTGAGTCCATCATTACTGAAACCTTACCACGACTAATAAAACAACTCTCTCAATTCAGTCAGCAGCTAAAAGGAGGAAAAACCAAATTCAACCAGTTTCAGCAACTACTGGACAATGAATTCGTAGGGTATTTGACCCAAAAAACTCGAACTTCAGAACACTTAGCTCTTAATGCTATTTCTGACTACGTTGCTCAAGAAACTGTTGCAAGTTATGAGACTGGATTAGCGCTCTCAAAACTGAAAGAATTGCTAGGGGTGAGCGAATCTAAAACTTATACCGGGTTTACTACTGCCTTACAAAAGATGCTTGACTTGACTGAAAAATGGGGACATCATCAAAATTATGAAGAAGGAAATGTTCAATCCCTCTCAATAGAAGTAGAAACTGAGTTATTAAAAGAGTCAGTTAAATTGCACATTAAACAAATAATTCCGGGTTTAGATATTGAAAGATTGGCAGAAGTAGTTATGGAAGTAGGAAAATATGTCAAAGGTGAAAAAGTAACAGGAGCAAAAGTCAGTGAGTTATTTACGAGTGTTACAACTGATGCCAAGGCTTTGACTTTTGATCAGAAAATGAACATCGTTAGGCAACTGATTAAAGATGACAAACCATCGATTATGAAAAGATTGAAAATAAACCCTCAACAATCAGATGATAACGGGGAGCAGATCCGGTTTCGACGCTAACTTATCAGGTATCAGGTATCAGATATTTCCATTAATTCATTCATAGGTTAGTTGTTCACTGATAACTGTTCACTGTTTTAACTGATATTGTTATTCCCACTATTTTTAACTGCTTACCTAAGACAAAATTTACTAGTTTCTGACCGCTCACTAAGATTATTTTGTCGGAGCGACGAATCAATTGTTTTGATAACTGTCCAGTTATGCCAGTATGCACGAAGAATCCACCACTAGCTCCTTCTCCTTCAATACAGCACAGGAAATCTTTGATGTGTTCTGGGCTAATGTAATCAGCGTAACGCTTAACCTGGATTACATAAAGCTTTCCCAAAATCAACACTCGACCATCTATTCCGCCGTCACCAGTGTACCGAAAGTTGCGTTGGATTTGCCAGCCCTGTTCAAAGCAGCAAGTAAGTACCAATTCTTCAAAAACGTAAGGCGATATCCTGCGTAGCGTAGCGATTACTACTGGCAATTTGGCTAATTGAGTTATGCTACGAAGCTCAAGTAATACTTGACTAGCGTACTCAATATTGTTCAAGTGTTTCTTAAGATTTTTAGGTAATCTAACCCTTAGTGTTCGCGCTGGGCTTGGTAGTAATTGCTTCTTAAAATTTTTAGCTAAGAAAGCCTTTTGCCTTGGTACTGAGCTTTGTCGTACAGGCTTGTTAAAGTTTTTAGCTAAGAGAGTCTTTTGCGTTGGTGCTGGGCTTTGTCGTACAAAATTTTGAGGTGAAATGTCAGACGATTTTGTACTCTTGGGTGGTAATGGCGATTGCTTAAAACCTTGGGAGCGATACTTTGACTTTGGCGTTGAAGGTGGAAATAATACAAACAGCCAAGCTAGAAAAATTATTCCACCCAGTGCAAACAACAAACCAATGATTAGAATTAGTATCATTTTACGCTCCCACTGCCCCATCTGCTTTATCTGTGCATACCTTTAGATTGTGATTCTTGTTGAGAATACTGCTGAATTTGATGATGCATATCAACAACAGATTGAACTTTATCAAGTGCCTGTAACTGTTTCTCTGAAACGTTAGGCGATAAAAGTCCATCAGTGAGAACAGCCTCACCGTTTTTGGCACGAACAATTACATTATCGCCAAGGCGTTCAAAATCAAAATTTGTACTTTTAAAACTCTTAGAACCATCAGGGTTATCTTTGCCCAAGATGTTCAGCAGGGCTTTAACACTTTGCTCAATTGCTTGACCTTTGACATCATCGACAGCAGCCCGTAGTTCAGTTCGAGTATTGTCAATGGCTGACTGAACACCCTTAATCTTTTGCTCAACCGTGTTTTTAACACCATCTACTTGTGTACGTAACTCTTGAGTTAAGTTACCAACTTGTTGATTGAGTTCATTTCTTACACTGTCAGTCTGATATTTAACTTCATCCTTGAAGCTAGTAATTTGTTCATTAATTTGAGATTTGAGTAAAGCAATTTCGTTTCTGAGCTTGGTAACTTCAGGTGTTAGCGCATCTTTAACCCACTCAAAAACATTCTTGGCAGTTTGTTTTACCTGGTTCTCAACCGTACCCACCCAGTTTTGAAGAACCGTATTTTGAATTTGTGGTAAAGAACGTTCATTCACCTGGGACAATGCTTTTTGGGTATTTTCAATCAACTGCTGTTGTTTCTCCAAAGATTTACCCATTTCGGCAACTTGGTCAATTAACTTTGACAGCGATTCGGGCGTTTGTTGCGTCTCTTTGATACTTTCAACAAGTTTTTGTTGTGCTTGAAGTTTACTTTGTAAAACTTTCACTTGTTTTTGCAAAGCTTCTACACTGTAAATTCGCTCCTTCGTTACAACTTTATTTGGCTGTGATGGGGGAGCTAAACCTAATAAATCATTGGTTATCCGTCCATTTTGAACGCGAAAAACTTCCGATTTACCAATCTTGATCGAGATAGTACCTTGAGAATTTTTGGGGTCAGTTATTGCTAGGTTAATATTCTCTAGTTGTTCGGAAGTCAATAAATTTTTAGATGGTGATTGTCCGACAAGTCCTTTATATACCTGCTTTCCACCAGCATAAATACTTATATCGTTGCTAGTCGGTATTTCTTTTGATTTTGCTTTTTGCTGAATATTTTTAAGTAGTGCTTCTAGAATATCCAAGTAGTCACGTTTAATTTCTTTGGCATCTCCATCATCAATCATGATTTTATTCCTTTAGTAAAACTTGAATTAACTCCGAAGGATTGACAGTTACTTTGGGGAGAATTATTCCGCCCAAATGATTGATTATTACCCTTCCTTCAATTTCGATATAAGCAAACTTGCCATCAATGATTACTTGGACAGTTGAGGTATTAATTTCTGGATTAGCAGGTGTATAGTCTGTGAGAACCCCGTCTAAAATACACAAGCTAGCCTTTTCACCCGCATCGCTATAAATTTCAACATATTGAGGAACATAATTAATCTCAAAAGGCTCATCGTCCCAAGCATCGACAACATTTACAATCTCACATGGATATTTATCTGCTAAAGCTGCTATCTGAGGTGGAAGTTTTGCAATTTCTCGTCTGTCATAATCATTAAGTGAGTAAAAATCGCGTGACGACATGGTATTTATCCTGAATATTTGTGATGACTATTAAGGGCAGGAAATTTCACTTTAAATCAGACTTGCATATTCTGATAACTGCTCTTGGTTCTCTATTAAAGGTAACAATTTTATCGCGGAGGCTCGGCGAATTTTCATTTCTTCATCTGCTGGAGTTAAGAGAGTAGACTTTTTAGATAAAAACTTTTGAAACTCGTACCAAGCTTTCACACTGTCAGCTTCCGATTGGATTTCATGTTGAGGAATTTTAATTGATTGCAATATTGGCAAACTTATTTGACCACGAGAACGGAAACCTGGACTAATAATTACTGCTTTCCCCGATGGTAAAGTGTTAAATTGATTGACATCAAATAATTTTCGGGTACTGTTTTGGTCAGAATTAGAAATGCTTGCACCACCCTTACCTCCTGATGAGCGAGAACGTTGCTTGTATTTAATTTCCTCTTCACCTAAAAACTTACTAAATCGTTCGGCGGCGACATCATCTTGGGGATTAAAGAATGCTTTGGTAGCACAACCACCAAATATTGCATTAGTTGTGTTTTCACCATAGGATTCAATCAGCATTGATAAGTTTTGCAAGCCCAGCAGAGAGATTAAGCCATCTTCCCGATTCTGATTCAGCCAATCAACCAGTGCTGGTAAATAAAGAGTAGGCAATTCGTCAATCCCTAATACCAAAGGACAAGTACGTTTGTTAGCTACATTCCGGCTCACTAATAGATGCAGAATTGAGACTAGCAAGGGTGCAATCACATCACGCTTCTCTTTGTTCATTCCGAAAATCACCATCTGCCGCCCCTTCAAATCCAGTGGAATATTGGTTTTTCCACAGAAGGCAGCCAAGGCCGAGGGAACCATGAAGCGGCTGAACAATCCGCTAGCCGTACCCACAATACTAGCTGCTGTTTCTGGCGACCCTGCAACAGATACAAACTGTGCGAAAGCCTCTCTAACCATGAAGTTTAGTTCGGCGGCTTGCTCAATGCGCTTAACTAACTTTGGCAACCCCAGGATTGCTTGGCACATCATAATATCTGGATACTCTGTGCCCTTTGCCAGCATAAAGACGGCTTGGACTAACTGATCTCCAGCATTGGTGAAAAAGCTATTTCCAGAATCTTTATCACCCAATTGAAAGTTGCGATTGAGTGTAATTGCAAGCTGCCGCGCCATCTCTGAGTCTTCATTGCTACGAAGAAAGTCTATAGGGTTGGCAACTGCTGATTCTGCAAAGCCTGGGGCAAGTACGGTAACTTGATAACCGCGAGAGAGCGCATACCCTGCCAGTATTGGCGCTTGCCCCTTGGCAACTGCTGTGGCTGATTCTTGCTGTGCGTACTTGAAATCATAAAGGACGATGGGTAGCCCCTGATCTACTGCGGAGCGGATCAGGGGATTGGTTGAGTCGATGGGGGATATTATTCCCCGCACCTCTCAGTTAGATCCGTGCGTACCCATTTCTGTGTACACGGCTCCCGATGTTCTCAGCTTGCGCTTTTGCTCATGTGCTTATAATCGTGACAACTTTCGTGGATTGCCTCTAGATTGTTCTTTTTCCAGTTGGCGTGATTTCTGTCGATGTGGTGCAAGTTAATGCGCTCATCATCAATGAATTTTAAGCCGCAGGAAGCACATCTATGGTTTTGCTTTTTAAGAGCAATAGAAGTTTCGCCGTCGTAGAGTTTACTGTTACGTTTACTCCAATAGGCTGTATCTCCGTCATAGGGGGATTTTGTACCCTGAACCATGACGTGTTTATTTTCGGAGTAAGGAATCGTTGGAAATGCTTTCTTTATGAGCTTTTCACTCGAATAGCGGTTTTGCTTTGTTTCCTTGTTAAATACCGTGTATGCTCTGCTGGACAGGAACCAAAGCGAATGCTTTGAACCATCCATCTTACAGAACTTGTGGTAGTTTCTCCAACCTCTAACTATCGGTGCTAATTTCTCAGCCTTGACGATAGAACCATAATTCGAGTTGTTGACAACGTGTTTTACTTTCTTACGGAATGCTTTAAAGTTATCCACTGAGGGAGTACTTCTGAACTTTCCGTTTTTCTGGACTTTAAAGTTCCAGCCGAGGAAATCAAACCCGTCTGTCGCGGCGGTGACTTTGGTTTTCTTTTGGCTTACATTCATTCCGCGAATGCGGAGGAATTCGGCGATTCTTTCAAGTATCTCTTCTGCATCATCTTCGGGGCGGAGTATAATAACCATGTCATCCGCATAGCGGATTGATGGCTCACTAATCGATTTTGCCGGTGTTTTTTCCGTTATTATCTTTCCTTCTTTGTATCCATAATGGTATCTGTGGATACTTTCAATCCCGTTGAGAGCGATATTAGCTAGTAATGGGCTAACTACTCCCCCTTGAGGCGTACCCTGTTCGGGGAATTGTGGGTTAACTCCAGCCTTGAGGCATCGGAAGATACCGAGTTTTAAGCCTTTAGGGGCAATGAGTTCATCCATAATCGTTGAGTGATTAATCCTATCAAAGCATTTTTCGATATCGAGTTCTATTACTCGTTTTTTTATTCCGTTGCTACTTGAGTTTAGGTTATTAAAGATGCTCTGTTGTGCATCGTGGGCAGAGCGCCCAGGTCTAAACCCGTAACTCCTGGCGTGGAAAGTTGCTTCATGTGCGGCTTCCAGAGCGTATTTAGCTAGACATTGCCAAGCTCTATCCGCTATGGTTGGTATTTTAAGCATTCTGGTTGTCCCGTCCTTTTTGGGGATGGGGATTTCCCGTAAGCCTTGATGCTTCCAATCTCCGCTATTAACTCTTAACCATTCTTCTAGATAGAAGCGTTCGGAAAAGGTTAGGGATTTTTTGCCATCAATACCCGCCGTCTTTTTACCAGCGTTTAACTGAGATACTTGTCTTATTGCAAGAAATCGAGCCGAGGTTGATTTTAGAATGAGCTTTTGGAGTGACCTAGCTTTCCGCTTGTCTCCAACTTGAACAGCTTTGTACACGCGCTTTTGAAGGCGGAAAAGGTTACGGCGGAATTTCTTCCACGGTAAAGCTCTCCAAGATTCACTAGTTTTGTAACCGTGCCTAATCATTTTCTCTTCTCTAGTTAATGTATTCTGAACACCTCGCAACAATTACGTTGCGTCCTACCCGACTTGTGAGAATTCCGTATCCCGTCTTACCTACCAGGGGTTCGACTTCCCCTAGACTCCCAAATCGTTTTTATTCGTTCCCTCGGTATGATTGATTGTTCCTTTAGATGTAGCCAATTCAACTACGGGAACCCCAGGACTCTTACCGTTGTTATGATCTTCCACGGCGGGGTTATCTCCAGTGAAGTCAAGGGTTTTATGTTGCGCCCTGCTTTTTTCTAAGTTGCTTTTATAGGCTCTGTTTCATCATGGGAACTCCCTATTAGCGCTAGTGTCAGCCCGCAACGGCTGTCTAATTACGCCCTGTTCCCAGCTTCACCCTGTAGAAACCGAGTCTACTCAGTGTGGGCAGGTAAGGAGTCAATTCTGAGTCTGAATGGTAGGACTTACACCTACATCAAGCCGAGAGTTCAACCTGTAATGACAGTTATCTGCTGTCAGGTTGGACTAGTTATGTACGGACTTACACCGTGATTCACTAGTCAACGAATCGCACAATCATTGAAAATGACTTTCCACTCCCCGGCCCACCACAAACTAGGATGCCTCGCTGTGCTTCTGGGAAGTAAAGGGTTTTTGAATCTTCAGGGATACTCGTTTTCCTAATTCCATCGATAATCTGACTCTTTATATTCTTGGGAGTGCCAACATATAAAGATACTCGGTTATGCAAGCGGCTTGTAATTTGCTTAATCGCCAGTTGACGAGCGGCTTTTTTCTCCACCGCGCCGCCCCACCTCGCGGTCGCTAGCTTGGCAATACCTCCCCTACTATCGATGATTTTGGCGATTACAATCATCGCACCACAGACGAGTACCCCTAAACCTGCGGGGGAAAACAGAGCCGATTCAATACCTGGGGGAATAAATTGATTTGGCTTAACCTCTGTCTTAGGAGTCCCTGTCATCGTCCCGTCCCCACGATAACCAAATCATTCTCACTCACGGGCAACCAGGGAACTGGCCCAATGAAGTAAGGGGTGCAAGTTTTCTGCTGAAATGGCGGACGAGCGCAAATCCTAAAGAAAAGACCAAAGTCTGCGGTTCCTTTCGCTTCATTAACTCCAGTTAGCGCCACTTTGAATCCACTACCATACACTAGCCGCCCCGTCGGTTCCTTGCCCCCATTCACAGAGGCTAGAATTCCATAACCACCCAATACTTGTTGGGATGAGCCAGATGCCCAGCGCTTGCCATATAAGCCGCCCTGACTGCCAGCAAAATCCCCCATCTCTAAGTATGAGCATTCAATGCCTGGAGGACAGGCGACTGTTAAAGTGCGATCGCCTCTGACAACGCTGCCAGACACAAAGTAATCATTCCCAGCCCTTGCATCGCCTTTTTCAGCCGTCCCAAGTACAACCGACGCGATACCCACAACGTCTATCCCAGAGCTAATAGGCTGAGGCATTTTATCAAAGGGCACTTGACTTAATTTAGGAATTTGATTGACTAATGCTTGCTGCCATGATTCAAAGTTTCCTAGCTGAGTTTTGTCCAACCCAGGAATTGAATCAAGCGAATATTTGCTTAGGTCAATCTTATCTAGTGTCAGGTTTGCGACTTGAGGATTTGAGGCTATGGACTGAGAAATAGTGCCGCCACCGCCGCCATTCTTGGAGAATAGTTCGGCTAATGGGGGAACTTCTGATAGGCTCAAATTGCTTAATTCAGGCATTGCTTTAACTAATGTTTTTGGCGTTTGCCATTGCATTAATCCAAAGTCTTTGAGGGTGGGTTTGGTGGTTGTGCCTGTAGTGGGCAAAGCCACCGTGTCAATGGACTTTAAGCTCAAGGCAGACATCTTAAAGGCATCATCTGCATCCCCCAACATCACAACAGAGTCTACTTTTTGCCCTGCTGTCCACGAGCGCGAGGGGTCGTAGCCAAAAACTGAAATCAGGTTTTTAGGTATCTTTAAAAATCCTGGCTGTTGAACGGGTGGCAAAGTATCCCATGTGATTTTCGACCAGTCGGGGGCAGCCGTCTTGTACAAGCCTTGTGAATAATCGATTGTTGGTGTCTGTGCGACTGAGGCGGAAAGCGGAACTAGAGAAGCTATTGCAGCCAGTAGAAAAGGCTTAAGTTTCATGATTTTTGTTAAAGTAATCGGGACATTGTTCTTGATTGGAGCCGCGTGGATGTACCGTGCATATTAGGATTTCTTGGTCGTATTGTCGCCCATGAAAATAGGCACAACTTTCGCATCCACTTTTGGATTGCTGTAGCTCTACATTTCCTGTTGGTGCTAACAGCTTTTTGGATTTTCTGTACTGGTTTATTTGCAATACAGTTAAGGTTGCAAAGGGCATGGGTAACAGCCATTTTAAGTAGGTTGTTGCAGGACTAAGCTTTGTCTGACCCACAGCCAAAAGAGTAGTCAAAAGCAGCAAATAGCCGATTGGTGGAAACATCCATAACTCACCTTCGCACCTACATGAATCCAGAAAATCGCCTAATTCTTGGCGAATAGATTTAGAAAAATTGTTCACAACCGCCCCCATTCAAGTAATTGATCAAAAGTAGTTCTATCGACCTGAGAAAGTGAAATCGCCTCATCTATAGTCTTGCCACGCCGTAACAATTTAATTGCATCTTGCACCTTGTTCCAGATGGTAGATCCGGGTTTAACTTGACCTTTGCGCCCCGCTTCTGCTAGCCCAAAAGCGAGAGCATTAGCATCGTTCCTCTGAATCGCACCATTTAGCGTAGTCCCAGGATTGGGGCGTAAAACGGCAACAGGCTGAGGCTTTTGGACTGTTATTGTTTGTGGTGGCAACGAGGGCTGGTGGGCTACTGGCGGCGCTGATTGCGGTTTTTCAACTGTTAGGGGAAGTGGCGTTCGCGGACGCGTAATTGGCAATGGGCGATCTGAATCCGATTTAATCACCAAGCTTGTATAGGCTGGGTTGCCAGTAGCAGGGACTATCTTAAATTGATATTGTTTTTCATTCGTAAGTACTGTAATTTGAGTGCTTCCATTGCTACTAGAGGTAACAGGGAAGTTGATCGGGTCAATCTGGCGAAGGAAAATTACAGTCGCTTTGCCTCCTGTGCAGTCAGAATCGTTGCCTGATGACGGGCATAAAGCACCATTTGAAGTAAAGGCGAAGCGACTTGGATCGCCGATCCAAACTTGCTTGATAGTTTCCCCTGTAGACATCAAATTAATAGTTAGCCCGTAGCCCTTCCACACTTTTAATTCGATGGCATTGGAGTTTGCGTCGTTCTGGTAAACCGTTCGGGCAGGTATCGCCGTTGCTTTTGCCGCGCTAGTTAAGATTAAAAATGCTGCAATAATAGTGGTTTTCTTTAACATTTATATCCTCAGTTACCGTAACGTTATCAAGAAAGGCAGAGGGCAGAAGGCAGGAGCTTCAGTTGGAATACTGTTTTCTGCCCGTGACAATCATGGAACAAGGGTTTAAGACCCCCACCAAATTGAAAATTTGGTGGCCCCAATTTAGGATGGGTTTGAATCCCCTACAAAACATTGAACCTTCTGCCCTCTGCCTTCTGCCTTCTGCCTTCTTCAACTCAATCTCATGTTTAAAAACCATCAGTTTTTCCTGTTCCCTGTTCCCCGTTCCCTGTTCCCTCATAACGATATTGTTTGATTGATGAATATTTGAACTGACTTGCCAGCATCGATCACAAATACTTCTTCTCTACCGCTTAACTGTTGAGAACGGGCGACATTTGAGCTTTTGATATTGTCGAGAATGCTATTAAATGCACCCTCTCCAAAAGCGGCAGATAAATCTTTTTGACCGTTGGTAGTGGAGCTAGTAGAGAAGCCATTAGAGTTCGTACTAACTTGAGTTACAGGGCGATTCTGTACCTGGGCAGCCTTCGCAACTCCCGCGATGATCGCAGAAATGAAATTGTTACCCAGATTGCTACCTTTGCGAGACTCTGCTTTTAAGAAACCACCATCCTTGGCCATTATCAAAACAGCATTTGGTGGTAGCGGTTTTTCTTGTGTATCGCCGTTTATATTGACCAATACTGAAACGCCGCGCAGTTTGGCGAAACCCGAACCATTGGACTCTGCTAGTTGAACAACCAAATAAGCGCCCACTCTTAGCACATCGCTACCATCTGAGGCTTTTAAGGGTTTTGTTAGTTTCACCAAGTAATTCTGGTTGCCAGCGTCACCAGTGCCCCAAGCAATCGGCGTTTCTAGTCTGCCCTCTGCTATGGTGCCAACGAGTACGCGTTTTGCGTTGTAATTAATGGTAGTGTTCTGGGCGACTTGTGTAGCTCCTCCCGTACCTCCTTCAATTCCATTAGTCTTGATGGGTTTCTCGCTTTCTGATTCATCTCCTGAACTCCTGAAACTGCCAGCGTTTGCAGCGAGAAGCCATTGCTGAGTGGGGTCTTTGGTGGGGGCGTTGGTTGCAGCCGTTGGGAACGCCAAAGGAGATTGTCTGATCGGCTGGGCAATTTTGGGCTGGGGCTGGGGAATAGATACTCTAGCCTGGGGGAAAGTGAAGGGCGCTGTCGGCTGACTGGCGACTGGGTAAGAACGTTGTCGGCGCTGCACTGGTTCCATCGGAGGGGTAACGGGTGCGATTGGGGTTGGGCTAGGGGTTGGCGTTGGGCTTGGCAAGCGATCGCGAATCTGCTTTAGCTCGTAATTTTGGCTAGTCAGAGCAAGCGCTGTTTTATCCTTACCTGTCTCATTTTCCGGCTCTGCTAGGGGCGTTTGCTCTTCTAGGGTTGGCTGCACTTTATTACTGGAAAACTTCAGCACATTCATTGAATTATCGATTAAAGCCCCAATGATTATTACAAAGAGAGAGCAAATCAGGGCAACAACGCCCATTTTTAAGAGTGGAGATTGCGAGACTGTTCGAGTGGTAACGATTTCCTCTGGTGCGGGGTTCTGTTCTGGTTGAATTGAATCATTAATCGAAGAGGTTTTAGCCCCGTTCATGGCGGCAAAATCTTGCGACTCTATCTCAATAGTTGCTGACGCTAAGGGTTCCTGATTTTGGATCATAGGTCTAAATCTTGGATTTTATAAATTTCCAGCCCAGCTTTCCGAACGCGAGAAGCGGTTTCTTGAACCTGGGATGCAAATCTAGGAATGGCAGCCGTATCAATCGCCCTGACGAATACAGTTTTGTTAAAAGAGATGGGCTTACCAACTAAATTACTGCCTTGGAAAACAACAATCTCTGCAACCATATCTACTTTCCATTGCCCATCCTTAATCCGAGTCGGCTGACTGATGAGGCTAACTTTTAGGATTGATTGTGTAGACCCAGTAAAGACATCGGGCGGCGTAAGATTACTTATCTCCTCAAGGAATGGTGCGCGAAAATCTTCTGACAACGCAAAACCTGAAGCCCATACACTAGTAGTAATCTTGGCTTTTGATGTTGATACCCCAGTATCTAACTTTAATTGTTTGGTGGGGTCTGGATTGTAATCATCGCTTGACTTTGGTAGAGCATTCCAACTTAAAAGTCCGGTCATTGTCTGCCCAACAAAATACGTAATAGCTTGCGGCGTTCGCTCCAAACTGCCTATAGGAATAACTCTGATAGATTCGCCGTCAGACAATTCTACCAAGGTCGAAGCTTTCGTTTTAGAAATTATTCCTATCCGAACAAAATTAACAACTTCTATTAATAGCAAAATCGTTAATAAACCCGCATTGACTATTAAGAAAATTGGGGTAAAATTTAACTCTTTTCTCTCTAACAATTTCATCTCCGTAACCCCACAGTGAATTTAACCCCACTTGTAAAAGCTGAGAATACAGCCATCCCGCCACCAGTACCTATGGCTACCGCGAGTAATGGCGAAAAAATAGCTTGTAGTAGTTGCAATAATAAAGGATTACTCGAAGGTTTAGAAACAATTGCGCTGGCAATAATTCCGACTGTTATCGAGTACGAAATGAGAACCAATGTTAGTCCTAGCCAGCCAGACAACCAAGCATAGATAGGCTTGCTTTGGAAAGGCAGTAAAGATAGAACTAGGAAGACGGGGGCGACGAATGCAATCATTAAGAAGGACAGTTGGACGATATATTGAAAAGCGGCGGATAGTCCACTGAGAATGACATAAACAATACCTTGAATCGCGCTATTGATTAGTTCACCACTAAGGTCTAAAGGATTCCAGCTTCCTCCCCCTGAACCTGTTCCAGTTTTTTCTCTAGCTTGCTGTGCAGAATTTCTGGTATCCTCTATAGCCTTATTGATGCAAATTTGCTTCTTGCTGAACTCTTCGCCTTCTTCCTTCTCCTGACTCAGTTTTTCACAATTAGCTAAAGCTATCTGTGCGGCTAAAATAAAGCTTTGGTCAGCGTTGACATTTCGGATAGCATCTCTCAAATTCACGCCATTTCTAGTAATATTTAGAATGTTTCTATTTAGTCCAGTGGATACATTTTTCAGCGCGATTGTCGTATTGGCGAGAAGGAACCCGTTGTTACTTAGCATGACAATTACTAGCAAAGGTAAAACCATCTCAGAGACAAAATCAAACCCAAAACCTTCTTCTGCATATTTCCGATACCACCCAAAGGAAGCAAAACCAATCATAACCACAGCAGCAAGAGTAGAAACAGCGACAACAGCCGTATAAATTGGGTTTGTTCCTGATGCCAGTTCAGCCCAATCATTCTCAAAGGATTTGTAGATTAAGTCTGCGCCGTTCACAGCACCTTCAACTATTTCTCCTGCGTTTGTAGTCCCTGTATTTTCCCCTGCAAGCTGTCCCGTAGTTTGAGCAAATAGAATAGTTAAGAGCGCTAGCATTATTGATTTTTCCAGAATGAATCGTTAGCGGCGGCAGATTGGATGATTTGACGGGTAGCTGCAATAGATTCCTGTTCCTTCGCAGCCACTTGCTCATCCATACGACTAGAAATATCAGCAAGATTAATATTGGTAACTGCCAAAGAACGGGATTGTTTTTGTGCTTCTGAGTGAATGGATTTTGCAATCACAACGCTTTGTAAGTTTTGAGTAGCCATCTTTTTGAGAATGTCTTGGGTGATGACATCATCTTGAGCGGCATTAGCATTTTCGCTGGATTGGGAGGTAGCATCATTAGTGGTTTCTGCCTCCTGTGACTGGACTTTTTGTCCTTCAACACCAAGAACTGATTGAGACTGTCCGCGTGTATATTGTTGGTTCCAATCCTTGATGGCATTATCAGCTTGAATGCGTGGATCTAATATTAGTAAATCCCCTTCTTGTTTTTCAATGACTTTCTCAATGTTCTTACCAGCTTTTAGAGGATCGGGAATACCTAAATCTCCAACACTAGACTCAATCGCCTGATTTAATTCTGCTTCTAACTTGCCCAAACTTTTAGAAAATTCTTTCTGATAATTGCTAATGTAAGCCTGTAAACTACTGTAAATTTGTTGAAATTGAGTCAGAAAAGATTGGTTTTGATTTGTTTGGGCGTTAGCTGGGAGACTAGAAAAGGATATCAAAACCACTGTGCCGGAGATTACGATCAACCGTTTGGTATCTTTCATACAAATTATCCATGTCTACTACAAAAGGTTTTTTGGTACAGTAGGATTCGACAGTCGCTTGTTTTTTTGATTTATCAAAGGACACGACTGAAACCATTAATGTTTTTGGTAATGTTTCTCTATTTAACAAGCTCGTAAAAAAGGGGTCGTCAAAGGGCTTTGCATTAGGCGGAAGGGTGGAAGACTGCGATCTCAAAATCATCACGTAATCTCCAGGTTCAGCCGATTCCGAATTAATCCCAGGTTGTTCTAACCCCGGAAGGATCTTATTTTGATACTTCACTGCTTTTAAACTAGGACTGAATCTAACGGCATCTTCACCCAATTCTATGTACACCCCGCAGTCATTCTTTGCGTTTCTCATACGTTTTTCATATTGGGCTTGGTTATGTTGCCAAACCTGAAAAGCTCCTATTGACGAAACACCCGCGAGTATTGCCATCAATAGCTTATTTTGAATGACTGATGATAGAACCTTCATAACGGCTTCCCTTGCTTAACGCAATCGACATAATATTTAGAAAATTCTGCCACCCAGGTGAACTTGTCGCTGTGAATTTTCTTGAACTTATCTCGCGTGGCTTGTTCTTCTCTGCTATTGGCAACCAACGCCAGCAGGGGATAGGAGGGATAATAGCGGCAGCGCACATACTTGTTGTTATAGTCGAGCAGCCACAACGTATATAGCTGCTGAATATTAGGGACAAAGCTTTCGTTTTTATCGATAATTTCTCTAGGGATGCCCAGTAACTCAGAGAAACTATTAGCCGCGCCTGGGACAATCCGCCCAATCAACCGCAATGGCATATTTTGTAATATTTGTTCTCCTGACTCCGATTTAGCAATAGAAATGACATCCTGTGCCGCCAGAAACACCCGACAGCCTTGCTTTCGAGCCGTAGCGCATTTCCGACCCGCAAGCCGCGACAATGCAGAAAAACCAAGCAATACGCTAGCCTCATCCATAAAGAACACGCTGTTGGGCGAGGAGAGGGATTGACGGGACGCGGCGATATATGCACTCATCCCGAACACTTCTGCATCCTTTCCTGATTGCAGATTAGTCAGAGCAAAGGTAATCAACTGGCTATCTGCCTGGAAGGTTGAAGGCTTGCAGATAGCGCTACCGATACTACTAGCTTGCCAGTACTGTAACCGCAAGCGGATGTAATTTAACGCTTTTTCTACATTGTCATCCTGATAACCTAAATAAATGTACGCAAGCGAGAAGAATTTCTCCATATCTGCTAATGTCGGGGTATTCGCCCACTCTGGGGTGTTTATCCCTGCTTTTCGCGCTAATTCAAATCGCTCTTGGATTTCCGCATCTTCGTAAAAGGCTTTTGTACCCAAAGGGATTACAGATTCAATAGTTTGTGATAGCAACCCGTCAAAGTTTTGCGTTCCTAAAACTAATTGAAGCACGATTAAATTAATATCGTTTCGATGGGCTTTTGTTCTTTCCTCCCACTGCGACTCAGGAATCTTTGATAGGTCTAGCGGCTGTACAAGATTATTTGATTCCTTTGAGATATCAAAGTAAAATCCATTAAAGTAGGGCGTGAAGTCTCCAAAGGTTCCTGAACCATCATCATTTGGCAAGTCAATCATTAATACTGACATTCCCAACGCCAAGCATTGATAAATGATAGAGGCAATTATTACCGATTTTCCACTCCCGGTAGTGCCGATTACCATCATGTTTTTCGGCTTCGACAGGTCAATGTGAACCGAGGATTGACCCTCGTCAGCTACTAATTCAAAGCCTTGTTTATCACCGTGCGCTGTTTGAACGACTGGCGTTAAACCAATTACTTCACTGGCAAAGAAAGTGGCGCGTCTGTTGAAAGGAAAAGTCAGCTGCGGTCGCTGTCTCAACAGCAAAGTGTCAAGCCAGATTGACCATGTATATTGCATTTCTCTAATCAACTCAGCAGGTTGATTGATATAGCCGGAAATTAACCGACAAGCGTCGTCTATCTCGGAAGGAGAATTGCGATAAACGAGAACAGTAACCGCTACATTTTCAGGGACATCACCTGTGTAAAGCTGCTTCTGAGCATCGACTGACCGCTCCGTATTAATTTGCGCTCCTACGTCAATAGTCTTTTTGCTGGCGCTAGCGGAGGCATTTATTGACCGCCTCGTAATCAATTGTTGGGTAAGCCTAATCATTTTTTGATCGGCTGGGCTAATCTCTGTTATTATCTCGACATCATAAATAACCTCGCGTGAGAATACGTCCCATAAAAAACGTATTTGCTGATGGGTGGAAGCAAACACTTCTGGTTTTTGGGCAAGGGTCATTACGCCGATATACTTCTTTTTTTCACCACATTGATTCGGCAAACATACCCAGCGCCTATCAGCGTGGGGTATGCCGTTATTCAGAAGTACGGATGTAGCGTGCAATTGATCGTTATACCGCGATGGGTTGGGCGCGGCTTCGTTAATCTCTTCCCTTAATTCACCAATATCATAAACCAATGTATGGGGCACTTTTACAGCCTTCGCACCCATTCTATCAACTAGGTCGCCCCACAATTGCTTGTCTGATTTTGGCGAGGGAAACAAGCCCATTTCAGATAGTATTTGTTGGTGGCGCAAAGAGACGATTATTGCTTTTTCAAGAACTTGAATTAAGTTTTGAACAGTGAGTTCGGTCGCTCCTGTTGGGGTGAATTTGCGCTGTAAAAAGTTTGCCAGCTTCACTATCGCTCTATCTACCGCGTCACCACCTTCGGTTCCTCCTGGACGGACAGTAAAAGTCGTGTAAATACTGAGCTTGATATCCTTGCGCTGATGATTACGCGTCAGTTCTTGCATCCGCGCAACCTGCCCCCAATCCAAAAATTTTGTCTCTTGAGATACAGGGCTATCTAGTCTCTGACGATAGCTTTCAATCACTTTGTCTTCGTCGCAAAACGAAGACCATCTAAACGTGAATTTCTCACCCTCCGAGAACTCTTTACAGCCGTTCTCAAAAGCCTTCGCCATCGCCTCCAGTCTCTCTGATGAATTAAACAGTGGGTGAAAGCCAGTGCATTCATATCCGAATACTAATTGCAGGGTATTGTTAGTGTCACTTACTTGTTTTTTGCTCAACAAGTAAGCTCCGATTTGATAGTTACCCTTTTTTAGTTTTACTAAAGTTACTAAGTCTAAAAAGTCTTCAAATGGTACTATTTTTTGATTATGAATACTGTTTTTTACCATAGCTTAGGCATCCCTTTGGAACCCGCCCTTTTTTTGTTTTGGGGCGAAGTATATCTGATATAGCCGCGTGTGAAAGTTGGAACGCTTGGGAACACTCTTGACCAGAACAAGTAAGGACGTTTGCCAGATAAAACTATCACCGTGGCACTCAACCAAACACCAGCCAGCAGTCCCCAAACTATTCCCACCCCAAACATAATCGCTATGATGAAGCCCACACCAAACATAAATAAGGCGATTGCAAATTGAAAGCCAGTAAAAATGCCTATTGTTGCATTTTGACCAAGTGACTGATTCACCCGTTTCATGGGCGATTTATTATACTCGCTCATCACTAGCAAGCGGCTGTAACGCCGTTAAATAAGATGCTTTGAGCAATCCAAAGCACCAGGATTATGAAAAATACGCCTACGGGCTGTTGAACCATCTGCGTTACTTCCTGCCCTTCACCAATGCCGTTGGCAACCTTAAGCCCAGAAGCCACAAAGTATACAAACAAAAGTACTGTGATTGTTGCATTGATAACTGAGGGAAGTGCTGTAATGGCGGTAGCCGCCGCCGCACCACCACCACCAATACCACCAGCGCCGCCGAACATACAAGTCATTGCCACCTGAGCCGAATCGAACAAGCCCCACCCATAAGAGGGCATTGACTGCATGACAATGATTGTCGCTGTACCCGCCGCGTAAATGTGATGCTGATACTTGCGCCCAATCGCCGCGCTAGCCTTAGCCAGAACTTGAGTTTGTGTTCTTCGCACAGAATTACTAGATGCCAAGGCAATTACTCCTTTTTTCATTGTTCTAGGAAAAATCTAAAAATCACCAAGCCCCGTTGGGGCGGGGTGTAGGTATTGGGGTGTGGGAAGAAATAGCCCCAACAACCTTTTGTGTTTAAGCCCTGTATTTTAAGGCAATTGCATTGGTCGAGGTTTCAGAGCTACGTCCAATGCCGTCCTCACTACACCCCACACCCTACCCCTTACACCCTTTTTCTTGACCTTATTATCTAAGTTGGAAATAACAAAAAATCTACTTCCAACTTCCCACTTCTGACTTGTTTAATGCTCTTTGTTGAAATTCAGTTTCTATGTCAGCTAAAGTATGCTCCCTAGCTAGTGAGCGAATTTCCTGAAGTACTGTAATGTGACACTCGTATAGCTTTGCATAGCCATCTAGACCACCTGTTTTTTTGTTGGTGAACTTCTGGAACTCTGGCAAGTACTTCCGAGCTATATTCAAGTATGCTTGTAGTTGTCTTGCAGAAACCTTTGGCTTTAACATCGCCGCAACTTCTGGTCTTGTTAGTTCTTCATTTTGCCAGGTAAACCTCCCTATCCCCATGACTCTGAGAACTTCTTGGAACTTCTAACTACACATAAAAATACCCGCTTTTTTCGTGGCGGGCAAGTCGCAAATGCAACTACAAGAGAAAAATTTTGTTCAAAGACAAGAATTTAGCTTCTTACCCTGACTTGCCCATTTTTCATCTAGAAGGCTGCAAGCTACGTGAACAACGTTTTGAGGGTTTCGCTTAAATCTTCCTTTCATTCCCCAGCAGCGAACAGTGTAATCACTTTCGTATCCTAATACAAACGCCATCTCTTGATAAGTTAATTTCCACTTCTTCTTAAACTCTATTGGGTGCATAGTATTTATTTGATACTTGCATGATAAACTATTCTATATTTGTAGCACAATTAGTTACTCATTCATTAATATTTAGTGTTGAAAATACAAGATATTTTTAATCTTTATTTATCTTAATTATTTAATAAAAACATTAGTCATTAGTAGCCAAAACTAACTTTTTTATAACTAACTTCTATCTGTTTTTTTATAAAAAATTACTACTACCTGTTGCATATTGTGTTTTAATATCCCATATTTTGCAATGACAAAGGAATCGATAAAGGTACGAAAATAATCCGTACTTTCGCCCCTTGCTTTTTCACTTTTATTCGTTATATATTGGCCAGTTAAATTTTGTCCGACACACCATTTTCAAGAAAATGGTCAAGCCCGTTTGGGAGCAGAATAGTCGGAGGAAAACCTGAAAACTTGCAGTTGATAATTCTCCGACTAGCTATAACGGAGCTTGACCGAGCAATTCGCTTTTTCCGACGTAATTGAATAATTGATTCATTTGGGATACAAGCCCACGCCAGATGCTCCACTTGATGAGATGCAGACCTTGACCGCACTGGCTACTCAATTTATTGATGAAAAAAATTAAAACACGTATCAATATTCAAGCCCCCGCATTTATAAGCCACTGCGGTCTTCTCCCAAAGGGAGAGGCTAGCGCCAAGGGGGTTTCCCCAAATAGAGCAAGTGACGTGCGTGGGGTAATAATTGCGTTCGCGTAGCGGGGCGCAGCCCATTGCGAATTGGTTTGATGCGCTATTCTGGAATGAGAACAGAATCTCTCAACGAAGATTTAACTCATGACGAGTCTCCTTCAAGTCGAGAAATTTCCATCGCTAACCTTGTCCGAAATCCAGCAGTATTTAGAGAGTGGGCTGTTTCGTGGCATCGGCAAGAAAACTGCTCAAACTCTTGTCAATTACTTTGGAACTTCCACCTTATCAGTATTAGACAACGCCCCGGAAAAACTGGACTCAGTTCCTGGACTTACTACTTATCGAATCAATGCAATTATTTCATCTTGGTCACAAAGTAAAACTAATCCTAACTTTGGGGTTATTACTCAACTTGTGGCTGTGGGAACATCATTAAAGTTAGCCTTAAAAATTTGTGACCATTACGGACACCAAACGTCTTCTGTACTGCAAAACAACCCTTATCGCCTAGCGGATGAAGTCGATGGCATTGGTTTTAAAACTGCTGATTCTTTAGCGATATCTTTAGGAATCTCACTTGATAGTGAGACTCGCTATGCTTCATCTCTAATCCATGTTTTGAAATCGGCAATGCAAGAAGGTAATTGTTTCCTTCCCTCATCGCAATTACTTGCCGCCGCTATGGATGCGCTCAACCATACTTTGCATACACCTGATATTCAATCTTTAAGTACTATTCTTGCTAAGTTAATAGATAAGGGAACTTTAATTTCTGGTGATGGGGAGGGCATTTACCTGAAAGCTGCTTACCGTGCTGAACTTTCTGTGGCTTTAAAAATTCAAGTTCACCTGAATCAACCGACTCGTCCCAAAGAACATCTTGAACACTGGTTAGTAAATCTTCAAGCAACTGACTATCGCCAACTCTCACGCTTGAGCGATGAACAACTCAGTGCTTTGGTCATGGCAGCTAAACATCCAATCAGCATTATTACTGGTGGCCCTGGTCGCGGCAAAACCCATGTTCTGAAAACTTTAGTGGAATGGTTGACTTCAATTAAGGCAACTATTGCTCTTACCGCCCCCACTGGAAAAGCTGCTAACCGAATGAAAGATGCCACAGGTATGGAAGCAAGTACCATTCACCGTCTACTTCAGTGGCAGGGAGTTGGGCAAGCTTTCCTTTATAACGAAGAGAATTTGCTTGCTCTCGACTGGCTGATTGTTGATGAATTTTCAATGGTAGACATATTCCTGTTTAATTCTCTCCTCAAAGCAATACCTGTAAAAACCCAAATTTTGTTGGTAGGAGATTCTGACCAATTACCTAGTGTTGGAGCCGGAATGGTGCTACGAGATTTGCTTCATTCCGATTTAATACCAACAACAAGATTGCAAACCATTTATCGGCAGCGACACGAGAGCTTGATTATCTATGCAGCTAGTGATGTAAATTTTGGTACAGTGCCGACATTACACAAATTTAATCAACCCAATCAGTGGATGGATGTGAGCGACTGCGCCATGCTAGAAACTCCTTCACCCCAAGCCACCGCTAACACCATCGTCTCTTTAGCCCTGGCCATGAGTAAAGAGAATGTGGATTTAAATCAACAACTAATGGTACTAGCACCGCAAAAGTCAGGGCTAGCAGGTGTTCATAACCTTAATAAGCTTCTTGCCCCTATTTTCAATCCAAAACTTGAGAATCAGGCAGAAGTTGTTTCTGGGTCGGTTGTTTACCGAGTTGGCGATCGCGTTATCCAATTGAAAAATCGTTATGAAACTGTCCCACCCGTAATGAACGGGGAGATGGGCAGAATTATTGCTGTTGACCCAATCAAAGAACTGGTGACAATTGATTGGGAAGGTGGCGCACGAGTTGACTATTACAGGAGTGACTTTGAACAAATCATGCATTCCTTTTGTATCACTTGCCACAAGAGCCAGGGTAGTGAATTTCCTTATGTGATTTTTCCATTACTCACCTCCAACTCCCGAATGTTAACCCGTCAATTGCTTTACACTACTATGACCCGCGCAATGGGTACATTTATCGCTGTTGGACAAGATATTGCATTAAAGATTGCTGTCGCTACAGATAAGCCCGCTAAACGTTTTACTGGGCTAACCAATTTACTCATCTCACCCCTTGATGAATTAGCAAATATTTGGCGCAGATTAGGTAACGCTACCAAATCTCCAAGAACAGCATCTACTCTTACCATTGCTTCGAGATTGCAACAACGCCAACTGACCGCTACACAAGGACAGATGACTACTATTGGTAGTCTCGCACTACAAATGTATGAGTCTAAATATGGTTATCGTCCGTCAAAACAGCCCGAACTTGTCGGGAAGTTTCGCTTTAATACTTATCACTATGAAACTACCGCAATTGAGTTGATTGATTCAGCAATTGACGCAGTTCTGCTCCAATAATAAAACCCATGCCCAAAATGAGAACAACCGTCGCATCCAACCAGACTACTCTTGAAGTACACTTTTAACATTTATGGCTATTCCAGCAACACAGTTAAAGATCGGCCAATCAGTGAAGTATCTAATCGGTACTCGAAGCGGCATGAGTGCGGCAATAACCGATATCAGCAAATCATCTCTTAGTCTCACAAATACTCATATTGTTACTTTGACCTTTGATGATGATTCATTGCCAAACCACTTAAAAACACAACAACTAACTGTTTATGACGAATTGCTTGAAGGTTGTGAAATAATTACATTTTAAAAAATTAAAATATCGTTGGTTGCTCGGCATCGCAATTTGCCGACCATTGGTCGGCAAAAACTTAATTATGATTCTCAAAAACTAATCCTTTATATAAGATGAGCCAAGATCAAGGGTGTTAAAAAGAGCGGGAATTTGCAGACCACCATGCCAAAGGATGTCTGTGCCTTCCCTTATGCCCTCTGTATTACTTTATTTTTTATAATATAAAACACCTTGCTTTACGCAATTATCACTACTGTAGGCATCGCTATGCAGTAAAACTTTCTGCATTATACTCATCTAGGTAAATAGGCTAAATGAACCTACCATCAACTTATTTTTTTACCTAGATAAAGTATCATGATACAGAACAGGAATTTCATTCCATGTTAAAGTTGTATTTTTAACTGTGTAATTTACGACATCATAAACTAACTCGCAATCACCTAAAGTTCCTTCGTCCATTAGGGAGCATCTTGGCGTTCGTAAATAGAATTCAATAAAGTAAAATGGCACATCAAGTTGGGATAATCTCTTTTAGTCGTAAATATTTTTACCCCTGACCAAGATGCCAGCGCCTTTAAAAGTTGACCTGTCACCAATAGAAGATCAAGCCCTACTAGCACTCACTCAAGCAAAAGGTATACCACCAAGAACTCAAAGTCGTGCCACTGTACTACGCTTATCAGCTGCTGGATGGACAGTGCTAAAGATCGCACAATACTTAAAATGGCATCCACAGACTGTACGCGACACAATTCATCGCTGGTACTGGGGCAAACTCGATAGTTTGTGGGATTGTTCGCGTCCGGGTCGCCGTCGCCGATGGCATAACCCAAATATCAAGTCTCTGCTTCAACTCAAAATATCTTTATTTAGCTATCAACTTATTTTTATTTTATTTTCTTACATCTCTTACATCTATTTAATCCTATTTCTCCACAGTCATGGCGTTTCTACTACTTATGCAGTCAAAATTTACAGGCACTACAAGGATGAAGCACTCGCTACTCTCACCAGCAATCCCTACCAGTTAGCTGCTGACATCTACGGTATTGGTTTTCTCAGAACTGATAAAATTGCCTTTAATTTAGGAGTTGCGCCTGATAGTCAGTTCCGTTACCGTGCTGGTTTAATTCATGTTTTGAACGAAGCTGCTGCCGATGGGCATTGCTATTTACCCCAGCCAAAACTCATTGAGAATGTTATCAAACTGCTGACTACACCAGATCACACACCCGAAGAAGATGCCCTCGCTGATATTATCAAAGACATGGCACGAAAGGATGACTTAATCCGCGAGAAAAGCTCAGACCAAACGCTGCTATGTTATCTACCAACCTACTTTCACACCGAACAGAACCTTGCTCAATTAATACAATCTAGATTTTGCCAACCAGTTGCACAAGATATACCTCGTGTTCGCGCCTGGATTGAGCGCTTCACCAAGAGTCGTAAAATCAAACTTTCACCACAGCAACGGCTAGCGGTAGAAATGGCTGCATATTCAAGGGTAATGATTCTTACTGGTGGCCCCGGTTGCGGTAAAACTTTCACCACCGAGATCATAGTCTCTCTGTGGAAAGCAATGGGTAAATCTATCGCCTTAGCTGCGCCAACTGGACGCGCTGCTCAACGCCTGAGTCAAATCACACAACTCGAAGCCAAGACGATACACTGCTTGTTGGAATTTGACCCAAAGACAATGGGCTTCTTACGCGATAATCAAAACCCTTTACCCCATACCGCAATTGTCGCGCTAGAAGCTAGTATGCTTGATTTGTTTCTGGCATCTTCTTTGGTAAAGGCGATACAATACGGTTCCCAACTACTGCTAGTGGGTGACATTGACCAGTTACCCTCTATCGGTTCCGGTCAAATCCTTGCTGACTTGATTAATTCTGGTCACGTTCCGGTGGTGCGGTTGACCAAGGTATTTAGGCAAGCCCAACAGAGCGCAATTATCACCGCTGCTCACCAAATTAACCGAAGCCAGTTTCCTACAATTGAACCTATTTCCGATAATCCCGTGTCTGAGTGTCTGTGGCACGGCGGCGGTCATCACCCCAAACATGGTGTTAAAGCAATATCCGAAATCATTACAGACTTGATTCCCCGCCTCGGTTACAATCGAGCTACTGATGTGCAAGTGCTTTGCCCCACCTCGCGCGGTTTGCTTGGGACTCGTAACCTCAATACCGTATTGCAGCAGTTGATTAATCCCCCCAGTCCCGACAAAGTAGAGATTACCAGGGACGGGAATTTATTACGAGAAGGCGATCGGATCATTCAACTGACTAATGATTATAATCACGAAATTTTTAATGGCGACTTCGGAATTATCAAGGCCATTGATCTTGAAAAGATGGAAGTTACTGTACAGTATGGTAAGCATACTGTTGTTAGAACCGGAGCAGACTTAAATCAAATTGCCCTCGCCTGGAGCTTCACCATTCATCAAAGCCAGGGTTCAGAATATCCGGTAGTAATTCTGCCAATTTATACGCAGCCTTATATGATGTTGTCTCGTAAACAGTTGTACACAGCATTAACTTGTGCCAAGCAGTTAGCGATTGTCGTTGGTTCCAAGAAAGCGATATCCAAGGCTTTGCGTTCTAGTGACGGCCAACTGCGATATACGCGATTACAGCAGCGCTTGGAAAGCGCTTTTTTGCACCCGACGATTGCAATTTAGAAATGTTCAACAGTCGCTCATGGGGGAAATTTCCTTTCTGCGCGCTGCCTCACCGTATCAAGGATATTGTGGCTAGGTGACTATATCTTTAACGCTTTTCGCCCCCTGTCTCGTAAGCGACGGTGCAGGGTGGTTTCATACAAAGAAAGAAAAAACTTTGTGCAGTTGGTTGGAGAGGGCGCGTTGTGCTTGAGGAATAGTTCGGAAACCGAGTGTGCGGGCGATCGTAATGAAAAAGTTGTGTAAGATAGACCAATTCACAGGGGCATTGCCACCACGCCGTGGTGGAAAGTCTTCTTTGAATGTCACATCTCTTACCCAGTGCAGTCGATTTTCGATGCCCCAATGGCCTTGAATGTCGGCAAGTAACTGTTGAGCTTCGAGATATTGACTACAGATATAGAATTGCTCCTCGTAGAATGGCTGACCATTGCGCTCACCCTGACGCTCAACAACCACAAACGTTTTGAGTCCAGACCATTTTTTTTGAATTTGTTCGGGGGCAGCGAAAACCTTGCACTCACGTTGGACTAGTCGTGAATGAACATTCTCTACAGTTGTGGCACTGCTAAGTGGAGTATCCTGTTGTGATTGAGTTTGAGCCATTTTATAGAGTGTTGGTTGATTTTCTTTTAATCCAATCAGGTAGTCATTGCCACTATTGATGATTAGCGATACAGTTTTTTTTGGCAGTGTAAAGCATCAAGGGTAAAAACGACTTGTTGACCACAAAACTCCGAGATTAATTGTTGTACGATCGCCACTTCACTAATTTTTTTGTTTGACATCGGTTGCATCCTGAGTACAATGCCGCGCTCGTGACTATAAACTGATACGGTACTGATAAAGTTTTGGTAGGATTGACTGTAATCTGTGACTGTGCAGCGAATGCCTTTACCATCGATCGCCAGTCTCTCATCAGGCATTGGTGGAACAAAAACTGATGCCCAATTAAAAAATCAAGTCGGTGAATGGCTGAAAATCTACTGTTTTGAGTACTCGTCGGAACGTTGAGTATGATGGAAACTTGATTGTCTCATCTAGGTTTAACAGTTCTATTAAGCCAAGCCTGTGTATTTTGGTAAAGTCCTCTAATGGTCGGTAGCCCCAATACCCAGTCATTGCTCCCAGCAATATCAGCAATAATACTAACCATAATTCATGTCTTCGTCCCCGGATGTGCCGATAGTCTGGTACTTCCTGCAATTGTTCGACGAGATTCATACTTTTTATCTCTCCATTTTTCTCCACCCTCTACAAATCATTATTATTTTTCTCTCGTTGTATGAAACCACCCTGCTGTCTCGTAAGCGACGGTGGGGCATTTCATTACTGGTAAGTGCCTTGGCAATTCTTGAGAAACTACTTCTCTAGCTCCCGTTTGCGGTTCTAGAAAAAAAAGTGTCTTAAACACAAAGCAATCAAACCACTCTCAAAAAATAAACTAAAAATGACTCTATAGTTTTATGGCGTGATAGCGCTTAAAAAGCAGTACACTGCGGCGTAAATAAACTTTGGAGGACACTCTTTGACCTCTTATATCATTTATTAACTATAAAGTCATTTTTAGTTTATTTTTTTCACCTCTTTTTAGGCTTTTCAAAATAAATATCCTGCTGAACAATTGCATAACAGTATTGTGTTTGTCACGCTCCTCAGTATTAGAGGTGTACTATACGCAAAAATCGAGAAATTTTCAGTCGCTTGAGAGTGAGTTGAAACGCCCATTTTAAAGGACAATAAAAATCAGACACTATAAAACCAGACGAAACTACGTTTGTGTCTGATTTTTAAGGGAGTAATAAAAATGACCCTCTCTCTTGTCCATATAACAGCGCATAGAAAGGCTCTTGCTTCCTTGCCAGTAGCGCAGGCGGAGGCGAAGTTGATTGCGCTGTGGTTGGAGGGAAAAGCGTCGTCTTCTATTCGGGCTTACCAGCGATACACTAGGCGATTTCTGGATTTTCTGGACAAGCCTCTCAAAAAAGTGACTTATGAAGACTTGGTAGAATACGCTAGTTCTTTTGGGGGCAATGCCGAAAGCACAAAGCGGATATACATAGCTTGTGCTAAAAGCTTGATTAGTTTCGCTCATAAAATTGGATATCTCCCTTTTAATGTGGGTATGGCACTAAAACTGGGTGAATTACCAGATGTAATCAACGAACGCTATCTTGATGAAGCTGATATTAAATTGTTGGTACGGGCAGCCAATAAGCATTTAGCTGATGCGAAAACTCCCAAACGACAGTACACAGCCCTACGTAATTTGTTAATTATCAAACTCTTGTATCAGGCAGGGTTACGGGCAAGTGAAATCTGTGAGCTGACTTGGGGAGATTTGACACCCCGTGGTGAGAGTGGTCAAGTTTACGTGCGAAAAGCCAAGGGCAGCAAAAATCGGACAATTCTCATCAAGCCAAAGCTTTGGGCGGAATTAATGGAGTTCAAAGCTTCGGCTCACTCCAATCAAGCAGTGTTTCCAAGTCAAAAAGGGGGACATTTAGACCGTCAAAACTTGCACCCGATTGTCAAAGCAATTGCACAAGAAGCTGGATTAAGCGAACTAGTTTCTGCTCACTGGTTACGTCATGCCCACGGTTCTCACGCCATTGAGCGCGGGACTAATCCTGTATTGGTGAAAGAAACTTTGGGTCATGCCAATTTAGCCATCACCGATCGCTATCTCAAAGCTAGACCTAATGACAGTAGCGCTTTAAACTTGATGGATCTTTGACCATTTAATGAAATTGTTTTGACATTTTGCATGACTTGTGAAAATGCAGCACAAATTGGAACCAGTGGCATAGATTGCTACCGGAAACGAAACAAAAAACAGCTTTCAAGTGCCAAAGGGATTTTTCTCTAGCCAGCCCCCTCCATAGGCAACACTTCTTCAGAGAGCCATTCATAAAATTCAGGAACTTGAGCTTCTACAAGTCGCAGTTCATTTGCGGCGATCGCCTCAAGTTCCAGTACTGTCTCCCAACGCAAATCTTCAACCCATCGCTTGAGAATGCCTTTAATTGCGTCTACTCCACGAGAAATACCAGAGCGAAGTATTTCTACGCAGTGGAGTAGCGTAATGCGATCTGTCGGAGGTGACTCAAATTCGGTAGTATCCTCCCCTTGGCAATGGGAGTTCCCTATAGCATCAAGGGGGGGAGCGGATACGGGTTGCTGATTCGGGTTTACACTATACACAGCAGGGGTTTGAGCAGCAGAATAGGTTCGATTTTCTTTTTGATTACGCTTCGTTTCACGATGAGCAATTACATGCATTGCAAATTCTAATTCCTCTTTAGATAAAGAAAAAAGTTTCACCTGTTGACCGCGCTTGCCCTGCTTGCGGAAAGTCAGCTTTAGCCCCAGCTGCTCTATAAGAGTGCCTAGCAACCAAATAGGTTTACAGTCTAGGGGAATAGTAAACCCAAGAATTGCTTTGACGTGAGCAGCACAATGTATAGCGATCTCCCTCATCTTGAGCAAAGTGGGGTCATCGGCGGTAACTTCATCACCCTTCATTAAAGAAGTGAGAATTTGATGCAGCCCCAGGTTAAATCTAGCCAGCCACCGCGCCGAATAATTGCCCCAGTCCATGCACAAAGGTAGATTGTCGCGTTCGGTGCGGTCTTTTTGAGCGACAATTTGGGGCGGGGTGGGATAAGTCCGCCCAGTTTTTGGGTCAACAATTGATTCATCGGCTGGGGCTAAAATTGCCTCAAGTCCAGCGATCGCTCCTATTAATCGACCACCTTTATCAAGTTCCACCAGTGATTCTGTTACTTCAATGCCGTAAGAATCAAAAATACGAAACTTTTCACATTCAAAAATTTCGCTAGGGTCAAGGTAATCTTTGCTTTGACGGGCGCGGTACTCACTCGCTGTAATATTGTTAGCCTTGGCAACAGCCGAATAATGGGCAGTGTCCAAAGCCGCCGCCGCATTTTTCATGCGTTCAAGAAATTGGTCATCATCGTCGCTTCCTACACATATAAAGGTATTGCCCATTTCAGTGAGGAGCGATCGCAAATCATCGCGGAGATTATTAAGAGAATAGTGACGGTTGGCGAGAATTTGGCAGTAAGCCTCAAGCGCCCAATCTTTCTCGGCTCCCCTTAAGCCTGTTTTACGGTCGATCCGCAACAGAAAAGCTGTTACCTCGTTGGTTTGCAGGAGGCGTTCTTTAATTTTGGAAGCGTTTGTATCTTGGTAGCCGAAGGGAGGACGCGGGGCCACCCAAATATGAAACGGAACTTTCGGGCGATAGCGGTACAGCTGCTGGGCGCATTCGGTAGCAGTTTGGGAAACGCCATGAAACACACCGAACACCAAATCAAAATGATACTCAGAAATATCGACACCAGTACCTAGACTGGGGGAAGTGAACAAGGCATCGAAGTTTTTGACGGCGTTGGTGATATCTTTAATAAACGCAATGTTCTCCTCACTGCCAGAATTATCGGAGTGGACAGACCAAATGCGCCATTTTTGTGCTGTATGGGATGGGTCAGAGTTAGATTCTTCGCACTTAATAGTAAAGGATTTGTCGAGTTTTTTGATAAAACGCTTACTGTCACTTGCAACCATAACTTTCTCACCAAGCATCAGCGCTGCCGAGATTTGGGCGACTAGGGCGCTTGAATTATCCCCCTCGTACCAATAAATTGTGCGTGAACCGTTTCGCCACTCGTTTTTGATAATGTACGGGACTTCACCTTTTGGTCGGATTGCAAGAAAGAAGTCTACCGTTAAATCATCCATGTGTGCATCAGCGATGACGACCAGTGGCGCGTTGTATACTATATATTCCAGTACTTCCAATATTGCTGCACGGTGTTGTTTGCAAGTATTACTGTGTAGTAAGTGAGTGAGGTATTGGCAAGCCTCATCAATAAATATGCAGCCGTAAGTGAGGGCTTGGGTGTTGAGTTTATGCAAGCTGTCAATAGTAATACTAAGGGCTTGAGCCTGAGCTAAACCTGTGTAACCCAAGTCGGAGTACATAGCAGTTTGGAGTCGTTCAGCAAGATTTTTGAGCAAATTTACGCGATGCCCGTTGTTGAGGAACCGCGCTTCGGGGTTTTGGTCACGCCACCAGCGCATGAGTTGGGTTTTACCAGTGCCCATATCGCTCCAAAGTACGACTAGTCCTGATTTTGGGAAATTGAAGGTAGGGGCCCCCTTCGATTTGGATGAATCAACTCCGCCAGAATCCGTAGACTCCTTGTTTCGAGAATGTCCTTTTATAGATGGCGTGAAAAGTTGTTCCTTTTCAAGATCATAAAGCTCAGGCACTCTCAAGCATTTTTCTTCAAGTTCAGGAATACATAAAGCCTCAGAGAGATACTTGACATTAACAGTGACATCCGGCTGGTACTTGCTTAACCCCCATTTTTTAGCTCGATACGAGCGCTTGTAATCAGGAAGTGATTTAGCATCATCGATGATTGCGGTCAGCAAAGCGTTAGCATCTTCGCCCCGCGCCACAACAAAATCATCAACGCCTTTTTCTGGGCCTGGTAACAGCGCAACTTCACATTCACAACCAGCCGATTCAATTGCTTTTGCAGTGCGAACAGTGGCTTGAAACACCGACCACCTGGTTTTAGAAGAAGTTTCGTAGTCGAATAAAATAATGAACTTGCGTCCCGCCTGAGCCATTGGTACTAAGTCAGGGTGCAATCGTTCATCGAAATCTTGTTTGCCTACTCGCCCGTTCCAAATTCCAGGAAGTGCGATCGCTACAAACCCTAAACTAAGCAAGCAAGCGGCTTTCTTCTCGCCCTCGCATAAGATAATTGGAATCTCTGGATGTTGCTTTACCCACTCCCAGAATATTAATGGATTGAGTTGATCCAGCAAGCGCAGCGCCAAAAGCGAATGATAGCGCTTAATTAAATAACGCTTTGCAACCTTGTCCCAGATGGGGTTAGCGACATCGAAGTAGGTAACACGGTTGGGAGTTTTCGGTGGCGACTCGTATTTGACGGGTTTCCCTTTTTGCCAATCAATGCGAGGAAAGTTGGGCTTGATCCTTCCCCACTCCATTGGTTGCCAGTTTTTGAATGGGTCAAGTGATTGAATCCACGTCCCACCCAACAGCAAATGCTGATACAGCTTTAAGTATCCATCGGTGACTCGCCCTGCATTCTTGCGTGGGATTTTATCAGATATTAATAGGAAATCATAAACTGATTCTCCCTCAATATGGAAAAAGTTGCGCTTAATCAACGCCGGATGAATAGCGCTAGCAGCTAACAACTCATGGTATTCCGCAGCCGTGAGGTTGTTTGGGTATTCAATTGTCGCTGAATTCATCGATTCTCCCCTCGGAATTCCTTAGAGAGAACTCTTTCAAGCTGCGAAATCCTTGCTCTAGCCTGGATATTCCGAAAATTTCCCTTCGTCACAGCACAAAATTGCCATGCGAAAGCTGCACTCGAACCCATGCGCTCTAACACTGCGCTCTTGGGGCATTCTCTATTTATCACGATATTTTCCCCTGATAACTCGGTTTACAAGTTCAGAGGGGGTTGCATCAGTTATCAGTCAACAGTTAACAGTTATCAAAGACTCTGACTGATAACTGGTAACTGGTAACTGTTATTCGCGCTGCTACTATTTTTTGCTACAAAATTCGGGATATTTCTTAATCAAACTTAACTTTACAGAAACTTATGAATTTCAACAACAAAAATTGCCACACGAAACTCACCAGTTTCGTGTGGCTTCTCGTATAATACAAGAAGCAGCGTGGACTCAATTTCTTTTTACCAGTCAGTGGAAACAAGTCGCCAAACTTTAAATACCACTGCTTTGGTTGCTTTGAGATAACCCCGCTCTGAAATTATTCGGTTTTTTGAGCCTTGGACAAAGCGCCTACTCTTTAGTGGCATTTTGTCCTTTAAATTTTTGGTGTTGTTGTGTATCTCCCTCCATTTGTTGTTCGTTTTGATATTACAGAACTTATGGTCGTCTGGTATCTAGCGTCGTTTTGATTTTTACTTGTGACCTCCATATTTGCTAAGGATTGCTTTAGGGGTAATCGAGGGTTGGCAGCACCTCTTTTTGTGTAGGGTGTGATTACCCTGGCTCAAGCAGTACCAGGCGTGGCTGTTGCTTCTGGTTTAGGCTTGCGCTGAAAAACTTACTTGTTGTAAATTATTAGGTTTATCCAATACGAACCTGTTGTCTGTTTGCTGACCGAGTTGAAGAGTGATTGTTGCTATACATTGGGGGTAATTACTAGCAGTGTCAGTCAATTTCTTCCAAACTTTGGGTTTTGTAACTGATATGATTCGCCCGTCCCAGTCAATATCAAATTGCTGCCAGCTATTCTCCAGTATCTTCGGTTGAGGAAGTTCGTTGATTTTTGTGGTAATCTCTAGTTTTCCTGTAATCATGAATACCTCTGTTATGATGCGATTGGGAAATTGGATGAAGATTTGGATGTGTATACCCATCCTTGCGGATCTGTTTTAATATACTTTTTCACCACTGGTTCTAAATTAAAGCTGATTTCTTCTGTAATAGGGTCTTTAATAGTTTCAATTAATGAGTGTTTTTCAAGTACCTCTAATGCCTTAATTAGCTCAAATTTTGAAACTGATGTTTGCGGTTCACGATTCATGTCATTTAATAGTTTAGCAAAGCCAACGTATTGTGAATTTAAAGTTACTTCCTCTGTTAAATAAATCATAATTCGCTTCTGAATTTTGCTCAATAATTGACTAAATACATTATTCAGCATTTCTTGAAACTGGTCACTAACTAATGTAGTTGGGTTTTCAAAAAACTTTTCGGTGCTACCTCCAAAGAAGTGATGAATGCGATTAATTACTGCTTTTAATTCTGAAGGATTACCTCTATAAGTTTTGATTAAATCATTGCATTTTTCTTGATCTATTAATCCTTTGTTAGATAAAAGCTGTAACGCCGCGTCTGCCTCTAACCCTTCAACTCTAAGAAAATCGATAGGTAATTCAGCTGCTATTAAACTCTCAATTTCATCAGGAAAAACTCGACTAGTTATGATTACGCAGCTTTGACATAGCTCCTCTGTTAAACGACGAAAAAATAATCCATAGTCTCGTCGATACTGAAAGTTACTTGTTTGAAATAAAGCTTCAGATGCATCCAATACGAGCAAGCAGCGACGTGATTGCAACTGCTTGATCAATATCGAAATCATGGACTGTGTATGCTCAGGCAAGCTTGAAGATATTTCTGTGGGTTGGATTAACTCTATCAAATCACCTACTAAGTCTTGAACTAATGGTGCGTGGGCCACCGATTTCCAGATTAAACAATCGAATCTAGGTTGAGACTCCAAACTAAGTTCTTCTAATAGTTTTGCTGCTAATGCGCTTTTGCCAATTCCTGCTGCCCCTACTAGCAATATGCATCTCTGCTTAATCGCTAACTCTTTTAAATGTATTAGTTCTTGTACACGACCATAAAAACTGGACACATCAGGTGATTTACTCCCAATCACTTGTATCCGATTCTTAGCAGGGTATGTTTGTTCTTCATGTATGGTATCTTGAAACTGATACTTTTTTGTTACTCTCTCTAAAAAATACCGCAAGCTTTGTTTTTCAACTCGTTCGCCATCTCCAATCGTTGTTGAAAGCATATTCCACAGGGGAGAGGCTACTCGTCGTTGCAAGTAGTTAAGACTGTAAGTTGAATTGCTTGCTACATCCTTATACTCCTTTCCATCCCAAGCTGCTTTAATAACAAGAATCTCAGGCGGAGACAAGCGTTTGCGTCTTTCGGTTAACACTAAGTTGTCTACTACAGCCAAGGCATCTTCAAAAGTTACATCTGCTGAAAATCTTTGCCCTAAAACTTTCTGTTCTTTCATAAGAACAGAGGGAGCGTTAGTAGACTTAAGTCTTGATTCAGCACTAAAATCCATATCTTTATAATTTTTGTTGGTGTATTAAATATCTATGAGGATTTTTTATTGTAGATTAGAGCTAGCTGGAGTAAAAAGTATACTGCACCTCTAAGGATATACTGCACTTTTATGATACTTGATCGTTGTTCACAATTGTTCACATTACATATTTATCATAATATTTTCTAATAAAACCACTTAGACCTTCAAATAGGTCAGCAACCCTTAGTTTCTTACCGAGGTTTTTAGCTCGGATTTATCACTCGTTTTCTCAAAGCCTTACATAACGTAGATTCAGGCGTTTCACACTGGATTAAAATTTTTAGCTGTCAGAAATGACTGAAAGATATTTTGGGTAGAGGTTACGATGAATCTGATGCCTGCGGCAAGCGTAGCCATTGTGGGACTTATGAAAAATGTGGGTTTAGGCAACTAATGTTTAAGTCTTAGCTGACCAGACTACTAAATACTACATAAAGCTGACGATTATGAATACACATGTACAAAAGAAATATTTACTAGGTAACTCTTCATGTTTTAAACCCGGAAGAGGAAGGCGCGAGGAAGTTTTGTGAGTTACTGTATCAATCCCCTGTGCTCTCAGCGTCGAAATCCAGACAATGTTGAAAAGTGTGTATCGTGTGGTACTTCACTACTGATTAATAACCGTATCCGTCTAGTCAAACCATTAAAAGCGCTTACTGATAATCCATACAACTACTTTGATGTTTTTGAAGTAGATGACATTGGTACTAAGTGGCATCCAGTTCGTGAGCAACGAGTCATGAAAGTTCTAAAATGGAATACACCTAAGCTTGTAGAGTTAATTAAGCGGGAATCTCTCACGTTACAACTAATTCGACACCCAAAAATTCCTCGCAGTACTTTAGATGACTATTTTACTTTTGTTCCAAACAATAGTCTTCTAACATTACATTGCTTAGTTATGGATAAATTTGAGGGACAAAACTTAGAGGAATGGATAAAATTTAATGGGAAAATTTCACAATCTCTAGCATTAGAATGGCTTAAGCAGTTAGTTGAAATTCTTGATACAGTACACCGCTCTAATTTTTTTCACCGAGATATCAAACCTTCTAATATAGTTCTTCAGATAAATGGTCAACTGGCATTAGTTGATTTTGGTACTGCACGGCGAGTAACTGACACCTACCTGGCGAAAGTTAGTGGAAGTGGGGGAACTAGTGCAGGCAGGGGAGGAGTATATGAAATTACAGCTGTTATCACACCTCGTTATACCCCTTTGGAGCAGATAAATGGACAAGCAGTACCTCAATCAGATTTTTATGCTTTAGGGCGAACCCTTGTACATTTAGTTAGTGGCATGTCACTGATGCGTCTACCAACAGATAAGAGTACAGGAAATCTAGTTTGGAGAGATAAAGCATTGCAAATTGACAAACCTTTTGCAGATTTTATCGAAGAATTAATGGCTCCCTTGCCAGGGCAACGTCCCCAAACGACTAGAGTAATTTTGCAGCGATTGGAGGGCTTACCATTTAAATCAAAGATCAATCGAATAGTTAAATCGAAGCTATTTCTAATCAGTGCAAGCATCACGTTTGCTTTAACCCTTGTTGCCTTGGGATATGCATCGTTACCTGTGATAGCCAACAATTACCTAAATCAAGGGAAGAAAGCTCACAAAGAAAATCGGTTTATAGATGCTGAGTCAGACTTTAACACAGCAATTAAATATAATTCTAATTTAACTGATTCAGTATCAGAATTCTACTTTGACCAAGGGGATCGTCACGAAGACAAACCTGAACTTGCCAGGAAAAATTATGAATTAGCTATCAAGTTTAACCCTAAGAATGTGAGTGCTTATAACAATTTGGCATTAATATGTCAGCAAATGTATGATTTAAGTTGTATTGAAAATACCTACCAAATAATTTTTAAATTACAACCTAAAATGTGGGAAGCTCGTTATGGGCTGGGAAGCTTTTACGATGACCACGGAAAATATGATTTAGCAGAGCAACAATATAAATTGGCTATACAAAGTAGTGAACAAGCAATTCCAGCCGTTAATAATCTATCAAGGTTGAAGAATATAATAGGTGATTATAGTGCAGCAGAAGCTTTAGCTTTGCAAGGGTTACAAAAAGATAAAGAACCGGAAGTACAGGCTTCATTGTACAAGAATTTGGGCTGGGCGCTCTTAAAACAAAAGCGTTACGCTGAAGCTAAAACTAATCTACAGAAGTCAACGGAACTAGATCAAGAGCGAACAGATGCTTATTGCTTACTAGCACAAGTGCAAGAAGCATTGAACATAAGAAGCCAAGCTAAAATGTATTGGGAATTTTGTTTAATATTAAATTCAAGTCTGCCAGAGGTTCAAAAATGGAGAGAGCAAGTATTAGAGCGTGTTTTGAAAAAATATTAATCTGGTATTGCTGTCTTAAACTTTTTTTCTATTAAAATCCTATATGCTAAAAAATAGCAAATAACTACATAAATACTTTTGATGCTAAATCATTCCATATCTAAACCAACTAATAGATTAGAGAAAAAAGTTTTTAGATTTCAAGTTGCAGCGATCGCGTCAATAATTCTTTTTCTTAATGAGAGTAGTGTATTGGCCAAACGCCAGCCAACAGCAAGACGCGATTCATTAAATTCACTAGAGCGAAAGTGTGATTTTATTGCCAGAGTTGTCAATGATAACGATCTCGACTGGCGAGCAGGAAGCAAACTTTGCGAGGAAGATAAACTTCAAGTAGCAAATGGAAGCACAGTTAAGATTTTGTGCTACTTGAATCTAAAATTTCTGGATTTACCAAGTGGCTCTATCTCAAATGCACCTGATAAATGTGTACCACAAGCAGAGAAAAGGCGATGTACACCTGCCACTCGAAAGAAATGTCCAAAAACTAAAGGCCCAGATGATGAAAACAGTACACCAACGGTAATTAGTCCTTATGGCAGTTCGATTTTAAATTCTCGTCCAGTAATCTCTTGGTATTCTGTCTCTGGAGCTGATAATTACACAGTAATTGTCGAGGGTAATGGTGTGATTTGGGAAACAGAAGTAAAAACTACCACACTGCTATATCCTAAAGAGCAAAGAGAATTGCAGTATGGGAATGCTTATAAAATTACTGTTATAGCTAGTAAGGGTGACTTTCCTCTGAGCGCCAACACATCAGTAGTCAATCTGTTGCCAGAGAACAATCTTAAACAGATTTTAGAAAAGGTAGAGCAAATCAACTCTCTCAACCTACCTCCTGATGAAGCTGCTTTTCTGGACTTAGATGCTGTATATATGTCAAGAAGACTTTTGAATGAAACAATCAATACGTTAAAGAAACGAGTGGTAGCAGGTAGTAGCAATCCGACTCTCTACAGAATATTAGGCGATCGCTATTTAGAGGCATGGTTGCCAGATGAGGCTCATCGTGAATATACGATGGCAGCGCAGTTAGCTCAAAGTAGTGGTAGCTTAGATGAATTAGAAAAGGTGCAGGAGCGCCTAAAGTTGTTTGAAAGTCTTCAACAACCATAAGTAAGTTGTCCCAAAGTAGTTTAGAGCCAGCTTCCAACTAGAACAAAAGCCGCCCAGTAGTAAGGATGAGTGTAATCAGGATTTGATAATAAACTCAATTGTGCTTGACGCAGTGCCTCTGCTTTAGGTATACCCTTTCTCAGTTCTTTGTAAAATTCGCTCATAAGCTGAGTGGTAGAATCAGTATCTACTAGCCATAATGTTGCTAATGTACTTCTTGCTCCTGCTTGTGCGGCTACTCCAGCAATTCCTAATGTTGACCTTTTATTACCCTTAGCGGTTTGACAGGCACTTAAAACTAATAACTCAATCCCGTCTGCATCAGCTTGAGTTTTATTTCTTAATAATCTATCAAACTTTAATACATTGATTGCCTTCTCATAGGCTAAAATTACTGTCCGCTGAGGATCTGAACTAAATTGAGCATGAGTTGTCAAATGAACAATTGGAAAATCAACCGTACTCAATTCTTTCTCAAGCCGAGGGCTAGTAAAATTTTCATTTAGTAAGGTAGTAGAAAAAGTAGTTTGTTTTTTAATATCTGCTACTTTTTGTTCCACTCCTGGGAGCGCTTTCAAGTCTTTAGGAGCATTTGGATCGTTGAAGCTGGGACTAACTTTAGAGAGTGCAGCAATGAGAACTTTCAACTGTTCTTTAGATAAAGCTTTTGGTTGGCGAACTCTAGACCCTAAAGTAGCTGCAATACTGTAGTCTTGGAACAAATACTCTTGCCCATCATGCAGCAAAGCCATCGGCAAGCTTTGGAAAGATTTGTCCAAAGTGAATACCAATGTCCCTGATAATGGCAAATATTTCTTGATAGGTACAATCAACAAGCTATAGAGTGCTTGAGAAGGTTGAAGAAGCACCGATTCATCAGTATTAACAAGTTTATTCTCTTGTAAATTCTTTAATAGATTCTCGATATTCTCTTTAACTGGCTTTGAATCAACAGAATGACGATGAAAAGATTTATCAGGGGATTGAACCAGTATTTCTATACGGCTACCCAAATCAACAATATGAATTACTGCTGGGGCACTAGGTAAGTCTTTAAGCTCATTTAAAGCTACAAGATCGAGTTTGCCACACTTAAGAAAATTCTCTAACTCTGCTATTTGCAGCCGTTCATTTGTTTGAATAACTTGCTCCAGATTTGGATTAGGAGATGCTAAAAGCAATCGCATATAATTGCGATAAATAGGTTCTACCTTTTCCAAGAAAGAGAACTGTAAATCTGCGTTGCTTGCTAAAAGACTATCACGAAGCTGACTTAAGTTATTGATCGCTGCGCTATAAGCTTTAATAGCTTCTTTAAACTTTCCCTGTTTATTATATAAATTCCCTAACTCCTGCTGCCATTGATACGAAATATCCCAAGCATGAATTGATTGTGCCAAGCTTAAGGCTTCTGCAAAATATTTTTCTGATTGTCCCGCTTTTAATTTACCCAAAGTGCCGAGACTGTATGACTCCAACCGCTCGTTTTTGGTAATTTTAGCCGTTTGCAAGGCAGATGATGCATAGTCAATAGCTACTGAATGCAATTGCTTGTCTGGAAGTTGATTCAAACTCTTAGCAAAGTTCAGCTTTGTATAAACAGAATGAATAGCCGATAATTGAGAAAATGCCGAAGAGTTTTTCAGTACTAAGTTTACGCAAGGCTGAATCTGTTGAGTAATTTTAGTACGAGTATTAGCTAATTGTGTATTACTTAAACTGGATTCTACTATTAACCATTTTTCAAAATCTAATAATAAACTCAACTGGTATATTTGAGCTAGAAGTTGTGTAACTTGAGGAGCTTCTGGTATATTATATACTTGTTGATATATATCAATTGATTTAAACACCTCTTGTTGAATCAAAATGGCAATTTCTTTTTTGAAAACTGGCTCCTCTATTTCATAATATTTGTTACGTGCTTGTTGGTAAATAGCCTGTTCAGTATTACCCAATGAAAGCAGAATTCCGCTAGTCTCAACAGAAGACATTTGTTTCGCAGTTGAAAGTATTTTTTCCAAAACTATCTTTGATTCATCTAGCTTACCTGTTGTACGTAATACATCTCCCAGGTTATGCCATACCAGAAGATTTAGGGGCATTAGCTTTTGCTGATCTATTGCTGCCGTCAATAGTTTTGTTGTAGATTCATCAGATTGCTCTAATGGGATAGCGCAAATTTTAGCATCCGTATCTAAATTTAAAGCTTGTAAAAGTATACTGCAAGCCTGACGATTTAAGCCTAGAGCTTGTAGGGCAAGGTTTTGGTTAATTAAACTGCCAGTAACACCCTCTTCATAGTGAATTTGACGATAAATTTTTGTGGCTTCTTTCCAATTTTGAAGCGCTTCTACTGCTCGGCCTTCATCAAGATACTTTTTTCCTCTTTGGATCAATAGTTGCGCCTGATGGTGTTTTTGTACTTTTTTCTTACTAGCATAAGCAGGGATAATAAATGCTTTACTCTCAACCGTAAATAACCCTAAAATGCTTAAAAATAAGTACTTGATCCAATTTCGACGTTTAACCATCGTTCTATTGTTCTTTCTGATATTATTGATTGTTTGATGTCTTAGCTTCAGCAGAACACAGACTAGCAAACAACGCAGCATCGGCGGTGACTTGATCAGATTTTGCCGTCAAGACGACTGTACCATCAGGTTTGCTTATCAAAGCTTGCGCTTCTATGATTGGTGTAGTTTCTTGAACTATTGATTTTAGTTCTTCTGAGCTACTGTTGGACTGATCTGAGATAGAATTGTCTTGCCAAATAGGACTATTAGATGGCAAATCGTTAGGGCTGGGTAATAAACTGTCAATACCAGTAACAACAAACTTACTTATCCCTATACCTGATCGACTTTGACAAGGTGATGCAATTTTAGGGGTTTCGCTAATTGCTTCTGGCGCTGCTTTAATGCTGCTAGGATAAAAGTAAAAGCTGTTGATCTCAACTTGTCCGTTAATGCCAAATTGTGAGCTGGCTTCAAATCGGCTATTCAGAGAAGAAAAGAACCAGTCGGTATTAATGAGGATATTTCCGCCTTTTCCTGTAAAAGCATTAGCTGTTATGCTGCTGTTGCCTAAGGAAAATAGGATTTTTGTATCAATAGCTATGTTGCCACCATCGCCGTTAGTGTTTTGCTGCCCAGCAGTTGTGGAGATACTACTATTGCGTAATAACAAGTTTTCTGACTCAATATCAATATCACCCCCCTGACCAACAGCAGTGGTTGCGTTAACACTCCCCTTGTTTTTGATATTGATGTCTTTAGCAATGATTTCAAGTTTTCCTGCATTGCCAGAGCCATAGTTCCCAACGCTGACTTGAGCGCCGTCTTTAATATTTAAGCTTCCAGTCTTAAGGGTTAGCTTTCCTGCATCTCCAGTGGGATTTGGTGGTACTCTGCTAAATCTTACCCTTAAACTTTCGTCTAAAATAGCTGCCGATGAATCTATAAAACTAGGATTATTGGAATTTGAATCAACCCCCGAAACTTCTATAAAATCAGAAGCATTAATGGTGAGACTACCACCGTTTCCAGAAGAGACTGTACTCGTAGATACACCTGCGCCTTCTCGAATAGATAGCCTTGAGGTATTAATTTCTAAAATGCCAGCGTCACCGCTGCCAAAAGTACCAGCCTTAATTGTGCTAGGCCCAACGGAAGGCGATACACCTATTATTTCTATCTGATTACTTGCATTTACAAAAACATTACCACCTTTTCCCATATTAAAAGTTGTAGAACCTAAACCACCTCCATTTTTAAGAGTGATGTTTTCCGTCGATAGTTTCACATCTCCTGCGCTTCCATAAGAACTAGAGTTTGTGGTAATATTTGCCCTATTTTCTAATATTAAAGTTTTTATTTTTCCAGCAATATTGCCGCCAACTCCATGATTAATGTAACTAAAAGTATTTATACCACCATATCCAAAAGGATTAACAGTAGATGGATCAGAACCAATAATTTTTAAATTATCAACATTATTTACCACTATGTTTCCGCCTGAAGCGTCACTAAAAGTAGTAGTAGCTATTTGTGCTCCTTCCATGCTAATTTTATTTGCATTAATTTGAATATTTTCTCCTGCTGTCTTCCCAAAATTACTAGTAAAAATAGCACTCAGACTAAACTGTGTTGAATCTTTAAGTTCTAAAAGCTCAGAGGCATTAACAGTAATCCCCCCGTTTTGCTTGTATTCTTGATTTTGGCTAAAAATCAAGGAGCCATTTAATATTCTTATATCGCGCCCCTGGATATTGATAGTGTTTCCTTCGCCTTTAAGGCTATTAACATAAACCAAGGCATTCTCTGATAATTTTATATATCCAAAAATTGAAGTTTTGTCATAGCTAAATGACCATCCATTATTTTCTTGCTTAATATTGGTATCTCCTTTGACGACGCTTCCTAATTCGATTCTTCCATTCTTCGTACTGAGAATTCCTCCTTCCAATAATATATCTCCTCCTATAAAAGCTAAAGTTTTGTCGGGTTTCACTTGTAAGCTATTAGAAAACTTGTTGGCATCAAGAGGTACCCTAAAATCAGAATCTTGAATAATGCGGCCTGTACCCTGCACCTGAATCACTCCAAGATTGCTCCCAAATTGCAAACCACTAGGTACACTAATAGTCAGTATTGGCTGATTAGAGGGATTTACAGCGCTGAACTGGGAGCCATCAGCAAATTTAATGCTATTCGCTGTGCTGGCTAAAAAAGAACCACCAATATCTAACCGTGCATTTTGACCGAAAACTATTCCATTTGGATTGATCAGAAATATGTTAGCTATGCCATTGGCACGAATCAATCCATCGATATTAGAAGCTGATGTACCAGTTACCCGACTAATAATGTTTTGAATATTTGCTGAATTGTTAAAGAAAACAATGCTGCCAGTCGAGACAGAAAAATTTTGAAAGCTGTGAAATAAGTTGTTATCTGCTTTAGTACCTCCTTCAATAATTATAGTGTTTTCTCGCACTTTTATGATACTGTCGTTGGGCAAAGTCCCATCTTTAATTATTTGAGCTTTAGATGGAAATATAGTTAACCAAGAAATAAATGTTGATGCTAGAGCGAATCTTATGAAAGTATAATATTTATTTTTCATTATGTTACATAATTATGTTTTTAAAGACTGATTAAAAATGATTTATCAGTTAGTAATGCCTATTTTTGATATTGCAGACTTATAGCTATAGTTGAACTATAACTATAACGGGAGGAAAAATTAATAAACAATCAATTCACTATTAAATTAAATTAATTTATGTTGGAGGTCTCGTGCTGGATCACCCAATGGGCGTACATTTGCGGCAAATTCTAGTAAAATACCATTTGGATCGAAAAAATAAAATGAGGAAATGAAAGTATTTTCGTCTAGTTCAGGTACATAACCAGTTCCGACATCTGCATGATGCAAAATTGGTGTTACTTCAACTCCCTTCGCAACTAGTTTGGTTCTATAGTCTTCCACCTTTTCCAAAGGAATATTAAATGCCACATGGTTCATAGAGCCATGTGCAGTGGCAATATTCCCTGTTTTGAGTCCATCCGGTCGTACAGAAGATATGCCTGGTATCCCTTCTGGTGTTCGCGGAGACCAGAAGAAAGCCAAAGCATCGCCATTTCCAATATCAAAAAAAAAGTGCTTTCCGCCCCCTGGCATCTCGATAACCTTGATCAAAGAAAGTCCAAGGGTGTTGCCGTAGAAGTCCAGAGTTTGTGCTATGTCTTTGCAAACCAGTGCGAGGTGATTTATACCCAGAAGTTCAAAATCTTTCATGTCATACACCGACTATAAATTGTATGTAAAATTCTTGGAAATTTTAAGTGAATTACCCCTTAAAAGAATGGTTATCTATCTTTATAAAGAATTTTTATTCATCCTGTTGTACAAGTTTATCAATAAGTTCATCAGAGGTTGGAAATAGGCTTTGCTGTAGTCCCAATTTATCTATACGTAATAAAAACTCAGTTTTTAAAGCAAATCTTGCTGTATTATCCTCTACCATGTCTATATTCTACTTCTACGCTTGAAAGTTGCTGTCAATAGTAATTATTAGTCACCAGTGATATTTTTTAACTACAACCAGCCAACCCAACTAAGTTTGCATAGCGCTTGTTAAGTATTCAAACGTTAGTATAGGTATTGAAGTTAACAGTCTCCGATATCTGTAGATTACGATCACGGATACTGCCTTTGCTTGTAAGCTAATACACTACAAATTTGTAAGGAATATTGGTGCTTTAATTTGGCAATGCTTTGAATGCCAGCAACGTATTTTTTGTAACTCATAGGAATTAGGGAAACTCAGCTAAATCGGGAACACAGGAAACACACGAGACAATCGATCTTAATTGAAAGCAGTTGCTTGTACTATTATTGACAGCGTTGCTAATTACCGACAAAAGTAGTTTTTGCGATAAAACTTTCTTTTGTCAGAATTGCTAATTTCGGACTCCCTTAGCAAGTTAAAATCATGATTTTAATCTTGAATTTAAGCGAATAACATTTATCTGCTTGATATTAAATGGTTAAAAGCCAAGAAAACTTTGAGATTGCGATCGCGCTCCAAGAGTTCAATAAATACCATGCAGATATAGCTCCCAAAGGCAGAAGACCGCGCTTCCTTTTTGTCTCAATGAGATTTTGGCTACTATAAGTCCCTTGGCTACACAAAAATTCTCCTTTACTACTAAAGAAGGATAAAAGTCAGGGTAATTTTGTGCTTTGGACTCATTTTAGCCTGATAATAGAGGGTTAATAGTTTCACTTTTGAGGAGCATTAAGAAATTTGTCTGTGTTTGCGGTGGACAGGCGAAACGCTCTGCCTCCGGTTCTTGTTTCAGCAGCCCTAAATTTATGTATGGAGTTTCTCGCACTAGCGAAGCATCCTCTCTCCGCCTGTGCTTCTTGTTGACCAAAACTTTACTATTAATATTAGACGGTTAATGTTGCATTTACTTCTGACTTCTCTTGCCATCATCGTTTATCTAGGATTGCTAAGGTGTTTATTTAGCCAATGGTTATTTTTCTTGATGAGTGATAGAAAAATGAGTTGAGAACAGCGCTTTTTGTCTAGACTAATTTTAGTCTTAATCACTATTTTCTGGCCCTTAGTAATACCATGTGCTTATGTGGAATTACTAAAGTTTCATCGCAAATATAACAAAGAAATCGATTTATCGAGAAATCAAACAGATATCTAGTCGCAAATCCAGTTTAGCGTGTAAATTGATACTCAAATATTATTCATCATCTTCATCCTCATAATCGTAATCATCATCACCATGTTCTTCGTACCACTTTTTCTCTTCAGCTAAGGCGATTTCTCTCTCAATCATTTTTCTTTCTAGGGCTTCCCTTTCAAGCTTTTCCGCCTCAAGCTTTTCTCTTGAAAATATTTCGTTTTCTATTCTTTCTCTCTCTCTGGTTTCTCTTGCTACCCTGTCTCTTTCAAGCTGAATTAATCGCTGCTCTACTCGCTCACAGTAAAAATCCAAAGCCTTACCAGTGGCTGCTCCGGTAATCGCACCACCAGCTAAAAATATTATTACAGTTTTCCAGCCGCCAAAAGGATTACCACTCCACTCCAAATTACCCTCATTGAACCATACCAGTATCAAGTAGACGAGAATTCCAATAACTGTATTGATCAGGGCAAAGACTTTTGGTGTCATCTCGGATTGACGAAGTATCAACCACTGCGCCAGGGTAAGAATCACACCAAAGATTACCGCAGCAATTCCTGAGAGAATTACATTACCTGGGAAAGTAAACGGATCTACCGCAAATTTAATGATTAGCGTGATAATAATCGGGGCAGAGAGCAAAAAGCTCAGGAGTAGGCTAGCACTAATCGCAAGAAACCAGTAACGACCGAGATAACCCAGGCGAAATTCTAACAACGACTCTTGTACTCCAAACAAAGTCATCCAAAACGCAATACCTGCCGTTAAATAATCAAGCATTAGCCGTTGTTTTACCCATGTGTTGAAGAGGGTATTTTCTAGGATACGCCCAAACAGTATTTTGTTGTTGTAATACCTCTGGCGTAGTGTTTTTTTGATAAAATGATGGTGCAGCTAGGAAACAAGAATTTAATGCAACAAAGTTCACTTAACGAGTTGAGTTTCAAATATTTCTCGCCACAATTCAAATTCAGGACAATTGCACCAAAGGGTAACGAACCCATCAAAAAGTTTGGTTTCTAAATTTTTAACTCCCCTTGGGAGAACTTGGATCAAGATAGGAATATCCAAATCACATTTCCAATTTTCTATTTCTTTTTGAAGTTTGGCAATAGATACAAATTTTGACAATGATGACGAAGAAGATAAGGAATCTCCTGACGACGAGTAAGCTCAATAGCGCTCAGAATAACCCTCTGGGGGTTATTAACTACTAATACTATTGTAACGATAAATCAAGGTTTTCAAGTATTTTGCAGTTGCAAGAATTGGGGATTTTGCCAAACCTTATCTGTCATCCTTGCAGGCAAAGCTGCTGGCGGCTGTTGAGAGAGAGTACAACCTTGTGTGAAAGTTTAGTAGAGAATTAACACCCATTCCTAGCGTTTTTAGCAAGCATAATTTTCCCTGTGATGTAGGCTTGAGTGATTGCTATTCGCCGTAACTTGCCACTGCTAGTTTTTTCTAGTTGTCCTGGGCGAATGAAGAGTATATTGTCCACAGGGATTTTAATACCCAGCTGGTTGAGAACAATCTCGCTGACTTGGCGCTGATGGTCAATTAATTGCTGAAGAACACTGGCCTGTTTGGTTTCTATCAAGACGATAATGCGGGCATCAGCCTGAATTGTCGCAACTTTGCTCGGTTGTACAAACGGTAGCGACTCTATGGCATGTTCAAAATCACTCGCAAAATAACTTTGACCATTAATTTTGAAGCGATCGTTCAGCCGACCTGTGACGAACAACTCACCCTCGGTAATTACACCCAAATCACCAGTAGGGAAAAAACCATCACAATTGTAAAAAGGGCGTTCGCTTTCAAAATAATTATCGACCAAAGTCCCGCCTCTGAGTTCAACTTCACCAATTTCACCCTCATGGCATAAAAGACCATCTTCAGTTCTTAAACGGATATCAAATGTACTCAACGCTTGACCTACGGAAATAGCTTTGCAGCCATTTGCCAAAGTCATAATCCGGGGAACATCTTCTAACTTACAGCAAGAAATCATCAGGACTGCCTCCGCCATGCCGTAGCAAGGCTTAATTGCTGTAGGTTTCAATCCATAGGGTGCAAGCACTTCCAAGAACTGATGTAGTTTATCTATATTAATTGGCTCACTGCCATTGAAAACCATTCGTAGCTGGGTCAAGTTTAAGTTGGCAATTTCTTCTGGATCGGTAATTGCCAAGCGACGGAGACAGTAGCTAATGGCAAAATCTGGAATAACTGCGATCGCAATCTTTTTTTCTGACAGTTCGCTCAACCACTCCACAGGATTCATCAAAAAATGTATTGGGGTACTTAGGTGCAAGTTATGCCTCACGTATAGCGTTGTGAGCAAACCACCGACTAATCCCATATCGTGATAAAGTGGCAGCCAACTTGCAGTTGCATCACTGGGTTTATTTTGAGCATGGTTAGCGATCGCCTGCATTTGTGTCACAATTTTCCCATGAGTGACTGGAATTCCTTTGGGGAAAGAAGTCGAGCCAGAAGAAAACTGCACAAAAGCAATATCAGTATCTGTAATTGTTGCAAAATTTGCTGATTCTTGGGGCTGAATATCTGTGTCTGGTAACTGTAGACGCTGGAGGCTCAATTCTAAACTTCTAATACTAGGTGCTTCCAACACAAATTCAGCTTGATATTGGGTTGTAACCTTCGTCAAAAATTCCAGGTAGCTCTCTTTAACAACACCCATGCTGTAGGGTTTGACTGACAGTGGAATTGCTCCCAGTCCAACTAAAGCAAAGAATGCAATAATCACACCTTCGGTTGTTTCAAAAGGAAACAGAATCCTTGAGCCAGCTGCCACACCCGTAGCCCGAAAGTACTCCATATAGGCTGCAATCTTCTGGTACATCTCACAATAGGCGAGAAACTTAGACTCAGCAGCGCGATCCTGTCTTAAGAACAAGCCCAAGTGTGAGTCAGTATTCTTGAGAGCCTGAATCATTGCGATCGCGGTCATCGACAGCTTAGTTTTGGGTTGTAAGTCTTGCATTGTTTTGACCTCAACCATCTTGTTGCTTATTTTCATCAAGAAAATCCTGGAGAGTTCTAAGTGATCGTTCAATTGAATCAATGAATGCTACTTTCACAAGAGCATCGGCAGCAACCTTTGCAGTTCCGTTTTTGAAAATCTCAATAAATTGGTGAAAAATTACTTGATAATAGTAATTTTCCTCCGTGTCTTTGAGTTTCGTAATAATCTTGACCTCTCCAGGTAATATTTCATGGCTATAGTTGACTTCAATACGAGCAACTACAGGAATAATCCTCTGTCCGTGAAATAAGTTGTGATGCTCAAGCCATGACCATCGCCCTGCTTCTAGGTATTCGAGAACAGTGGCATTATTGACGTGACCCAAACTGTCAAGGTCATTTGGGCGTACCTGAAGTTTTAGGTTAACAGCTTCAAAGTTCATAAGTGGGTTGGCGTGAATATTTATTATCAAGGCAACTGCTGTTTATTTGCACCTTTCTACTGCCAAGTCGCTGCAATCATGCCTGGGGAGAGATAGCCACAACAGTAGACACATAATCCCCACTGTGAGATATGGAAAGGTGAACAGTCCAACCTTGAAGCTGAAAATGCTCTGCCAGTGAGCCGTAAAATTCAAAGTAAGGCGCGTAACGGGAATTATGTCGCACTTCTACATCTGTCCAGTAGAAATTAGGGGCCATTGCCAAAGCCTTAAACAAGGCTTCTTTAGCTGAAAAAGTACCTGCCATACTTTGGAGAGGGTTTTTACTTTGGCTGAAGTAAAGGCACTCAGTGTTTGTAAAGAAAATGCCTGGAACTTTCAAAGCTTCAACTGTTGTTAGTTCTGCAATCAGTTGAATATCGTGCCCCAGTCCAATTAACATCCCACCAGATCCAGCCACTTCTGTTCAACTTCAGCCGCAGAGTTTACGTGAATTCCTGTAATTTGTCTGAGAGCAGAAAATATCAGACTTTGTTTGCGCTCAATATTGTCTGGCAGAACCATCTCATACTTGATGGAATCCCACCAGTTGACGTGAGAATCCCGCTGCTCAAGATGTTGACGGTTACTACCATAAAGTTCGCCCCCTTCTCGCACAAACAAGTGTGCAACAGCAAATGCGCCTTTGGGTGAGTACTCTTTACTATCAACTAAAGCTTTGGCAAAACTTATGAAGTATGTCATATGCTGCGATTCATCAGCAGCAATTTGCTTAAATAGCTTTTTCAATCCAGGGTCTTGAGCAACATTAGCACACCAAGAGTAGTTAACCGTGGCTGTAATCTCTGAAATCGCTAATAATACTAGTGTTCTGAGCATGTCATCGTCGGGAAAAATCTTCCGAAACTCAATGAGAGTATCGTCACTGACAGGTTCTAGACTGAGTAGAGTCGATAAGCGATTAAGTGTGGTTTCGTGAAAGCTTTCTTCCTCATTCCAGTAACGACTCCAAGTACTACAAGCTTGCATAATGCTTGCTAAAACTGGATTGCGATCTTGCCAACGACGACACTCAGCATCAGCCAATCTAGCCAAGCGATCGGCTCCTGGCTTGGTAGTCAATTCTGCACGTCCAGCATTCCAGAGATTAGCTTTGTCAAATTTATTCACAGCCTCCAGGTTAATTGCACCAATCATTTCCACTGCACTCCATCGGCGCTTTTCATGGAAATAGTGTTGTTCCCATATTAAATCAACTAAAGAGCTTCGTTGCTCGGCAACAATTGTATATAAGTTACTGACAAGATCAGATCGAGAAATTGTATTTACCATAGTGAAGATATTTGAATTTAATTTTTAAGTTTTAGAGGTTGTTTGAAAAGCCTTGGTGACTGGAAGTCGCGGCTACATAAACAAAACCTATCTACCTTTCTCTTCGAGACGCTGACGCGTAGCTTGTTCTCCGTTCGCGTTAGCGTCTTCGTTAGGAGAAAGAGTATGGTAATGCCCGCCGTAGGATGCCCGAAGGGCTGTAGGGCAAACGTGAGTTAAAAAGCTGGTTGTAAAACTAAAAATGAAAATTTTTACCACTACACTTTATTCTCTAGACTCTATTATCCAAAAAGTCTTTAGATTTAAAATTTATCATTTTTAGCTCAAAGTATTAACTGTATCAGCTTCATTTAAAAATGCTTCTAATACATCTGAAATAGGTGTATCAAGAGAGAAAGCTGGCAAACGTATTTGGACTCCATACTGCTTTTTCAGCATATTCGCAGTTTTGGCGAAAACCTCCATCAGATCGATGCTGTTATGTAGGCGATCGGAACGAGCGATAATCGCCGATAGCGTCAAGTCATTTTCAAAAATTTCTGCAATAGATAAACCAACATTTTGGGCAAAAATCTCACAGATATAGTCTTTCAAGATTTGAAACTCCTTTGTTGCGATATTACAGTAAGTTAAATGCTGTTAGTTACAAGTTTTACTTAACATTAATAGAAAATTTGACGTTTATATGCTGTCGATTACATACAGTAAGCTCAAATTAGCACATTTAATAAAGTTTTAGCTGCGTATTTATACTAAAGATGAGTTCCTCTGTGTCCAATACGGTTCGCATAAGCAGGGGGAGGAAAGTTATTAAAATTTATCTTCCCCTGCTTCTCTTCTCCCCCTGCTCAAGAACTGTTCGCCTCAACAGATACTTTGTTAACCTAACCGTATTGCCACCTCCGACTTCCGACTTATGAATGCTTTACAATGTAGTAGTTTGGCTTGAGTTGTTGGTAGTTTAGAACATAGCTGACACCGTTGATCTAATGGCTTTGGCATATTCTACTAGACTTGTTTCTCTCCGATTGCACGATAGTAGGCAGCGATCGCCGCTTCTTGTTCGCTGCGAAGTGTATACGCCGGAAATTTACCCTGAATGTAAAAAAGATTATCAGCAAGCGCTCGTTTGAGGGTTTCTACACTTAACCCTGTGCGATCGTCTTCAAATTGCCAATTTTGCAGTGTTTGAGGTTGCTGAAATGTCGTCATAAGCTAATCAGCATTTAAGCTGCAACATAGCTGAAATTACCTTTATGTTTTATATTCCGATGCCACCTAATCACTAACTCGCCTTGATTCAACAGCTTATCTAGCAGTGATTTTAATTCATCTACTGATTTAAATAACCGATGAGCAATATATTCTTTACATGAATGCCAGACTAACTCGATAATGTTGTAATCAGGGCTGTAAGCGGGCAAGAACTCTAGAACAAAATTTGGGAATTCTTCAGATATTTTAGCTAGAACATCTTTGCGTTTATGAAAACTAGCATTATCTAAAATTAAAATAATCTTTGGCCCATATTTCGCAAAATCCTCACCAAGGTTTCCTTTGCTTACCCATTCTTGCTTAATTAATTCATTTAATTGTTGTAATTGCTCATAAAAAATATCTGCGTTCCCTTTTTTAACAAAAAAGCATACTCGTTTTCGGTCTAGTTCTCTGATTGCCCCCATTACATTTACTCGACCACAACGCCGTTGACCTGGAACATTCTTGCGTTTTCCTTTTTTACCCCAACCCTTGCGACGAATCACGCGTAAACTAAAACCGCTCTCGTCCCAAAACCATACCTGTAAACGCTCTGGTTGCTCTCGCGCTATTGATAAATATTGAGTAAGTTTCTCTTTAAACTTCGCTCTTTCAATAGGATTTTGTTTATCTTCTAGGTCATATTTAGCCCAGATATAACTATACTTTTTTCTCTTTAATATCCTCCTAACCTGAGAGCTACTTAAATCAATTCCTGTTTCTTTTGTTAAATATGTGGCTAATCTTTCTGCCGTCCATCTGCCGAAGTCGTAGCCTAAATCTGATGGTTCTTGGTCAACAGTTTTTAATAACAGTTCAATATATTCAGGAGTCGCTTTTCGATAATGTTCATACTCTCTTTTATTATGTAGAGTTTCTAGCTCATCTGGATCACCATGCATACACCAATATGCCACTGTTCTGTGCGAACAGCCTAAAAATTTAGCAATTTCATGTTGCGGTTTCCCATCATTCTGTAGCAGAATAATTAAAATTCTTTCCCTGACGTGTGGTTTGTCGCTCTCTTTTAGAGCTTGCTGTAAGGAGCTAACTTGTTCTGGCGTTAAAAAGTTCTTGGCTGGGGGCGGCATCGTCGCTTTTAAACGGCTTCATCTTCTTATTATGCAACTTAAGTGACGATTAGCTTAATTATTTCCTGTGGTAAATGGGAAATGGAGAGTAGGAAAGAAGAAAATACTTCTAACTCCTAACTCCTAACTCCTAATTCAGGACTCAGGACTCAGCACTAAGTAATCACAGTTGGTTGTTCCCGTCCTGTTAGTTCGCGGATCTGGGCTATTTCCTCAACAATAGTGATTAAAGAAGCAAGTGCTTCCTGTGGGTCGAGGTCATGTTTGGCGGGATCTGGCTCATAGCTTTCTAGATAAACTCTCAAAGTTGCACCTTGAGTACCCGTACCAGAAAGTCGTATCACAATGCGGGAGCCATCGGTAAAGCCAATACGAACACCCTGTTTCTGGCTAACGCTACCATCAACAGGGTCGGTATAACTAAAGTCATCACTATATTCAACTTGATAGTTACCAAATTGTTTGCCTTTAAGATTTGGCAACAAGGAACGCAGTCTTTCTATTAAAGTATTGGCTGGCCCTATTTCTATCTCTTCATAATCATGGCGAGAGTAATAATTGCGCCCATAAATCTGCCAGTGTTCGCGTACAATCTGCTCAACAGATTTTTGTCGCACTGCTAGGATATTCAGCCAAAACAGCACAGCCCATAACCCATCTTTTTCTCGGATATGGTTGGAGCCGGTACCAAAGCTTTCTTCACCGCAGAGGGTAGCTTTACCTGCGTCTAAGAGATTGCCGAAAAACTTCCAACCAGTAGGCGTTTCATAGGATTCAATGCCAATCTGAGCGGCAACTCGATCTACTGCTTGGCTAGTAGGCATTGATCGCGCTACCCCGGCTAAACCTGCACTATAACCAGGGACTAGCTTGGCGTTTGCTGCTAATACTGCAAGGCTATCGCTAGGGGTGACAAAAAACTTACGCCCTAAGATCATATTGCGATCGCCATCTCCATCAAAAGCTGCACCAAAGTCAGGCGCATTCTCTCCATACAAAATATCCACCAACTCATGAGCATAAACTAAATTTGGGTCAGGATGTCCGCCCCCAAAGTCTTCGAGGGGTGTACCATTCTGCACAGTTCCCACTGGTGCGCCCAAACGTTCCTCAAAAATGGCATGGGTGTATGGGCCAGCTACTGCGTGTAAAGCATCAATACTGATCCGAAAGTTTCCAGAAGTCAACAATTGGTGAATCCGTTCAAAATCAAACAGGGACTCCATTAACTCTTCATAATCCTGTACAGAGTCAATCACCTCAACTACCGTCTCTCCCAAATGTGACTCACCTAAAGTTTCTAAATCTACATCTGGTGCTTCGAGAATTTGGTAGCCATCAATGACTTTACTGCGATCATAGATCGCCTCTGTCACTTTTTCCGGCGCTGGGCCACCATTACTAATGTTATATTTCACGCCAAAGTCACCATCTGGCCCGCCCGGATTATGACTAGCAGACAAGATAATGCCACCAATGGCCTCATACTTGCGAATAATAGCGGAAGTCGCAGGAGTAGATAAAATCCCCCCTTGACCAACTTTAATTCGCCTAATGCCATTAGCCGCAGCCATTTTCAAAATAATTTGAATAGCTTGGCGATTGTAATAACGACCATCACCGCCCAGGACTAGGGTTTGCCCCTGTAACTCCCCTACAGAATCGAAGATAGATTGGACAAAATTTTCTAAGTAGTGTCGCTGCTGAAAAACAGTAACTGCTTTCCGCAAGCCAGAAGTACCAGGCTTTTGGTCAGGAAAGGGAGTGGTAGAGACTTTACGGATGTTCATAGATAATCTTTAACGAGGCATTTTCTCTTACAGCTTTGCATAAGTTCGTTACAAAAAAAATTGCCACGCATTAAACCTTTAGATGGTGAAATTAAATACGCATTATCCAGAACCTAAGTAGAGACGTAGAGAGTTAGCACTGCTATGTCTACCGGGAGCATCCACTTTTGGCAGAAACACTCAAATAGCAAGTAAACCGTTAAGATAAGCTTAAGCGTTCAGAGAGAATTTGGTTGACACTCTCAACATTCCACTGTGCACCAGAAATTTTAATCCTGGCTCCAATCTGTTTAATTGCTGACTCGACTGCGCCAGAACCGATAGAACAGAGTTCTTCAGCCTGGTAATAACTGTAATTGACAATACGAGAACGATGTTTGTTGAGATAAGTGATGAAATTTTTCACCTGTTTACCTCGGCAATGAATAAACAAAGCCTGAGTATGATCTATTTGACCTTGCCACAAAAAACTTTCAGCAGCTTTAAGCCGTTTTAAAGAACCACCAATTTTATAGAGATTTTCTTTGAGGTGATACCAATCTAGAATTTCCCAACGCTCAAAGTTCTCATTTTTACCAATTTCTATGACAAGATTCCACACACCATCATGACCATCTCCTAAACAGACTAACGGGTTAACCAGACGCTGACTATTGACATAATCAACTAATGATTGGTTGTCATCAAAAAATGCACCATAGTAAATCCCTTGCAGACGAACGGTTTTATAGTTTCGCCAGTGACAGCCTGCTTTCGGCTTACCTCTAAGCCGGACTTTTCCTCCATCTACACTGACTTCTGACACGGCTTGTAATGCTACGGGCAGTTGAAAATCTTGTTCGAGAACTAGTTTTTGTTGCGTCGTGTGACCAACTTTCACTCCTGTTAATGCCTCAATCTCAACTTCTGCTTTTTGATATGAAACATTAGCTGATAGCCTCAAACAACACTTTTGAAGTAATGGACTTAACCTACTTCTTGCCTTCTCGTTTTAGCACTCAGGGGTTGCCGCCCAAGTTCACGAACTCTATGCACATAGTCTTGTAGGTGCCACTGACGGGCTGACTTTTGTTGCTTTTATTTCCCAACACTTAGTCCCGCAGCTTTGGGAAGGTGCTTGTGTAGTGATGGATAATTGTTCCATTTATAAGGGAAAAGAAATTGAGAATTTAATTGAAATGGCAGGAGCTAAACTAATTTATTTACCACCATATTCTCCTGATTTTTCACCAATTGAAAATTGCTGGTCAAAGATTAAAAGTATACTACGTTCTATAGGTGCTAGAAACTATCCAAATTTAGCACAAGCTATTGAATCAGCTTTTAATAAAGTCTCTTTGAATGATATTCGCAACTGGTTTACTCATTGTTGTTACTGTACCTCACTAGACTAAAAAACGCTATAACATTTGTCTTTTAACAAGAGCATGGCCAGATTGAACATCAAACCAGTGAATATCCTCAGGGGGCAATGCTAATATAATATCCTCGCCACTCCAATTTTGGTCTGTTGGCAACAAAGCACGTACCGTAATCGCTCCGGTTTGTGAACCCTCAATCCTGACACTGACTAGATAGTGCATACCCAAGTTTTCCACTAAAAACACTCGCCCTTGGATAGTTTGGGTATCACCTGGTTGAGCAATGCGGACATCTTCTGGACGGATTCCCAGAACAATCTGCGGTGGTACTGTTGGTATATCTGGGAGAAGCACTTGGAAGTGACCCACGATCGCATATTGTCCCTTACAAGGTAAAGTCAGCAAATTCATTTGCGGACTACCAACAAATCCAGCCACAAATAGATTAGCTGGATGGTTATAGATGCGGTCAGGTGGATCAAGTTGCTGGACATAGCCATCGTTGAGCAATGCAACTTTTGTGGAGAGCGTCATCGCTTATGTTTGGTCGTGGGTAACGTAGACAACTGGCACTTTTTGGGCTGCAAAAATTTGTTTGATATCGGCTCGGACTCGTTCCCGCAGTAGTGCATCCAGGTTACTTAAGGGTTCATCCAGCAGGTATACATCAGCATTACGCACCAAAGCACGACCAACAGCCACCCGTTGGCGTTGACCTCCAGACATTTGTCCAGGCTTACGGTTCATTAACTCTGCTAATCCTAAAACTTCTGCCACTTCTGCCACTCGCTGTTTAATGTCTGTAAGTGGTACTTTTTTAAGCTTGAGTCCAGAAGCAAGGTTTTCGTACACCGTCATGTGAGGATAGAGTGCATAGCTTTGAAATACCATTGCAATGTTGCGATCGGCTGCTCGTTTATAGGTGACATCCACCTCCCCAATCTTAATCTGACCGCGAGTCGGTTCTTCAAGACCCGCAATCATGCGTAGGACGGTAGATTTGCCACAGCCAGAAGGGCCAAGTAAAGTGAGAAACTCATGGTTATCTACAGTTAAACTAACGTCCTTGACAGGGATGACTTTAGGATTATAGGTTTTATTCAAGTTTGTGAGTTCGAGTTTAGCCATTTTGATTTCTATCCTTTTACAGCACCAGCGGTAAGACCTTGGACAATCCGGCGCTGGAAAAACAAAACTAGTAAAATCAGGGGTAATGTGCCCACAACAGTTGCAGCAGTGATCGCACCATAGGGAATTTCAAATACTGTCGCACCACCCAACTGAGCCGCAGCAACGGGAATTGTCTTCAATTCTTCACGAGTCATAAAGGTGAGAGCGAAAATAAACTCGTTCCAAGCAAAAATAAAGGTGAGGATTCCAGTAGTCACTAAGGCCGGAAGGGTCATGGGCAGCACGATTTGCCATAGTAGTTGAAAGGTGTTGTAACCATCGACCCTAGCGGAATCTTCTAAATCTTTTGGCAATTGTTGAAAAAAGCTTCTAAGCACCAAAATTGTTAGCGGCAAATTGATGGCAGTATAGGGTATAATTAGCGCCAGATAATTGTTGCCGAGTTTAAGGGCCTGGATAATTTCTAACAGTCCTAAGAACAAGAGAATTCCAGGAAATAAGGTAACAATTAGAATGCTGGCGAGGATAACCCTTTCACCCCAAGGGCGTAACCGTGCGAGGGCATAAGCCGCAGGTGCGCCGATCGCTAAAGATACAGCTGTAGAAGTAATCGATACAAAGGCGCTGTTGAAGATGTAGCGCCAAAATGGGCGACGAGTAAATAACTCAATGTAGTGATTGAAAGTGAATCGTGTAGGGAAATAGACAGTAGGAACGGCGGCAATATCCTCATTCACTTTAAACGAGGTCAGCAATTGCCATAAGGCTGGCGCTAGGCTAAATAGCACTATTAATACAACTATGATGGGCAGCAAGATTTTTTTAAAAGAAAACTTGGTTTCTCCTTTTCGTTTTGGAGTCGCTGGAACTGCTTGTGGAGTTACACTCATGGGTTAAATGGCTCCTGATGTTTTGGCACGGTATTTAGCAAGAAACTAGCGATCGCCACAGCCACAATCAATATTAAAAATGTCACCACTACCAGGGCTGCTCCATAACCAAAATCCAAGTAGCGCATCACCGTAGAATAAATATACAATGACACCACTTCCGTAGCGCCACCAGGGCCACCCCCAGTCATCACAGCAATCAAGTCGAAAATCCCGAAAGCTTGAGCAAACCGAAATAGCACTGCAATTAAGATTTGTGGCAGCAGCAGTGGCAGGGTAATATTGCGGAAGCTTTGCCAAGCAGTTGCCCCATCGACTGAGTAAGCCTCATAGAGGTCTTGTGATATCGACTGCAACCCAGCTAGCAACAGGATGCTGATAAACGGCGTAGTTTTCCAAACATCTGCAAAAACCACTGCGATCATCGCCAGCGTTGGATCTCCTAACCAGTTAATCCCAGTCTCAATCAGCCCCAATCGCCGCAGAATATCGTTCACAACCCCAAACTGATCGTTAAAAATCCAAGCCCACGCCAGACCAATCAGAGAAGTAGGCAAAGCCCAAGGGATAATGGCGATTGTACGCACTATGCCCCGCCCAAAAAAGGCTTGGTTGAGAACTAGCGCAACTCCCAGTCCTAGCAATAGTTCTGAGATTACTGATGCTGTTGTAAACACCGTTGTCGCCCACAAACTCTGCCAAAAACGACCATCCCCCGCCATCCGCACATAATTTTCCAAACCAGAGAATACAGGTTGTAACTCTGTTCCCAGATTTCTCGTAAATACGCTTAACCAAAATGCTCGTAAAATCGGGTAGGCAAATACAAACAACAACAGCAGCAATGCTGGTGTTAGTAAAATCCATGCTGTCTGTTGTTCTCGACTTCTAAGTGTATGTAAATTTGTCATTTGTTATAAGGCATTGGGCATTGGGCATTGGCAAAGAGGAGGCAGAAAGCACAAGTTGTTTAATTTTTAATTTCTCTCCCCCTGCTCCCAGCAGTCGGCGCGTTTCCGCAGCAGCAGCTTGCATTGCTCGTTCAGAATTCATCCGACCGGATAGCGCGGCGCTGAGATAACGCTGTAAAATATCTGATGTCTGAGCATATTGGGCGATCGGTGGACGTAAAACTGCATTGCCCACGACCTCCAATAACTGCGGATAGTGGGGGTATTTAGCAACAATCTCTGGGTCTGTAAACAAATCCCGGCGACTTGGCACATAGCCTGCTGTCAAAATGAATCGGCGCTGTGCTTCTCGACTGGTAAAATACTGAATTGCTTTCCAAGCTTCTTCAGGATGTTGAGAAGATTTAGCAATCCCTAAACCCCAGCCCCCTAAACAAGCTGCTCCCGTCTTACCAGGAGCGTGAACCATTGGTTTAATCGCTATTTTGCCCTGGATTGGCGAATTTTCTGCCTGGGCTAAAGGCCACGCATAAGGCCAACTGCGTAAAAATGCTACTTGACCACTTTGAAACAAGCGCCGGGTGTCTTCTTCTTGGTAAGTCGTGACTCCAGGAGGAGAAACGCCAACTCTTACGGTACTACGCAGAAACTCAATAGCTCGTAATGTTTCTGGGCGATCTAACCCAACTTCGAGAGTGTCGGGATTAACCCAGAAGCCACCAAAGCCATCGAGAACTTCTGCAAACATCGCCACAAGCCCTTCATATTGACGACCCTGCCAAACATAGCCCCAATTCACCTGCTTTTTCTTTTGCAAGACTTGGGAAATTCGGATCAAATCATCAAAGGTTTCTGGCGGTTTCAATCCTGCTTGTTTGATTAAATCTTCTCGGTAGTAGAGCATTCCCACGTCGGAACGCACTGGAATGCGGTACAGCTTATCTTGGTAACGTCCCCCTTCTACATCTTGGGATGAAAATGCTCCTAAGTCCTCTTTAGAAATGCGATCGCCTAAAGGTAGCAACCATCCAGCAGCAGCAAACTTGGATGTCCAGATCACATCCATATTAATTAGGTCGTAAGGGGATTCACCCAAGATAAAAGATGAGGTATATAGGTCTTCGAGCAAATTTGTGGCATTCGGCCCTTCAACCAGGTTAATGCGAATACCTGGGTTCTCAGCCTCGAAGTCTCTAATTAAACCCTGCCTCCAAGGTTCGGCATCAGGGGCAGTCATTAACAGATTCAGGGTAACTGGTTGCTGCGAGAGTGCTACCCAACTGAACAATATAATGCTCAACAGAGTTGCCAGGAAAACCCCTATATGGAAATAACTTTGTTTTTGGATGAATTTTTGTAACTTGTTTTTTGGCTTTCTGTACAACATTATTCATGTAGCGATCGCTAGTGGTAATTATTAGGAAATAAAAACATAAAAATCTCAAAAATCCCGCTTTATATTATTTTTTATCAAAATGCTTGAGTAATGAACAAGCAAGTCAATAAACTTAACATCGACCTGGCTTCAAATAAATAAGCAATTTGATGTAAATAAGTGTAAATTTTTGCTAGTAAACACTAAATGTACAGTCATGTTTGGGGTCAAAATTGCCTAAATTCTGGGGTATAAAATTTTAATATATTAAGTCTGATGTTTCTCATTTGGCACTTTGAATATATTTTGCTGCTGATTGGGTAAGAATAAAGCAACGTGTTGTTAGCTCAAACTTATTTGCAGTCTATTGTTTGGGTTTTCCTGCTGCCATCAGCTTTTGGATCTTCAAAGAAGTTACTTTTGCCATAAATCACCCCCAATACTTAACAGTAATTATGGTAGCTAGACTATTATTAAATGCAGTTGCTAATTACATACTAATGTTCAGTGAATTTAGCATCTACGCTTTCTCATCAGCCAGTCTTCAAACTCTGACGCACTTTTTCAACAACCTGAGTAAGCGCACTAGCTTCAAAGGGAGAAATGAGATTTGCCGAGCGCACTAATTCTCGAAAGGATGCAGAACCACCGCGATCGCATAATGCAATATACTCTGCCAACGCTTGCGAATAATTTTCTTCTGCTTTGACCCAAAACTGCAAGGCGCAACACCCCGCCAAGGTGTAATCAATATAATAAAAGGGCGAACAGTAAATGTGTTGTTTTTCTTGCCAGAGTCCGCCTTTGTTGAGATAATTTAAATCTCCATATTTACGCCAAGGCAGATAACGAGCTTCCATTTGTTGCCACATAAGATGTCGTTCTTGCGGGGTTGCCTCTGGGTTCGCATATACCAAATGCTGAAAATGATCCACTGCCACACCATAAGGCTGAAATAGAATCGACCAGGCTAGATGCTGCCTCCGAAATCGATCAGCTTGATCCCCGAAAAACTTTTCCATCTGCGAATAGGTGAGAAACTCTAAGCTCATGGAGTGAATTTCACACGATTCTAGGGTGGGCCACAGGTAATCAAAAACTGGCAAATGGCGACTTCGCCACATTTGGAAGGCATGACCGATTTCGTGAACAAACACCTGAACGTCGTTTTTTGTGCCATTGAAATTTGCGAACACGTATGGAACATCATAGGTTGGGAAGCTTGTGCAAAATCCGCCTCCTGCTTTTCCGGGACGGTTTTGCAAATCTAGTAAATGCTGCTCAACCATCATCTGAAAAAAGCTAGCCAGCGATGGATTCAAGGCATCAAACATTTCTTGTGCCCGTTCTAGCATCCAGTCATGATTGCCAATGAGAGCCGGACTACCTTCGACATCAAAGACGGACTCATCCCAGAAATATAGGGTGTCTAGATTGAGCCGTTTTGCCTGTTGCCCAATTAGCTCCATCGCTAAGGGAACGACCTCTTGAACTACTTGATCTCGATAGCGTTCAACATCGCTTTGATTGTAATCTACCCGTCGCATCCGGCGATATCCTAGCGCAATGTAGTTTTCATCGCCCAATTTTTTTGCCATGCGATCGCGCAGTTTTACCAATTGATCAAACAATTGATCAAAGCAATCTTGATTCTGCTCAAAAAACTGCCAGCGACACTGTTCTGCTTGGTGGCGAATGTCTCGCTCTTTACTTTGCAGATATGGTTGCAAACCTGATAAATTTACTTGCTTACCCCCGAACTCTAACTTTGCCGAGGCGATCAGTTTGGTGTACTCATTGATGAGTTTAGATTCTTCAACTAAATCTGCTGCGATCGCTTCTTCAAAAGTCGTGATGTCTGCTTCCCACAGCAAAAAGGCTTGCCGTCCCAAGCTTTGTTCTAATTCGGCGCGATCGGGGCTATGAATCAGCTGCCGTTTGAAGTCTACTTCAAGGGCAGTCAGAGATGGTGAAATTTCGCTGCAATAGTCCAAGGCAGTTTTGTACTCTGGATTTTGCGTGTCTTGGTGAAAGTGAAGTTGCGTGAGTTCCTTCCAGGTACTGAGTCTGCATCTTAAGGCATCCCACTGTTGAAAGGCAGCCTTTCGTTGCTGTGAGGTTTTAGCCTGGTTAAACTGCGCCTGGATACCTTGGTATTCGGCAGTTACGCCCAAGAGCGTCGGAGTTTCTGCTGTGATCTCGGCAAAATCTACTGGAGCTTGCATCAATCTTTCCTTTCCCTCATGAAAAAGTTTTTATTTAGGGAAATTGGCAACTTTCGTTTTTCCCCAAAATTCTAAGTCTACCAATCCTATTAGGGACTTGCAGAAAATAAATTAGGACTTACGCAAGAACTCTCTGAAACCCTCTTCCCTTCGTGTCCTTTGCGTCCTTTGCGGTTCGTTTTTCCATAATTTTGCGTAAGTCCTGTAAATTATCCCAAATTATTTATTTGTAGGGGGGCAAGTCCTTGCGACCCTTTTAACTGGAAGTCCCTTATTATTAAATTTTAATCTTCTCGAAGATACTGCACATCTTTCACAGTTCTATTTAATTGTGTTGATTTCTAGCCAGTTGTAGAGCTGGAACTGAACTCAGTTGAATGCTGTACAATGCCATTGAAACTGGACGAAGTTAGAGAGCTTTTCACCCAGACATTATGGTTGTGATAAAAATCACCACGTTGTTCTAGTGTAAACCCACCTAGCAATAATCCCAACCAGACTTCTACCATCGGCATTTGCAACACACGTTGCAGTTTAACTAAAGAAATCTCATCTTTGACATTTATCAGGTAGTTAGCGATCGCGCTCTGCCATTTTTCCACATTTTCGTCTGATGCCAAATTGCGAACATCTTCTAAAGTTGTTACCTCATCAAGCATTGCCAAAACATTCGCTTTTTCAACAGGTGCTGCTACAGAATCACCCAACTCAGTAGGAGATGAAAATTGGTGTGGGCCATGTGGTTTAAAGGTTTGTGGTATTTCCGGTTCAATCAAATCATCTAAATCTAGGTGCATTGTTGTCCGCACTAGACCAGCAAAGAGATCGGTGCTAACAATTGGCCCCAAAAGACTATTGCGATCGCGGGTATCTTGCAACAGCACTTCGGCACGAGACTTGAGAATATCCGCAATTTGACTGAAGGCAATACCTGCGGTTGATAATTGGGTTTCAATAGGTAAATCATGCAGTTCTGTATCCAAGCACTGCCATACTGCATCAAGGGAAGAAGTTGGTGGAGATTCGGACAACTCATCAAGCACATCCCAGATTGTTAATTGGCGGTATGTGGTCATTTTTAAGATTCTGGATGTAACGGGCAAGGACGCACTGGGCAGTGACTTGAGGTAATCTCAAACATATCCTTATATTGATATAGTGAAACACCGTATTGTTTTGCAAAAGCCTGCAACACCTGATCTGTATAGGCGCGGATCTTGCCAGCCGTTAACCCAAAGCAATGAATTGGTTCTAAGCGACAAATAGGCTGTTGTCCCAGCCAGAGTTCTGCACCTAAAGCGTGCAATGGCTTATCCCCAGGTTCTTTATATAGATACAACACAGCAAAATATGTTGCTGGCGGTTCGACGGTGATGGCATCTAGTTGCGCGGAATTATCATCAGTTCGACGACGGTAGAAGGAGCGGCGATTATGGCAAACTTTAGGATTCCAGCATCCATCCCCATTTGTCCCATGCAGCACCTTGGCTTTAGCTGTTGGTAACTTGGCACATAACTGACATTTGGGATCGAGTGGCTTTGGCATATCTACTCCACTTCGTCCTCTCCAATGGCGCGATAGTAAGCAGCGATCGCCGCCTCTTGTTCACTGCGAAGCGTATACCGCCGAAACGCTTTCTCGCTTTGATGTCCCGTTAGCTTACGGGCATGGCTGGGGTCAACTCCCAATAGCAATAAGTCAGTGGCATAGGTGTGACGAAAGGAGTGAGGGTGCAAATCCTCAATATGAGCTATTTCACCGATTTTTTCTACAGCAAAGTAAATGCCGTGATAACTCAAGCGTTCACCTTTGTATGAAGCATGGTGTGAAATCATCAGTGGGCTAAGGCTGGTCAAAACCTCTCCTTGCTGTGAGCGCGTAAGCAAATACTCTGCTAAAACTTCCCGGCTCTCTTTTCGCAGTGGAACTAAGCGTGGTTCATTGGTTTTGGTGTCTGGTAAAAATAGCAGCTTGCCATCAAATGAGCCAACATTTAGCTGTACAACTTCCCCTGCTCGGAGTCCATGACTAAGGATGTGGACAAGTGCTGTATCTCGTTGCTTTGTTTCTCCCAACAATTCCAACGCTGACCATACCCGCTCCATTTCTTCAGGGGTCAAACTCTGGGCTGGTGGCAGTGGCACTTTTTCCAGTTTTATCCCCAGTGTCGGTAAGGTAGAAATAATTTCAGGATACGTGTAGCACATCCATTTGAAAAAGCTTTTGAGAGCCGCAATTCCTGCATTGATGCTGCTTTTTGAAAGCGGTTTACCTGCATCAGTCAGTATTTCATCACGGAGATATTCTTTATATAGCGCAAGGTGACGTGGACGCAGTTCATGATAGTGCAGCTCACTCCAAGCCAAAAACCGCTTCAGTTCGCGTTCGTAAAGCTTCCGGCTGTTTGGTGCGAGATTGTTGCTGCGTAAAAATTCCAGAACTTTTACCCACCGAATATCGGTTGGTGGTCTTCTAGTTTCTCCTGGCTGTGTGAAATGTAGAGCTTCACGATCAAGGGGAATGAGTTTGATCTCAGGTAAAGAATCTGCGCTGTAGTTCATCCAGTTATATGTAAATTATTTAGTAAGTATTAAATATAATTTTCTTTTTATCTACTCATCTGGTGGTGAGGTAGTCATGACTTCTACGACGGTACGATCGTGACCGGTTAGTGCCTGCTCCCATGTAGAATAACGCTGCATTCTCCCGTGATGAGTCCCGCCTAAAACCATCGTTTCAAAAAGCAACGGAGGATCTCCAAATGTGAGATCGAATCCCGAAAAACTAGTTGATACTTTGGCATCCCCAACTATAGTTTCGGCAACTAGATGTTGTCCTGAATCTTGTACTGAGTGTAAATAATCTTGCCACTCTGGCAATGAATTAACAGCAACGGGTGTATGTCCTACTAGTTTGTAATAAAGCATGATTGACAATTTGTGGCTATCACAACAAAATTTTACCCGATTTTATACAAAGTAAATTAATCCTTTTGCTACCTCATAGCTCTCTATTAACTAATATATGCTCAATCGGAATAGTGCCAAATAATTCTGCATTTCGCATCATGTTTATTCCACAGCAAATCCCGATAGTTGACGCATTTTTGGAGTATGGAAACCGATGACAATATCTTGTTTATCTATACCCATTTCCATTAATTCTAAAGCAATATCCGCTTCCGTTGTATTTTGTTGAATCCAAATTTTATTATTCTTGATATCTAAGTGCATTATTGGCCCGTAAATCCGATGCTGATTATTCCATCCAACGCTAATAATTTGATAATGGTCATGTTCTTCATCAAAAATTTGTTCTACTTCCACATCTCCGTAACTAGGCTTGTACTGGAGATGTTTAGTTAAGAGTTGCCTAACTTTTGTTCGATATTCATTTAATTTGTCCATTGTTCTATTGTCTCCGTTTCCACATTGTAAATAATTAACTTCAAATTGTTTTCATTGACTACAGTTTGGATAAAAGACAAGTTAAAGAAGTCGTTATAAGTTACCAATGGTACAGCTAAATATAAGTTTCTATTTGGCTCTTCAACACGCAACGCTGTTCGATAATTAATAAATTGTCCTAGCGCTGTATGAAATTCAGAAATTTTTGAGGCACTCACAAAATTTTTGATTTCAACTGCTATTTTTTCTCCTGCTTTTTCGGCAGCTAGAAGTCGCTCTGCACCTAAATCAATTTGAACATCAACCCCGCCACACCTAATATTGAGCGGATCATCTGTAATTACCCAACCCTCTTTTTCTAATGCAGACCTCACTATATTGTGGAATAAATCACGAGCCATAGTTTTACACCAAAGCCACACTAACCTTAATACTGCTGTCACTGTAAGCATAAAGTGAGCAACTTGCTCATCTTATGCTTACACTGGCAATTCGCCAGTAAAACATTTAAACATAGATTTCAACTTGGTACTGACTATCGACTCCAGCACATAAATCTTTTAAATCTAGACTTTGCTCACATTATGCTTTAGATTACGTGGTAGTACAAGGTTACAACACAAAATAAGTAACCCTTATCTTTTATCCGATATAATCTACGATTAATACCACTTCCCCTCAGACACAACACTTTCACCATGTGACTGTGTCGGTTTGCAGACTAAATGAAATTCGTGCGGACTAAGTGAAATTCTATTGCAGACTAATTGAAAATCTGTTGGTGTAACCCTGATTCTTTCGTAGCGACAGGCGATCGCTGTTGGATAGATTTTTTGCTCAAAGCCTTGTATTGTAATGAATTGGAACGTTTTATGCTCTTTTGGTGGAAAATTTCATTTAGTCTGCGAATTTAGGGGGAAATTTTCACTTAGTCCGCAAAAAAATTTCATTTAGTCTGCAACAAAGATTGCTCAAACCCTTATTCTTGCGTTAAAAAAATTTCACTTAGTCTGCAAACCCACAATGCGATCGCGGAGTGAGCATATTGGCAACGAAAATATCAACTATTGCGCTGCCGATGAATTTTGGTTATCCCTGTTATCGCTTGTAATGCGTAAGTCAAGCAATACACAGGTGAAGTGCTAACTTCTAGTTATAGTTAGCCGTAACTTGTTATAGGCACAATTAACTATAGCTTTGACTGAGTGCAAAGATAGTTTACAAAAATTGCTCAGGCGGTTGCCATAATATTGGTTCAGCGAAGAGACAGAGGTATTGCTGCACAAGAATGCATTCGGGAAAACTTTTCTCCCTGATCAGGTGCCTGTCCCTCAATCTCTAAGATTCGGATCATGAATAATTGCAACCGCCTTGATGTTCAACCGTCTGAGAATACAAATTGCCTGCTTTAATTACAAAAATCATCAACGCGGATATCCCGCCAGACATCAGAAACCTGCCAGCCAGAGTTGCCAACAGACTGTACTGGAGGATTGTCAAGCGATGGAATATAGTCGGGAACTCTAGGTTCTATTGTGATTACTGGTTTCTCCTCAACCTCAACCTCAACCACGGGGGCAGTAGAATTGTCAGTATTAGCTTGAAGAAGTTGGTCTTCTGCTTCTTCGATTAACTTCATCTGTCTCAGGGTAAGCTTGTCAGATTTTTTGATAATTTTCTTTGTTATCTCATTAGAAGTATTCATTGGCTGTTCCCTCGAAAGCATTGGTTTAAAATTTGTCCCTTGTAAAGTTGCAAGAAGATAAGTATTAATAATTGCACGGAATTAATAAGGTACACCAAATCGATGGGAAATACGAGTCCCAAATTGTAAGAATTTATTAATTGAGTACAAATTTGCTTTTCGTGCAGATGTCCTAGCATAAATGGCATAGAGCGATCGCAATTGGCTTGATAAAGCTTGAACCAGTTATAGAAACAAGAACTGGTAGAGATAATTATTGAGCAGAGCAAGGTAATAGGCGAATCAGAACTCCACCATCAGGAGCAAGGGTAAACCCGCGTCGTTAAACAAGGTAATGCAGTGTTGTATGCTCGATTTACTTGTTAGACTGACGCAAGTAAGTGAATTCGCCAGTTATTTGGCACAACTAGACTTAGACTATTACGTAGAAAAAGGATCTGCACACACAGGATGAAAAGTTTATAGTCCTTGCGTGATGGTAAAGATTAGCCTCGCTAATCTTTACTTAATTAGCATTTGAAGAGTTAACTTGACTTGAATTATGGGAACTATCATACATAAGAACTACCAAAATCTCTTAGAAAACAACATTCAAACAAGTATTAATGTTTAAATTAATTGCTCACATCCCTGACTATAGTATTACAAGTTTAATTTATGAAGCTGCTGCCACAGTAATTTATCGAGCAGACTCCAAGGCTAACAGACATTCAGTTATTATCAAACTACTCAAAGCAGAGTATCCGACTATCAAAGAGATTGCTCAACTCAAGCACGAATACGAAATTATCCAAAACCTGAATATTGCAGGTGTAATTAAAGCCCATGAATTAATCAGTTATGACAACGGCTACAATAATGGTCTAGCACTGGTTTTAGAAGACTTTGGTGGAGAAACTTTAAAACACCAAATATCTACTACAGGAATTGAACTGACAAAATTTCTTAATATTGCCGCTCAAATTACTGAAACTTTGGGAGAGTTACATACCCATTATATTATCCATAAGGATCTTAAGCCCGAAAACATTCTTTATAACCCCAATACCGAAAAAATAAAACTGATTGATTTCAGCATCGCTTCGCTGTTATCAAAAGAAAGCCCAGAAATTACTAGCCTCAACCTTGTAGAAGGAACACTGGCTTATATGTCGCCAGAGCAAACCGGACGTATCAACCGAACCTTAGATTATCGTACAGATTTTTACTCATTAGGTGTCAGTTTCTACGAAATGCTGACGGGTCAACTTCCCTTTCCCAATGCTCAAGACTCAATGGAGTTAGTGCATTGTCACATTGCAAAAATTCCAGTAGCTCCGCATGAGATTAATCCTAATGTACCATTGGTAATCTCTGCGATCGCTATGAAACTTCTGAGCAAAACTGCTGAAGACCGGTATCAGAGTGCTTACGGGTTAAAGGCTGATTTAGAGCAAGCAAGGATACAACTGCAAACAAAAGGTAGCATTGACCTTTTTAGCCTAGGCCAGCAGGATTTTTCGCATCAATTCCAAATAGCTCAAAAACTTTATGGTCGGGAAGTAGAAGTAGCAGCTTTAATGGCTGCCTTTGAAAAAGTTACCCTTGGTTCGAGCCAAGTTGTCTTGGTAGGAGGATATTCAGGTATCGGCAAATCCTCACTAGTTAACGAAGTTCATAAACCGATTGTCCGGCAGCGAGGTTACTTTATCGGTGGCAAATTTGACCAACTCAAGCGAGATATTCCTTATGCTTCTTTGATTCAAGCATTTCGAGAATTAATGCGACAACTGTTAGCTGAAAGCCAAGCCAGAGTAGAGATTTGGAAAAATAAATTACTACGAGCATTGGGAGTTAATGGTCAAGTTATTATTGATGTCATCCCGGAAGTAGAACTGATTATTGGACAGCAAGCACCTGTACCGCAGTTGGGGGTTGCTGAGTCTCAAAACCGTTTTAATCGGGTGTTTAAACAATTTATCCATGCCTTTACTGCTGCTGAACATCCCTTAGTACTGTTTTTAGATGACCTCCAATGGGCAGATGCCGCCTCTGTCAACCTGGTCGAGAATCTGATGACTGATCCAGAAAGCCAGTATCTATTGCTGATTGGGGCTTACCGAGATAACGAAGTTAATGCCACCCATCCACTGATGTTAATGCTAGAGACAATTCAAGCATTTGGGGCAACTGTTGAAGAGTTACTTTTGAAGCCATTAGCTGCACCTCATATTACTCAACTTCTTACTGACACGTTCAATTGCGAAGCATCTCAGGCAGAAACTTTAGCTGATTTGCTATTTCAAAAAACCCAAGGTAATCCCTTTTTCTTAACTCAGTTACTAAAAGTACTGCATCAAGATAATCTCTTGACATTTGATTATCGCTCGGGTTTATGGCAGTGGGATCTCAACAGAATTCAGTCACAAGCCATTACCGATAATGTGGTCGATTTAATGCTGAATAAAATTCAGAGATTGTCAGAACCAACGCAGCAAGTTTTACAATTAGCTGCTTGTGTTGGCAACCGATTTAATTTAGAAATTCTAGCTGTAGTCAACGAAAAATCTCCATCAGCAACAGCAATTGATTTATGGTCAGCTTTACGAGCCGGATTAATTCTTCCTTTGAGCGATACTTACAAAATTCCTCAGTTGTTGAATCAGTCGGAATTGGCAACATACTGCAATACTGCTGTACAAGTTGATTATAAATTTTTGCACGATCGCGTTCAGCAAGCTGCCTATTCTTTAATTCCAGTCGATCAGCAAAAACAAGTACACCTGAAGGTAGGTAAATTACTATTACAGAATACTGAAAAATCCCAGTTGGAAGAACATCTGTTTGAGATCGTCAACCATCTTAATGCTGGCGGTTCATTGATTGTAGAACCAGCAGAAAGATATGAACTGGCAGAATTAAATCTGAAAGCAGGTCAACGTGCAAAATCCTCTTCAGCGTTTGTAACTGCACTCAAGTTGCTAGAAACAGGGGTGACATATCTACCTGAAAATAGCTGGCAGGATAATTATTTACTCACGTTAACTTTATATTTACAATCTGGAGAAGCAGAATTTTTAAATGGAAAATATGAAAAAGCTTTGCTGATTTTTGAGCAGACTTTCAGCCAGGTTCAAACTACTCTTGATATGTGTCGGGTGAATGAATATCGGATTATGTGTTATCGGATGGAAAATGATTTAAACTCCGCATATAAAATTGGGCTAAATACTTTGGAGCTTTTAGGCTTGGAGTTTACAGCTTATCCTGATGATGCATATCTGTTAGAAAAACTTAATCAAACTAAAAAAGTTATTGGTGACCGCACGACTTTTAGTCTCGCACAACTATCACCAATGCAAGACGAAGAGAAGTTAATGGCTCAACGCATCTTAAAAGAAATCTGGCCTATTGCCTACTTTTTAGGATCGAAAGCGTTGCATATCACATCAATGAATATAACTCAACTTTCAGCTCAGTATGGCAACTCGCCAATTTCGGTATTTGGCTATATGCTTTATGCTTTTAATCTGGTGTTTCAATATGGTGAGGTAGATTCAGGTTATGAATTTGGCGAATTATCTTTGCATTTACATGAAGTTTTGAGAACGAAGGAATTAGAAGCAAATATTCTGAATATGTGGGGCGGTTTAGTTTGCCACTACAAAGACCATATTAGCGAAAGTAAACCTTATTTATTGAAGGGATTTAATAGTGGTTTAGAAACAGGTTCTTATCAATGGTCTGGTTATTGTTCAGTTAATTTTTTGTGGCAATCATTATTTGGAAATGAATCTTTAGAAAAAACCGCAGAAATAGCCGAAGATTTTATTCCTAGCCTCCGCAAGATTGACAAAAATATGTTGAACTACCATCTGCTAGCGATGGAAGCGATCGCTAACCTGACTAAGCCAGCACGCAGGATTGACGAACTTGTTGGAACTTGGGCAGATGAACGGCAAGTGCTAGAGTTTGCACTGGCATCTTCGGATATGTTGAGTGCATTTGTAGTTTACATCTATAAACTTGCGCTCTGTAATTGGTATGGAGAGTATACCAAAGCTGTTGAGTATGCAGAGAATGCCGAAAAATTTGTTGGGGGAGCGCGAGGGATTTTTATTAATCCTGTTTTCTATTTTCACCAAAGCATTGCCTTAGCAGGAGCTTATGTGGAGGCAGATACGGCAACTCAAGTTACTTATCTGCATAAACTAAATACCAACTTAGAAAAATTCCAGCAATGGGCAATGCACTGCCCAACTAATTATCAACACAAGTTTCTGCTGATTCAAGCTGAAATTGCTCGAATTTGTAAACAAGATTATCAGGCAATGGAACTATATGATCAGGCGATCGCTTCTGCTGCCGAAAACGGTTATTTACAAAATGAAGCCTTAGCAAACGAACTCGCATTTCGATTTTACTTGGTCAAGGATAGAAAAAACTTTGCCAAAGTTTATCTTAAAGAAGCCCGCTATTGCTATCTCAAGTGGGAAGCTACGGCTAAAGTCCAGCAACTGGATGAACAATATTCCCAACTTTTTAGAGATACAGTCGGGGAAGTAGCTGGGTGGGGTACGGCTACAAAGCAGATTCAGGATATTGCGGAAGCTAAAACCCAAACTCTAGATTTAAGCACAGCAATTAAAGCGTCTCAAGCACTCTCAAGCGAGATGGAGCTAAATCCTTTGCTGGAGAAGATGATGACGATCGCGATCGAGAATGCTGGTGCCCAAATGGGTTATCTACTTGTCAAACGGGACAACCAGTGGGTGATTGAAGCCGAAGGAACCATTGATCGAGATCGAGTCACAGTGCGTTCGTCTAGTCTGGTGCAAGTAAAGCATAAAATGCCAATTTTACTGATTAACTATGTTGAAAGAACAAAAGAAAATTTGGTTTTAGACGATGCTAGCCACACAGAGCGTTTTGTAAGTGACGGCTATATTGTTGCCAATCAACCCAAATCAATTTTGTGTTTGCCTTTCGCTCATCAGGGTAAGCTAACTGGAGTTCTTTACCTAGAAAATAACCTCACCACCGGAGCCTTTACCGCAGAGCGATTAGAGGTACTGAACTTATTGACTTCGCAAGTTTCCATCTCTATAGAAAATGCTCGGCTCTACACAAATTTGCACATATACTCTCAGGAGTTAGAAATTTCGGAAACACAAGCGCGTGAGAAAGCAAGGCAGCTAGAGCAGACACTTGATGAATTGAAGCTTACCCAGTCCCAGATGGTGCAAAGCGAAAAAATGTCTAGCCTGGGGCAATTGGTGGCAGGTGTTGCTCACGAAATTAATAACCCAGTCAGCTTTATCTACGGCAACCTTACTTACGTAAATAATTATGTTAAAGACTTGATGAGTGTAGTACAACTTTATCAGCAGCAAAACCAGGATTTACCACCTAAAATTCAGAATCAAATAGATGCAGTTGACTTAGATTTTTTGATGGAAGACTTACCTAAGCTCTTAGCTTCAATGAAAGTGGGAACTGATCGTATTCGCCAGATTGTATTATCTTTACGAAACTTTTCCCGCCTAGACGAAGCTGAAGTTAAAGCCGTTAATATCCATGAGGGTATTGATAGTACCCTCATGATTTTGCAAAATCGCCTCAAACCCCAGCCAAACTCTCCCGGAATTCAGGTAATACAGGAGTACGGCGACCTGCCACCTGTAGAGTGCTACCCTGGACAACTGAATCAGGTATTTATGAATCTGCTTGTAAATGCGATCGACTCTTTAGACGAATTTAACGAACATCGGACTTATGCCGATATCGCACGTCACCCAAGTATCATTACTATTCGTACTACTGTTGAAGGTGATATCGCCGTCATTCGCATTGCTGACAACGGTTCTGGGATCAGTGAAAATGTGCGATCGCAACTTTTTACACCCTTTTTTACTACCAAAGCTGTTGGTAAAGGCACTGGTTTAGGGCTATCTATTAGTTACCAAATCGTAACTAAAAAGCATCAAGGACAGTTGGAATGTATATCCGTTTTCGGACAAGGGGCTGAATTTCTTGTTTCTATCCCCCTTCAGGCAAGGCTAAAAGCAAGAAGTGTTTAGCGCAGACAAAATAAATTAGGTTATTAATACTAGAAATTTTAAAATTGACTGTACTTCAAGATTGTTTTGCGGTTTTGACTCCTAATGAGCAGATAATAGATGGTTGAGAGTTCTCGCTTATTAGGAACAGCGTTGAGAAACTTATCAGCTGATAAAGGCACAATCTTAGTAGTAGATGACGAAGCCAGCATCCGCCGAATTTTACAGACGCGGTTAGAAATGATTGGCTACAGCGTAGTTACAGCTAGTGATGGCGAAGAAGCTTTGTCAGCTTTTAGTCTCTTAACTCCTGATTTGATAGTTCTGGATGTAATGATGCCAAAACTAGATGGTTATGGTGTATGTCTTGAATTACGGAAACAATCAGACGTACCAATTATCATGCTAACAGCCTTGGCAGATGTAGCAGACCGAATCACTGGGCTGGAACTCGGTGCTGATGACTACATGACAAAACCTTTCTCACCCAAGGAATTAGAAGCTCGGATTGCCTGCGTACTAAAACGGCGCTCCAACAAAAGTAGTATAAATACTATTCCTAACTCTGGGATAATCCATCTGGGCAATCTCAAAATCGATATCAATAAGCGGCAAGTCCACAAAAATGAGCAGCGCATTCGGTTAACAGGTATAGAATTTAGCTTGCTAGAGTTGTTAGTAAATCATTCGGGAAGAGTTTTTTCAAGGTTAGAAATCTTGCAGCAATTGTGGGGCTTTGTACCAGAGATGAGTACAGACACCCGTGTAGTAGATGTGCATATTTCACGATTGCGAACAAAGATAGAATCCGACCCCAACGACCCAGAATTCATTATTACAGCAAGAGGTAGCGGTTATTTTTTCCCACGAATAATTGATTCAGAGCAGGAATAATATAAAAATATGAGTAAGCTCATCTTAATTACAGGCATAAGCAAAGGTTTAGGTTATGCGATGACCGAGGGTTTTATTCAACAGGGACATACTGTTATTGGTTGCGCCCGTTCATCAGATGCTATTGATAAAATACGCCAGAAATTTAGTGCTACCAATGATTTCACATCTGTAGATGTGGCAAATGAACACCTTGTAAAAAAATGGGCCCAAGACGTACTTCAAAAATATTCACCGCCAGATATATTAATTAATAATGCGGCAATTACCAATTACCCAGCACCTTTGTGGGAAATACCATCTGAAGAATTTTCTGATCTGATAGATATCAATATAAAAGGCGTAGCAAATATAATTCGCCATTTCGTACCAGCAATGGTGAAAAACAAACGGGGTATTATTGTTAACTTTAGTTCTGGCTGGGGACGTTCGACTTCAGGCCAAGTTGCACCATATTAGAACTCTTGCAAAAGTCTTTTGTGATATAATTAAGGGTTTGAGAATTTACGATTGGGACAATAATAAGCAGTGAAATTTTGGAGAGCCAAGCAGCTTACTTTAAGGAAATTTAAACGACTTACCGGAGTAAGTCGTCGAACCTTTCAGGAAATGGTTGGGTTAGTAAAAGCTGATGAAAAAAAGAAAAAGAAATCTGGTCGCCGTCCTAAATTAATTATTGAAGACCAAGTTTTGATGGTTATTCAATATTGGAGAGAATACCGCACTTACTATCATATTGGATTAGACTGGGGGTTGTCAGAATCAGCAGTCTGCCGAACAGTTTATAAAATTGAAAATATTTTAATTAGTTCAAGAAAGTTTAGTCTGCCTGGGAAAAAAGAATTATGGAAAATGTCATCCCAAGAAGATTTGGTAGTGATGGATGTGATGGAAAGCCCAATTGAAAGACCTCATATTGGGCAAAAAAGATTTTTTAGCGGTAAGCTCTTAGTTCATACTTTAAAAACGCAGGTATTTATCCACCAAAAAACTACTGCTATCATCTGTTTAGCGCATGGTTTGGGTAGAATCCACGATTTTAGGCTATTTAAAAATAGTGGGATAAAATTTGGAGAATTACTCAAGGTCATAGCGGATAAGGGCTATCAAGGAATTAACAAAATTCATCAATTGAGTGAAACACCGATTAAAAAACCAAAAGGGAAAAAGTTGACGAAGGAACAGAAAACATATAATCGAGAACTCAATCGATTAAGAATTGCCGTTGAACACGTAAATCGTCGTCTAAAAATCTTTAAAATTTTGTCTGATAGATATCGAAATCGTCACCGACGTTTTGGCTTAAGGTCGAATTTAATTGCGGGAATTTATAATCACGAATTAGCCATATAAATCGATTTAGAAATTCAATTTATCAAATAAATTCAGTCATTAATCAATAACTGAAACAACGTTTGCTGCCATTTTTTTAGTTAGCGATGCCTGCGGTGTTTTCGTTGCCATCGTCTGATAATACTTGCTCGAAACAATTTATAAATTCTTACCAAAAACTGAAATTAGAATAACCCATAATCATACCACAAAATATTTATGCAAGAGTTCTTGTAACTTTGTCCGATGCCTATGCTCCCCCCTCTATCTCCATAAAAAGTTCTTTCCTAGAGTGGTAAAACTTGCTAGAGTAGATTTTTCATGATTGAAATAGGCGTAAATAGGTAAACCAAAATTTTCAATAATAACGAATTTACTACGTTTAAGTTTTTGCTCTAGCTAGTTTTGCCACGCTAGGTTCTTTCTTTTAGTGTCTTCGATTCTGGTCGTGCCCAAAAGCTATGATCTCCTGCTAGAAATGGCTGTTCATCAGTCGCTATCTCCTGTACGAGCAGCTTCATCAGCAACATTTTCGGTGGACGACTATCATGCAGTGCTGCATAAACGCTCGACCATTGCCGTCGAAATACTGGGCTTTGTGACAAGCTTACAAACGATGGGATGCTCGGACTGGTTAATACTGCATCCATCAATTCAAATACTGCATCTTTGGCCTTCCCCAAACAATCGTAGATAGCTTGGCGGAATTTTTCTAGTTGTGTCAGGATCATCACGTCAATGATTTATCGATTACTTTCATTGACTTTACGGCAGCCAGTGTTACTGCTGACTGCTTTTCTCTAGCCTTTTAGTCCAAAGTCCAGTAAATAGAGCTTATTGCGAATGAATGCTATTTTTGTTTTACCATAAGTTGCTACACTCATTGTCCTATATCCATTTTAGGGTATTTTGTCATCCCTTAAGAACTGCTATTTACTACTTTTGTAGTATCAATTTATTGGGAACCTAAGACTATTGAGAGAGTATAAGTAATTTTTTTTAAACTATAACTCTAAGCAATAGAAGAGTTAGAACAAATCAATTTGTCCCAACTTTGATAATTAAAACACATATAGCAAGCACAAGAGGCAATGGTCATGAGTACGGTCATGAACCAACAGGTCAAAGTTGAAAAGATTTTAACCATTAACAAACCAGTAGAGGAACTTTATCGCTTTTGGCGTAACTTTGATAACTTGCCACGCTTCATCAAGCATCTCAAAGAGGTGAGGGTACACGACGAAAAGCGATCGCACTGGATTAGCAAAGGATTCTTAAATGGAAGCGTTGAGTGGGATGTAGTCATTACCGAAGACCGAGAAAACGAATTGATTGCCTGGACTTCGGTTGAAGGCGCAGCAATTGAAACCTCTGGTCGCGTCCACTTCAAGCCAGCACCTGGGAATCGTGGTACTGAGGTAAAAACAGTCCGAGAATTTACCCCGCCTGGGGGTGAAATTGGGGCTGCGTTGGCGAAGCCCGTCATAGACATCGCTAAATTATTTGGCGAAGACCCAGAACTGCAAATTAAAGAAGATTTACGCGGCTTCAGAATGCTGATGGAAGCAGGCGAGATTGCCACAACAGAAGGTCAACCGCGAGGTTAATAAATATTGCTATGAAATGTTTGTTGGTACGGCACTAACGATGTGCGGGTAGAAACAGTGCCAGACCCAAAAATAATTAACCCCCGCGATGCCATCCTCAAAGTTACATTAGCAATCATCTGCGGTTCTGACTTGCATATCTACAATGGCTACATCCCGACGATGGAACCGGGTGACATTATTGGTCACGAGTTTATGGGAGAAATCGTTGATATTTGGTAATGAAGTCAAGAAATTGAAAAAAGGCGATCGCGTATTGAAGGGCGAAGTCGATCCATCTGCTGTGTTCACGCATCACTTACCCCTAACAGAAGCCAAGCATGGTTTCGAGCTGTTCAACCAAAGAAAAGACCACTGCATAAAAGTTAGGTTACAGGCTTGAGTTGGGAACTGAGAGGAGCAGGGGAGTAGAGGAGACAAGGAAAATAACCACTGACAACTGATAACTAACTATCGACAAAGGACTAATGGCTATGAAAGCAGTTTGCTGGAACGGTGTCAACGATGTACGGGTGGAAACAGTACCCGATCCAAAAATCATTAATTCGCGTGATGCCGTTATTAAAATCACGACAACAGCAATTTGCGGTTCTGATTTACACCTTTATAACGGCTACGTCCCTACAATGGAAAAGGGCGATATCCTGGGTCATGAAATGATGGGGGAAGTCGTTGAAATAGGCAGTGCCGTCAAAAATTTAAATATAGGCGATCGCGTGGTTGTACCATTCCCTATCGCCTGTGGTAACTGCTGGTACTGTCAACATGACTTCTGGTCATTGTGCGATAACTCTAACCCAAACGCTTGGTTAGCAGAAAAATTCATGGGTTATTCACCCTCTGGTATTTTTGGCTACTCTCATATGCTAGGTGGCTATGCTGGTGGTCAAGCTGAATATGCCCGCGTTCCTTTTGCCGATACTGGTTTGTTTAAGATTCCTGATGGACTAACAGACGAACAAGTAGTGTTTCTAACAGATATCTTCCCCACCGGATATATGGCGGCAGATAACTGTAATATTCAGCCCGGTGATATTGTCGCAGTCTGGGGGTGTGGCCCAGTCGCACAATTCACAATAAGAAGTGCTTATTTACTTGGTGCTGAACGAGTCATCGCTATTGATCGAATTCCCGAACGCCTACAGATGGCTAAAGATCAAAGCAAGGCAGAAATCCTTAACTATGAGGAAGTAAATGTTAGTGAAGCCCTCAAAGAAATGACAGGTGGACGCGGCCCAGATGCTTGCATTGATGCTGTGGGGTTGGAAGCACACGGCACGGGTCTAGAAGGAGTATACGACGAAGTAAAGCAAGCAGTGCGTCTGGAAACAGACCGCCCCCATGTGCTGCGGCAAGTGATGATTGACTGTCGCAAAGGCGGTCACGTGTCAATTCCTGGTGTTTATGTCGGCGTTGTAGACAAAATACCTATGGGTGCTGCCATGAACAAAGCCTTAGTATTCAAAATGGGACAAACGCACGTTCATAAGTACTTAAACACGTTACTCGATCACATTCAAAATGGCAGGATCGATCCATCTTTCGTAATCACCCATCGTCTACCGTTAGATGAAGCACCCCGAGGTTACGAAATTTTCAAAGACAAGAAGGAAAACTGTATCAAAGTTGTACTCAAACCATAAGGCAGGAGAAAAGACACGGAGAGTGGGAGAGAGAGAAAGAAACAAGTGTATTCAGAGCTATTCAGGTAGTAAAAATTACTAAAACTTTCTCTTTGCTCCCTCTGCTTCTCCTACTCCCCAAGATGAAGTCAAAACTAAAAGGGTGAGCCACTGCGGTGGACGGGAGCACCTGCATAAAGCAAGTGGCGTTAGCGACGTTAGGAGCGTCACCCGAAGCGCAAAAGGCAAAAGAGAACTGATGGAGTCTTGAAATTTAATTCTTAATTCTTAATTCTTTTCTTTTTACTTTTACCTTTTGACTTACTAGCCCCTGCTCCTCACTCATCACTAATTTGGCGATTGGCATTTGTTCAACTTGTCCTGAATCCAAACTCTCAATTTTTTATCTTAATCTTTGAAGGAGGTTGCTAACGATGGCAAAAATCGTTGGTTAGGAAATAATTTTTAGTACATATCTTTTAGTCAGCATTCAAGCCACCTACTTTCAATTTAACCAGCCATCAAGCACACTGCTGTAAAAGGAGTACAAATGTCTAATATTGGTTTATTTTTTGGTACTCAAACAGGCAATACCCAAACTGAATCAGAAATAATTCAGAAGGAGTTTGGTGGTGATAGTGTTGTAACTTTATATGATATTTCACAAGCTGAACCAAGTGATTTTAATAACTACGACTATATCATTGTTGGTTGTCCTACTTGGAATGTTGGAGAATTGCAAAGTGATTGGGAAGATTTTTATGATGAGTTAGATAACATTGACTTCACGGGCAAAAAAGTTGCTTATTTTGGTACTGGAGACCAGGTTGGTTATCCAGATACATTTCAAGATGCACTCGGTATTCTAGAGGAAAAAATTTCAGAAAATGGTGCTGAAACAGTTGGCTATTGGCCTACAGAAGGTTATGAATTCAGCGAGTCTAAAGCTGTTCGTGATGGTAAATTTGTAGGTCTTGCCCTTGATGAAGATAATCAATCCGATTTAACAGAGGAAAGAATCAAAGCTTGGGTTACACAATTGAAGCTAGAGTTTGGTTTGTAAAGCTTTATTCACTAAAATGCTTGTTACCTAATTAGGTAAATTTGAGAATTATTTGCCCGTCTCAAAGATGAAACTGCGCGATAGAAACTACTGAAAACCATTCTCTAAAACATAACTTGCTTGCTTCGGGTTGCCTTTGAAATACTTGGCTCAATTGCCTGAAAAATAGGTTTTATGAAACTGCTTATCGTTGAGAATGATCGAGATACGGCGGCTGCTCTCACCACTTCTTTGGTAGCACAGCAGTTTACAGTTGATACCGCTAGTGATAGTCGATCGGCACTAGAGTTAGCTGAGGCAACAGAGTATGACCTGATCGTGCTAGATGTTATGCTACCCGATGAGAATGGAATTCGTCTGTGTCGCCAACTAAGGACACAGAATCAGCAAGAGCCTATTTTGCTGCTCACAAGGAAGGTTGATCCGGCAGATAGAATAGCAGGCTTTGAGGCAGGAGCAGATGACTATATTACCAAACCCTATGAGCTATCAGAACTGCTAGCTCGGATTCGGGCATTACTGCGACGAGGCAGCACAGTATTAACCAAAGTACTCTGCTGGGGTCAGTTGCAGCTCGATCCGAATAATTGCGAAGTCATGTGTCAAGGCAAAGGCTTACATCTCACGCCTAAAGAATACAAACTGCTGGAGCTATTTTTGCGACATCCGCGGCGGATTTTTGACCGAAGGACTCTGCTAGATCGCATCTGTTCGATTGATGAATGTCCCGGTGAAGAAGCTATAACAACTCAAATTCGCGGGTTGCGGCGCAAACTCCAGATGGCTGGGCTGAATTCCGATCCAATTGAAACATTGTATGGGCTGGGGTATCGGCTGAAATCTGTGCCAGAAGAGCGGGAGCAGGGGTCGGAGCAAGGACACGGGGATACGGAGACGCGGGGACGTGGGGATACGGAGACACGGGGACAAGGGGACACGGGGAATATATTTGATAGGCTCTCCGCGTTACCCTTTGGGGCGACCAGTCGCCACAAGTCTTTGCCTTCTGGGTTCGGAAGTGACGCTCTTAACGTCGCTAACGCTGCGCTAACGGACTCGACGGGAAATGGAGCCACTCCCCTCAAGTCGGGAAACCCGCCTACAGGGGTGGCTCCCCAAGTGGAGAATGCGACATCCAAGACTCCGACTTCTTCACCGCAAAGCGGCTCAGTCCAAGGTGCTGGTTCACCGCATCTCCCCATCTCTGCGTTTTCCTCATCCTACCTGCTGAATGCAAATCGATATGATGCAGAGGCGGAGGCAGTGGCGGCAATTCAGCAGATGTGGCAGGATTCTCAGGAGCGATTGCAGGGCCAACTAGCAAAGCTGGAGGAGGCGATCGCCCACCTCTTTACTAATAGTCTCACCCCTGACGGACGGCAGTTCGCCCAGACCATCGCCCATCGGCTGATTGGCTCTTTGGGGGCATTTGGTATGCCGCAAGCAGCAGAACTTGCCCGCCAGATCGAACGCACCTTGAAAACACCAACGGCTGCTGTCCAATCAGAGGAAGCGGTTCAACTAAAATCGCTGCTTGGGCAACTGAGGCAAGTTATCCAGCAGTTACCTACTTTTGCTACAACAGCGCCCACTCCAGTACTGAAGTCTAGCGATCGCGTGGTTTTGTTGATTGATGATGATACTGACTTGATTGAGCGAATGCAGGCAAATGCTTCAAACTGGAGCATTCACCTGGAAACCGTCACTGACCTTACCCTCGCCCGCCAACGCCTTCAGTACCTCACACCCGATGCCATCATATTGGATCTTACCTTTCCCAATACCACCGAAAGCGGCTTGACCCTACTGGCACAGTTGAAGCACCAATTTTCCACTATTCCTGTGCTGGTGCTGACAGGACTTGGCGATTTAACCAAGCGTGTGGAAGTCACCCGTTTAGGAGCTAACGCCTTTTTGCAAAAGCCTGCCACGCCTACCGAAGTGTTTCAAGCCGTCAGCCAACTCCTCCACCGGATTGACACTATCAATGCCAGACTGCTGATTGTGGATGACGATCCGGCATTGTTGTCCATATTAGAAGCCCAACTGCAACCGTGGGGCTTTCAGGTCACAACCTTGGCAGATTCAAGCCAGTTTTGGCAATACTTGGAAGCCACCACTCCCGATCTGCTATTGCTGGATGTTGCTATGCCGGGGTTTAGCGGCATTGAACTATGCCAGGTAGTCAAGAGCGATCCGCGTTGGAGTCGGCTACCTGTGTTGTTGTTATCGGCTCATGCCGATGCTGATACCCTGTACCGGGCCCTAGCAGCGGGGGCAGATGACTATATCTTAAAACCAATCGTAGAAGCCGATTTGATTCAGCGAATTTTAAATTTCAATTCCTGGTAGGGATTTAAAATAAGCGACTTCCAAATAAAAAAATAACCAATCACTGTGTTAGCAGGGGAGCCAGTGCTGTGGTGTTAGCGTAGCGGTAGCGACGCAGGAGCGTCGGCAGTTCCTCCTGAGGGTTTCCCCCAGGAGGAACTGCCGAAAGGGTTTCCCGACTTGAGCAAACTGGCGTGAGCAGGGGGAGTAAGAAAAATAGAATTATGAATAAATTGGATAATTTATTTCTTGGAAATTCCTAATTAGTAATTGATACTTCATCTTTTAGAGCTGATTCGTAAAGAAAATCTTAAGGGTACTTAACTCATTACTAGGTCTGAGTTTCAGCGAATAAGCGCTTTATTAACTTAAATGCCTAAAACCCTTACTAGACAAGTAGTTTACTTTAGTTTACAAATTAGCTCTCAAGGGATTGATTCAAATAATGATGCTAGCGGCAATGCTACGCGAACGTACTTTGTTATTTTCCATCAATCAATTTAGAGAGAAGTTGGATCGCATGAAACCAGATTAAATCTGACGCCCCTTCATTACGAATAACGAATTGGTATTATGTCCTCTTATACAAATCGATGCATCCTGGTGATTGACGACGAACCTGACCTGTGCAGCATTGTCAAGTTCACGCTAGAACGCCTCAAAAGCTGGAAAATCCTCACAGCTGAGTCTGCACAGGCAGGACTGATGCAGGCAGAAAAGCAGCAACCAGACGTGATTTTGCTCGATCTGAGCCTGTGTGGTCAATATAGACTGACTATGCTGCAATCTTTGAAAACTAATCCGACTACGCAGTCGATTCCGGTTATCTTGTTTACCGCCACAGACCCGTCAGACGATTCGCTGGGATTTGACCCCTCTGAATTTGCTGGAGTGATCCTGAAGCCGTTCAATGTCTTGCAGCTTGGCGAGCAGATTATTGAGCAACTGGGGTGGTGAGGTTAGAGTGCAATGCCTTTTTTAGGCTTTGTTGCATGAAACAGAAAAAAGACACACCAACTATTAGCAGAGTTAATGATTATTTTTCCACTTTGTAGCTATCTGGTTTGCTTAATTGAATCATGCGATTAAGTGCAGTACATTGCAGAAATAACTTAACAGCTTGATTGTCAAAAAAGCGCCGTCTTAGCTTACTGCTAAAAATAATTTAATTCATCCCTCTATTATGCAACACCAATATTTAGATGCGTTCGCGCTGTTCTGCTTTTTGGGAGAAGGCTTGCTGGCGTTGTGCTAACACCATTTCTGCTTCTGAAAACGCAACTGTTTTGTAAATTAACTAAGTATTTTTGTATATAAATATGGTAACTGCCAATTACTACTTTTGAAGTATCAATTTATTGGAAACCTAAGACTATTGAAAGAATATAAGTATTTTTTTTTAACTATAACTCTAAGCAATAGAAAAGTTAGGAAAATCAATTTGTCCCAAGTTTGATAATTAAAAGACATATAGGGGTAGTGTTACGGAAGCTGCGGTCAAGGGCAAGCGCACACTGTAAAACCCTTTTTAAAAGAAAGACTTTCTTGAAATTCTAGTCTTAAGTTTTTAGGAGTTTCTATGCGGATTGCTCAAATTGCTCCTCTTTGGGAGAGAGTTCCACCTCTTGGTTATGGTGGAACAGAATTAGTCGTGGGCTTATTGACCGATGAATTAGTTCGGCGAGGGCATGAAGTAACGCTATTTGCATCGGGAGATTCAATAACTTTATTTTTGAATGTGTTAATGCCGTTAACAAAGTGGCAGAACTAGATCGTCATGCTTGTCGTCAACATGTGGAGAATTGTTTTAACGTACAAAAAATGGTAGATAGCTATGAAGAAGTTTATTGGCAGATTCTGGCAGAGCGCATGACTCAAAATAAATAGAAATATCTAAATCAAATCCTGTGTTATTTAATCTTTTAAATAAATCTCGCATACTGGTTAAACTGTTATCCAGGGCATACGATAGCCAGCACTTAAAGAATAGACGACTGTTCAATATAGAATAATCGTTTTTTGGTAGATTTTTCAGGATGTCTTTGACAATTTTTGGAAATGAATTTATAATCACAATTAAACTAATATCTTTTAACCATTCGCCCAAAAATACCATATTCTGGGCTATTTTTATCTAACTTTTCTTAACATTCAACATTTCTGACAGGATACATTTTTATGATTTGTATATTTTATTTTTTGGAAGTCCCTAACCCAATATTAAGAGGATGGAGAAATTTCTACCGAAATGCGGTCAGAGCTTGTCAAGTAACAACCTTGCCTCTTTTTAGCTAGAAATGCTTTCTCAGTAAGCTTTCCAGATAATAAATTGTAAAAGTTGTTTCTTGACAGGCTCTCAGTTCTAGGACGTTCTCTTACGTTGATCATAAAGTGTTCAGAATGCTCATTAAATGAGCATATCGAAAACACCGAAACAAAGGCAAGAAATGGGTGATTAAGAAATACTTCCAACCAAATAACAATTGGAAGTTTTACGACATCGTAGTTGATGCAGCGATCGCCCTTGGTGCGACCGAGCAAGAACGGTGCGAGACAATGAGGTTGAGCCGAGATAGCTGTTCTGGGGTCAACGGCTTAGAGTGATTTTCGTGTAGAATCAATAATATTCGCTCTTGATGCCACGTATTAGCCCAAAAATTTAGCGCGACTGACTATATTATTGATGTGACGAATGGCTAAGTAGAGCGAACCAAGTCAGAAATGGCTTGTGCTAACGTTAATGGTTCGATTGGTTTGAATATATGCCGATCAAAACCAGCTTTTAGTGCCTGTTGCTGATTTATTTCACCAGCATAAGCTGTAAAAGCGATGGCTTTTATTTGTCTATATTGCGGCCATAAATTTCTGAGTTGCTGTATCAACATATAACCATCAATATTAGGCATCCCAATATCACTCAGTAAAACATCAAAATTAGACTGGTTAAGTATGGTTAGTGCCTCTTGTGCTGAACAAGCGGCAGTGACGCTGGCTCCATGCTGCTCTAGCACAAACGCAACCAATTCCCTAGTATCAGGCTCATCATCCACTACTAAAACTTTGACACCACTCAAATCAATGGATAAATCAGACAATTTACTATCCTGAGTTGTTGTCGGCTGGGGAGACATTAATGGTAATCGGATGATAAAAGTAGCTCCTTGGTCAACACCTGGACTTTGCGCCTCGATTGTGCCACTATGCAGTTCTACCAAGTGGCGTGCGATCGCCAAACCTAATCCTAGCCCACCGAACTTTCTAATGATGGAGCCATCTTCTTGGCGGAAGTAGTCAAAAATATAAGCTAGAAAGTCAGGAGCAATACCTTTGCCTGTATCGCTAACAGTAATTTGAACCACATTGCCTAGCTGCTCTAAATGGATGTTCACCTGTCCGCCCGGAGGGGTAAATTTGACGGCGTTGGAGAGCAGATTCCAAATCACCTGTTGCAAACGAGTTGCATCACCTCTAACCTGACCAATATTTGGTTCAAGTGCTGCTTGCAGAGTGATTGACTTGGCTTGGGCTGCCAGCTGTACCGTTTCCATTGCCCCCATAATCGTAGCTGTAAGGTCTACCGGACTGCAATTCAGGTTAAGTTTGCCTCGCAAAATGCGTGAAACATCCAACAAATCTTCTATCAGTTCTGATTGCAATTGAGCATTGCGGTGAATAGTTGCCAGTCCTTCTTCTATCTTAGCTTCAGAGAGCTTGCGTTTTAAAAGAAGACTAGACCAACCTAAGATCGGATTTAGCGGTGAGCGTAACTCATGTGAAAGCACCGCTAAAAACTCATCTTTTACTCGGTTTGCGGCTTGGGCTTCTTCTCGTGATTGGCGTAACTCTGCTTCTGCCAGTTTATGATTTGTAATATCTATCAGTATCCCATCCCATGCGTTGCCTTCTGTCGTTGGCACGGCACGGGAACTACCAACAATCCATTTGAGTTTACCTGATGGAGTAATAATCCGTCCTTCCCACCGCCAGGGGAAAAAATTCTCTACAGCATGAGTGACTGAAGATTTAAACGAGTCTACATCTTCTGGATGAATTAATTGCACAAAGGCATTGCCGTCTTGAACAATTGTTTGTGCCTCCAATTCCAATAGTTCATAACAGCCGGAACTGAAAAAAGTAAATCGATAAGGATGATCTGGGCAGGGTGAGTAACGATATACTATCCCAGGCACATTTGCTACCAGTGCCTCAAACTGAGCTTGAGTGTAATTGAGCTTTGCACGAATTGCTTGCTCTTGACGTACAGCATTCTCTGCCTTTTGATGCCAATAATTAAGACTTTGCAGAGCAGAAGCACTAAAACCTGCTAAACGGCTCATCAGCCGATGATCCTCACCATCAAAGCGTCGTGTTTCCTGATGGGACACAATCCAAAGAGTGCCTAATGGTTGATTATTGATGTATAGCGGAATTAGCAATCCCTCAACAATCGGGAACAGTGGATGATGTAAGTAAGTAAAATAGCGTTCTGGATAAGTATAAAGTTGTACTTGTTTAGCAGAAAGTGTCGTGCCACAGGGACTAAAATTACCGGGAGTCGTGGTTTGTTCTAAAAACTCCAATGCGCCTGCAATTGCTACCCAGCGAAATCTAGATTCGCCATTGGATTGTGTTTCCAGTAAGCTAATTCCGGCTGAATCAGCTTGACATAATTCCAGTCCAATCCGCACTAGAGTTTTGAGTAGTAATTGCGGTTCATCACTCAGGTGTTGGGATAGTGTGTGGAGGGCTTGGTTTTCATCAGCTAAGTCTGGCTGTCTTGTTGGACGACTAACCAGTTTCTCTGTAATCAAAACTTCCGTTTCTGTGGCTGCTGGAGTAGTGTTTTGAGATAAACGCATACTCTAAATATAGGTAGGATTTCAAAATCACAGCCATCTTTCCTATTTGTAACAGTTAACAAAAAATTTATGAGTCTTCCTTTACATATGTATATATATAAAGAGACTTATCAGTAAAGGATTTAATATTTCATCTTTCAAAATTATTTAATATCTTGCAAAAAGAACGCTTGTATAGCAGCAAAGAAAAAATGGTCGCTAAGAGCAACTGTCCCATTTTCGATGATTGGGGCGACTACAGTGAGCAAGCTGTATCAACGCAAAATCAAGCTAGGACAACTCTACTGTCCCATTTTTAGTCAAAAGTGGGACAGTTAAACCCTTCAAATATCAGAGTAGGCTGAATACGCATCGTCAGAGATAGTTTTCAAGCCCCGGCAAGAGATGACTACACCAATCGTAACTAGAGCCAAGCCTATTATTGTCTCTTGCATCATCTCTTCCAGTTCTCGATAACTGAAGGCATAGAGACAATACCATCGGATGGATTGCAGAATGACCTCAGGCAGGAAGTGATACTAATTTATAATTCGTAATGACGCTCTCTACGAGACGCTAAAAGCGAACGCGGGCTTGCTACCGCTACGCTAATATAATTCGTAATTAAGACATATCGAAAAAGGTTTGATAAAGGCTGTTTACTCATAATCTTTAAGGATGGGAGACTTTCCTTTAACTTGAGGTAGGAGCCAGCCAGAGGGCTAAGTTTCGCACATAGGCTTTAATATGTTCAAGGGCTTGTGGGTTTTGCTTCATCCCATCTCCAGGGGGTTCGGTTACAAAGCTAGGTGCGCCCATATCAACATCCCAATTGTAGTCGGCGAAATGGTGGAAGCTTGATTCAGCGATCGCACGTCCTAAAATATTTCCTTGTTCATCCTGCGTACTTTCAAAAGCAACTACTAAGTTGAAGTCCCGACCGGAGACTGAGCTTGTACCCAAGGCAATTACTCGTGCATTCTTCTCGTTTGCAGGCACACCTACGGCTCCTTCATGGGGATGAGCCGGAAAGAATTCAATCTCCTCAGAAGGTGATGTAGGATTCTTGAGTAAGTCATGAATAGGTTCTATGGGAGTAATTTTCTCGTAGTCACCATTTAACCCAGAATGGAAGTTGGGCCAGGAAATATACTTAGTGTAGATGTCATCAGGGTGGTGGTGCGAGGGATCGGGATCGGGATTCTTACTGTGAAAGTAATGGGCTGCGCCGATACCGCCAAGATTACAAACCGAACAACCTACATCCTGATGGTCACGGCTGACCAATAAACCACCGCCGCGCTGACGGAAGGCACTGATGCTCTGACACTCTTTTGGAGTTATGCCATCCCCTACATCCACAGCAAACAGCCACAGTTCATCAAAATCTGAATTATCCAGCGTACTTAAAACTGGATCGTTTTTTTCGGCAGTATTTTCTCGATCCCTTGCTGTTACCTGGTACAGGGGTTCCCCAGTGTCACTTTTCAACGAAGCTAAATAGTCCTTTAGCAAAGAAAATCGCCCAATATACCAATCATCTTCATTGGTGGGAATTGTTGTCTGTAACAGAATTTGAATCGGTTTAGTCATGATCTCACTCCCTAGGGTTCCTCTTGCAGCATGAGCTAATTACTAGATCAACATGGAAATTGTAGCGAGATAATCTAAGCAAAAAATGAGGATGTTTAAAGAGCAATGCTTTTGTGAAAGCAGAGATAAGTGTTTCTAAACGTAATTTAGTATCAGTATCTGCTCAGATTTTCCTTAGATTTGCCAACTAACGTTAGGGCAGATTCGTTAAGAAGATAAGGAAATGGGAAAAATTGGACAAATCCCAGATTCAGGCTTGGTTAACTGATTCGTCTTTGTAGAGAGGTATAAGACCTATGGTTAACAAAATTGTAACCACATTTGAACAAGACCATAACCGACCAGAATCAAAAGAATTTTATTGGAAACATTTTCTCTATAGTCTAGTTTGGCTGACGGTGCTAATGCTGGGATTTGGAGGATTGGGATGGACTCTCTGGCTCGATCGCCATTTCTCGACGATTGCAATACCGATGTTCATTTTGGCAATTGCCACAGTCCGTGCCTGCATACTCACTGGCTTTCCCGTCTGGGCGGGATTGTTATCTCTCACATTCGGTTCTGCATGGATTCTAACTGGAGCATCGATATCAAGCGGATTATTGGGCTGGGCAATAGCGATCGCTCTATCCTGGATTGGCATTTTTACCCTGGATATGGCATTAGACCAGTCCGTCGAAAATTTGCTGGAAATAGAGTTAAGTCGAACTGAGGTTTTCGTGATTCTAACAGCCGTCTGCGCTACTGGTGCTATTGCGGGATGGATACTCCCAATTTTTCTCACTTGAATACAGGGCATGTTATGGAACTGGGAATGATAGGACTAGGACGAATGGGAGCTAACATGGCACACCGTCTAAACCAGGCTGGACATACCGTCATTGGCTACACTCGTCAGCCACAAAAAGCAGAGGTGCTGGTTCAGGAAGGAGCGATCGCTCGTGGTGTAACATCATTCGTTGAACTCATCGAAGCACTCACGCCACCCCGCACCGTTTGGCTGATGCTACCCGCCGCGACAGTAGATGCTACCCTACAGACTCTCATCCCGTTTCTAGACGCTGACGACATTATCATTGATGGTGGCAATTCTTACTACATTGATGATATTCGTCGTGCAGATCAATTAAAAGTCAAAGGAATTGAATACATTGATTGTGGAACTAGCGGTGGCATTTGGGGGGCAGAACGCGGCTACTGTCTCATGATTGGTGGTGCATTGGCGGTGGTGAAATATCTTGACCCCATCTTTGCAGCGCTGGCTCCTGGTGTATCAGCTGCACCGCGCACCCCTGGTCGTGAGTTAATGGGGGGAACAGCTGAACAGGGCTATTTGCATTGTGGCTCTCACGGTGCAGGGCACTTTGTCAAAATGGTTCACAACGGCATTGAATACGGCATCATGGCAGCTTATGCCGAAGGGTTGAACATTCTTCACCATGCTAATATTGGGAAACAATTGCATCAAGTCGATGCAGAAACGGCTCCCTTACGAAATCCTGAATTTTACCAATACGACTTTAATCTTGCAGATATAGCAGAGGTATGGCGCAGGGGCAGCGTGATTAGCTCTTGGTTACTTGATTTAATAGCTATGGCGCTCGTCAAAGATCCCGACTTAACCGACTTTGGGGGACGCGTATCCGACTCTGGAGAAGGTCGATGGACACTAATGGCAGCCATTGAAGAAGCAGTTCCAACTCCCGTCCTTAGTACAGCTCTTTACACACGATTTAGCTCTCGCGGTCAATCAGAATTTGCAAATAAACTCATCTCTGCGTTGCGCTACGAGTTTGGTGGGCATTTGGAAAAATGACACGGGGACACGGGGATTCTAATCAGCTTTTTTCCTCTGTGCCCTTCTACCCCCCTGCTCTCCTGCTTCCTCTGTCCGCGTCGATATGGAGGTTAATCATGGCAGCTTTACTCTCTGATGCCCTGGTATTTTTTGGGATCACAAGTGATTTAGCCTACAAAAAAATCTTTCCTGCCTTACAGGCGATGATTCAGCGCGGTCATTTTGACATTCCAATTATTGGAGTGGGTAGGCGAGATTGGAGCATCGAACAATTACAATCTTATGTGCGTAAGAGCCTGGAGGAACAGGTAGGCGTTGATGAGGCAGCTTTCCAGAAACTGTGTTCATTACTTTACTATATTTTTGGTGATTATAGCGATCGCGCCACCTATGATAAATTATGCCAGGTACTCCAAATAGCTGAAGCTCCTCTGTATTACTTAGCCATTCCTCCCAGTTTATTTGCGACGGTTGTCGAAGGGTTAGGTCAATCAAGTTGTGTAAAGAATGGTCGCGTTATGGTAGAAAAACCCTTTGGACGCGATCTAGAATCGGCTAGAATACTGAACTGCATTCTGCACTCTATCTTTCCCGAAAGTCATATTTTTCGGATTGACCATTACTTGGGAAAAGAACCAGTCCAAAACCTTCTCTACACTCGCTTCGCCAATTCATTACTCGAACCGATTTGGCATCGTGTCAGTATTGCCAGCATCCAAATCACGATGGCTGAAAAATTTGGCATCGATGGACGGGGACAGTTTTATGAAGAGACAGGCGCTATTCGGGATGTGGTGCAAAATCATCTACTTCAGGTGACGGCGTGTTTAATGATGGATCCGCCCATCAACGAGCAGCATGAAGCCATCCGAGATGAAAGAGCGCGATTGCTCAAATCCATAGATCCAATCGAACCCTCAAATGTAGTGCGCGGGCAGTACAAGGGCTATGCCTCAGAACCTGGTGTAGCTCCTGATTCCAAGGTCGAAACCTTTGCGGCGGTTAAGCTCAACATTGATACTTGGCGCTGGGCTAGCGTTCCGATTTACATTCGTGCAGGCAAATGTTTACCGAGTACAACTACTGAAGTTGTGGTCAGGCTCAAGCGTCCGCCGCAGGATGTTTTTGGCGAGCGTGCCTTTGGATTAGCAAATTATTTCTACTTTCGTCTTAGTCCAAATGTGCTGACTGCGATCGGCATTCGCTCTAAAACCCCAGGCGACAGAATGGTGGGTAGCGAAGTCGGACTAGTCGCTCAAGTCGAGCATGGCAATGAGATGAATCCCTACGAGCGGCTTTTTGAAGATGCCATGAAAGGCGACTCCATGTTATTTGCTCGCCAGGATGAAGTAGAAGCACAGTGGCAAATTGTTGCTCCTATCCTAGATCGAGCAACCCCTGTTTACGAATACGCACCTCATACCTGGGGGCCTCCTTTAGCGGATCACATGATTCCCCCAGATGGCGGTTGGCATAATCCTAATGAGACGTGATATCTTCCTATACTGTACTCGAAGAGTTGGTATTGGTTTTCAAGTTTACTCATTAATGCATCTCTCCCATGTCTCAAATCGCAATTATAGAAGCCTTCGCCGAACTAAATTTCCGGCAGTCCCATTTTTTTCATCACCTCTAGCAGCAGAACAACATCATCGATTCGTTCTGAAATTATTCGTTGGGGTATGTGTGCCATTTTTCACTCTTACCACCTAAAGTTACTTCACAACAAGTTTTTTGCTGGGACAAGGCTTGGCGAGTGCCTGTTTTCGGAAAGCTTGCTTCTTCACATATCCCCTATTTCATCAAATTCATTCTCTATTACGCGAACGGTGAGTATTAGATAGTCTTCATAGCGGTAGTAATAAAAATCTCACAGACTTGAGCGATGAGGAAAGGTGGTTTGCCCGTGAATACTTCCCGACGCTGATTGACGAAGCCGAATCATCGCCTGAAGATGCCTTAAATCACATAGCTGAGGTGGCTACAGTCCTTACTATGACCAAGTTACGGCGAATTGTGGATTTCTCCACGCCTCAAGTTAAAGCTGACTTACTGATGATTATCTTGCGTTGTCTGCCCACTGAAGTTTACTCAGACTTTGCCCCACTGCAAGCTGTAACTAACCCGACAGTGACCTGATAAAATTTATCGGTTTTCATTTCTACTGACCTATCAGTAGTAAAAGATGCTCTGCTTCATGATTGTGTACTTAATCATTAGGTAAGCGTCCGGTTCACTATGTCTTGTCACGCTTTTTGAACCCCAGAAAGAGCGTGAGTGCATTAAAATTATCCACTGAATTTTTGATTCAGTGGTGCTTCTAGGTCGTGAGTTCAAGCTACCACTGATTGTAACTGCGAATTGTGAATGGGAAAAAGCGAATTGGATTGACAATCACAGCCTGTGTGACCACAGCCTTGCCCATTGGGATGATTATTGGCACATTCTTCTCCACAGTAAGCTTTACCATCTTTGATGACAGCATCAGTCAGAGAAACAACGCATAGGCAAGATGGACAAGCACATTTCATTTGAGTAACGGTTGTAGTCATGGATAACATCAAATTTGTTTTGAAGTCATATTATTGAATTGTTTAATAAATAACCATCTGTCTCAAGTAACTATTAAGCTGCTTCAATAGCTATAATTTATACAACCTGATTTTTAACGGCTCTAGGAAATAAGATGCGTTCCCCCTGGACTACCTCCTACCTTCTGCCTCCCAGCATCTCCTCAGATTTTCCTTAGATTTACCAACTAGCGTTAGTGTTCAAGTTCAGCAAACAATGTCTATGTTATGGAACTGGGTGGGAGCCAACATGCCACTCTAATTTAGGCTGGGTCATACATCGGCGCACCGCAAGGTTCTACCTATGTCCGTCCCGGTGATGTTTTAATCTTATATGGTCGCTTTGCTGCGTTCAGTGAGCTTGATTCACAACAAGCGGGAATTTTGGGAGAATATGCTCACAAAGATGCGATGGGCTATGCCCCAACCTAGGCGATCGCAAATCAGCAGAGACTCCTTTGAGAACACGATCGTCAAGATTCATAAATACCAGTTTCCACCTATCAGTCTGCCAAAAAAAGTTGAAAGTCAAACGTTAAGTGTGAGTTCATAAAGCACCGAACAGTCAAATCATGACTACACAGAACATAACAACTTTGTCATCATCTCCAGCCCAGACCGAATTAAAAACCCCAGGTTATCAAGGCTGTCAATCAAGGAGTCTGCACGACTCGGAAATACCCGAAGTGGATTTGTTTACTCCACTAATAATTCGAGATATCACCTTGCCAAGTCGCGTGGCGATGTCACCAATGTGTCAATACTCAGCAGAGAATGGATTTGCTAACGATTGGCACTTCGTCCACTTAGGGAGTCGGGCTGTGGGAGGAACTGGTCTGATTATGGTTGAAGCGACAGCCGTAACACCCCAAGGACGGATTACACCTGGCGACCTTGGGCTTTGGGACGACAAGCAAATCGAGCCACTAACTCGCATTGTGCGCTTCCTTCGCCAACAGGGATCTGTTACAGGGATTCAATTAGCCCATGCTGGAAGGAAGGCAAGTTGCAATGTTCCTTGGTTAGGCGGTACGCCACTGACACCTGAACAAGGAGGTTGGCAACCTGTCGCACCTAGCCCAATTCCTTTTCAAGAGAACGCTCCTGTACCGATATCCCTCGATGAGCGTGGTATTCAAGAAACGATCTTCGCGTTCGTTGCAGCAGCGCAGCGTGCCCTGCAAGTAGGTTTTCAAATGATTGAAATCCACGCAGCACATGGATACTTATTGCATTCTTTTCTTTCACCACTCAGTAATCGCCGAACAGATCGTTACGGCGGTTCGTTGGAGAACCGAATGCGTTTATTACTGGAAGTAGTAAGGCGAGTACGAGATGTTTTGCCCAACGGGATGCCGCTTTTTGTACGCATCTCCGCTACCGACTGGGTAGAAGGAGGTTGGGATCTCCAGCAATCAATCATATTGTCCCGTGAACTAAAGACTCTAGGCGTTGATTTGATCGATGTTTCAACAGGAGGTTTAGTACCCCATGCCAGAATTCCTGTGGAGAAAGGCTATCAAGTCCCTTTTGCTGCCAAAATCCGAGAAGAGGCTGGGATCATGACAGGAGCTGTGGGGCTGATAAATGAGGCTGAGTATGCCGACCAAATAATTACTCGTGGGTGTGCAGATTTGGTTCTCATCGGTCGAGAATTACTCCGCAATCCATACTGGTCGATTTATGCCCGTTGTAGCTTGGATGAAGAACCTAATTGGCCTGTGCCTTACGGTTATGCAGTTAAACGACAGAGAAGGTGAAAAATTTGACGTTGCACAACAGTGGGATCAACTAGAGAAGGCAGGGGCATCAGTGAGAGGTTAAGGTAATTGCACATTTGTCAAGAGGGTGCAGGAAAAGGCGATAAATCAAGCTTGGAGACTGGCTTTGGCAGGGCTTTGACTACTCCTAAGTCTTGATTTTCTGGGGCAGCAAAGTACTTAATCGGGTCAAATATATTAGGACTATCCCTTTCAAGGTGGATAAAAGTTCTCGACGATAAATTCCTCAATAGCCGCTTACCTCTCTCTTGAAAAGTTTCCTACGCCGGGAAACCCGTCTTCGAGGAACTTTTCGCTGTGGTCTCTGCACCTCTAAGGTTAAAAAAATACTTTCAAACCGCAGAGAACACAGAGAATGCTGAGAAGAAATAAGAGTTTTTCGAGTTACCTTGAAAGGGCTAATTGTTAATCTTGGTATTTGACAAAAAAGCGGAAGTAGCCCCCGCCCATTTTTCGATGCCGTTCCATCTATTCACTGAGTCTACAGCAGCAAGTCAAAAATGCTGAAGGCGCGCTCCCAGTGCATCGTCTGGGGGTTCTTGAGATCGGGATCGATGATCTTGAAGGTGCGGGCAAGTGCCACACTAAGTCCACCCACGATGTCTGGAAGCCGTGCCTCGGTCTCTTTACTGTAGTCCAGGTCGAGCAGTGGCCGCGTCGTCATGTAATCCAGTATGGGCTTTAGCTCAATCTCCTCGTTGATCTCCTTGAAGTTGTGAATTCTCTCCTCCAGTCCCTTTGTAATAGGTACATCAAAAGGTTCGATGATGTCGCGCCCGTTCGCCTTCGCCGTAGCCTGGCCACGAAGGAGAAGATCGTAGGTTTTATGATTGACGAAGTCGCTGTAACGCTTAAGGTCGTTCTTGTCCACGTCTAGACCTGCCACAGTACGGAAGAAGCGCTCGAACTTAGAAATACTGATTACTGACATGATTTAAATCCTCTTTGAGAACATTAAACAACCTCAGTGTTGGCAGGACTGTGCCAAAACGGGAAAATTGTACGCTAAGGAATTAACGCAAACGCTATAACCATTGTGAGACTTAGGTTTCAGCCATTGCTGAACATCATTTTTTGTTTTATCCCTCAGTTAACAGTTCAAGAGAAATACTAATACTCTTGATAAACATTATTAGCAGTGCTAATTTTTGTCATCTTAACGATACTATATTGATTTATCTAACAGCTATTTACTCATCGTAAGTGAGAATTTTAGGAAACACTTTTGTACAACTTTTTCTGCACGTAATGAAGCTACTTTTGAGTAGCGTAAATTCATTTGAATTGTAGAGTTACCTATTAAACTTTATGTTTACCTATCTGCTAATTGACCAATATGCCTGAATTTGAAGCTTTTTAGCTATGCTCATGGAGAGGCTGCTATAAACTATAAACTGTCTAATATTCCATTATTGCTCTCAAACGCTATAAATTTTGTGCAATTAATACAGCTAAAGTAATCATTACAATTAAGGATAAATTGAAAATTAATCTAGATTTTATGTATATTTATTTAAAAATAAATACTATAAAAACTGTAATACTTTTATAAATTTATATGTAGTCAACATGGCTCTAAACCCATCTGAAGAGGAAGGAATCGCTCTCAATACGGTTCGGATAGCTGAAAGAATGAATTGTTGAAAATTAAATCGCTTAAAGCCCTATTCTGTATAGCTTTTGGAGCTTGTACTAATTCCTTAACGTACAATTTTCCCGTTTTGGGTGCGACACGATGGCGCACGAAGGGTTGGAAGCCCCCTATATACAAAGCTTCCAAAAGATGAGTGAGGAACCGATTCCTCCAGTCTGGTGTCCAAGACTGTTCCTAACCTTCCCATGCACCACTGGTAACGGCGGTGTGTGAAGCGGAAAGTTTTGCCCAAGGAAGCATTTAGCCTAAAAATGTAACCGGGCAAAGGAAAGATTCTAGCGTGGCAAAACTTACTAGAGAGGAGCAGAAATCCTGTAATCTTGAGCTTGTAGCGAAATAATGGTGCAAAAACTTGGTAAGAAAAAGTTTAAAACCAGAGGCAACATCGTTTGAAGTACTAGATTGTGTTCAAAAAAAATGCCCTTCGTGTGGTCAAGCAATGTGGAATGAATACAATAATCCTCGACATATAAGAACGTTAAATGGGGTAGTAGAACTACAGCTAAAAATTCGGCAATGTCGAAATAAGTCATGTATGCGGTATAAAAAAGCATATCGACCAGAGCAAGAAGGGTCACTCGCTCTACCACAAAACGAATTTGGTTTAGATGTGATTGCTTATATAGGAGCATTACGCTACCAGGAACATAGAAGTGTTACCCAAATACACGCTCACCTTGAATTAAATGGTATATGTATAAGTAAAAGAACGGTCACACACCTAATTGACAGATATGACGAATTACTTTCTTTATGGCTAAAAGACCATAAAAGATTAAAAGCAATAGTGGCTAATCAAGGACGGGTGATATTAGCCATTGATGGGATGCAGCCAGAAATTGGACATGAGGTATTATGGGTAATTCGAGATTGCTTATCAGGAGAAATCTTACTAGCTAAAACCTTATTATCATCAAGAAATGAAGATTTAGTGGCGTTATTATTAGAAGTAGCTAATACTCTGGATGTACCAATTGATGGAGTTGTTAGTGATGGGCAACAATCAATTCGCAAAGCTGTTAGGTTAGCATTACCTAGAATTGCTCACGGTTTATGTCATTACCATTATTTGAAGGAAGCGATTAAACCCATATATGAGGCGGATCGACATGCAAAAAAGGAATTAAAGAAAAAAGTTAGAGGATTACGAGACATTGAACGTAGTGTTACTAATGAAACTCAGGAAATGGCAACTATTATCGAAGATTATTGCTCGGCAGTACGTAGTTCTATAACTAATGATGGTCATCCACCGTTAGAGGCATCTGGATTAAAGTTACAATCAAATTTGACATTGATAGAGCAAAGCTTAGAACGGATGGAAAAAAAAGTGCTTTAACCCCACCCTTAGTCAACCTAAAACACCTGATAGCTAAGGGTTTATCTGCGACTGCATCTTTATTTTCACCTGTGAGTGTTGCATATCAGTGGGTTGATAAAGCTAGTGATATTCTCAATAATAAAATAGGTCTTAATGCTGCTGGTGTCAAACAAAGCTATCAGCAACTATTAACAGAAATGTCCCAACAAAAGCAGAAAGCTGGTACCCTGAAAACTGCAATTGATAACTTTATAAAAACCACTCATAGCTACTGGTCTGGACTTTTTCATTGTTACGAAATTGAAGATTTTCCCAGAACTAATAATGACTTAGAACACGCTTTTGGTATGCTACGTCATCATCAACGTCGTTGTACTGGTCGTAAGGTTGCCCCCTCATCCCTTGTTATTCGTGGTTCTGTCAAACTTGCCTGTGCAATCGCTACTAAACTTCATTCTTTTACCGCATCTGATTTAGCACAAGTTGATATTCATACTTGGCTCGAATTACGCTCTCAATTGCAAAAACACCACGCATTGCCAGAATTGAACAATATCGATTTCGCAGAGACCCCAAGGGTTACTTGGCTAATTTAGAGAGTCGTCTTCTCTAGTAAGTTTTGCCACGCTAGATTATAGCAATATAGTCCTGCTACCCGACCACAGTCTAGCCCGTTACGGCTGGTGCCGATCCCCTGACGGTGAAACGGGGGATTGATAAAGCTACAGAATTCGTCATCGAAAAAATTAAAGAACACGCCCGTCCAATTAAAGATTCTAGGGACATTGAGCAGGTTGCAACCATTTCAGCGGGTAATGACCCCGAAGTGGGTCGGATTGTGGCTGAGGCGATGGAAAGAGTGGGCAAAGAAGGTGTAATCTCTCTGGAAGAAGGCAGATCCACAACGACCGAACTGGAAGTCACTGAAGGAATGCGCTTTGATAGAGGGTACGTTTCGCCTTACTTTGTGACTGATCCAGAGCGAATGGAGGCAGTGCTGGAAGAACCCCACATTTTAATCACCGATCGCAAGATTACAATGGTTCAAGATTTAGTGCCGATTCTCGAGCAAATTGCTCGCACGGGCAAACCCCTACTAATCATTGCAGATGACATTGAAAAAGAAGCCTTGGCAACTTTAGTTGTCAACCATTTGCGCGGTGTGCTGCGAGTCGCGGCGGTGAAGGCTCCCGGCTTTGGCGCTCAACGTAAAGCCATGCTGGAAGACATCGCGGCGCTCACAGGTGGTCAGGTGATTAGCGAAGATACGGGCTTGAAGCTAGAAAATGTCAGGTTAGAAATGCTTGGTATAGCAAGGCGAGCGATCGTTACCAAAGACGACACAACCATCGTGGCAGAAGGCAACGAAGAAGCTGTCAAAGCTCGCATCGAACAAATTCGTCGCCAAATCCAAGAAGTTGAATCCTCCTACGATAAGGAAAAACTGCAACAACGGCTGGCGAAACTGGCAGGTGGTGTCGCGGTGATTAAGGTCGGTGCTGCCACCGAAACTGAACTCAAAGACCGCAAGCTACGTCTAGAAGATGCAATTAATGCCACCAAAGCCGCAGTTGAAGAAGGAATTGTGCCCGGTGGCGGTACAACAATAGCACACATTGCTCCCCAGCTTGAGGAATGGGCAAAGAGCCAAATGAAGGATGAAGAGTTGACGGGCACTATGATTGTGGCTCGCGCCCTTTATGCTCCACTACGTCGCATTGCTGATAATGCTGGTGCTAATGGTGCGGTGATTGTGGAGCGCGTCCGTGAACTGCCCTTTGATGAGGGATACGATGCCGTTGCTAATAAATTTGTGAATATGTTCGAGGCGGGCATTGTCGATCCAGCGAAGGTGACTCGTAGTGCTTTGCAGAATGCTGCATCTATTGGTGGTATGGTGCTGACCACTGAGGGTGTTGTGGTAGAAAAACCTGACAAGCAGGCGAAAGCGCCAGCTGGTGTCGGCCCTGGCCCTGGCGAAGGCTTCGATTATTGAGGAAACTGGGTATTGGGGAGCCAGTCGCGTGCAAAGAGAAGTGCGGTCTTTGGGAGACACTGCGTTGCGGTGAGGGGGTCGCAGTCTTGGCGGTGAGGCAGTCCGGTCTTGGGGTCTCCCCAAGTGGAGGAACTGCCGAACCCGTAAGGGTTTCCGCCGATTGCGATCCCCCGAACCCGTTCGCTGAAAGCGTTCCCGAAGCGTAGGGAGGTTCCCTCGTTGAGTGCAAGTGTCGTCTTTGCCCCTTCGGGTGACGCTCCTGCGTCGCTCTAAGCGTTCGCGTAGCGTCTCGTAGAGAAGCTATGCCGTAGGCTTTACGCTACGAAGATCGGAAGTTTCAACTCGACGGGAACCGGAGCCACTCCGGTCTTGGGGTCTCACGCCACTCCCCTCAAGTCGGGAAACCCCTTCGGGTTCGCCAGTTGCCTGCGGAGGGAAACCCTCCGGCAGCACTGGACTCACCGCCCACAGGGGTGGCTCCCCAAGTGGAGGATGTGGCATCCAAGACTTGAACTTCCTCACCAAGTGGAGCAACTTCGGAGTGTTTCCCCCGTTGAGCCAACTGGCGTAACTGAGAAAGGTTAAAGGGAAGTTATTTGTTTTTCCCCTTACAATTTTGCCTTGTCCCAATCCCCAATCATCATAATTTCCTCAGAAAGTCCTTAGATTTCTTCTCTATAGTGGCAACAGAGTTCAGCACTGGCATGATAGCAACGCTGTTTCAGCGACTGACAAAACCCAGTCTAATGCAGAATTCTAAACACTCAAGTATAGATCATCAGGAGACTTAAAATTATGGCACTCGTTCGTTGGGAACCTTTCCGAGAAGTTGAAAGTTTGCAGCGGCAGTTAAACCGCTTGTTTGATGAGATAGCACCGACAGGTCGTAGAGAAGAGGAAGGCATTGCCTTTATTCCCTCCGCAGAGATTCAAGAAACCCCCGATGCGGTTCATCTCAAGGTAGAAATTCCCGGTGTAGACCCCAAAGACCTAGATGTGCAGGTATCGCCAGAGGCAGTATCTATTTCCGGTGAGCGCAAGTCAGAAATCAAAACGGAAGAAAGAGGCATCACCCGCACCGAATTCCGCTATGGCAGGTTTCAGCGCGTGATTCCGTTGCCTACCCGTGTCCAGCACGATCAGGTGCAAGCAGAATACAAAGATGGCATTCTCAAGCTGAGGCTGCCCAAGGCTGAAGAAGATAGGAACAAGGTTGTGAAAGTAAACTTAGGTGACGGGCACAGGGGCAACGGGCAAGGGCAGTGACGCAATGTTTTCCAAAGCACTCCCTTAAGAGCAGGAGGTGACAACATGATCACAACAGCAACGGGCGAACTTAGCCTCCCAGTTAGCGATGCCTTCTCTTTCAGAGACGCTACCGCGAACGGCACACCTGAAGGTGAACGCGACCATATCCGAGGACCAAAAAACGCACCCGTCACCCTCGTGGAATACGGTGACTATGAGTGTCCCTATTGCGGTCGTGCCCATTTCATCGTCAAAGAACTCCAGCAGTTGACCGGGGATCTCATGCGCTTTGTCTACCGCCACTTCCCGTTAACTAGCGTGCATCCCCACGCCGAGCAGGCAGCAGAAGCAGCAGAGGCAGCTGCGGCGCAAGGTAAGTTCTGGGAGATGCACAACCATCTCTTTGAACATCAACAGGCGCTCGATCGCAAACATCTAATAGAATATGCCGCTAACCTCGGTCTTGATGTGCCTCGGTTTAGTCACGAACTCGCCGAGCACGCCCACGCAGCCAAGATACGCGAAGACTTACTCAGCGGAATCCAGAGCGGGGTCAACGGCACGCCGACTTTTTTCATCAACGGTGTGCGCCACGATGGCTCTTACGACCTCCGCTCATTGTTAGCCGCGATTCAAAACGCAGCCGAATCCTGAGTGCTAAGGAGCCAGAGGGCAGAAGGTTCAAGGATAGATTCTTCCCTCTGCCAAAAGATCACAAGCCCACGCCAGTTTGCTCAAGTTGGGAAACCCTTACTTTCAGAAGCCGTTGTTAAATCCTCTAAATTTATTTATGGGGATTCCCCTTCTGACTTGAAAGAGCAGGGGGAGCAGGGGAGGCAGGGGAGGCAGGGGGAGAAAGGCACTTTCATGCTTGGCGGTGAAACTTGTTTCATTGGGACTGCCCTCTGCCTTCTTAATACCATTTATTCAACTTGTCCTGAATCCAGACTATCAATTGTTTATCTCAATCTTTGAAGGAGGTTGCTAACGATGGCAAAAATCGTTGGTATTGATTTAGGAACTACCAACTCCTGTATAGCCGTAATGGAAGGTGGACAACCCATCGTCATTCCGAACACAGAAGGCGGTCGCACAACTCCGTCTGTGGTTGCCTACACCAAGAAGGGCGAAAAACTTGTCGGGCAAATTGCCAAGCGCCAGGGTGTAATGAACCCAGAAAACACTTTTTATTCTGTGAAGCGGTTCATCGGGCGCAGGTATGATGAAGTCACCCAAGAGGCAAAACAAGTTACTTACAAAGTGGTACGTGACAGTAATGGCAACGTCAAGCTACACTGTCCCGCTCTGAACAAGGAATTTTCACCCGAAGAAATCGCGGCTGAGGTAGTCCGCAAGCTGATAGATGATGCCAGCACATATCTGGGGGAACCAGTGAGGCAAGCGGTAATTACCACCCCTGCCTATTTCAATGACTCTCAACGGCAGGCTACCAAAGATGCCGGTAGAATTGCCGGGATTGAAGTTCTGCGAATTATCAACGAGCCAACGGCGGCTGCCCTCGCTTACGGACTTGACAAGAAAACTAACGAAACTATCTTGGTATTTGACTTAGGTGGTGGAACGTTTGACGTGTCTATCCTAGAAGTGGGTGATGGTGTGTTTGAAGTGAAAGCTACCAGTGGCGACACCCACTTGGGCGGTGATGACTTTGATAAGAGAATCGTAGACTGGCTAGCAACCGAATTCCAGCGTAACGAAGGCATCGATCTGCGTAAAGACAAACAAGCCCTGCAACGCCTCACCGAAGCAGCAGAAAAAGCCAAAATTGAACTGTCAGGCGCAACACAGACGAACATTAACTTACCTTTTATTACCGCAACCCCGGAAGGCCCGAAACATCTAGATATGACCTTAACGCGGGTACAGTTCGAGCAAATGTGCGCCGACTTGTTCGATCGCAGCCGCATTCCCGTCGAACAAGCCCTGCGCGATGCTAAACTGAGTCCCGCAGATATTGACGAAGTAATCCTAGTGGGTGGTGCAACTCGAATGCCGGCTGTCCAGCAACTGGTACGGCAGATAATAGGCAAAGACCCACACCAGGGTGTCAACCCGGATGAAGTCGTAGCAGTGGGTGCAGCGATTCAGGCGGGTGTGCTTGGGGGTGAGGTAAAAGACGTACTGCTCCTAGATGTCACGCCGTTGTCGCTGGGTGTTGAAACTCTAGGTGGTGTGACGACCAAGATTATTCCGCGCAATACCACTGTCCCAGTGAAGAAGTCTGAGGTGTTCTCAACGGCGGCTGACGCACAAACAAACGTAGAAATCCATGTTCTGCAAGGTGAACGCGAAATGGCATCCGACAACAAGAGCCTGGGAACCTTCCGACTAGATGGGATTCCTCCAGCTCCCAGAGGTATGCCACAGATCGAAGTTACTTTTGACATTGATGCTAACGGGATTCTGTCAGCAACTGCCAGAGAAAAAGCCACAGGTAAAGAACAGTCCATTAGCATCACAGGTGCGTCCACCCTCGACAAATCTGAAGTCGAGCGGATGGTGAAAGAAGCCGAGCGCAATGCGGAAGAAGACCGTAGGCGGCGCGAACAAATTGATACCAAAAATATGGCGGATTCCGTCGCCTATCAAGCCGAGAAACAACTTCAAGATTTGGGTGACAAAGTGCCACCAGCAGACAAGTCCCGCGTGGAAGGCTTAATTCGAGACTTGCGTCAGGCAATTGAGCAGAACAACATCGATCGCATGAAGTCCCTCACCAACGAAATTCAACAAGCCCTGATGCAAATCGGCACTGCGGTCTACTCACAAGCAGGTGCATCTCCAAACGGTGGTACTTCTACAGACCGTCAAGGCGGCGGTGAAGATGTCATCGATGCAGACTTTGTGGAACAAAAGTAACAAGACGCAGCGAGCAGTCCGTTGCTCTGGTTCTCAGAGTTAAAGGAACTGCTTTAGCGAGCCTGCGTGCGTCACCCAAAAGATGACGCAGTGAAATTATCAAATACTCTGTTCCTATCCCCGCGTCCTTAAATCTGCGTCACATTTCGTGATGTTATCTAGTTTTTTAATTTGGAGTAATTTTTATGACTTCTACATCTGAAAAAACCGCCCTCAAAAGTGTCTCTGCTATCTTCAAAGATGAGAAGAAGATGCAAGAAGTGGTTGAGCGTCTAATCGATCGCGGCGTTCCCAAAGATAACATTTCGATTATTGGTCGCGACTTCCACGCCGAAACTCGTATCTCCGGATTTGTGACTAAACAAGATGTGATCTTGGATGGACTCGCCACCGGAGCGATTTTTGGATCGCTGTTTGGTTCTCTGTTGGCTTTACTTACGGGTGTGGGTGTGTTGTTCATTCCCTTTTTGGGAACCGTAGTAGCAGCAGGCCCTTTGGGAGCAGCATTATTAGGAGCGGCAGGCGGTGCTTTATATGGTTCCTTGGGAGCAGGCATTGGAGCTGCCTTAATCGCAATGGGTATGCCGGAGGACAAAGCTGCTATTTACGAAACACGCCTGAAAGCAGGTGAGTTTTTACTGGTTGCGGAAGTGCCACAAGAACAAGCAGACGAAGTTGTCTCACTGTTAGAAAGTGCGGGTGCGGAAGAAGTCGCTATCACTGACATGAAGATTCCCCGTCAACCAAAAGGTGAACTGGCAGATAATGAGCAGATTTCACCAGAAATTAGAGCAAATCTGTCGGACGACGCACAAAAAACTTTTGTTGATACCTACAATCGGTCGTTCAGAGAAGCCAATGGAAAAGATAATGCCTTGACGAAGGCTTGGGATCGGGTCAAACAGGTGTTCGATCGCGACGAAAAAGGCACTTATTCCAGGTCTAAAGTCAGATCGTAAATTTCCAGAGTTGCGATCGCCTACGGTGGGGCGTAGCCCATCGCGACGAAAAAGGATCAATCCAGCTTAATAAAGGCAGAAGAGTTACTTATTCTTACTCTTTCCCCGTCTCTAGTCTCCCTCATCTCCCTTGTCCCATACTTCAATCGAGGCGCAAAACAAGTTAACAAATCAGGAGAATAATTATGAACGCCCAAACATCGAATCCACAAGATAATCGCGATCGGCAAGAAGATGCTCGTAATCAGCAAGAGATTGACAACGAGAGACAAAAGGCAACAGATGAAGCTCAAAGATGCATAGATCAAGAAGCAGTTTCCGCGCTCAAAGAAACTCGAAATGCAATTAATGCCATTGACCAGAAAAATACTCAAGAAGCACTTCAAGCTTTAGAACGAGCAACAGGAAAACTTGAAATTCTAGTAGCACGATACCCTGAACTGGGTTTTGTTCCTGTGTCGGCTCAAGTAAATATAATCGATCTTGCCCCTGACAATTCTAATGAGATTGAGCGAATTCGTAATCGAATTAAGAGTACTGTGAATGGGGATGATTTTCGTACTGCTCGTCAACTGTTGAACAGCCTGGTGAGTGAGATTCGCACAACAATCTTTAATCTGCCACTAGAGACATATCCTGATGCCATGAAGGAAGCAGCCCGGTTGTTGAAGGAAGGTAAAACCGATGAAGCCAAAACGGTGCTGCAACTTGCCCTCTCAACCCTAGTGGTGACAGAAGTTGCTCGACCCCTACCGCTGCTTAGAGCCGATATTGACATAATGAGTGCAATTGCCATAGCAGACAGCGATCGTGAAAGAACGCTGAGGTTGCTGGAAGATGCTCGCAACCATCTCAGGTTGACTCAACAACTAGGCTATGCCAAAGGCGATCCTGAGTATGCAGAACTTGAGCAGGCAATCCAAGATATCGAGCGGCAAGTTAGGGCAAACGAGAGAACCGCAGACCCATTGAGTCGGCTCCTGGAAAAATTCTCTAGTTTCTTCAAACGTATATCCGGAACCGCCCCCGCCCAACCAGCTTGATGAAGGTAGAAGGCAGGTGGTCACTGAGCGTAGCTGAAGTGAGGCAGGAGGCGAGAAGAGGATAGGGAGATAGGGAGAATCAAGAGTAGTTTTAGTCTTTTCTGCTCTGCCCCTCCGCCCCCCTGCTCCCTCTGCTTCCCCTGCTCTTCTTGCCCTCCGCCCCCTACCTTCTTCAATCCAGGTGCAAAACAAGTTTATAAACCAGGAGAATGATCGTGAACCGATATCACAGATTCTTTAGAAGGCTGCAAGTCCTGTTCGTGGGTATTCTTTTCTCCTCGCTTTTATTCATCGCTCCCGTTCATGCAGTTAGCTCTGCTGCGGTATCTCCTGAAAGATTGAATCAGCTTGATACTAGTCTTCAGCAGGAGATTGAAAAGGAGAGGCAACAGGCAACAGCTGAGGCTGAAAGTAAACTGGATCGAGAAGCGATCGCCGCAATCGAAGAAACTAAAAAAGCGATCGCCGCCATTGAGCGGGGAAAGACTCAAGAAGCACTTCAAGCTTTAGAACGAGCAACTGGAAAAATTGACATACTGGTGGCACAATACCCTAAACTAGCTCTGATTCCGGTGGCGGCTCAGGTAGCGATAATCGATTTTGCCCCTCAGGATTTTAATTTGGTTGAGCGAATTCGCAATCAAGTGAAGGCTGTTGCAATTGCAGAAGATTTTCCGGCGGCTCGCGAACTGTTGAACAACCTGATAAGCGAGATTCGCACAGCAATCGTCAATCTGCCATTAGAGAGATATCCAGATGCAACGAAGCAGGCAGCTCGGTTGTTGAACGAAGGCAAAATTGATGAAGCCAAAGGCGTGCTGCAACTTGCGCTCTCAACTTTAGTGGTGACAGAACAAGCTCGACCCCTGGCGTTAGTCAAAGCCCATACCGATCTAGTGACTGCGGTTACTTTAGCAGAGAAGGATCGCGACGCAGCACAGAGGTTGCTAGAAGATGCTCGTGCCCAACTCAAGTTAGCTCAAGAACTAGGATATGCCAGAGGCGATCGCGAGTATGCAGCATTTGACAAAGCAATTAAAAATCTAGAGCGGCAAGTTAAGGCACGTGAGAACACAGCAGGCGCATTTGCCAAGCTTCAAGAACAATTCTCTAGTTTCTTCAACCGAGTATCCGAAGTCGTTAAACCAGATGATTCCCCGAAAAGGGCAGAAGCCAGAAATGAAAGGGAAAAGGTTAAAGGGTAAAGGGAAATGGCACTAAGAAAAGCGTAAATCCTTGGTATTCCTGGCTTTTGGGTGTGGGGTGTAAGGTGTGGGGAATTAAGAAGATGTTGAACTCCTTGACGCAGTTGCATTCAATTATCTGAAACACTACACCCAACACCCTACCCCCAACACCCTGCCCTGACAAGGTTTCACCTTTTCTTCGGGCCATTCGGGTAAAGGCATAATAAATTACATTCATATTACTTTCTTGCCCTTTCCCCCTTACCCTTTCCCCCTTACCCCTCATCTTCCTCATGCCCCTGCCCCCCATCTCGTTAATCTCAAGAGGTGCTGATGGTTGCAGCAACCGATTTCAAAGATTATTACCAAATTCTCGGTGTCAGTAAGAACACCACTCCGGAGGATATCAAAAAAGCCTACCGGAAATTGGCACGGAAATATCACCCGGACTTAAATCCTAACGATAAGCAAGCGGAAGCGCGGTTCAAAGAAATTAACGAAGCTAATGAAGTGCTGTCCGACCCGGAAAAACGCCAGAAGTATGACCAGTATGGTCAGTACTGGCAACAGGCTGCGGCGGGTGCACCTCCACCCAGAGGGGCGGGTACACAAGGTTATGACTTTAGCCAGTATGGCAACTTTGATGATTTCATTGATGAATTGCTGGGAGGGTTAGGTCGCAGTGGCGGTCGTACAAGGCAGCGCGGAGCTAATTATCGCACAACAAGACCAGAAGGATTCCGGGACTACGTAGATTTTGGGTATGGAGAAGACCCCTCCAGCCGCTTCACTAATGTTCCCGCACAGGATACAGAAGCGGCGATCGCTCTCACTTTTTCTGAAGCGTTTCACGGTACACAGAAGCGGCTACAAATTGATGGAGAAACTATCACTGTTCGCATTCCGCCGGGAGTAAAATCGGGAAGCCGCATTCGAGTCAAAGGCAAAGGACAGATGAGTCCTTTTAGTCAGCAACGCGGCGATTTGTATCTGACAATTGAATTATTACCCCATCCTTTCTTCAAATTTGAGGGCGACAATCTTGCTTGTGAAGTACCTATCAGCCCAGAAGAAGCAGTGCTTGGCGCACAAATAGATGTTCCTACGCCCGATGGCAAGGTAACGATGACGATTCCGTCCGGCGTGGATTCCGGCCAAGCACTGCGGCTACGTGGCAAGGGCTGGCGCGATCCAAAAGGTAATCGTACCGCTTTGATCGTGTGGTTAAAAATTGTGACACCCAAAGATTTGAGTCCCCAAGAAAGAGAGTGCTATGAAAAATTGCGGCAGGTCAGTAGTTTTAATTCCCGTCAAGGCTTGGTGGAGATGCGGTTATGAGTTCTAACCTGAGTTTGTCTTGCGTGGTGTGGTCAGAAACAGGCGATCGCCTCTATAGTTTCGAGCAAGCCGCCTACCTCACCCAAACCTCGGTTTTATTACTAGAACGATTTGTCCGCCTGGGACTAATTGAACCTGTAGGAATCATGCTGCGCCGACAGGATATCTTTCGCGTTGTGCAGATTCAAAGGTTGCACCGCGATCTGAACTTGAATTGGGTCGGAGCAGCAATGGTGCTAGATATGGTAACTGAAATTGACCAACTCAAGGCGCAACTGCGTGCCTACCGTGCTGAATTACAAATTCGTAATTAAGAGCGGTGAACTACTCAGACTTGCCTACGGCTGAAGTCTGAGCTTCCCAATTCATTGGGAATAGCCTCAAAAACTTCGTAGTTTTTTTGGTCTTACATTCCCTCCAAGGGCAGGAGTCCTGGTTCCCAAGACCCAAATTTTTTTCTTGCAACATATACCTATTAGCTTGGTTTTCGCTTATGGCATTGATGGTCAAGACATTAAGTATTCTACCAGAAAATACTGGGGATTCGTCATACATCCAGAATTTGTTTTTACTGTGTAAAAACAAATTCTGGATGCAATCCTCATCCCCCGCTCACAATCCCCATCTTAGGAATACCTAGAAGATGGGGACTTCCGCGATACGTTAACAAAATAATTTATTTCTCAGCTAAGGAGCACGATTATGCAACCAACCAATCCCGAGCAATTTACCGAAAAAGCCTGGGAAGCCCTTGTTCGTACTCCCGAAATTGCCAAGCAGTTTCAGAATCAGCAGATTGAGAGCGAACATTTGATGCTAGCGCTACTGGAACAGGAAGGACTCGCCAGTTCTATTTTCAACAAAGCCGGGGTAAATGTTCAAAAACTACACGAGCGCACTATCGACTTCATCAACCGTCAGCCCAAAGTATCGGGGGCTAGCAGTGGTTCGGTATACATCGGACACAGTTTAGAGAGGCTGCTTGATCGCGCCGAACAATACCGCAAAGAGTTTGGTGATGAATATATTTCTATTGAACATTTAATACTTACCTTTGCCAAAGACGATCGCTTTGGTAAAGGGTTGTTTCAAGAATTTGGACTGGATGAAAAAAAACTCCGCAACATCATTCAACAGGTTCGAGGGAGTCAAAAAGTGACAGATCAAAACCCAGAAGTTAAATATGAAGCGCTAGAAAAATACGGACGCGATTTAACCCAATTGGCACATGAGGGCATACTCGACCCAGTGATTGGACGAGATGAAGAAATTCGCCGCACGATTCAAATCCTTTCTCGTCGGACCAAAAATAACCCCGTACTGATTGGTGAACCCGGTGTCGGTAAAACAGCAATTGTAGAAGGATTAGCGCAGCGCATTGTCAGTGGTGATGTCCCGGAATCATTGCGCGATCGCAAACTAATAGCTTTAGACATGGGTGCGTTAATTGCCGGAGCCAAATACCGGGGAGAATTTGAAGAACGCCTGAAAGCTGTCTTAAAAGAAATCCAAGAAGCACAGGGACAAATCGTCTTGTTCATTGACGAAATTCACACTGTAGTTGGTGCGGGTGCAACGCAAGGATCGATGGATGCTAGCAACTTGCTCAAGCCGATGCTTGCTCGCGGCGAATTGCGCTGTATTGGTGCCACCACGCTAGATGAATACCGCAAGTACATTGAAAAAGATGCGGCTTTGGAACGTCGTTTTCAGCAGGTGTATGTCGATCAGCCCAGTGTGGAAGATACCATCTCAATTCTGCGCGGTTTGAAAGAGCGCTACGAGTTACACCACGGCGTGAAGATTTCTGATAGTGCGTTAGTTGCGGCAGCTACTCTGTCTGCGAGATATATTAGCGATCGCTTCCTACCCGACAAAGCTATTGATTTGGTGGATGAAGCTGCGGCTAAACTAAAAATGGAAATTACTTCTAAACCAGAAGAATTAGACGAAATCGATCGCAAAATTCTGCAACTGGAAATGGAGCGGCTGTCACTGCAAAAAGAAACAGACAGTGCTTCCAGAGAGCGTTTAGAACGCCTAGAGAGAGAACTTGCAGAGTTAAAAGAACGGCAAGTTGCTCTCAATGCTCAATGGCAGGCAGAGAAGCAAATTATCGATCGCATTCGCCAAATTAGACAAGAGATTGAGCGTGTCAATGTAGAAATTCAGCAAGCCGAACGCGATTACGACCTCAACCGAGCAGCAGAACTGAAATACAGCAAACTCACTGAGCTGCAACGACAACTAGAAGAAGCCGAAGCGCGACTAGCTCAAATCCAGACTAGCGGTAAATCTCTGTTGCGCGAAGAAGTCACCGAAGCTGACATTGCCGAAATTATCTCCAAGTGGACGGGTATTCCGGTGAGCAGACTGGTTGAATCGGAAATGCAAAAACTCTTGCATCTGGAAGAAGAGTTACATATACGTGTGATTGGTCAGGACGAAGCTGTAAGAGCTGTTGCTGATGCAATTCAACGTTCCCGTGCTGGGTTGGCAGACCCAAATCGTCCCATTGCTAGCTTTATTTTCTTAGGCCCGACCGGGGTGGGAAAAACAGAACTGGCAAAAGCTTTAGCGGAATATCTGTTTGATACCGAAGATGCACTGGTGCGGATCGATATGTCCGAATACATGGAGAAACACACTGTTGCCCGTCTCATCGGTGCGCCTCCAGGTTACGTGGGCTATGAAGAAGGCGGACAACTCACCGAAGCGATTCGCCGCCGACCTTATTCTGTAATTCTGTTTGACGAAATTGAGAAAGCTCATCCTGATGTATTCAACGTCCTGCTGCAAATCCTGGATGATGGTCGCCTAACTGATTCTCAGGGACGCACAGTAGATTTTAAAAATACGATCGCGATTATGACCAGCAATATTGGTTCAATATACATTTTGGATGTGGCAGGAGACGATAGCAAGTACGAACAAATGCGCGATCGCGTCATGGAAGCAGTGCGAGAAAGTTTCCGCCCCGAATTCCTCAACCGCATTGATGAAATCATTATTTTCCATAGCTTGCGGAAGGACGAGTTGCGCGAAATTGTCAAACTACAAGTGCAGCGTTTAGAGGAGCGACTGCGCGAGCGTAAACTCTCGCTCAAAATCTCCGACGAGGCTCTCGATTGGATTGTTCAGGTCGGTTATGACCCAGTTTACGGTGCTCGTCCCCTGAAGCGGGCGATTCAGCGAGAACTAGAAACTCCGATTGCCAAAGCGATTCTACGCGGCGAGTTCCACGAAGGCGACACAATCTACGTCCATGTGGAACACGAACGACTGGTGTTGAAGCGCTTATCACCTGAACTGGTCAATGCTTAGAGGGGGCAGAGGAGCACAAGGGAGAGTTGAAGAAGGCAGAAGTACGAGGGCAGAGGGCAGAAGGTTTTATTTAAAAGGGGATTCAAACCCCTCCTAAATAAGAGCCACCAAATTTTTAATTTGGTGGGGGTCTTGAACCCTTACTCCTTCCAGTCGTAGGCAAAGAGCAGGAAGTAGAATTCCCTTCTGCCTTCTGCCTCCTGCCCTCTGCCTTTCTTGATAACTCTTGGAAAGACTTGGGTTAATCGCGTCTCTCTTTCAAGATTTAACAACATATCAAAACATTTTTGGAAAAGCTATGACTTCTGAAGATTTTAGAGAAACCAGAACAAATTCAGTATTGGCAACTGTCTTAGGTGTTTTGATGATTCTGCTGGGAATTGCAGCGATCGCAGAACCATTTATTGCCACTATTGCCATCACAATCGTATTCTCCTGGACTTTAATTATTGCTGGCATTGTCCGAATTGTTCATGCATTTCAATCACGTCACAAACGAGGCTTCTGGACAACACTAGTAGTTGGTATTCTATACGTAATTGGTGGGATTTTGTTGATTAGCAACATCTTTGGTGCTGCACTCTCTCTCACCTTAGCTTTTGGATTTATCATTTTTATTGAAGGTGTATTGGAGGTGATTGCAGCATTTCAAATGCGTCGAGATCCAAACTGGGGTTGGGTACTATTTAGCGGGATCATGGCTATTATTCTAGGGATTTTTATTCTCTATCAATGGCCTGTCAGCGCAGTTTGGGTATTGGGAGTATTTGTAGGGATTAATTTTTTGTTGACGGGTGTTTGGATGATCATGCTTTCATTAGCTTCTCGTAGTCTTCCTGACCATAGGGCAAGAGTTTAAAGCAGTTATCAGTTATCAAAGTTTGAGTTGGGGTCTAAATCTCCAACTCAAACGTAGCACGCAATAGTGGTGAGGAACTTTGACTCCCAACTGAAAAACAGTTTACTGTTAACTATTTACTAATTTGTTGAAATAACTTTCGGTTTGATCGAAAATTTTGGGTCTAAAACCCCGTCCTTTAACGAAGTGGAGGACGGCATTACACAGCTATAGGCTTAGTGTAAAATACTTCTATGCTAAACATGACATGGGAATTTAAGTTAAAACCAACTCCAAAGCAGATCGATATCATCGAAGGAATATTTGATGTGTGTCGCAAAGTGTGGAACTTTGCTTTACGCGAAAGAAAGGACTGGTTAAATTCCCGCAAGTCGCCTGTTAACGCTTGTTCCATTGTTCAGGAATACATTCCTGGTGCTGATGAACCATACCCTAGTTACCACACTCAAGCCAAGCGGTTAACTCTTGCCAAAGAGCAATTTCCCCTTCTCAAGCAAGTACATTCGCAAGTCCTCCAACAAGTCTTAAGGACATTGGACAGGGCATTTGAGGACATGAGAGCGAAGAAATTAGGGTTTCCTCGCTTCAAAAATAAATACCGAATGCGGTCAATTGTATTTCCTCAATTGGGCAAAAATCCAATTCAAGGCAGTTTGCTCAAACTACCTCAACTAGGGTGGATTGGTTTACGTTTGTCCCGTCCAATTCCAGAAGGGTTTGAGATTAAACAAGCCAGGATTGTGCGACGGGCATCAGGCTACTTTGTCATGTTGGCATTACAGTTAGATGTATCACTACCAGATACACCAATATCCGATCATCCGCGAGGGTTAGATTTAGGGTTTGATAAGTTTGTAGCCACGAGTGATAACGAACAAATTAATAGACCTCGCTTTTTGCAAACATTACAACGCGAGCTGCAATTGCTGCAACGTAGGTTAAAGCATAAGAAAAAAGGGTCTAATAATCGACACAAACTCAATCGTAAAATAGCGAGAATTCATCAGCGAATTACTGACACGAGGAAAGACTGGCATTTTAAACTGGCTAACCGTCTTTGTGATGGTGCAGGAATGATATTTGTTGAAGACATTGACTTTCGTTGTTGGGCGAGAGGGATGTTTTCAAAACATAGTGCCGACGCTGGTTTTGGACAATTCGTTCACATCCTACAATGGGTGTGTTTTAAGCGAGGTGTATTCTTTGCCAAGGTAGATAAAAACTATACTTCGCAGCAGTGTCCCGAATGTGGGACGCATACGGGCAAGAAGGAATTGAGCCAACGTATTCATTGTTGTCCGGTGTGTTTCTACACTACTTCACGGGATGTAGCGGCAGCACAGGTGGTTAGAAATCGCGGCTTGGAATTAGTTTCCAGTTCTGCGGCAGGTCTTGTCGTGGAAGTAAAACAAAATGTCTGTAGACCGGATGCGGTGGGGACTAGCAGTAACGTTAGTCTAGCTGGCACGGGACGAAGCAGAAAACTCAACAAGTGATTGTTGGGAATCCCCGCACCTTTCAGGTCGGGGAGGATGTCAATGGTGAGCTAGTGCTGCCTCACTGAAATAAGGATAATATGATTACAACAGATAACAAGCACGCTGTTGGAGTATTTACTAACCGTAAAGCAGCGGAGCAATCAGTTAATGAATTGAAAGCCTCAAGCTTTCCAATGGAAAAAGTTGCAATTTTTGCAAGATTTGCAGATCGCATAAATTCTATTGGCGAAGTATCAGTCAGTTCGCGTATCAACAATCAAAGTGTAGATACAACTGGAGCAGTTGGTGACGCTTTAACTACAAGTTTTTTGGGAAGCGTATTAGTTGGTCTTAGCAGTTTGGTACTTCCTGGCGGTATTGGAGTAATAATTGCAGTCGGTTCGGTTGGAACAGCATTTATTATCAGTGTAGCAGGTGTTGCAGTTAGTATTATAGCCACAAATCATTTAGTAAAGGTGCTAGCTAGTTTAGGTATTCCTGAAGACCGAGCTAGACGTTATTGCGATCGCATCCAGTGCTGTGAATATTTACTAGTACTAAAAGGCAAAGATGAGGAGATTCAAAATGCTGAAGTCATTTTGAAGAAGCATGATATTAACTATTGGGGTATCTATGAGCTACCACAGGTTTAAATAAGCCTTCTTGGGTGGCCGCCGAGATACGGATACCGTTGGCGAAATATTGCTTAACAAAAAAACGGTGGATTTACCGTGTATTACTTGGAAAGGTGCTTCTGCGCCTTTGGTGGGTGCAGACCGTGAGAAGAGTCGGCGCGAAAAACAAACACTTGTCTAGCGCTTGTTCGAGAATGTTGCAAGGAGAATCATGGACGACAATCAAGAACGACAAGATTTCGATCTAACCGAAAGCGATGAGCAACTCAGCGCGGACGAAAAAACAATACTTGACGAACTCGGTATTGTCGGTGCTGCTCGCCGAAAATTCTTGGGGCAAAACATGGCTGCGGCACTCGGCACTTTCGCCTTCCACCTGCTGGCTAAAGAGGAGGTCTTTGCCACGCTCGCCGCTTCGCCCGACGCAGTGTTCGCTTCGACCGCTGGGGTGGAAAACGCCGTTAAGGTCCTGTTGAAAATCAACGGCTCTACTCAACGCCTGGAAGTGGATTCGCGCACGGTGCTGCTCGATGCTCTACGCGAAAGACTTGGATTGACCGGCACCAAAAAAGGGTGCGATCAAGGACAGTGCGGTGCTTGTACAGTGATCGTTGACGGACGCCGCGTGCTTTCGTGTCTGACACTTGCCGCGAGCTGCGAGGGAAAAGAGGTGACGACCATCGAAGGGCTGGCTGACGCCGACAATCTTCATCCGATGCAGGCGGCGTTCATCAAACACGACGGCTTCCAGTGCGGCTACTGCACGCCGGGGCAGATATGTTCGGCAGTTGCGCTTTTGCAGGAAGCCAAAAACGGCGACGTGAGTCACGTCACTAACAATTTGCGGACGAGTCCCCAGAATTTAGATATCTCTGATGAAGAAATCAGAGAACGCATGAGCGGCAACATTTGCCGTTGCGGCGCTTATCCAGGAATCGTTGCGGCAATCAGAGAAGTTCATTCCGGGCGCGAAACAGCCCAGACCAGGTATTTTGCAAGCGATGAAGAAATTGCCATTGCATTCAATGAGGGCAAAGCCGATGAAATCGTTTAAATATTCTAGCGCAACCGACGCAGCAAGTGCCGTTGGCACCGTTTCCGCTAATCAAACGGCACAGTTTCTCGCAGGCGGGACAAATTTGATTGATTTGATGAAAGAATACGTCGAGCGTCCCAGCGAACTTGTTGACATCTTAGGTTTGAATCTGGCGGAAATTCGATCGACCTCGAACGGAATTTCTATCGGCGCGTTAGCCAAAAATACTGATACGGCTAACCATGCGCTCGTCCGGCAAAATTACCCGCTTCTGTCAATGGCGATTTTAGCTGGTGCCTCCGTACACCTTCGCAATATGGCGACCAACGGGGGAAATTTAATGCAGCGCACCCGTTGCCAGTATTTTTACGACATCGCTATGCCGTGTAACAAACGCGAGCCTGGCAGCGGATGCGGAGCTATTCAGGGACTCAATCGCATTCATGCCATTTTTGGCTACAGCGATAAATGCGTGGCGACTTACCCAGGCGATATGGCGAATGCGCTTTATGCGCTTGACGCAGTAGTGAGGATTCGCGGCACGAACGGGCAAGAACGCACAATCCCGATCCAGGATTTTCATCGCTTGCCGGGCGACACGCCGGAAAAAGATAACAATCTTCAGCATGGCGAATTGATCGTTGCCATCGAAATGCCGAGGAATAACTTCGCTGACAAGTCTTATTACCTAAAAGTTCGCGATCGCACTTCATATGCTTTCGCACTGCTTGCCGTGGCTGCTGCTTTAGAAACAAGAGGCAACAACATCAAACAGGCACGCGTTGTTTTGGGAAGTGTCGCGCATAAACCTTGGCGTTCAGGCGAAGCGGAAAGAGTTTTGATCGGAAAACCAGCGACGGAAGAAACTTTTCGGGCTGCTGCCGAAGTGGCTTTCAAAGATGCGAAACCGCTTGAACATAACGGTTATAAAGTCGAACTCGGAAAACGCGCCATTGTTCTCGCTTTGCAGCGAGCGATGTCGGGCGGTGTTGCGTAAGTAGGGAGAATAAAAGAAATGGCAAGATACATCGGAAAAGAAATGAGCCGCGTAGACGGCATCGCAAAAGTGACGGGCAAGGCAAAATACGCCGCAGAATTTCAGGTTTCCAATCTCGCTTACGGTTTTATCGTGCTGGGAACCGTAGCAAAGGGCACGATTAAATCAATCGACACGGGTGAGGCTGAACGCGCTGCGGGCGTAATTCGCGTCTTCACGCACCTGAACACACCAAAGCTCGATCCGAAGTTTTCTATGGTGCAGGCTCCGTCGCGCGCTACCGATGAGCAAGACAAGTCGTTTCGGGCGCTCCAGTGCGACAAAATCTTCTTCAATATGCAGCCTGTGGCACTCGTCGTTGCTGAGACATACGAGCAGGCGCGTTATGCGGCACGTCTGGTCAAAGTCTCCTACAACACAGAGCCGCACACGACCGACACCGAGGCGGTGCGAGCGATCGCGCGCGTCCCCACCCAAGCGCCGCCTCTAAAGCCGCGCGGTAATCCGGAAGAGACGATGCGTACAGCGGCGATTGAGACTCAGCCGTTAGTTGTTGAACATACTTTAACGCGCGGTAATCCGGAAGAGACGATGCGTACAGCGGCTGTGAAGGTAGAGGCCGAGTACCGCATTCCTATCGAGCACCACAACCCCATAGAGCCGCACGCGGCCATCGCGGTCTGGCAAGGCGACAAGCTCACGATCTTCGACAAGACGCAGGGGGTCTATGGCGTGCGTGCACATTTGGCTTCGAGCTTCGGCGTGCCTGAGGAAAACGTGAGCGTGCTTTCACCCTTCGTCGGCGGGGCTTTCGGATCGTCGCTGCGCCCGAACTATTATCCGGCGCTGACAGCGATGGCGGCCCGGGAACTCAAACGCCCAGTCAAGGTCGTCTATACGCGCACACAAATGTTCACTGGCCACGGCTATCGTCCGTACACGATTCAGAAGGTCGCGCTCGGCGCAGAGCGATCGGGAAAGCTCTCCACGATGATTCATGAAGTCGTACACAACACCTCCAACATCGAGGAGTTCTCAGACGAAACCACACTTTTCACGCGCCAGGTCTACGCCTGCCCGAACCTCTACGCGCCGCTGAAGATTACCAACACTGACCTCCCCACCCCGACCTGGATGCGTGCACCGGGGGCCGTTAGCGGTATGTTTGCGCTCGAATGCGCGATGGACGAGCTGGCCTACGCGCTCAAGATCGACCCGCTCGAACTACGGCTGATCAACTACGCCGAAGTAGACCCCGAGAGCGGCAAGCCATTTTCGAGTAAGGCGTTGCGGGAGTGCTATCGGCTCGGCGCGGAAAAATTCGGTTGGAAGAAGCGCCAGTTTGAGCCGCGCTCAATGCGCGACGGACGCCTACTCGTCGGTTGGGGTATGGCAACCGGCATCTGGGGCGCTTTCCAGATGCCTGCTGCCGCCCTCATCACGCTGCGGGTGGATGGCACGGCGCAAGTTGCTAGTGCGACCAGTGACATCGGCCCCGGCACCTACACCGTGATGACCGCGATCGCTGCTGAGTATCTGGGGCTGAAGTTGGAGCAGGTGAAATTTGAACTCGGCGACACGAAGTTCCCTCGCTCACCGTCGCAGGGGGGATCTTGGACGACGGCGAGCGTCGGCTCGGCCGTGCGCGGCGCGGCTCTGGCCATCGGCACGAAGTTGCTCGCACTCGCAAACCAGGAACCGAATTCTCCGCTCAAGGGGGCAGCCGCCGCCGATGTCGAGATGCTCGACGGGAGACTGCGACTAAAAAGCGACCCGTCGCGTTTCGTCAATATCTCTGGAGTGATGAAGCGTAATGGTCTCACCGCAATCACGGAAACATTCGAGTCGCGTCCCTCAGAGGAGCGCGAGAAGTATGCGACGTTGGCGCACGGCGCGCAGTTCATTGAAGTGAAGGTCGATCCAGATGTGGGGACTGTCCACGTTACGCGGGCCATTGAAGTGACTGCCAGCGGCAAGATCATGAATCCGAAGGCCTCGCACAGCCAGGAAGTTGGCGGCGTTGTCTGGGGCATCGGCATGGCACTGCAAGAGGCGACTGAAATCGACCATCGTTACGGGCGGATCATGAACCCGAATTTGCAGCACTACCATGTGCCGGTTAATGCCGATATCTTGGAGATCGAAACGATCTTTGTTGAGGAGGACGATAAAATCGTCAATCCGCTCGGTGTTAAAGGCATGGGCGAACTCGGTATGGTCGGAATTCCGGCAGCGATCGCCAATGCGGTTTTTCACGCGACCGGCAAGCGAATCAGAGATTTGCCCATCACGCCTGACAAACTCTTGTAGAATTTGCTGCCGCAAATTTAGCGCTATTACATAGTTTCGTAAGTGAGCAATAACTATATGAACGAGTTACAGCATATCCTGCAAGCATTTGTACATACCCAAAAGTCAGCACAGCGTAGTGCTTTAGCAATGGTAGTACAAACAAGTGGCTCGGTTTATCGCCGACCAGGGGCGAGGATGTTATTGCTTGAAGATGGACAAATGATTAGTGCGATTAGCGGTGGCTGTTTGGAAGGTGATGTTTTTGAACGAGCGCAATCGCTGATGTTTGGCGGTGGTGAACCGATAGTAGTAAGATATGACACTACATCGGATGAAGACATTGTATTTGGCTTTGGGTTGGGGTGTAATGGCGTTGTCGATGTTTTGATTGAATCTTTAGGTGATGAAACTGCTGCGAGCCAAATGTCTTTCATTCAAGATTGTTTGCAGTCTGGGCAAGTGGGAGCGATCGCTACTGTCTTTAAAATAGAGGGAGCGTCAGATATTACAGTTGGTTCTCGAATGATGCTGAAATCAGATGGCACTGTCATCAATCACGTTGCTAATATTTTCATTGCTCAAAAGATAGAAATAGACACTCACCAAGCACTGAGAAAAAAACAAACTTGCGTACAATCATATACTTTACCTCAAGGACGCGTTGATGTGTTGATTGAAGTAATTCATCCATTAGTACCACTGCTCGTATTTGGTTCTGGATATGATACGATTCCCGTGGTGCATTTGGCGAAACATCTGGGTTGGCACGTTACCGTAATTGACGATCGACCAGGGTATTTGAGGGGCGATCGCTTTCCTCAAGTTGACCAAATTCTCTGGTGCGAACTCAATGATGCCCACTCATACAAACATTTGCTGACACCGCAAACTGTAGCAGTTGTCATGACACACCGCTATCTAAGCGACCTAGCATTTCTCAAGACTCTGATTCCGTCCCAGGTGCGTTACCTGGGAGTGTTAGGCCCAAAACGCCGGATGCAAAAATTGTGGGATGATCTGTCTGAAGAAAATATCATTACCACATCTGCACAAGAACAACGAATTTATAACCCTGTAGGACTAGACATTGCTGCGGAAACACCCCAAGAAATCGCCCTGTCCATCGTGGCAGAAATTCAAGCTGTAATTGGCGGACGTAGGGGTAGTTTCTTGCGCGATCGCCCAGGCTCGATCCATTCTCTCTTAGAGCAACCATGTCTAACATTGGCATTATAATTTTGGCAGCAGGCGCTTCCACAAGGCTTGGTCAGCCTAAACAGATCCTAGCTTACCAAGGTAAATCACTAATTCGACATATCACGGAGGCGGCGATTAATTCTCAGTGTCGGCCAGTTGTTGTTGTGTTGGGTGCTTACGTCGAAACTATTGAGCCGCATCTGAGAAATTTAGATATCCACATTGTTTATAACCAAAAATGGTCAACTGGTATGGCCAGTTCCATTCGATGTGGACTAAATGCCATTGGGGCGATCGCATCTGAGATTGAAGCGATCGTACTGATGTTATGCGATCAACCGTTTGTTTCCTCCGACCTGATTAATCAACTTGTTACAAGATATCAAGCTACAAATTCGATGATAGTTGCTTCGGAATACGCGGGTATCCTTGGTGTTCCTACTATATTTCACAAAACGTTATTTTCAGAACTAGCTCTTCTTCAGGATGATATCGGTGCTAGAAAAATCATTCGTCAGCATTATTCAAACTGTTCAAGCATTTGTTTTGCTGAGGGAGTTATTGATGTAGATACTCTTGAGGATTATGAACAACTTCACAAGCATCATCGTTAACAAGTTAAGCTTTAGGGCTATTAGTCAATAAGCAAAAGTACGCAATAGACAGTAAGTAAAGGTGCCAAATCTGCTGATGGTTTAACTATTGGTATTCTTCCAGGTGAAAATCAGGATGGTATGTCCTCTTGGGTGGATATTGCTATTTTCACAGACATGGGTAATTCTAGAAACAATATTAACGTTCTTACCAGTGATGTGGTAATTGCTTGCGGAATGGGTGCAGGAACTGCTTCAGAAATTGCTCTAGCTTTAAAGGCAAATAAGCAAGTAATTTTGTTGAATAATGATCAAGAAAGTAAACTTTTCTTTAAAAAACTGTCGCCAGAAAATGTTTATATTGTGGAGAGTGTGGAGCAGGCAATCGCTACTGCCAAAATAATTTTATCTTAGTTACGAATTAGTGTATCAGTAAAGTCTTCTCAAATTGGGAGCCCCTCGAATTGATTGGGTTTGAATTCCCATCTGTTGCTTTAGCTTACCGAAATTTAAATTATATTCCGGATCAGACTGCTTCAAGGGAGTGTATGTATAAAAAAGAGAACTACATTCCCAGATGATTAACCAAATTACCGCTTTAGAATCCTGTTGGCATATTTCTCCTGAGTGGGGTCAGACCGTGCCTCCAGTAGCAGTAAGAATGTTAGAAAAAGTTTTGTTGCCAATCTCAGACTTGTCAGGCTACTGCTGTGGTGTTTTGTGGGAAAAACAGGAATGGATTTATGCAATTGTTTGCCAGAATGAAACTCTCTACTTAGCTGAACAAGAATTTCATCCAACAAATGTACTAGAAAAGCCCATTGTTTCCACTCCAGCCTTTGAATTGGGGGACATAGTTGAGGTTGATTTCGGTGAACAGCCGACACGCCGTGTTATTCAAGGAATTTTTAGCCTCAAAGATAATTGGCTTTATGGGGTAGAGTGCCCGGATTTCTCACAAACTCAGAAAAAAGCGGAGTTTAAAACTGCTAAAATGTATATATGGTAGGCATTTCAGCAATTTCAACCGATGAATCGACCCGCAACGCGATCGCTCTCAAAACAGTTCAGATTTGAACAGCCAAAATCACCTCCAGTCGTAGTTAATTTCAATGGAGGGCTGGTAACATCCGATGCAGGTTTAAGCTTAATTGCTGAAATAGACAGAAAACTGCAAATCACATCACAGTTTGCACAGTGTTTCCAAGATTACCGAAAGCCAAATCGAGTTGACCATTCGATAGAAAGCTTAACTAAGCAACGAATATATGGGCTGGTCATGGGTTATGAAGACTTGAATGACCACGAGGAATTACGCCATGATCCAATGTTTGCTTTAGCATTAGGGAAAAGAATTGGACTAGAGAATGAGCCAGCAAGATTGGCAGGAAAAAGTACATTAAATCGTCTTGAGCATTGTCCTGAAGATGTAGAACAAGGAGCAGAGAGTCGTTATCATAAAATAGGGCATTCTTCAGCAGAAATTGAAAGTCTATTTGTAAATATATTTTTAAAATCCTACTCAAAAGAACCACGAAAAATTATTTTGGACTTAGATGTAACTGATGATTTAGTACATGGCAATCAGGAGCAAGTTTTTTTCAATTCTTATTATGGAGGATATTGCTATGCTCCACTTTATATTTTTTGTGGGAAACACTTATTAGCAGCCAAACTTCGCCCTTCTAATGTAGATCCAGCATTTGGGGCGTTAGAAGAGTTGCAGAGAGTTATTAAACAAATACGTCAACATTGGCAGAATGTTGAAATTTTAGTACGAGGAGATAGTGCCTATTCCAGAGACGATATAATGACATGGTGTGAGTCGCAGACTGGAGTTGACTACGTTTTTGGATTGGCGCGAAACAGCCGTTTAATTCAAATGGCTACGGCGACTCAAAATAGAGCATCGCTTGAGTTTGAGCATAAGTTATCAACAGTAATTTCATTCTTAGAAACTCTATTTAAACCAGATGAACAAATTTCTGAACTTGCTTGTGACCTGATTGATAACTCAATTTGGCATAAGTCGTTAGACTATCAGACTCGTGAATCTTGGAGTCGTAGTCGTCGTGTTGAATGCACAGGTTGAATATGGAATGAAGGGGAATAATACTCGTTTTGTTGTTACTTCTTTGACTATCAATAAAGTACCTCCTGGTCAACTCTACAGACAAAAATATTGTCAGCGAGGGAAGATGGAAAATCGCTTCAAGGAACAACAACTTGAGCTTTTTAGCGATAGAACAAGTACTCATACATTTGCGGGAAATCAGTTACGTTTATGGTTTTCTTCTCTTGCTTACGTCTTGATGAATGCATTGCGGTCACAATGTTTAGCCAAAACCGAATTAAAAAATTCTCAAGTTGGGACTATTCGGACAAAATTATTGAAGTTAGGAGCCTTAATTACTATAAGCTCACGGCGAATTTTAATTGCGATTACTAGCTCAAGTCCTGTAAAACATATCTTTGCTGCTGCTTACAGATGCTTAAAAATGCTCCCAAATACTGCTTAATTGCGAGTTAAGCAGTATTTCACCTTCTCTCTAATAATATTTCTGGCTTGGTTTGATTCAAGCCTTGTTTTGGATGCTTAATTTTATGAACAGAGTGTTTTAATCTCAGCATAAGCAAAAATCTTAGTAGCTGTTTTAGCTTGACACTTGCTATTTTGTACTTACTTTGTTTACCATCATAAATTTCAATTGATGATGTATCAAAAAATGTCTTATATCAAGCGATGTGAATTGATTTTTTATTGTTTGTGAGAAATTTGCGGAGTGGCGCTCTCCAATTTTAGAAGAAGTGTCTGCCCAAAGCAGAACAATATGGCTTGCTGATGTTGATTTAGTCAATGTTAGTGGAATGGCACTAAGAAAAACTGAAAGCTCGTCTGGGCTGGGTGTTGGGGGTAGGGTGTTGGGTGTAGGGAAAGATCAAGAAAAGTAAATATGAGTGGGGATAGAAATAAATTTTTTCCTCACTACACCCAACACCCGACACCCAAAAGCCTCATATATAGTGGGTTTGCCGTTATCTTAGTGCCATTCGGCTGTGTGGGCAAGGCTTGCGTTAGCGCATACCGGAGAGGCGTGGAGATAGTCGGGACGGCGGGGAAAACCTATGAATCCTGACTGTGCTACTTCTTGAACTGTTAGCTGGACGACTCTACAACCATACTCGCTGAAGTTGCGGTGATGAGTTTTGGCGATCGCTCGGCTCAATTCTGGTTTAGTTGGATCGAATTCCACCGCGATGACTGGACGAATTCCGGCTTCGACCATCCCCGCTTCAATGCCGCCGCCGCCCGCGAAAAGTACTACAGCGATCGGGGCATCATCTGGAAGAACTGGTTTTAATTTTGTGTTATCAAAATTTTTGCAGACATCTAATTTTGGTGATGTCTTTTCGGTTTTCGCTTTTTTGATAAAGGCGATGATGTCTTCTCTTGTCGCTCCCTGTTGGTGCAAAGAGCGAATCATACTAACAGCACCGCAAGGAATTGAACCAATGCTTCGCCCTTTCCATATCCCTCCCACTTTCTCTTCCCAGTTAAAACCCCAACGCCAATGCCGAGAGTTATCTGGGTCGCGTTCACCTATAACTCGTGGGTAAAAAGCAATTGAACCATCAAGTAGCTTTTTCTTTTCGAGGTACTGATAGAGGCATCCTTGACTACGAAGTTGTTGACCTTTAAGGTTGTCCTCTAAGAATTTTTCGGGTATTGCACAAGACATAAACATTACTGGTTCAGTTCAGCCAGGACGTGCATGAGTTAGTGGAATGTTGAGGAGTATAGCCGTTTGGGTTTGGAGCGATGCCTCCGGCAACGTCAAGGACGAACGCCCATGCAAGTCATATAGCAGTCACTTCTCTCACCAAATCATCAGGCACTTCAAAAAGCCCCAGTTGTCCGATGTAAGGAATCGGCGTGATTTCTCGCGGGTTATCTAACTGCCAGTGGTATTGCTCAGCCATCCCCCAACCAGACGCAACTTGTGAAAACTGGCAATCAACTATTGTGACAATACCAATAACTTGACCGCGACGTAGAGAGATTAATTCTGGGATGGCTACCCCCATGCTTTGGCAAAATTCTCTCGCTAGCTGGTAATCTTTTTTAGTACAAGTTTTTGCAGCGTGAATCAGAATGTCGCCGCGATAGTGAATAGGCCAGCCACGATTCTCTATGTTTTTGAGAGCATAAATAATTGCCCATGCCCAGGGTTGCCTGACTGAAAGTGCTTTCACGGTGTTTTAAAACTCCAGTAATTGAATGTATGCGTCTAATGCTGCGATCGCTGGATGTAGATGTGGCTGTGAACGCAGTCCGTTGCAGATTGTGGCAATAGTCCCAAGCTCTGTAAAGCTGAAGCTGATACTGGACTGTCTAGCCGCACAGTGATAAATAATCGTTAGTAGCACAAAATTCAACAATTGAATTGTAAGATCACGTCCATTAGCTAAATGTGTTTCTAAATTCTCAGTAATAATTAGGCGACTGGCAGTGAGAGAATTGCACTTTTCAACATCTGGTAAAATTCGGAGCTTGAACTTGTAATCGCGCTCAGTAGATAAACATTCATCAGGGGCAAGAGTTGCCCATTTATGGAAGAGTTGTTGGATAGTTGTACTCATAAAGTCTGTAGTTGTGAGTTTCTGCGAGAATAGAAAGAGAAAGGAGGGATTATGACAAACGCTTTTCCGCCGGAAGATATCAGTGCAAGGTTTGATAATATTGATACTCGTCTAGAAGAGATAGGTGACGAACTGGAAATGCTATAGGACAGTACAAAATGCTAACAGGCGGGAAACAAGGGGCAACTCCCAAACCATTGCAAGATTAGAGCGTACTATTAGAGAATTGGCTGACATTGCGCGTCTGCATCAGGAAGGATTACGTGCTGCTCAAAGAGATGCTGAACGTGACCGTCAAACCATAAGGGAAACTGAAATTCAAGCTGACCGCGATCGAGAAGTTTTACTTGCTTCCTTGCTTCAAGCAGAGCGCGATCGTCAAGCTTTTCAAGAAGAAATCCGCAGAATTTGGGAGTATCTGCGTGACCGAAATGGTGGCAGTAGTACACCCAATTGAGATTCATCGAGTTACAGGGGAGTATTCTCATATACCTAAAACTGCCGATGACGCACTAAGTTTTTGAATTTGGTAAACTGGTTATCAAATAGCAGTTTGACTGTACCAGTAGGGCCATTTCTTTGCTTGCGGACAATTAACTCTGAAATGCCACGGTCAGGAGAATCGGGATTATGAACCTCGTCACGGTAGAGCATAATCACAACATCACTGTCCTGTTCCACTGCCCCACTGTCTCGAAGATCACTCAGTATAGGGCGTTTGTCATTACGGTGTTCGACTTCCCGGCTTAACTGAGATAAGGCTAGGACTGGAACATCAAGATCCTTAGCTAATTTCTTCAGTCCTCGGCTGATTTGACCGACTCTCTGGGTCATGTTCATTCTGGAATCAGTACCCTCGGACATCAACTGTAAATAATCTACAATAACCAGCCCAACACCACCATGTGTGGCTGAGATTTTTCGGACTTGGCTACGAATTTCATTCATTGTGGGGCAGGAATTATCATTGATAAAAATCCCTTGTTCGGAAAGTTGTGCTACGGCCTGACTCAGGGGTTGCCACTGATTGTTAGAGAGCCGCCCGGTTTCGAGTAAGCTGTTCTCAATACCGGACTCACTTGATAAGAATCTCTGCACATATTCTTCGCGGCTCATTTCCAAACTGAAAACAGCTACAGGTAATCTTTGGGATTGAGCGACATTAAGAGCTAAGTTACCAGCGAGGGCAGACTTACCCACAGATGGACGAGCAGCGAGTATATACAGGCGTTTGGGGCGAAAGCCACCACCGAGTAAACCATCCAAATCATAGAATCCGGTAGAAATGGCGGGACTAGATGTACCAGCGTGGCGGGACTCGATTTCTTGGTAAGCGTCAACCAAACAGTCAGAAATATGAATCAGGTCATCATGAGAGCGCTGTTGTGTGACACTGAAAACTTTTTGTTCAGCAGCGTCAAGAATCAGTGGTAATTCAGTTTCAGTTTCATAACCGAGATGTAGAATCTCATTTGCTGCTTTGATTAATTGTCGGCGGTGGTATTTTTCCATTACCAATTCTGCCAGAGCGTCGATGTTGATGGCTGAAACTGTACGGTCAATGAGTGTAGCCAATTTATCTCGACCACCAACACGAAACAAAAGCCCATTATCAGTTAGCCAACTGGTTACAGAGAGCAAATCTGTGGGTCTGCTTTGTGTATGGAGGCGCAGCGCAGCTTGGTAAATGTCTTTGTGGGAGGAGATGTAAAATGCTTCGGGGATTAAGCGATCTACAATTCTGCTCATGGCATCTGGGTCAAGCATAATCCCACCAAGTATTACTTCTTCTGCCTCAATGTTTTGTGGGGGTAAGCGGTCTACAGTGGTGGATTGAAAATTCAATTGTTCTGTCATATATCCTCGTTAGGCGGCTTGTTGATGATATAAATGGGCATATATTTGGGGATAATTGAGGGATAGCCAATTTAACCAACCATCAGTAGCTCCTGTACTTTCTTGGTCATAGCGGGTACGGAAAGAGGCGATCGCCTGCTCTGCTCCTTGGCGATCTCCAAGGTCAAGTAATTCGCAGAATGTGGCTTTATGCCAATCAAGAGAACGGTTAGCGAAATAGCCGATGGGTTGCTTTTCATTGAGTTTTTCTTGTTTTGTTGGTGATGATGTAGCTTCTGGTTCAGAAACTTGTGACCAATAGCCCATTAATTCTTCTAACCCGGCTTTAGAGCTTTCTAGGTTACCAATTGACTTGAGAACTGTGGGAATTTTCTCTTGCCAAGATTCACTCTGACTCCATTTAGCCCTGTGTTTGGCGATCAACTCCACCAGTCGGCGATCGCAAGTTTGGTAAATCTTGTCCCTGGTAGCAGTACGCCAGGGGAAGCGCCAACTACGCATTTTAATTTCTGTCCTGTACACAGCAGGCAACGAGTCAGTTGCCATGATGCTTGGATCTACTAAAACCATGTCAATCAAGTCTTCAATCGACTGGAATTTTGGTTGTTTCGGCCTGTTCGATTGTTCGTTTTTATCGAACGACACCGCCGCAATAGTTGGTCTACAAGAAGGGTTATCGGTTTGTTGCTTATACTCGGATTTATTTAACAACGAAGTGGAAAGTTTTGGGGTTGCTTCTTCTAAGCTTGGTTTTTCTGGGGTTGGTTCTTCAAGTTCAATTCTTTCGGTTGTTAAATCAAGTTCTTCTTTTTCACACACACTCTCTTGGGTGGGGGGCGCGGGTAGCGGAGCTAGGGGCGCATTGTGTGTAATCTCTGAAGTAATCTCTGAAGTAATCTCTGTATATATAGATATATTGCCCCGATCTGGCATTACAGTATGTCCTTCTGGGGCAATATAGCCTGTCATATTGGAGCATTCTGTATTGGATGAAGAGGGCAATATATATTGCTCTTGAGGGGCATTATATATTGCTCTTGATGGGCATTCTATATTGGACAAATTGGGCATTATGCTGGGTTTTTGCTCGGCATCATCCTGAGATTTTTTTGTTTTTCGAGTCCAAGATGAAGTAATTTCTTGAATTGGTAGCTCAATATTGTTCATGAAAGCTGACCAACGTTGATTAAGAGCGTCTTTATCCAACCAAAACTCTAAGCGTCTGGGACATCCTTTGAACTGCTCTTTGAGTAAACCCCTAGCTTTGAGAGATTTTCGGGCCGATTCTTGTTCCTTCCTAGTGAGTCCAGTTTCTTGTTCAATTTCTATTTGAGTTTTGTAAATCCAACCCTGATCATCTTTCTGTTTGCCCAACCAATAATACATTTGGCATAAAAAAAGGTTTGGTAACACACCCCCAGTAACAGCAACCAGCTTTGGGTAATAAGCAACTGGGTTTCCGAGGTCTTTTAAGAAATCTGTTAGTCTCATAACTTTCCCTTTATAAAGCGGTGGGATGTACTAGGATTTTGCTTTAATTACGCACTGGTAAAGGAAATTCTTGCAATTTTAGATGTTGGGGAAATTCTTCGATTTCGCCACCCTTACGATCGCGGGTTTTAAATCGCTGTCCCTGGTAGTAAGCATTCGCCCCCAACTGCTTGACAAAGACAGGGGTTTTTGACTCACTGCACTGTTGGACGATAGACTCAATCCATTCGATGTGGCATGGTCTAGAGTCTGGCCCTGATTCACCACCGATAATAAGCCACTGGGCATTATTCAAATATTGGCTAATATCGCCCAAATCTTTTAGTAATGGCTCAACTGACCAAAACCTAACAATGGCTGGAATTTGGGCAATGAATTGACTACGTTCTTCAAGAGTGTGACGATTCTCTATAGAAGTTCCAACCCAAATATTAGAAGGTAATTCTTCTAGCCCATGATTAGAAAGCCATTCATCTACAGATGACAACATAATTTCTGGGCGCTTGGTGAGGATTTGGAATATCTGCTTTGGTGCTACGAACATTCCGTCTAATATTTCATGTTGCCAAAAACGTGGAACCCACTCACCAAAAACATCGGTCATAGAAGCGACAAAATGCCTTCTACTTTTCCTTTGAAAGCCCCATTTCCGAATAGCTTCTGTATCAAGTATTAGTTCTGGTGGTTGCCCAGAGTAGGGCAGTTTGTTTCCACCGAAGAAAGAATTTTGATTCAGCTTTTCGCTATAGCAATTTTTACACCCCTCTGAGATTTTTTGACACCACCAACCGCCGACTTTAGCACGGATGATATTATCTGTTAAGTCTGTCCATTCTATGTTTGTTGGCATAAACACCTCTGAAATTTGAAATTAGACAATACATTTGAAAATGGCAAATAAAACACCTCTTACTGAATACGATTCTCCTTGGAAGCAGATACTACAGTTGTATTTCCAAGATTTCATGTTGTTCTTTTTTCCCCAAGCGCATAGTGAAATTGATTGGAGTCGTGGTTTTGTATTTCTTGATCAGGAGCTACAACAGGTAGTCAGAGATGCGGAGTTAGGAAAGCGATTAATTGACAAATTGGTGAAAATTTACCGCATTGGGGGTGAAGAATCTTGGCTATTGATCCATGTCGAAGTTCAAAGCCAGGAAGAAAGCGATTTCCCGAAACGTATGTTTGTATACAACTATCGAATTTTTGACCGTTATGATCGCTCTGTTGCATCATGTGCGATACTGGGGGATGACAACATCAACTGGCGACCATCGCAGTTTAGGTACGATTTGTTTGGTTGTACAGTTGATTTTCAGTTTCCTGTAATCAAGCTGCTAGACTATCAACAAAGGTTGTCGGAGCTAGAAGCCAGTCGTAACCCCTTTGCTACAGTTGTAATGGCTCACTTGGCAGCAGTGCAAACCCGCAGTAATAGGTCGCAAAGGAAACAATCAAAACTGAATTTAGTGCGTCGGTTGTATGAGCAAGGGTTTGAACGCGAGGCTGTTGTTAACCTTTTGGCTTTTATTGACTGGATGTTGACGCTACCATTAGATTTAGAGCGAGAATTTCAACGGGAAGTAGAACAATTAGAGGCAGAACAACGTATGCAGTACGTGACATCATTTGAGCGAATTGCCCGAATGGAAGAATTGGTAGAAGCAATAAAATTAGGCTTGGAACTCAAGTTTGGCCCTGAAGCATTAAACCTAGTGCCAGAAATTTCATCGTTGGAAGACGTTGAACTATTAAGAGCAGTGAGAAATGGGATAAAAACAGCAACTACAGTCGATGAATTGCGTCAAATATACCAGTCCTCTACAACTGACAATCTGCCAGAAAATTAGCATTGAAGAATTTAATATTTAGTTTTCTAGGTTCAGTACACTTTAAGTGCTTAAATTAGCTCTAATTAAGCACTTAACGAAGTATCTCCATCACGTTCCTCAACAGGCTGATCAAACTTCAGAGCCTCATCACCCCAACAATCCCAGCCAATTCTAGACGAACGTGCGAACATCTCCAGCTTGGTCATATCAGGACACAGCTTTTCTACAAGTTCAAAGAACTGTTCCGGCTTACGTGAATGCTCACGACGAGGTGAGTGTAAAATGCTTGACTGGTTTGTGAGTGTCCGTCCAGCAAAAGCTTTCACATTCCCACGAACAGCCAAAGCGCAATGTTCAGTTGAATTCCGCAACCAATGACCGACACCTAGATGTGTTTTAGTGTTATCCTTGGTAACTTTTTCCCAAGTCAAAATAGTCTTGAGTTCAAATCCCCATGTTTGCAAGCATTGAGCCGCTTCAATCATGTGATTGTTGGTGAACCAAAGCCAAAGAACTGACCCCGTGCAATCGCTTAAGTCTGTAACAGGCAATGACAGTATTTCTTCTATGTGCATTGGCTTGTAGTTAATGCGGTTTCGGTGAGTTTTATCCTGATTTCTCAGCCGATAGAACCAGGGAGGGTCAATCACGATGCACTGGTATTGACCTTCTAATGTTGTTAGTCTCATGTTTAACTCCTGTTATTTTCAAACTTGTTCTGGAAATTCAATGTGGCTTAAAGTCTGAAGTTCAACAGCTAATCCGCTTAAGAAACTTTGGAGTTCGACTGTTGCCAATTCTTTAGATATCTCTTTTTCTGATATGTAAATAAGTTGCTTGGAATTCCCCAAATAAACTTCTGTACGAGTCAAGTTTTGTTCTGTGTCAGTTAATAGAGTTAAGCTGAATCTCCCAAGTTTGCAGAAGTAATACGCACGGTTATCACAAGGGTTGCCTTGATGCCAAGTAATATAAGGTTTTGAATCAATGTGAGCGCTAATAGATTCAAAATCAACGTGGAAAATGTTCATCTCATTTAGCATTTCACCACTGTTATAGCGGTCTACAATGTGCTGGCTAATTGCTGTTACTGCTAAACCGTTAGGAATATTAATGTGGGCTTCCGATGTAACTTTTTCAACTACTGTAACTATGGCTTTCATTGTTGTTCCCCTAGAGATACAATGAGTGTTTTAGTGTGGTGATTGTTACTTATTGAGCGGCAATCGCTTTTTATTTTGATTGTTAGAAATCCTAACGAAGTGACGACACTTTCTAAGATGTGTATTATTTGCTAGAGAAGTCATCTTTGTAACAAATGATGTCAGAAGACTGTTAGTTGCTTGACTCCATAGAAGAGAAACTTTTAATGTTATTGGTAATATTCGATGCTTTAGCAATAACTTGCGTCTTTAAATTAGCGAACGTTTCTGTGGTGGGGGCGTTCGCTTTCACTTGGTCAGCACTGGTTCCTTTTTGCTAGTGAAAGCACCTGCCTGTCTTAACGCTGCACTAGGACTGGGATGAGCGAAGAATTCTTCTACAGCTTTGGTCAAACCAGCCGCAACAGCCGGATCGTGACAAGCGTAGACATAGATGGGCTGTTGAACCCCATTAACCAATCGCGTTTCTTGGCGATCGCCCAAGTGTGGGTAGAATGTTCTCACCCATGTGCCCAGGTGTCCGCGATAATGGGAGCCTTTAGTGGGAACTGTCTTGCCGAGTTCGCTCTCTGCAAAATTGACCACGCCAAGCCAGCGTTCTTCTGTGGCGGTTAGCAATTTCCTATTATGTTCAGCCAGAAGATTCCCGGCATAGTCTTTAAATTGTTGTTCCATGTACGGGTTGAGTCTGCCACCAGTTAACTCAGCCAAAGTCTTCATTGCCAAGACAAGAATATGCAATCGCTGTTCGACTGGGGGGAGAGTTGGTGTGGAGGGTTGTTCTTCTGGTTGAGTAGCAGGTTTTGTCCAGCCCATAATGTCTTGCATCCAGGCGCGAACACCAATCCGGTTAAAAGCTTTGCATACAAGTCTGGCTTGCTGTTTGCAGTGCCGCCCAGCATCAAAAGCGTAATATTCAATAACGGCAGCAACACCCATATCAGGTATTCCCTCATTCCAGGTTTCCAGTGCCGCAGGGCTAAATCCTTGTTGTATAAGGCTTTGGGCTAATGCAGAGGGTTGAAGTGCCGCACTTAGTAACGCACGACGAAGCGAAGAATCTTGTACATCTGCCAGCCTTGCAGTTGCCCGAATACTGGCTTTACCTTGTCCATTAGAGTCAACAGTGATCTCTTGCTTTATCTGGTCGATGATTTCGGCTACTTCGATTTGTGACATAACTTTAGTTGGGTGATAGTTTTTCGTTGTTGATTAGAGAGAATTAGACATCTACCCGCACCAAACTTTTCTCACCAACCAGTGAGAAACGATTCGATATAGTCGGTGTCTTAATTAACGTTGGTGACATCAACTCAACAAGGTAAAACCAAGAATTATTCACCAGCCCAACCCCTAGAATCAGCCGTTGCTTTGTTCCTTTATCGTGAGAACAGAGCATTACCCTTTCGCCCAGAACGAAGGCAGGTTTTTGCACTTTGATGGCTTCTAATTCTCCCGTCCCGATGATTTGGTTTTGTGTAGCGTGGAGTATTTCTTTACCGCAATCAATTGAATAAATCCAACATTCGTGTTTCCATTGCATCCCGCAGCAATAACCAAATCTCCTCGTAGTTCGTAGGAAAACTCTCTCCAGTAAATTAACTGCAATGGGTGGAATTGTTCCGCGCCAAGGTGGAGAAAGATACCAACTTGTTTGAAGTGCGTTAATATTATCAATCATGATTTTCTTCCCTGGGATTAATAACCTAAAAATCTTCGGCAATGTTTGGAGAATAACGCCCAAAAAATACCTAAAAGTGAGCAGCAATTTTCATTACTGCCCACACGAGGCTTTACGCTGTGACTAATTCTTGAAGTTGCGATCGCACTTCATAGTTGAAAAGCTGCTGTAATTCCTCAGCAGTAAGTTGCTCTAAGGGTCGGGATTGCAAGTATTTGTGAATTGGTTCAGCCAGCGATGTATCCACCATCGACAATGAGTGCAGAGCATCAAACATGGAGTTAGAATACTGCTGCTGAACTGAATAACGCCTCTTCACCCACCAGTTACTAAGTAATTCGCAATTGTGAACGTAATTAGTAATTGAATCATTACAGGTGCAAAGCTTCCTGTTTTTAGGCATGGCGTGTAATTGCGAATTGTTGTAGTTCTGGCACTCGTTGAAGATATGCGCCATGATTTGGTTTTTGGTAGAAGAGGAAACTTGCGGGGCAGAGGCGCAGAGGGGCAGAGGAGAAAGCTGTTGTAGGTTTTTCCCCTCTGCACCCCTGCTCTCTTGCACAAGAGCTTCTACTAGCAGTGTGCCGTCTTTGTAGTGAGTGCAGATGAAGCGATCGCAACGCATTAGAGTGTTGGCACGAAATACTTCTTTGTCGTTGACTATGACTACCCAGGGTTGCGTTAAGTGGTCGTCGTCATGGCTGATGCTGGCTACCAGTTTGTCATCAGCGTAATATTCGTGATGATCAAACGAGATTTCGACTATTGTGAAGGGTTCGGGAGCTACAACTTGAGCTTGGTCGGCTATGTAGTTGTCGAGTTCGGCTTGGGCGAGGGCTTGGTTGTCGGGGGCAGCAGGGGTGAGTTTCTGAATCTTGCTGGCTTGGTAATTAGCGATCGCACTAATCCAAGAATCCTTGCAGCGTTTGTCGCTTACTTCGACTGTGCAGGCGATTTCGCTGTAGATTTGCTTGAGCCGCGCAATGGATTTCAGTTGCAGCTGTTGTTGGCTGTAGATGATATAAGTCATAATTAAAATTCCCTGTACGAATGTATGGGTTTTTCAAAAGGCGATCGCTTCCAAAGTTTCCGAGGCTAAGGGCGGTTGCCTTTTGTGATAGTTATATTATGCTATTCTGCTAACTGATTGTCAATATACTGATTAGCAGTTATTCTGTTAATTGATAGCCTGTATGTTGATTAGCTGTTATTCTGTAATCAGATAAGCGTTAATGGAGGTTAATCATTAAAAACGTGTTAGCAGTTTGGATGGAAGCATATATTGATATTTCGCAATGGTGGCCCAAAACAGAAGATGGTAGCCTCTTGTCTGTCTACGCAGTTCATAGGCAGTTTGAGGGTAGCCCGAATGAAGTCACTAGACATACCTTGACTGTCGCCCGTGATGGCAGGCTTAAAAAAGCGGATATCGATAATTTGGTAAAACTAGCAAGGATTTGCTCTGTGCTGTCTGGAGAATTAGTAACTGTCAATGATATTGTGAAAATTCAAGAGGACTCGTGAAGATGATAATGCTCCACCGAGTTCAATCCCAGAGCATTATTGCCATAACTCACCACATACTTAATCTATTTGTCATTGATTTTGAGCAAATACTATTGAATTAAAGGGGTGGAATGATGGCTAAACCATCTTCTAGGCGTAAAAAAGCCACCTCTGCCGCAGAGATAAATTCAAAATCACTTAGTAACTCTGCAAATGAAGATATCTCTGTTGAGGAAAATCCAGCTACAGCAACAATTACGGTTAGTGCTGTTGAAATAGAGGAATTGACAGAGGAAGAACAACGCGATCGCTTACACTTGGAAAGAAAAGTGGAGAAAGCGGTTTTTGAAGCAGGGAAGGCGCTGATGGAATTGCGCGATCGTAGGCTTTACCGTTCCACCCACAGCACTTTTGAGGAGTATTGCAAAGACAGGTTTGGATTTCAACGTCGTCATCCTTACAGATTAATCGAAGCTTCGGCTGTGTTTGATAATCTGATGAAGATGTGTCCCAATGGGACACAAACTGAAACTGAATCAAGCGATGCGGAAATTTATTCCAGTGGGACACAAACTGAAAATGAGGAAATGTGTCCCAATGGGACACAAATTTTGCCCACGAGTGAACGTCAGGTTAGACCGATAACAAAACTGGAACCTCAACAGCAATGGGAAGTATGGCAACGGGCAGTGGAAGAAGCTGGAGGTAAAGTACCATCTGCTAGAGTTGTAGGCGATGTAGTACAACGGATCATGGAACGTACTAAAGCGCCAAATCCTTACCGTGTTGGGGAAGTCTGCCTCCTTATTGCCAAAGATAATCCTGATTTACGAGGAAAAGGCGGATGTTGGGGGATAGTCAACCATGTAGGCGAATTTAGTTGCACAGTCACAATGTGGGATGGGGAGTACACTGTCAGAATTGACCACCTAAAGCCACTGAACTACCTGGAATCGGAATGTCAGCAGATGCAGCAGATTAGCGATCGCATCAGTAGATTACGGGAAAATGAAAACTTGGAAGAGGCAGCCCGTGCTGTGCTGAAGCATCTAGGGGAACTGAAGCGACCGTATTTGACGGAGGTGGAGGAGAAGTTGTTGAGTGTGATTGAGCGAGAATACGGGATTAGCCCTCTTCTGTAACTTTGAGAGAGTCCAATCGCTGAAAGCCTTTGGGAGTTTTAATTTCCAGGTTTAGCTACGAATTTTAGTTACTATTAAAAAATAAAACCTCAAAGCTTGACTAAATAAAACTTTCAGAATCTTGTTTCAATTATTATTTTCCGAGAGTTACATAACAAGGTTAAGGAATACAACCCACAAGTTTAGTGATTAACGCCTTAGGCCATCAAAGGTTTGAGCAGAAAAGGATTTGCCCATTGCATAATTCAGAGCTGGTGTGATCAACGCCTTACGGCATCAAAGGTTTGGGCAGCTCACTTGGCAAAAAACTACAAAGGCAAGCACTCCTGTGATCAACGCCTTACGGCATCAAAGGTTTGGGCAGAAGATGGACAACTACAAACCTCTGGCGGGGGCGGTGGTGGTGATCAACGCCTTACGGCATCAAAGGTTTGGGCAGTCTTGGGTGTTTCCGGTCTATCGCTTACTCCAAACGTGATCAACGCCTTACGGCATCAAAGGTTTGGGCAGATTGGTACGCCACCAAGTTGTTTGAGTCCGTGTAGGTGGTGATCAACGCCTTACGGCATCAAAGGTTTGGGCAGATTACCCAGTGCTTTAGATATATCTGGTGATGAACTGTGATCAACGCCTTACGGCATCAAAGGTTTGGGCAGGAATCCATTAACTAAAGCTGCATTTGGCTTTGTTAGCAGTGATCAACGCCTTACGGCATCAAAGGTTTGGGCAGGAATTGAGCGAATCTCTACACCCTTGCGTTGAGTACGTGATCAACGCCTTACGGCATCAAAGGTTTGGGCAGTTGTGCCCATAACTGCCACGCGCCCTCCACTGATTGTGATCAACGCCTTACGGCATCAAAGGTTTGGGCAGATCGCCTGATACTTTACAGAAAATCTGCACCTTCTGTGATCAACGCCTTACGGCATCAAAGGTTTGGGCAGGGCGTGTGCTGAAACGTATATCAGAAAACGTCTGAGATTCAATTTTGCAAGCACCTCACCTCAGAGATTAACAGAGTAACAAAAATATGAGATAAATGTCACTTCTAACGATAGTCAGCAAATTTAAAACCCTTATCCTGCCGAGCTTATAAGCCCTTGCCCAAAAATGCAAGCATCTCCCCCTCGCCCAAAAAGCTTAAAAATCAAATGCAGTAAGAGTTTCGAGATTGCCTAATTACGTTTTAGCTTTAACAGCCTCAGATCCATGCATTATAAAATTCGGTAGGCTTTATGTTGAGATGACCAAGCATCTGGACGATTATATGAGGGGATGCTAACAACGCACTGATTTGAAAGACGAATTAGAAGCAGACTATCTTCTGGAGCCAATATTTTTTCCAGTTGCCAACGCAATTTTTCGCGTGAGCGCATAGTCAGCCAAGAGCGGAAAATAGAGTATTGCATCCTTTCGCCATAGCCTTGAAGTAAGTTGTAAGCTTTGCGCCAACGTTTAGGTGAGCGAATGTCGTAACAGATAAGGTAACAATTTTTCTGTTCTGCCATTTTAATACCTCAACGCAGTACCAAATGACCGAACAAACCACCCTCACCAGACCATTCTTTTTCTAACAGACGCACCTCTAGTTCAAATAAACGGCGGTAGGTAAGAGAATAACCCGTAGCAGGGTGTTTCCAGGTTTCCTGTTTCCGATTTTCATACAATTCCACAAACTTGCGTCGTCCAGCTTCACTTAGCCAAACCTGCGCTCCTCGAATCTCAAAATCTGCTTTGGTATCCCATTGACCTCGATTCACTGAAGCCGTCACAATCATATCTACCAAAGGGACTCTAAATATTTCTAGTAAATCTAATGCTAGGGGTGCAGCTTGCGATCGCGGCTGATGATAAAAACCCAAAGCAGGTTCTAACCCAACAGTTAAAATCGCGTTCATGACATCTTTGAGTAGCAAGGCATAACCAAAGCCCAGCATTGCATTGAATCGGTCTAGTGGTGGACGGCGATTTCTACCAGCAAAATGTAATTCACTTGCTACTTCTTGCGAAATCAAATCAGGTAAAGCACTGAAATATAAAGCAGCCAGATTTCCCTCGAATCCTAAAAGCGACTCTAGAGATTTCGCTTGCGGAACCTGTTTGAGAACAGCTTTCATTTGTGCGATCACTTTCTCTAATTTATCTGTCTTGGTTTTCCCCCTTGCACCTCTCATTAAAAATTTGCGCTGTCCTTGACCACGACAAATTACCAGCTTATGGGCTAATTCTAGACAAGCACCAGGATTGCTCAGTGCTGCATACTGACGAATGCGCCGTTGAATACTGCCTTGGCGACTATCAAAACTACCAAGGTAGCGTCCACCACCAGAAATAAAATGTACCCCAATGTCTTGATCAGCACAAAAGTGTAAGGCTTGGGTAGAAATTTGTGAGAAACTGTGTAAAACAAGTTGTGCTACTTGACGAGCCGGAACCGTCTCAACAGGTTGGTTGCGACGGGTGATTTTGATTTGTTCTCCAGTTCTGCCAACAGCTGTTCCAGGTTCTAAAATGTGAATTACTTGCCGTTCCTCATCTTCAGGAAATAAGCGAATTGGCTGCCACTCCCGGTTATGGGCAAGTCTGGCTTCTTCTGGTAAACAGACTGGAGCCAAAGAACAACGGGCGCATAATCGCTCGTTATCAATTACAGGTGGTCGGTAGGTAGATTGTCTTAGAATGCGTGCTTGTTGAATTGCTTCACGAACAGATGCTCGTCCTGCATCATCCACTGGTATGTGAACCAGTACATTATCAGCATGGTAGCGAATGCGCCCTTCTTTAACTGTAATTCCGAAGGCGGATTCTAACAGATAAGCATAAGCAAGGATTTGTAGGCGATCGCTCTCCCAGGCTTGAGGTTGCTTGTTCTCGTCTCGGTGACAGCGACCGCGTTTGTGTTCGTAGGGGATCGTTTGCCCGTCACGGGTGCGAAGGGTATCCAGGCGACCGCGTAATCCTAATTCTTCGCTTTCAAGAAACAGTTCTTCCCACTCCTCGTCTTCTTGCTTTTCGAGTTCGGCGTGCAGTCTGCGTCCAGCAAATACGGCTGCATCTTGGGTGTAAAGTTCTTCGACTTCTTCAAGGTAGAACAGGCGGGGACAATAGGCGAGGGCGTGGAGTGCAGAGACACGAATGGTTTCTGGTTTACTGGTAATTTCAAGATGTTCAATTGTTTGCATAGTAGATGAGCGTAAGGTTGTTTTTGTGAGTTAAGCGCCTTACGACATCAGAGGTAGAAATCAATTCAAATTTTTCAGATTCTTAAGCTGTTTGAATTATTGTCCAAGCAGGCTCAGGAGGAAGAGAAAACTCAGAAGATTTAAGCATTGAGTATCTTTGCCAACGAGTACCTTTTGAGCCAAGATGATCCACCCAGTAAGGTAATGTTAGTAATCCATCCTCATTCTTTACTAACCATTGCAGTGATTCAGCATGGTAATTTTTAGGTAACAGGTGAACGGAATTAACTAAATCTCGACTTTCTCCTAAACAAAGTCCTCCAAAACGCTCAATAGTAACCGGGTTGTCAAAGGCCATCTGTAAGCGTTGTGGTAGTGTTGGTTTTGAACTGTCTTCTCCAACATCTATCCAAACAATAAATCTAATATCAGTTAGTAGTTCCTGATAATCTGGTCTAGCATTACTGGGATCGTGGATATCTTTCTTCTTAAAACGTCGGAATGTACGAATGACAGTAGATTTTTGAGGTTGGGAAACCATCGCAATCGCTAAACGAGTTCCACAGTGCTTGTACCTGTTCATCTCCCCAACTATTGAAAGCAACATTCCATAGACTGTAGATGGTGGAGGAACTGGATAAGTTTGGGCGTATTCTCTTGCACGAGATTGACGAAAACTAGCAATGGGAATTTCTACTTCTAAAGCTAATATTTTCTCAGAAATTACCGTCATCGAATTAACTCCAGTTGAGGTAATTGTAAATCTCTAGAGATAACCTGTTTCATGCTTTGTACAGCTAATTTGATTCCTGGGAAAATATTTACGCCTAATTCTTCTAACTCTTTTACTTCTTCAGCTTCCGTAATTGCACCTGCTATCCATAACTCCTGTGGTTCAATATCTTGATTTTTGACTTTCCTGAGTAATTCCCTAATTGATATTTCTCCCTCTTCCTCCTCAAAGCAGTAGAGAATTCGAGGTGAAAAATCATGAGTCCACCGTAAAACTAAATTTTCAGGAGAAAAATCGTAGAGAAATCGAGAATGATTACCTGCTACTTCTCCAAGAGAACTCAATCCATCTAAAACTGCAATTACACGAGATTTATCTTTCAAACGTTCTGGAGTTAGGGCAAATCCATATTGATAACGAGTAGCATGAAGCTCAGTACCATAAAGTGAAGTCCGTCCTTTCTTCCCACTTGCAGAGTTGAAAGTCAAATCACCACTAAAAGGTGTTGTAGAAACAGCACGAGTTACTTCTAACACTCCTCGTTTAGCAGTTGTTGTACCTTTGGGAGCTTTTTTGCCTTTTTGTTTAGGTTCATCAGAAGCTTCAACTTTTGCACCTTCTGCACGCATGAAACCTAATACGTCATCATCAATATAAATGGTGTCGTCAAAGTTTTCATTTTGCCAAGTGTTATCGTTTATATCATCATCCCATCGGCGATTGACTTGATAATTGTCACTAGCAGTTTGCCAGTAATAGCGCAATGCCCAACGAATGGCTTCTGATGAAACTGTTGTATGTACTTCTCCCTTCCACAGAATTTTTTGTAGGGTAGTAATATTACCTTCATTTTCCCCACGGTTATTAGCGGCAGTACCATAACCAGTTAAGACATTTCCGAATAAATGGAATGACATTATAAATCTCCTAAGCAATTACAAACATTTTCAAAATTTAAATTACTCAAAATTTCAAATACCAATATCGATTAAATTTTCGTCATCTAAGTTATTTTTATCAGTATCACCTTCCTCATTATTAACACCTTTACCTTTATAGCTAGCTAATGCCAGCAAAGCTAAATCTCTAGATTTTTTCCAGTTTTTCTCATTCATCACAAAATCCATCAATTCTTCCCAATGTTCTTGTAGAGTAGGAATTTTCCCGGCTCGTGACCAAAAATCAGTAATAAATTCTCGAAATGTATCGGAATTTTTGCATCTACCTAATCCAGTTCTAATGCGTATTGTTTCTCTGTCAAAATTAGGAACTTCTTTTCGTTTATTTGCTTGTTCAGAAATCTGCCCGTAAATAAACTTAATTGCTTCATGGCAAGCTTTCACAAATAGCTTTTCGCGTTCATTTGATTTAACTTTTTGGATCACTTGATATAGCCCTCCTCTTTCATAAGCTAATTGTTTAAATAGTTCGTTACTATTTACCTTTTCTGAAATACCAGAATACCAAGGTTGATTTCTGGCTAAGTTTTCAGCAATTAATTCTTTAGCGAAGCTAGTTACTACAAAACCACCATTTTTACCTTCTATAGATTTATCTTTTAACCAATTATCACAAATCTGATAATTTTGGCATACTTCTTGGTTGGCTTCGACCACATACATATCAGTTCTAGTTTTTTGTTGGGTAGACCAAGCAACAGTTCCCAAAGTTAAAACTTGGCAGCGCGGTACACTAAAACTTTTAGTAACATTTATTGTTGTTTCTAAAGTTAAAAATCTTAGTCCTGCGTCACCCAAACTAGAAGCATGAAAATCTTTGTAAGTGGCATATCTCAAATTTGGGTTTTGACGGTACTGCCCATATTGTTCTAAATCTGTGATTTCTGGAACAACTAGTGCATATTGCGCGCGTTTATTTCGTAACTTAGAGCGAAGAATATAGTAATAACAAGCGACTGGAGCAAATAATAAGACAAACGCATTTTCTGGCGGCTCTTCAAAACTTGTGTCAGAACTAAAAGCAACATGACGTACCACCGCACCGGGACTTAACCATCCAGCAACACTGATAGCTTGGGTTAGTAATTGTCCGTTTTTATCACAAAGGTTACTAGCAAAATTTTGATAAGCATAGCTTTGTAAGGCTTTATATGTAACCTGAATCTCTTTCTCTCCTTCCCCTAATGATAGAGTTTCGCTTTTAGTTCCGCTTGATTTATGGGTGCTGGTATGCTGTAAAAAAGTGCCGAGAATTCCCTGGTGTACAATTACCTGAGCATCTTTACGCATAGTCTGCGAATCTAAGCCCCGAAGAGAAATAAGTCCATCATTGATTTGAAATGATTCTTGTAATAACCATTCCAAAACTGCTTTATCGCTTCCTTCCCAATTTAAAATGATTTTTCTGTTATCACGTTTCCAATTTAAACCCTGCGGGAGAGAAACGTTTTCTGTCTCTAATTGTTTTAAAGTCATCCATAATCCAGCTAAACCAGCACAATGCAGCAAAGTAAAGCTAGGATTGGCTAAATCAAACTCTAATTTCACTGTTCTGCCCCTACTTCTTCGTTGTAGCTAATTCTGCCAATTGGAGTAATAGGATAAAAACCTCTGCGTTCCCATTCCCAGTAGTCTGCTTCAATTCGGATAGGTACTGACCAAGCTTGTGCTTCCTGTTTGAACAATTTCATCCGAGATTCATTGATGCCTTGTTTGAGTAATTCTTGTCTGCGCTGTTCGGCAATATGCCAGATTGTTATCTCATCCTCACCCAATAACACAGTAATTGTGTATCCACCTTCACGTAGGAAATCTGGACGATTACACCAGTTATCCTCTAGCCAACTCGATCTAATTTGCTCAACTTCCTCAAAATTGAGACGGGCTGCAACTTGTGCTAAATCACGCTGAGAAATACCTACCTTGCCAGAAAATTCTTGAATTAGTTGCTCACCTGTAGAAAGCTCTGTTTTATTATATGGTTGCTTATTATCCCAAGGGTAAACAATTGCCAGTCTAGTTCCTTGCTCTTGCCTAATCATCCTGCGGTTCAATCTTCCTAAACGTTGAATTAGAGATGCTGCGGGAGCTATTGCAGATATCAGTAAATCAGCACTTAAATCTAAAGACATTTCGCATACTTGCGTAGTAATAGCTAAAACTGGTTGATCTTCCTGAAAAGCTTCAATTACAACTTGATGCTTTTTGAGTCTATCTTTGTATCGATAACGGCTGTGATAAATTAAAGGTTGAATGTCTAACCCTGGTAAATTTTCAGCAAGCTTAATTTTTGCTGTACGATAAATTTCAATGCAAGTTCTTACAGAGTTAGTTACCCATAATACTTTCTGCTTCTTTTTCAGTGATTCTATTACAGGTTGCCAGATTTGATTGAGTTCATTAAAGTCAGCTACTTGAGGAATATATTTAATTTCGTAACGTTTAAGTTCTTCTAGTTCCTTTGGCCCTTCGATAGGTTCGTCTAATTCTTCACCTTGTTCTTTTAGTACTTGATGAATAGCTTGTAACTGTTGGGGAGTGAAGCTGGCACTCATTAAAAGAATAGGCGCACCACGAAACGCCTTGATAAATTTTAACAATGCACCAAACAGGCGTGGATCGTATGCATGGACTTCATCAAATACAAAGGCTGCTTGAGCGAGCGCTGCCCAAGAGTAAAGCGGTTTTCGATTGTTTTGAATTAAGCCTAGAACAGAATCAACAGTACAGATAATTAGTTTCTTGCGCCATGCTTGAAAAGCCATCAATCGTGCATTAATTCCCTCAGAATCATCTGATTCTCCAGAAAATAGTAACTCCCGATCCAGGTCAGCCCGTGAGTGCATTAAAGCTGCTTCAATTTCTGTACCATCTGCGTAGTCAATATATCCTTGAGAAGCTGTACCTGTAGTCGGATAGGAAAAAAATAGTTTACGTCCTACAGCCCATTTTTCTCCCCAAGCAAATGCAGCAATCGTTTTTCCTGTTCCACAACCTGCTTTAACAACTGTCACTCGACGATGTGACTTAGCAACTAACTCTTGAAATGGACGTAGTTTTTTACCTTTTAGCCGTTGGTTTAGTAATTTTTCAATGTCTTGTTTTGAAACTTGCAATGATAATACTTGTTCAATCCATATCTTAAAATCTTCTTCAGCCAAAGGTAATGCTGAACCAGCTAAATCTGCTGCAATGACTGTTGCTTTTACCGCAGCAACAAATTTTTGTTGCTCCCAATCTAGCTGTGATTCAAACTGAATAAATTCGTTACGAAGATTTATTAAAGCTTGTTGTAGTTGTGATTTCGTCCAAATTTCTGGCGGAGCTTCTGGTAAATTTTTGGGTAATCGTAATTCTTGATAGCCTATTTTCAAGATTGCTTGGAAATCAGAATGATCAGTATAGATTCTCAATTCATCTCCAATACCTGAAGGGATTTCAGCTATAAATTCCGCAGCTTGATTATTTTGATTTACCCCTATTTTGAGATGGTGTCCTATTGCTGCCCAAATAGCAATCATCAAATTGGCATTTTGGCATTGTTCCAACCATCCTCTAAAAGTAGCTACTTGCAATGCTAAGATACCGCTAATAACTTCATGACGCAGCATTTGTCTATCTAAATGCTTTTTTGAGGTTTTCAACAAATCTTGGCGATATTTAAGAATTTTTGGATCTGATGATTTAGAATCAAGCGTTTTTAGATAAACCATCTCCTGAAAATGCTGATTTGCTTTACCCCAATCATGCAAATATGCACCTAATCTCACTGTGGTTGCAAAGTAATTTAAATCAACATGGCTTATTCCTAGTTGTTGGAGAATAGATAACCCTAATTTATCTACTAAGACATTAGCTGCTTGCATTACAAAGCTAATATGTCCTGTATATGTGGCAGCACCCTTGGCTCTAGCATCATTCTGCTCCTGAGATGATAAAGATTTTGCTAATAACCTCTTAAACATTCTTACCTCTTTTGTAAGGTAAGAAATATCCACAGCCAAGATGTCTTTTGCCGCCAAGTCCCCACTGTTGCAACTTCAAAGAATCCTTATCGCTTAATTCCGAAATTTCAGTTGTAAAACCAACAATGGTATATCGTTTAACTTTAAGCGTTTTCCGACTAAGTTCACCTTTTTTATTTAGTGGAATAGAAAGTTTACCTGAAATTTCTAAATTATCAAGCTGACGTTGTGCTGCATCTAAAAAAGACTCTGGCTCTTTATATCCCTTAATAACTACAATTCTAGACCTCAGCGTCTTTGCTGATTTGAGCGTAAAGATTTCTGGAATACCAATTTGAATCTCATGTATTCCTAATCGAATACTCTTTCCTGCTAATTTATAAATCAAAGATAATTGCGTAATTGGTACACGAATTCTTAAGCAAGATTGGTCAGTCAGAAGGATTTTACCTTGTTTATCTGCAAAACCAGGAATTGTCAGAATGCTAAGTGCAGTTTGCTGACGTATTTCTGGAACGATGTGAACGCAGGCTGCAAACAGAGCATAATTATGATCCGCAGGTAGATATTTACCTCGAACTGGAAAGCAAAGCTCAATACACGGCTCAAGTTCATTATCTGCATCTTGAAATGCAGAGAAACCAACAGATGCAATCATTTTAGGTATCTCCCTAAAAAACAAAATTTTAAATACTTAAAATGTTCAAAACCTTACGGCATCTGAGGTAGTAATTAAAAACTAGCAGCACATACTGCTTCAAGCTGGCACTAAACTCTGTTTCACAGTCAAGTTTTGTCAACTTACCTTAAAATCTTGAAACATCAGAATAAACAATAAATAACAGATATCTAACCCTGTGTCAATATATTTACCAAGATGTTCAACGCCTAATGGCATCAAAGGTTTGAAGCAAACAGGGTTATATTAGTCCCCGTTGCTGTACAACAAATAAAGGCGTTAAACCTTTAAATCGTGAAATTGCTCAACACTTTACAGCATCAAAGGTTCAATTACTAAAATAGGTTAACCTATTATGTCAACCTAGTAAATGTGATCAACGCCTACTGGCATCAAAGGTTCGGTCATAATCCCGAAAAGAAGGGGATTGAAATTCATTTCCGTGATCAACGCCTACTGGCATCAAAGGTTCGGTCATTAATTTGAGCCTTACAAAGAATTCCGGTAATAGCTCGTGATCAACGCCTACTGGCATCAAAGGTTCGGTCATACCAGTACCCAAGGAACCAAAAGCGCCAGGGGTAAAGTGATCAACGCCTACTGGCATCAAAGGTTCGGTCATAGGAAAACAAAAAGTCAAAAAACATATTACTTTGGTGATCAACGCCTACTGGCATCAAAGGTTCGGTCATAGCGAACGCTGAAACGCACAGTATAAAAGCTTCCAAATTCGATATTACAAGCACCTGCCTTGATTAAGCAATAGAATAGCTAATATTTACCGCAAATCGTATTCTTACTAAATGTAAATAAAATTGAAATCCTTGTATGAACAGGCTTCCAAACCATTAAAGGAAAATGCAAGCACCTATAACAGGCGTAAAAAGCTTGAAAAGCAAGCTCCATAATGGTTTCATCCTTGTGTGTTTCTATTTCGAGGTTCACACTCAGAGATCCATGTCAAATTGTATATGTTCAGTAAATGCTTGGTAAGAAATGGGCTTGCAAGTGATATTTGAGCAAGAGCTTTAGTCAAGCTTGTGCAAAGCCGCAGAAATCACCTGAAAAAGCGCAAACTGTAGATTAACTGTTTGACTACAAGAGATGACCTCCTGAAACTCAACTGGCTTTACCTTTAATTTAAAGTCGCCACAGTAGTAGCTGATGCATTGTTAATTTTCGTATGCTGCTTGATTATTAGTCGTTTTCCCCCTTTCGTGAAAAGAGAAAGTAATGGTAAAGTAAACTTCCTTTTCAAAACAAGACTTCAGGTTGATTTATGAACAAAGGCGAATTAGTGGATGCTGTAGCAGCCAAAGCCAACGTCACAAAAAAGCAAGCTGATGAAATCATCAGTGCTTTTTTGTCAGTTGTTACTGAGGCTGTAGCCAATGGTGAAAAGGTAACGCTGATTGGGTTTGGCTCATTCGAGCGACGCGAACGCTCAGAACGTGAAGGGCGTAATCCGAAAACCAATGAGCCAATGACTATCCCAGCGACCCAAGTGCCTGCTTTTTCTGCTGGGAAGCAGTTTAAAGAAAAAGTAGCGCCATAGATGAATTGTTTTACCACTGGCTATCCAATCACTGTAAAGCTGTAGCGTTCGCTGTTCTCAAGGCAGGTGGGCCAACGTTAGAGGGAACGTGAGTATTGAATTGCAGATGTTACACAAGCGCGATCGCTGCATTTATTTTGGGCATTCTGAAAAGATAGCCTTTACTAAAGAAAGTCATGTTTAAAGGATTCGGCGGCCCAAAGAAAAAATTAGTGCTTGAGGACAATGAACTGACTACAGGGATTGTTCAGCATCCAGTTACGGGACTTTGGCAGACATGGATATCATTTACAGGTAATGATATTGGGTGTGTCACTGCTCATAATCAGCGAGACGATGCTAATAGAGTGGCGAAACAGATTGCTGATGCTTGGAGTGAGGGGAAATACAAAACCCAGCAAGAGGTAACAGCTTTTATCCAATCACTGCCTACTGATGCTGTCATAGACCCATTGCCCCAAAATGTTGTGATGCAATTGAGTCAACAGGCATTAAGCGCAAGGAAGTAAGAAAGTACGAACATCACGTGCTATTGAAACTGACAAATATAAACGCCTGGTTGCAGAGGTGTTTGTTAGTAATCGCAGTGTCAACGTGAGTATGGTGCAAGAAGGGCAAGCTGTGGTCTATCGTCAGTATCTCAAAGGCTGTCCAGAGTCTAGAGATAGTTTGTTGCAGGGTGAAAACACCGCCAAACAACAGCGTTTAGCATTTTGGAGTCAGTCCAATCCTGTAATGCCTTGGGACTTCCGCCACAGAGCTACCCAAAAGACAACTTCACAACCGATCCAACCGCAGCAACAGAATAACTGCGATCCCTCTTACCCAGATTTTTGCATTCCAAAGAATTCACCAGACTTAGATTGCTCAGATATTACCCAAAGAAGGTTTAGAGTCTTGCCACCTGACCATCATGGTTTTGACAGAGATGGTGATGGGATTGGGTGCGAACGGTAAAAACGAAAACAATAGTGCAATTCTCAAAATTTAGTAAAAACTAATTGAGTATAGAAGGGTTGTAGGGCGATCGTACTACTTGAGACTATGCACTCATGGATTCGGAAGTCAGCAATTATACAATAATTAATTCTGGCAAATAACTAAAGCCATACCACAGTTGAATCTATTATTTAGATTAAAACATTTTTTTAAGTGTTTTTACGGTTTTGTTATGATTTTGTATAAATGTACTGTTTAACTAACTTAAATATAGTAGTACTCAACTAAAACTTTAATAAACAAATTTAAGGGCTAAGAATAATATGGCTTACTGGCAACCAAAACCCAAAATAATTAAACAAAAATTCCCAAATCAGCATATTTCTCTTTACCGAGGTTTTGCTGAATTGATTAATGGTGAGCAAATTATTGAAGGCAAAGTCTTTATTAACATATCTTGGTATCCTTCACCTAATATAAATTTTAAGTTCATATATTTATGTGAAGATATGTTTGATATGGATAATCAAGATGAGCTTGAATTAAAATTAACTGAGCTAGTTCCGCAATATCGTATAAAGATACATATTTCAAATAGTACACAATGGGGAAATAATAAGAATAAGCTTTTAGGACATTTAAGAGAGCCTTGTATTCAAGGAAGAACAGATAACTTAGCATCGGTAGTTTTTCATGTCCCTAATTTTTGGTGGTTTAATATTTGTAATATATTTAACCATGAAGATGAGGAAGATGAATTTGTTGCGAGGGAAGGTTGGTTGGACTTTGATGGTCAGTTTATATTTGACTATGGTAATTGGCACATAGTTCTAGCAAGCTTGGATAACTGCTTTGATATAGAGGAATTATTGAAATCAGAAGGTGGCTACGGAATTACTCATATATGCAAAATAGAACATATAGATAATACTCCATTCACTTTGGATGAGGCTTATAATATAATTCAAGCATTTATTTATTATTTATCATTTGCCAGAGGTATTTGGATAACACCTCTTTTAGTATCAGGTTTTGATAGTGAAGGTAATCAAGTATTAGAAGAATGGCGTAATCCCATAATTGAAGCTAATTCATGGCAAGACGGTTGTAGTTGGGCTAATAATGATTCTACAGAAATTGTTGCTGCATTCGCTGGTTTTATGGAAAAATGGGAAGACCCAGTATGGAGAAATGTTATTCAAAATGCAATTCAGTGGTACATAGAAAGCCTAAAGCATTTCAATGGATACAATACTTCTATTATTTTAATGCAATCTGCCCTAGAGAAAATAGCTTGGACATTTTTGAAAATTAATGAGTATGTTAATTCTGATGCTTTTAATGGACTAAAAGCTTATGGACAAATTAAACTTTTACTAAAAATTCTTGCAATTCCTTTAGAGCCTATAGAAGAATATCCAGAAATCAACAAGAAAGCAAAAGAATTTAATTGGAAAGACACTGTAGCAGCTATTACCGAAGCGAGAAATGGTATTATTCATCCTCCAATTAAGCCAAGTAAATCGCAGATTGCCTCCGAAGCATTGATGCAAGAAGTTTTTCAAATTAGTAATGCATATTTGCTAAATAGCTTACTGAAATTATTTGATTTTCCTTATATATAAAAATCAAACATAAATTACCCCACGCACGCAACCCACTCGCACCTAACAGGGTTACACCCATCCCCAAAATCAACCTACACCTGCCACTGACCCCGAATACCCGTTCCAAAAAGGCTCTCCATCAGCAACCCCAACGGCCTCCCCAATTTTAGAAATGAGGTTTTGGTAGAACTGACCAGCACCTTCTACCCCCTGGCGCAATCTCAGCTTTAATCCATGCTAGCCCCCAACAGCCTCATCTGATCTTTGGGGAGTTTTAGGAGGTTAGTGATTGGTGGTGTTAAACCTATATTACTTGTACCGGACACAGCATCAGATTGAGAAGCATCCCGGCTCAACCATTTCTCGAAGATACAATTCCGCTCATCATCAGGTTTAATAAACTGGTAAACCCATTTCCGTTTACCCCTCGGCCCCAGCCGACCAACATAAGACAAGCTTAAATCGATTTTTTCGAGTAACTTCTGTGCGATCGCAATTGGCACAAACTGAAATCATCACATTGCACCTGGGCAAGCGATCGCTTTTACTTTTGTCGTGCTTCAAACTAAGTTAGTGAAAGGTATTACTCTTTATCACTAACTAAGTTATTGTATTATGGCTGAGAAGTCAAGTGGCGATAATAGAAAAGATTACATAGAAGAAGAACTATTAATTATGTCAAAAACTCTTATCGCTAGCGTCTGGTGGACTAAAGAGATGGGAGAGCGATTAAAAATACTTAGAGGTGAAGAGTCAATGGCTTCGCTGGCTAAACGGGCTGGCTGTTCTTACCAGTCAATACAGCACTTGGAGCGCGGAGAATATACAGTTGATGAACGTAAAGGACTCAAACCTACTGTTTCTTGGGAAAAGCTAGAAGCAATATGCAAGGCTCTTGATATATCTGTAGAAGATTTTTTACAAGTTCAGTTAGTGAAAAATCCTAAAAAGGTGATTCAAACTGGTTGACAATCACTAACGCCGTCAGTGATAATAAAAGTATGAAACAGGCGCTCCTCATAAAAATACAAAAAGCGCTTCTACTGAACCTTGAAAAAAACAGAACAGAACAATATCCCCAGGTAACAGATGCAGTGGATAGTCAAAGCTGCTGAAGGTAGATAAGGATTGCGGGAGTTCTTAATAAAAATTACTAACAGGATGAAGGCTAGCGAATGATGTTATTGAAACTCACCCGTCGCCTGACGCGCTGTATATCCTGCTTGGTAGCTCCGGTCACTGGCTAGGAGCAAGAGAATATTAGGCTTCGCCAATTCTAGATTGAGAGTGTTGTGGCAAGCCACAACGTCAATTAGTACACAAATCAAAAGGCGATCGCAACTGTCTGGACAACTACTGCGATCGCCAATTATCCAAAAGGAATCTTAAAATTATGCCACAAGTTGCAACAACTGTAACCCCTTGCGTCAAGGTTGAAGAATTGAGAGTAATCGAAATCAGCTTCTACGACCACGAATATTATGCTGGTAGACAACTGATAGCCACTATTACTCATGATGATGATTTAACACAACCTTGGTTAGTAATAGTGAACGATAAAGAAGTTCATCGTGCTGCTACTCTAATGCTTTGCCATCGCTTCATCTGCCAGCAGTATAAGCGAGGAACTCTGCCAGTACAGGAAGAAACCCCAGTCGCTACAACGGGGAATGAAGTTATGTGCGAAATAGCCACCCAGTGTGAACAATTCGGATTTGAGTTGTTAGATGACGGCATCTATAAGGATGAACAGAAGCTCGGTTCTATCGGTTGCGCTGATGGTTGTTGGTGGGTTATTCGGGCAACTTCAGTGCATCAGCAGAAAGTCCCGTGTGATTCTGCATTTGATGCGGTGTGGGTATTATCGATGGTAGAACTGACGCAACCATCTAGTGGGGAACTGCTGGATAAGCCGTTTGACCAACCGACGGCTAATGAATGGGAACAGCTACGGCAATATCAGCCACCCTCAGACGAGCCTCTTGATTGCGGTGGGTTCACAGACTCCGATTTTGCGCGGATAGAGGGAATGGCGGCGTAAGAAAATCAGAAGGCGTGACCGAAATCTTCATCGGTCGCGCCTACTGTTTTCTGTTTTTAGCTACGCCTCGCTCAACAGATGAGGAGATGACACAGCGATATGGCTAAAATTGTAGTAGAGGATGTCAGCAAGGAGGTTTAAATGACAGACGATGTTAGATTTGACGATATTTACCTACGCCTCAATGAACTGACACAAGATGTTACAAACTTAAAAATTCAAGCAGGAACCATTGGAACATCTCAAACTGCCATAGCTCAAACAATGACGCTGGCAACTGGTTTAGCTTCGGATATGCGGCAAGTGAAAGCAGATATTAGAGAAATGAAATCTGATCTAAGAAACTTAAACGCAGGCTTAGAAGAAGTTCTCAGGTTATTGCGTCAGAGAAACAGCCCAGAAGAATAGTTTAGTTAATACAAATTACTAAGTTTTGAGGCGCTTTTGCTAATGCAAGAGCGCTGTTTTATTGACTCTGTACTTGATAAATACATCTGAAGCTAACGGCTTCGCCAATGCAAAAGTGAAAATGCTTTTGGTACAAACAAATGAACACTCAAGAAAATGCTGAACTACTTGCTGCCCTGATGCGTCAAGAGGAACTACTCAAGCAATTAGTCGCTTCAATCAATAAGCCGAAATTAGGATTGCACAGTGAAGCTGGCAATTGCAAGATATATTGTAATCGCCAGCACGGAGGGCTATGGTACACACTAAATGGTGAACCGAGTGATATCTCTCAAACTGCGCTGACAGGATATCTTAAAGAACTGCGGTTTGAGAATACAGAACGCCGTAAAAAAGAAACCTGCAAGTTACTAATAACTATTCAAGCAGACCGGACATATATCTTAGAATCAGGTTACGATACGCATTTCTCAAAGTGCATACTTGCGGCGATCGCAACTCTGACCCCACAACAATTATATTCTCCCATCACCCTACAACCGCAGCCAGGGACAACTGACGAAAGTGTTTTGTTCTGTCGCGTATGGGTAGAGTCTGAGCTAATCATGACTAATTATAATGACCAAACTGACTGGAAAGTTACAGCACGTCAAGCAATAGATGTAGTTAAGGCAGCTTCAGAAATGGTGTTTTAGTTAGTTGTAAATAGGGCTTGAGTTAACACATTAGATCAGTTGCCCAAGCCTATCTACAGCTACATAATGCTGTACCAAAAACTCTACAGCCAGATTTAATTAGCCTGACTGTAGAGAAAAATCGATTCAACACTAAATTATGACACATTCCAACATTAATCAGATGGAAACAAATTTTATTAAAGTGTATGACGCGACACTGTTAAGCTCCTCAAAGGTCTACCAAATTAATGGTACACATTGTCGATACTTAGGCGATGCAGGTACTATCCAACATCCACAGTATTTGTTTTTACCTCTGCCAAATCAAAGAAAAAAAGTCAGCTTTCGACTAAATCGAAACAAACTCATGACCCGTTGTTATGAAGTTGAAGGCATGACTTATAACAAGCCTGTGGTACAGGATAATTCACAGCAACTTCAACTATTTTAGCCATGTCAACACACAAACCACCAGTCATTAAAAGACATATTCGGCTAAAAGATAGCTCTACAAAAGTAATCTATAGAGCTACTACAGACATTCACAAGTTGAAAAATAGCCACAAAGAAAGCTTCGCTTAATCAAGAGTGAAAAATATTGATTGAGGTGAATAATCATGGTACAAGCAATTGACAACCCTATCGCTACAAATTTTCTAACTGATGCAGTAGTAGAGCGTCACAACTTCTCACAGTTAAATAAAACCCGCATTCGCTTTCGTATTCAACTGAAGAAAAGTACAAAGTCTGCTGCTCCTAAATGGGCTGATGTCTTAAAAGCTGAAGTCTCTGAAATTGAATCAGACCTTGTGAAAGTTACAAATTCCGAAGTTGGTTTACGCGGAATTAAGGTATTTAAAAAGCTTGATGAAGCTGCTGCCCAATTGAGGCAAGAGATTGCTTCGGTTCAAGAATGGATGTCTGCTGATACTGGTGATTGGGTTTGTCCGATTGATTTGGCTCCGCTCGTTTGGAGTCAACTTCTTAATATTAGAGATAATATTGCTCCTGGCTTGCGTAATCAATTAAAAGTCGATTACGAATCAGGACTCGAAGATTATCAAGAGCGAATTGACCAGTTTTTATCGCTCCAGACTTGGAAATTATCGCTAGAGAAACAAGAAGATGTCAAAGCCAATTTGTTAAGAGCATTTCCGAATCTGACTGACCTTGAAGATTATTTGCAAGTCGTTATTGGTCGTCCGGTGATTATCCCTGCCCTATCCGAACAACTCGATCATAAACAAGCCGAATGTTTAGACCAAATCACTCGCTTCATCCAACAGTATGACCAAAATTTGGAGCAAAGGCTACGGGAATCGGCTCTAGCTGGCGGTGAACAACTCGCCGCGCAGTTGCTTGAAGAATTGAGCGACTGGGAACCAGGACGCAAGCCCGTACAGTTCAAAAGGAAAATGGAACGCCATCTGATGAAGGTTCAGGTACTACTAGCGAATGCTGACCCGGAGGCTGGCAGCAGTCTGCAACAGATGATGGCGCACATTGACTCGATTGTTAATGATCCGGCGATTGAGTCGAAGAATCTTGGTAGTGAGGGGCGCAATCAGTTGCAGCAAAAGATGCAAGAGATTCGCACCAAGCTACTAGATGAACAGCGCAATCTGCAATCACTTGCGACTAGCGACGTGGGCTTGTCGAAAGCTACCGTTAGCGCGTTTAAGTTCAGGTAAAAAACAGTCTTGGGCGAGGGTGAATTCGCTCAAGACTGATCCCAATGGATTTAATACGTAGTTTCCAGAATAACCCAAAAAGAATATCGCACCCATACTATTTCTCAAACCACTTTGAAAGCCTTGGAGCCAAAAATGTCGCATTTCTCAACAGTTAAAACCAAGCTTGTATCCCTTGAATGTCTAGTACAAGCTTTACAAGACTTGAAACTGAATCCGCAAGTTCACGAAACAGCACAGCCACTAAAAGGATACTATGGCGGTTCACAAGGACAAAGTGCTGAAATCATCGTATCTGGTCGCACCATAAAAGCCCGTGCAGACATCGGATTCAAGTGGAATCAGTCAAGCGGCGTGTACGAAGTAATACACGACAGTTATGAAACAGTTCCGAAGCTGGGCAAAGACTTTTTCAGCAATAAACTAATGCTGGCTTATGGACAACGGATGGTTCGCGCTAAAGCCGCCGAGTTACAAGAAAGGTTTGGTGAATGTGCGATCGCTGAAGAAATCAACGGGAGCGTGCAAACTCTACGCCTGACTTTTGCCGGACATCAAGAAGTTAAACAATTTGCACGGAGATAAATTATGGAACGTTCAGTTTTAATTCATTTTGATTCAGCTACAGGTGAAGTTCGAGTGGAAGCTCAAGGGTTCGAGGGAGTGAGTTGTTTATTAGCTACGCAACCATTTGAAGAAGCACTTGGAGTTGTGGAGGGCGAACGTGAATTTAAGCCGGAAGCTCAAACACAACGAATAGCAGCAAATCATCAACAATACCAGCGCCAATAATTAGTCAGTCAGTAGTCAGTTTTTAGCGATAACTGACTACTGATTTTGTCACAATGGCTTCGCCAAAATTAATTGAAGTTATCTGAAATCTGACATGAAACTCTCAAATCTGCTCTCCACGCTCGATTCACAAATCCCTATCGCTGCTGTTGATGTGCTTTCGCCTGATGAAGCAACGATTATTCAATGGCTGACTACAGAGGCATCTAGCAAGCTATCAAGTCCAGTGTTCTTCTGGAATCTGGGAGTGTCCACCCTGGAGCAATGTTTAATCGCAGCAGATGGGGGATTGGTGTTTAAGCAAGTTGCAGAGTACAAAAGACCTCCACAGGCTGACCCACTACTATTTGTATTCGACTACATTGCTAATTTTAGTGGGAATGGTGTATTTATCCTCGGAGATATTCACCCCTTTATTGCCAAAAACTCACCTCAATTGAGTTGGGAGATTTTAAGTAAGGTAAAAAACCTTTACCACAGGTTAAAACCCACAGATAAACGCATTGTGCTGTTAGGTCAGAACATACAATTACACGAATCCTTAGTCAGATTGATTCCTTATTGTGAAGTTCCTTTACCTAATATTGACCAAATACTACTTCATATCAATTCTTATTTGCATGACTTACAACAGTCAGCTATCGAACAGGAATTGACTTTCACTATTTCCTTAGAGCATGGTGAATTTGAATCTCTTTCTCGTGCAGCACTGGGTTTAACCTTAGAAGAAATCAGTGATTTTCTGCGGTTAACAGTCAAAGAAAACTTAACTAATGATGGTGTCGTTGTTGATGCTGATTTCATCCCCAAAGCCGTCGAGTACAAAACTCGGCTACTGTCTCAAATGGGTATCGAATTGGGTAAACCTGCGATAATCCGATTTGGCGGACTCGATTTGCTACGTGAGTGGCTGACTCGGCGGCGGCGGCTGTTCACACAAGAGGCGCGTGAGCTACACCTGCCTCAACCAAAAGGTGTGTTGCTTGCAGGCCCGCCCGGTACAGGTAAAACATTATTGGCTAAAAACATTGCTAACATTCTCAATTTACCACTACTCCAACTAGACATTGCATCCCTCTTGGGCAGTCTGGTAGGTGAGTCTGAGGGCAATGTCAGACGTGCTTTGAAAACTGCCGAAGCTATTGCCCCGTGCATATTGTGGGTGGACGAAATCGAGAAAGCACTTTCGGGAACTGGTGACACGAGTGGAGTCTCACAGAGGATTCTGGGCAATATCCTCACGTTTATGTCCGAATCTCAGTGTGGTGTGTTTGTCGTGGCAACTTGTAATGACCCCTCTGCGCTGCCAAGTGAACTAAAAAGGAAAGGCCGATTTGATGAAAATTTCTTCGTCGATCTGCCGACAGAACCGGAGCGAGTACAGATTTTAGGAATTCATCTGCAACGCTTTGGCATTCACCTGGAATCCGAATATCTCGAAGCGATCGCAGCTTCGACCGCGAAATTTTCCGGTGCTGAACTGGAAACTCTTGCTTCGGAAGCTGCTCTGCTGGCATTCGATGAGGATAGACCGCAGCAGGTAACACTTGCTGACCTCGAAGCCTGTCGCCAAACCATTACCCCACTTGCAATTCAGGATGCGGCGGCGGTTGAAAGAATGCAAGCATGGGCATCCACCGCACGACGAGCTAGTAGTCTTGTGGTTGCAGCGAAAACTCAGTCTTTGCATGCTGCTAAGTTTCGGAATATGAACTGATGAAAAAGCGATTGTCTCCTGATCTATGGGGCGATCGCTCTTTTAAGTTCGTAGCGATCGCGTTCAGTATATCTATCTCAGATAGGGCAATGCCCTGAAGTTAGGAAATTGACAGGGTAAGAAAGATGGAAATCTATTTAGTCTTTGTTGACGCAATTCAAAACAGCAATAAATTCTGGGCGGCCATTGTCGAAGATGGTAACTTAACAGTGCAGTGGGGCAGAGTCGGTTATCAAGCGCAAACCAAAGTTCACACATTAGGCAATCATCAAAGAGCAGTTAGCAAATTCAACAATCTAGTAGCAGAAAAGAAATCCAAAGGCTACAGCGAAAGCCAGCCAGAGATTGATGCTAGACGTAGCGTTGCAGACATTAGACGAGCTATTCAATTATTGAATATTATCCGTCCTTGTATTGCTAATAGAATTTTTCACGATGGCTATATTAACGCCCTAAATGAATATCTGAAAATAGTACCAACACCTTTAGGGATGCAAATTGATTACCACAGAGTTTACCGCACAGTAGAAGATATTGACTATCAGCGAGAGTTACTCAACTCTCTGTTAGCGACATCTGCACCAATTGTTGCTGCGGTAGCTGTTGGTCATGCCCCTGAAGCACCAGAACCCAAGGTAGTCAGTCTCAAGACTATCAGTAAGAACTTCTGGCGACATTTGTAATTTGAGAAGCGTCACTTTGCAAGAGATGCTAAAAAGCTAAACTTCATTTTGAAATATTCTTTGGGGAAATTATGGAAATCAAGACTATTGCTGTAACTTACACACGTAAGTTCAATTTAGGCGACTACGAATCTTTAGAGTTAAGTTGCTCCTTATGGGGACAAATTGACCCCGCAGAAGAAGATGCACAAGGGACGACACAATTTCTATTTCAACAAGCAAAGGATTCAGTTAAGGAAGCTGCAATCCCAGTAATTAAAGCTTCTAGTCATCAAATGAATAAAGCCAAAGCGTACAAGCACTCTGCAACAAATCAATTTTACGATCTTGATAATTTCTAATAACTGAAATTCACATTTTAAATTCAAAAACACTTTAGTCAAGCATTAATACTGCTTGGCTATTTTTTTCACCCAGCGCTTTGCTTCCTACAAACCACAACAGGAAAGACATTATGCCTAAAAAAGCTAACCCAGTCCCAAAAGACCATTCCCAGTTATGCCTTCAGTATCTCCGCCGTTGCGGTGGCAGCGCTCGATTATGCACTATAAATTTTAGTCTGGGGGTGATTCAAACGTTAGTTAATCGCAATCTGGTAAAAGTGACAAATACAGGTGCAGGATTTTTTGTGGAGTTAGACGAAGCAAAATGAAGACCCATAAAGTAACTCATCAATCATCTTTGCCTTCAAACACTCGTAATAAATTAGTTCTTCGTCGGACTCGAAAAAGATTTAACCCCAAAGTATTCATAGACCGCACGATAGAAACAACTGCAATTGTCTCTCTGCTCTTAACTGGCTTTTCAGGAGTAGGGGCAATGGCTTGCTGGGGGCTGGAGATTATCGAGACAAATACTAATCCCAACATAATCATCTCTGGTTGGGAGTACCAGAAAAACAGAAGTCTTGGAGCTATATTGGTCTGTTTTTCCACCTTCTTGGGCAGTTCTTTGGTCGGAGCAAGCCTCAGTATTCAACGAGATAAATTTTAGGGAGGGAAACAATAATGGAAATCAGATTAACCACATCAGAGATTCGGACTATATTGCAGGGTTGTCAATATACGTTGCAAATAGTTGGAAGCAGTAAGGATTATCGCAAGCTTCAGTCATCCGAGTACTTTTCTACATCAAATGATGTGGTGCTAAATGATGCGTTCAATGTTTTGGGAGAAATAGTGAATGCAATTGATCAGGTGGAGCAATTTAATCAACAAGGAGAATCTGGACATGGAACAGGAAATTAAAAATGCGGTTGGCTTGGGCAGTCCTGAACTCGTGATAGAGTCGAAACCAAAACCAACAGTAACGATTTACGATTTTGGCGCTTTGTTATCAAAGCACGAACCACCCAAAAAGCAAAGATGAATACAAAGCAATTGATTCTTAAATCTGCCATTGGAGTTTTCGCATTTTTCAGTATTTTGAGTGGCTGTGTTATGGTTTTCTGCAAAATTCAAAAAAATGAATTTTCTTTCTCATAGAGGCGCGGAATCAGTCAGGGCAAGGGATTGAGCAGACCATGAGACAGTTATTTTAACGGGATTACTAGGGTTTTGAGGCTCATCGAAATCATCCGCGTGTCCCAAAGCCTTGATGCTACCGTGTTTGAGGTCGAGCAGAGTCTCATGGTCTGCTTGCTTTTTACCGAAGGCACAATTTTTGTGCCTTCGGTATCGCTGCATCAAAACGCATCGAATGAAAAATTTTATAAGTAATTGCATTATGTCAAACAAACACTTATTAAAGGTGAAACGGATTCATCCTAAAGAATTTAAATTGAAGCACGGATTATCGGTGTCCGAGATTCATGAACTAAGCGATTATCCACCAGAAACTCTTAAGCACTGGTTAGCTGACGAGTATAGTACTCGTTACCAACAACCAAAAGAATCTGTCTTAAATCATTTTGGTTTACTAGATTTATATTTAAGTGCTTCTTAAATCAAAAAAGGTCACACAGACACTACCCGCTTCGACGTGGGTTTTTTATTATAAAAGAGCAAGGTCAATAGATAGTCAATAGTTGTTTGTCATGGACATCAATATTGATACAGATATTGACAGTGACGTTGATACAGAGATTGACACAGAGATTGACACAGATATTGACTATCTTTTTGAGACTATTGACACGGATTTGACTAAGTTCATGAAGTCACAATGGAGAGAACAACTTTTTCATCAAAAACCAAGCCAATCGGGAGTCAATTTCTTGCTTTTACCGATGTCAAAAGCCAAAGCAACTAAAATTTTAGGCATCTGCCCCCGTACATTAGAACGGTGGACAGAAGTAGCTCAACTTGTTCCAGAGTATAGATTAATACTCTTAAGAATGAAAGCTTTTGCTCAAGAAAAGAGACTACGTGCGCCATTAATGACAACGTATCAAGTATGGGTAGTAGGAAAGATTGGCGAATTGTTTTCTGACATTGTTCAAGGCATTGATAAAAAGCCCCTTGTTGAGGCCATTATTGAAGCTAACAAAGGTGAATATACTCGCAGCAACTTTGAACAAGAACAACTTAGATTCACATCATACGGTTTAGGAGAAATACATCATGTCGAATAGCATATTCACCCGTGCAGAATTATTTGAATTATTGAGTGCTAGCTACAGCCCAGAGCAAATTATTGCTGGGTTAGAACAACTGGCTCAGTCAGATCCAACAGTTGATCCGAACGCTCAAGAATTTCCCGTAGATATTAGCGATCGCTTAGAAAAGTTGTTCAATCTAGCGCAAGCAACCCTCGACAAATCGAAGCTGTTAGCAGGTAGTGGCAATTTGGCGAATATACAGACTCATGCAATAGATATGGCCACTGAACAATTACATCTTGCTGGAGTCAGCCGGGAAACGTTTAAAGCATTCTTGGACATTGTGGCAGGTAAGACTGTTGCTCAAGCGCTGGCAGTTCATGAGTTTGAGCAAGAATTGTTCGATGAAATCACGAGTGAACTTGATGCTCGTTCATTACAACGACGCACAGAGCAAGGTTTTGATGAAATAGCGTTTATTTATCAGTTGGCCAAGAATCCCGAAATCAGGCAACAAATTACCCAAGAGTACGGGTTAAAGACTGGGGATGAGATTAAGCAACAAGTTCAAACCCTCACTACTGCTGCAACTGTTGGTTTTGACCCGAAAGCATTTTTAGACGAATTAGGAGTGCCAACATCAGAAAAAAAGTCTACACGACCTGCGACAATTCAGGATCTGAAAAATTTGACACGCTCTTTGTTGAGCGAGAAATTCCAATCTCCAGCTTAAAATGGCGCAAGTTTTTCGAGCAGAATCTTTTTGGATTATCAGTGATTTTTTTCCTAGTTTGCATTGGGCTGTCTGTTTACGTTCGTGTTATTAATGCACCACCACCCCAGACAACACAAACTATCGACGGCCTCCAACAGTAAAATATTCCGGTTGAGTGGCAATGAAATACCAGAAGCAAGCGATGTTGGGATTATTGGGCATGGGGTTAATCGCAAGTCCTTGGTTATCGCAACTGCCAGCCCAATTTAAGACTTACAACAGTGGCATCACGATTCGAGAGTCAGAAGAACTTGAACGCATTAAAGCCGAGCAAAGGGCAGAAACCGCCGACAAAATTAATTCTCTTGGAGTTACGCCCTCATTCAGTAAGTTACGAATTAGGAACTATTTAGACTCGAAAAAACGTAACCCTAGACCTGAGACTACAGGTTATTTAGAAGATGAAACAGTTTTTGTGTATGACTCAACTGGTTTATGTGTTGGACGCATTGAACAGAGGCAATGGAAATGGAAATATCGATTCAAAAATGCTTGTAAGAATTCGCCACTACTTAAAGATTCTCGTGATTGACCGAGAAGATTGGAGATTGAAGATCGCAGATTGGAGATTGAATGTTTTTGGTACAAGCCCAGCAGGAAAGTGGGCGGAATAAATCTCAAATCAGAGAAGCTGCATCTCTTGTAAGTACAGTCAATTCTCTTATCTACAATCGGCAATCTACAATTGTTCGACCTATGAAATATCTCACTCCAAACAAATCTAATTCACAACCAAAACCAGAATCATCACCACAAAAAGAGCCAAAAAAAGGAGGGAGTGACTACCTAGAATTATTAGCTCGGTGGATTGTGGCATTAATCTCACTGCCAGTCATCTTTATTTCACATATCATTGCCCAATTCGTTACCCCAGGCACACCAGGATATAAGCTCGTTGGTGCGGTTGGTTTTTGGATTGGCACACTGCTTTCTACTGATAGTATTTGGCAGGTTTTATTTCAAGGAAAACCGATTTTTCCCTGGTTTGAAACTGAATGGATTGGTTGGATTGGTTGGCTACGTGCGAATCGTTGGCTAGAAACTAAAAACTCGTAAGGGTTTTGGAGGATTAGCCGCAAGGTACAAAACCTTGACAACTGAATGACCATGTAGGTGAGAGTCACTATCCTAGAACCCTCAAATCCTACCCCGTAGGTGCAACGGTGAAAGCATCGCCCCCAGGTTTGAGAATAGTCATCAAAGCCTGAAGCGGGGTGAAAAGGTGTTATTACTGATAGCCTAAATCGGTAAGCATCGAGCAAAAGTACCCATGAGTAAAGCCTCGGCTTAAAGATACGTCTGAATCGTCGTCACCGATAACCAGCGAAATAAGGCTTAATGCGCTGGAGCCAAAAGGCACAGGATAAGGAGTTGGCAAATGTATCCTTGACCAACAAGCACTTCCAATAAACCCGGCGAATAGTATCACTCTAAAGGTACACACTATGGTCATTCGGAACGAGATAACCTCTCGCTTGCTCTCAGGTGGTCAAATCCCTGAGTAGGTGCTAACCGTATGCAGCGAGTAGGAAAGATTAAGTCAGAAGCGAATGTCTGGGGTAATGCCCAGAATATGCAAACAGACTTACGGTGATTTGGATGATAAAGTCCCAAGTAGTGAGTAAATATGTCTAATACACAGTCTAAAAAGCTGATGGTGGAATGGCACTCTATTAACTGGCGCAAGCTAGAGCGTAAAGTGTATAAGCTCCAAAAGAGAATTTATCAAGCCTCAAAACGTGGTGATGTAAAAGCATATCGCAGACTCCAAAAGACGTTGATGAAGTCTTGGTCAGCAAGAGCTATTGCGGTTCGTAGAGTAACCCAGGATAATCAGGGGAAAAAGACGGCTGGTGTAGATGGCGTTAAGTCGCTGACTCCAAAGCAACGTCTAGAGCTTACTGGAAATTTAAACCTGGGTACAAAGGTCAGCCCAACTAGGCGGGTATGGATTCCCAAGCCCGGAACTCTAGAGATGCGACCTTTGGGTATACCTACAATAAAAGACCGAGCCTTGCAAGCACTTGTCAAACTGGCATTAGAGCCAGAATGGGAAGCGCGATTTGAACCTAACTCATACGGGTTCAGACCTGGACGCTCATGCCACGATGCGGTAGAAGCAATATTTAAGGCAATTAGTCAGAAGCCAAAATTCGTACTAGATGCCGATATTGCCAAATGTTTTGACCGCATCGACCAGGAAATACTGCTAACAAAACTAAATACATCCCCCACCACTCGCCGACAAGTCCGGGCTTGGTTGAAAGCGGGGGTGATGGACTCAAAGCAGTTGTTTCCAACATCTGAGGGTACGCCACAGGGCGGGGTCATTTCTCCGCTATTGGCAAATATTGCCCTCCACGGGATGGAAGAACGGATTAAACAATTTGCTGAAACCCTAGATAGAAAAAAAATCAACGGACAGCAACAAAGCAAACAGAGCAAACGAAGCTCCTTAAATCTAATCCGTTATGCCGATGACTTCGTGATTCTCCACGAAAATCTAACTGTTGTTCAAAGATGTAAAGAGATTATCTCGGAATGGTTAAAAGGCATGGGATTGGAATTAAAGCCCAGCAAAACGAGACTTGCTCACACCCTCAACCAGTATGAGCAAGAGAAACCAGGGTTTGACTTCCTTGGTTTTACGATACAACAATTTCCACAAGGGAAATATCACTCGAAGCACGGGTTTAAAACAATCATCACCCCAAGCAAGCAGAAGCAAAAGGTACATTACGACCAAATCGCTAGTGTTATTGAAGCCCATAAGTCAGCACCACAAGCGGCGCTAATCAACAACTTAAACCCTGTTATTAGGGGATGGGCAAACTACTATGCGACTGTAGTAAGTAAGGAAACTTACTCAGATATCGACCACCTCATGTACCAAAAGTTAAGCACTTGGGCGAAACGCCGCCACCCCGAAAAGAATGGGGGATGGGTGTCAAAAAGATATTGGCATTCCATAGGCGGTAATAACTGGGTATTCGCAACCAAGAAGGAAGGGTTAACCCCACTTCGGCTACTAAACCATAGCGACACTCCAATAGTGCGCCATGTGAAGGTGAAAGGCGAATCGTCACCATACGACGGAAACCTGGTCTATTGGAGTTCGAGAATGGGTAAAAACCCCGAAATGCCTAAAAGAGTGGCAACACTCTTGAAAAAGCAAAAAGGCAAATGCACCCACTGCGATTTGTTCTTCCGTGAAAACGATGTGTTAGAAGTTGACCATAAAATCCCAAAATCGCAAGGTGGCAAGGATTCATACGATAATTATCAACTTTTACATAGACACTGCCACGACATAAAGACTGCCAGCAATGGTAGTACAGGTACAAAATCCGGCTGTAACAGTGCCGAGCCGAAACCCACCAGAAAGCTTGAGAAAGCTGAGGATAATGGGTGATGAGGTATGCATGACAAGCACCAAATCACTGAGGAGCCGTGTGAGGGGAAACCTTCAAGCACGGTTTTGAAGACCAACGGGGTTGGTGACAATCTCGTTGAGTTTAATAATTACCGTTCAATGCGTTGTTTTGGATTAGTTTCGGTATCTCTGCACTTGTTCAAGTTATGGAAGCTCGGACGTTGCGTGGTAAAGAACCACAACAGGCCAAGAACGAGTTTGAGGAATCAAAACAATACACACTCGGCAGTAAACCGACTGGAAACATCGATTTGACCGTGGCATTGTGGGGTGATTATAAAGCTGCTGGCATGAAAGAACGTCATACAGGTGGAGCGATCGCACTATTTTTCTGGGTTTTGGATCTGACTACTACCTTCGTTGGTCGTAATCCCTTCCGCTACACTAATCCAGGTTTAATCCTGGCTTGTTTTGCTTACAACGTAGCCTCAATGATGGCAGGCGAGATTGGTTACAACATTTGGAAAATAACTAAGTAAGAGGAATTCACATGCAGCAACAAATGCCAATGCTAGGAACCAAAGAAACGGCACTTTTACGTGACGATTACCCCAGCATTGAGTATTTGGAAGCTGGGAATACCGCCTCTTGGTTACAAGAGCGTCAAGATCAATTATTAGTCCGCGCCAGGGACGAACGTAACGGTATGAATCTTGCTAAGTTCATTACTTTAGCGACGGCGGCGACTGGTGCTGTTTGTTATGCCACTTCCCCACTTGCTCCAATCGGTGCAGTCGTAGCTGGTGTTGGTTATCTGTGGTCAATTGTTCAGGATTTAAACGATACTCATCAATTTGCACCGATTCCCTTTATCCGTGGCGACTTCTTTACTTTCCTTTCGGCAATGGGTGATAGCGTCGCTAGAGTTGAATATTTTGCTAACCAAAATGAAATTGCTGACTTGATGCTGCATCTGGAGCCAATGTCTAAGTATGAGTTTGCCATGCTCAAGCAATCATCTCATGTGGTGTGTGAATACTTGAGCGCCGTTGAGCCAGGAAAAAAATTTTACGCTTACCGTTGGTTACTTGATTGGTTTATTCAGCTACGTGGGCAGTTTCCCACCCGTGAGCAATTGTCTGGGCATTTAGCGCAAGTGACAATTGACCCACGAGTTAACTACCAACAAGTAACAGTTATTCAAGAGGCGATACAACCGCAAAATCTTGGTATCCCACAAGCTCGATTTGCTCAATTACCAAATCATGCTGTGGGAGCAAGGTTTGAAGAGGAAACGGGGCACAGTGCTGGGAGCTACGAGGAAATTTCCCCCATGCCCTCTGCTAAGGTGCAAAGTGCTTCTTTCCCTCCAGTCAATACCGATATCTCCACCTACACCACTAAACCCCAAGCGCACTATGACCTAATTGGGCATATTGCTAAGAAAGTTACCAATATGCTGTGGGTTGGTGTCCCTGGTTCTGGCAAAGGCATCACCATTAGCAATGCAATCGATGCTATTAAGCGGCTACATCCTGGCATACACATCTTTTATATTGACCCCAAAGGTGACGAGAAAGAAACTGGATATTTCTTAGGTCGTGTTGATACTTTTAAACGGGCTAAAATCCTAGAAATGTCGCCAGTCGAAGCAGTCAAGTGGGTCAAAGAATGTTTTACCGAGTTCCAGAAAATCTCCGGCCCAAAGCTCATCATTTTAGATGAAGGCACGGCTGTTTGTTCCAAATTTAAAAATACCAAGGGTGAAATTGGCTGGCTCAAAGACAAAATAATCTCTTACTGTTCTTGCGGTGATAGTTCCGGTTGGCATTTCTGGATTGTCGTACAAAACCCTCATACTGATGACTTGGGCATTTCTGGCGGACTGCGATCCCAGTTAACGTCTGTGGCGTTAGTTCATCCTGATAATGTCCCAGCTTACAATGCCATGATTGCCACTCAACTCATCCCCAGCGATCGCAAAATTACCTCAACCCAAGTAATGGAGATTGCTGCACAATCACCAGTCGGTCGAGCAGTTTATTACGGCGGCATCAATGAATGGATACCAATGCCTCTGTTAAAGAATTTCTCTGGTTATGACCGGGATACCAAACAGTTTGTTAATTCTGCACCCAGCGATCAACATTCTTCTCATGTCGAAACTAATTCATCAATTGATACACCAAAAACTCAAGCTCAACAGATGTTGGCACTTTTGGAGAAAACGAAAGCTAACTCAATTGATGAGTTTATTCAAAATGAATTGAAATTAGACGGAGTTCCACCAGATTTAATCCGTTTAGGAATCGAAAGATTGCTTCAGGATTCTCCAATTAAGTACAAATTCGACGGCGCAAATAGCAACCATAACTAAACTCAGTAAACCTATGCAAGACAACAATCAAAGCGACTCCTCTTCAAAAGTCTCAAGCCCTTTAGAAAAATTAACGACGAGTGTTGTTAACTTTATTAACAGTCTCTCTCAAAACTTTAAACTATCAGAACGCGAACTACTAGTTCAACAACAGTGGCTACATAATATGCAGACCAGTAAATTCCTCAAGGAACAACAGGATTTCATCAATGAAGCTAATCAACAGATGCCTATACTATTAACTTCCAAGTCAAGATTGATAATTCTCGAAGCAATACTTGTCACTCGTGCCAAAAATGGGCAACCTATAGATGATTTATTGACGGCAATCGAAATAGTCAGAAAGAACATTATTGAGATAGATATTCAGCCCACTCTCAATTTAGAAAAGGAGCAAAAAACTCAACCTCAGAAAACCAAAGATACCCTAATTACACATCGTCATCAATACGAGTTACCTATTCTGAGCGAAGTTGGTGATTTAATCACTGATGCCCGAAACCTTATATTAATTGTCCCCTTAATTTCGGCTCTATTTGTTTTGATTTTGCCTTTTACTAACCCAAGAATTTGCGATTCTTGGGAGAATGCTACTGGTACTTATGAAAACAAAAGTTTGTTTTGTCAATTTTTAAATGATTTGAATCGTTTTTTTCAAGACTATCAGAAGCTCCAATGAATCTTCTAGCTTTGGCAATTGCTGCTGGAGCTTAAGCAACCTAATTGAGTAAGAGCTAAATGTGACTTTTTTGAATTCAATATGCAAAATGCAAAATGCAAAATGCAAAATTGAAGAGATAATTTTTAATTAATAATTTTCAATTGGAGCAAAACGACATGGCATGGGCTAAATCAATTTCCTTAGACGTTGCTAACAAGCTTTTTGACGTAATTGAAGTTTCTTTTGAGCAGAACGAGTTAGAGGGCGGTTACATCGCCAAACATCAAAATAAGACTTTGAGAAGACCAACGTTAACCGCTTGCTGTATGGCTGTTTTAACTGACTGGATAACAATTAAGGAGAATTGAATTTATGTCTGATTTATCAATTTTTGTGTTTGAGTCTCAAGAAGTTCGCTTCGTTGGCACACTAGAAAAACCAGAATGGATTGCTGCGGATGTGTGTACAATTCTGGAAATCAAAAATGTCAGTGATGCGTTAGCTAATTTTGATGGAGATGAGAGGGGTATAGCTAATATCTATACCCCTGGTGATGACAACCCTCAAGGACAAGAAATGCTGACTGTGACTGAGCCTGGGCAATACCCGTCTGATTTTCAAGTCGCGTAAACCTGCTGCAAAACGATTCCAACGGTGGGTATTCCATCAAGTCCTCCCATCCCTGCGGCGCACTGGCAAGTATGAGATGCCCAAGCCAAACCAGCAGCAAAATACTAAACCCAGTCTTGATGAACTCGTGAACTTTGGGCAAAAGATTCTGTCTGGCACTCGTCTAAGTGCAGAACTCCAAACCATCACCATTCTTCGAGGTGTACAAGCAATATGCCCTGAAATAGCTCCGATGGCCAAGGAATTGGTCGGAGCAATTCAAGAAATCGTTGCGACTCCCAATCGGCATTTGTCTCCAACCGCAATCGGTGAATTATATGCCGAACGCAACGGGCTACCCAAGCCCATAAAACCCCAAATAGTTAACCATATTTTAGAATTTGCTGGTTTACAGACTAAGGAGGTTCAAATCAAGACTGACACCAATGGTAAACAAAGTCACAAAAATATTTGGCATCTAACCGAAAAAGGTAAGCTGTGGGGGTAACACGAGATAAAGCTCGGACTCACGACAAGATTGTGGAACACGTTCGCTGGTTGCCAGATGTTCTTGAAGTAATTGATTTGCGCGTAGAGGAGAATTGAAAGTATTTGATGAGAACGATTGGCGATCGCGTTTATGCTAAAAAAAAGCGATCGTACAATTTCTATTCTAGACAGCTAGGGAATAAAAAATACACGAGTTACCTACCGCATTAGTTTGTATGAAAATTTCAACTTATAGCCTCAGTTCATTAGTTAAACAAACTGCTCAAGTTGGCATTGTGTTTTTAGTAATGCTGTTGCTAACTGCTGGTCGTCCGCCTGCATTCGTAGTAAATTTAACTGCTTGTTCAAGTATTGTATTTGTTGCCTATAGTGAGGCACGTAGGCAAGCGTTGGGAAAGAATTAATCTTCAAAACATATCCATTTGCCCTGTCAACTATGTTAGTCAACTCAATAGAAAAACGAGTTCAGGAATTAAATGAAAATTTAGAATTATCCCTAGATGAGGTTTTTTATACTGTCTGCCAAGAGTATAATCTGAATGCTGTGGCCATCGAAGAAGCCTTGGGGTGTAAATGTCCGTTTGCGCTGATTGGTTTTATCACCACATTAAAGTCAGCAGATTCAGGAATTTATACACAGTACAAATACTAAAATGTCAACCGATAAATTTCAGCAAGAGGCTCAATCAACTTTAGATATACCCTATCAATTAAAATTAACACGAAGCACTATTGGATTAATTGCAAATAATGGGACTTTACAGATTATGTGGGAGAAGGATCTACTAACAGGAGAAATTCAGTTTTATATGAAAGAGGATGAGAAAGTTTATATTGGCAAGGGGCTTTCTTGCCGTGAAGCTTTTGCTAAAAAGCAGGAAATATTATAAGTAAATCTAGTAAAAAATTGACCCGTTTTTTAGTATGCTCTTCTCCAAAAGCCACTACTCAGATAACATTAGGCATTGTCATTGCCGCTATTAACTGGTATGTCGAAATGCAACACGTCTTCGCGATCACCCAACTTTGTATAAAGTTTAATAGCTGGATCGTCACCGATATCCGCCTGGACGAAAATGACATCAGCTCCACATGCTGCTGCTACTTCTTTCAGCTTCTGAATTAATGCCGTTGCGATCCCCTGTCGTCGGTGTGCGGCGGCAACAGCTAAATCGTAGATGTAAATCTCGCTGCGCTCCTGCTCGAACTTTTTAAGCTCGTAGGCAGTAATATCATGTCCGGCTAATCGCTTACGATAAAAGTAGTGAGTGCAAAGATGAGTAATGCCGAAACGAATTAGTGTAGCCATACACCTAAGTATTGAAGAGTTAGAAAAACTTTACCGTCAAGCCAAAGATGGGATAGAAAGCCGTCAGTATCAGATTATTTGGTTATTAGCACAAGGAAAAAAAACGGAAGAAGTGGAGGCAATAACAGGCTACAGTAGAACATGGATGTACGCATTGGTAAAAAGATACAACGAGTTAGGAGTGCAAGGATTAGGCGATCGCAGACAGTTAAACCAAGGTACACAGCCGTTACTAGATGATATCCAACAAGCACAGTTATGGCAGGCGTTACAAGAAAAAGCACCGGACGGAGGATTATGGAATGGTAGGAAGGTGGCAAATTGGTTAAGTGAAGTTAGCGGAACAAAGATAAGCAGGCAGAGGGGATGGGAGATATTGCGGCAGATGACTTTTAGACTCAGAGTTCCTCGCCCATCTCACACAAAAAGTGATTATTTTGAGCAAGAAGCCTGGAAAAAAAACTCGCCACAGAAGTAGAACAAATCCAAACTACCTATCCAGATGCAGAAGTTCAATTGTGGTGTGAGGATGAGCAGACGCTCGAAGACTCGCTACCGCTTCGCTAACGTTTAGGACTCAAACCAGTTTTGCGACGAGTTTATGTACCGGAAGGGGAAACACCAATAGCAGATGTGAATTGGCGGTTTAAATGGTTATGGTTGTATGCTTTTGTACATCCTCATACCGGAGAAACTTATTGGTGGATTCTTCCTTACGTCAACACAGAATTGTTTAATCAGGTTTTGGCTGATTTTGCTTGTGAATTTGGCTTGGGCGCGAATAAACACATTCTTTTAGCTGTTGACCGCGCTGGGTGGCATACCAGCAAAAATTTAGAGATTCCTGAAGGACTACACTTAACATTTTTGCCATCTCATTCACCGGAATTACAACCCGCAGAAAGGTTGTGGACTGTCATTGATGAACCAATTGCGAATCAATCTTTTGAGACACTCAATGATTTAGAGGATGTCCTATATCATCGCTGTCAATCTTTACTCCAGCAGCAAGATTTAATTCGCGGGCTAACTGGTTTTCATTGGTGGATTCAAATTGGAGTTTAATCGTAACTAATTACCCGGACATGATATGAGACCGCCAACGACCTCACCTTTTTTCAATGCGGCGATCGCAATGAAGTAGTCACTATCGAGCAGTTGCCGCAGGTAGTCTGCACCCTTGCGGATTTCTATATGTCTCCACCTCATCGAACGCCTCACCAAAGGTCGCTAATAGAGCTTCCATTAATGCAACGTCCTCCGGCACAATCTGTTGAATGCTTAAGTTCATTGGTATTTCCTAGAGCTACATTCTTGTTGAGCAGCTAAATAATCCCAATAGGAAATAAAGACAGTTTAAGCGTAAGCTAAAAATAAAAGACTTGGGTGTTATGTCAATTCCAGGGATTTCTGAAGCAATAATACGCCATAACTCCAACGCTTCATCATACAGTCGTGGTGAAGAATATTATCGCAGGGGAGCGATCGCCGATCTAAAAAAACGAGGTAATCTGATTCAGGCAGAGATAGAGGGTAGCGAAATTACACCATATCAAGTCAGTATTCGTTTTGATGCAGGTGGAATTACCTCAGCAAGTTGTACTTGTCCTTATGATTATGATGGTTGGTGCAAACATATCGTTGCCACCTTATTAAGCTGTTCGCGTCAATCAGAGATCGTTGAAGAACGCCCAACGCTAGAACAATTATTAAATCGCCTCGATCTTCTTCAAACTCAGCGATTATTACAAGAACTGGTGGAAAATAGACCAGAACTAATTGATGATATTGATCAGTTTGTAAGTTTGATAGACTTGCCAAAACCGAAAACCAAACAGTCTTCTAGCCGTCAAAGCAAAATTGACACATCACCTTTTCGCTCTCATGTCTTGCGGATTTTGCGGGATGGATTGAAAGAATTAGAGTATGGTTCAGAAGAAGACCCATTCACAGATGATTTGCTGGCTGTAATTGAGAAAGCGCGGGAGTTGGCAGAAAATGGAGATGGAAATAATGCGATCGCAATTCTCGAAACTATCACCTCAACTTATGCCCAAGAATGGAACGAGTTGCTAGATTATGGTGGAGACAGTTATTCCATTGCAGAACCTCTTGATAGCGCTTGGACAGAAGCAATTTTGTGTGCAGAAATGTCTACAGGAGAAATAGTAGATTTGCAGGTGATGTTGGAATCATGGCAAGACGAAATCAGTGCAGACTTTAGTATGAGCTTAGAAGCATTGCGTCAAGGTTGGGATTACGAACCACTCCAACAGATTATGCAAGGGGATGATAGCGCAGAACTTTGGGAAAATGGACGACCAAGCTTTGCTGATGATTTAGCATTTATTCGCTTGCAAATCCTTGAACGTCAAAATCGTTACACAGAGTATTTAAATCTAGCTTTAGCAGAAGAAATGACTCTGCAATACCTGACGCAATTAGCAGCTTTAGGAAGAGTAGAAGAGGCCATGTCTGCGGCTAAAATCCTGATGGAAAGAGCAGAAGAGGGTTTTGCTCTAGCAAAAATATTGCGAGAAGATGGATATTTGGTTGAAGCGTTAGAAATATGTATTGCTGGTATAAATTTAACGGGTAACTGTTTATATGAATTTGCTACTTGGACAAGTGACTTAGCCCAAGGATTAGAGGATAATGCTACTGCGTTAACTGCTAGCATTATTGCTTTTAAAATCAGACCATCGTTTCGAGACTATGGTAAGATTCAAGACTATGCAGGAGAAGCTTGGTTGAGTGTCAAACAAGATTTACTTCAAACCCTGCGAGAACAGCCAGATTGGGGAATACGAGAAGCTCAGGTTGATATTTTCCTTCATGAAGGATTAATTGATGATGCAATTAAAACAGTAGAAAGAGATATTTACTATGCTTCAGAATTGGTTCATCGAGTCATGGATGCGGCAGTTTTCCATCATCCTGATTGGGTAATTGATAATGCTAAGAGACGCGCAGAACCAATTATGGAGCAAGGAAAAGCTGACCGTTATGACGCTGCGGTTAATTGGCTCAAAAAAGTAAAAACAGCTTATTTTCAACTCGGACAACAAGCTCAATGGTCTGCTTATCGTTCACAATTAGAAGCCGCTCATGGACGGAAACGTAAATTAATGGAATTATTTAAACAACTAAATAAATAATATGATTAATTTGACAAGTAACACCACAAAACTGCAAACAAAACTTCTTGAGAAGAAATACTTCGAGCTACACCCTTCCTTACAAAAGATTATCCAGTTATTTTCGGTAATTTATGCACCGATAGACAAAAATTCATTCATAAGTTGTCTTAGTAAAACGGGTGCTTTAGATGAAAATAATAAACCTTGGAGTACTAAAACCCTCAGTCCCCAAATTGATAAATTGTTAAAAGCAGGCTTGTTAGTGCAAGAAGGCAGACAAGGTGCTGAATGTCACCCCTTACTTACAGAAATTGCTACTCGTCATGCTATAAAAACTGAACAGTTTGAAATCCTTGTTACAGCAGTTCAAGAAAAGCTACCTATACGTACTCATTGGAACGATGATTCTCGTCGAATATTCCATAGTTTACGCCAGTGTATCAGAGAAATTCGTATAGGTTTTTATCGCCAAGATCCTAATTTTATTAATCAGCAAATTGAATATTACGAGAAGTATGGTGATAGCGAAGAAAAAATAGTAATACAAAATATCTTTGAGCAGATATGCAATAACCCATTTGATGCAGATTGGTTGAGTACCTTACCACAAGGATTATATGAAAGTAGCATATCTAGCATCCTCCTAAATTCAGCATTAAAATTGTCTGCATCTGAAGATGCCTTTACACTCTTAGAAGAAGAATGTTCTTCAACTGGAAAACATTGCTCAGATTATCTGCACTTGATTTTGACAGAAGAAATGTTGCTTCGAGGTTGTACCGAAGAAGCACAAGAAAGTCTGGAGCGGATATCGGATGAATATCAAGATAACGCCGCCGTCTTTTGGGGCTGGTTAAGTTTTCTACGGGGTGAGAATGAGCAAGCAATTACTTATTATACAGATGCCCTGAAAAAGCTGAAAAAAGCGACAGGCAAACGCCAAATATATTTCGATACAATGGGGGGCTTATTTTTTATCCTCGCACTGTTAAAAGACGGTTCAGTGCAACGCCTCAAAGAAGCAGAAGAGTACACCAGTTTGATGTCTCGTCAAGGAGATCATTGGCTTAGGTTTATTTATGGCAGACTGAAAATGGTGCTGCAAGTACACCAGGGTGATATTACTCAAAAACAATTTGTACTTAGCGCCCATATCTCTTCAGTGGAAGAAGAAAATAGCTTACAAACATTGTTTTGTTCCCTATGCCTTTATTGGATGGATGCTGAGGGTGCGAAAAAACGCTTACCTAATTTATTAGAGCCATTATATCGGCGATCGCTTGCCTCCGGTTATCACTGGTTGGCAATGGAAACCGCAGAACTCCTATCCCGGCTTAAACCTAGTAGTAAGTATCAAAAAGAAGCAGAAGCACTGCGAGAAGATAGCGGTATTCATTCCGTCGTAGACCTAATTCGACCCCAAGAAGCTTGGGAAATGTGCCTCAATGCCCTAGCAAATCTCCAAAAACAACCACAAACATCCCTAAAACCAGAATCCGAACTGCGTTTAGCATGGTTCATTACCTTCTATCCCAGCAGATGTGTCTTGCAACCAAAGGAACAGAAAGTTAATGCTAAAGGGGAGTGGAGTAAAGGTCGCCCCATAGCCCTCAAACGTTTGAGCAGTGGATTAGCTGAGTTTGATTACATCACGCCTCAAGATATGCGGGTATGTAGTTGTATTGAGATATATAGTGAGGGCTATTATGGCAAAGTTGATTATACCTTCGGTGAAAAAGCCATCTCTGCTTTAATTGGACACCCGTTGGTTTTTTGGGAAGATACACCTAATATTCGTGTAGAAATTGTCAAGGGAGAACCAGAACTACTGGTTAAAAAAGAGAAACTTGGTCGTCTCACCTTGGAATTTTCTCCCAAATTACTAGAATCACAAAATATTCTGCATATCAAAGAAACCCCAACCCGCATCAAAGTTATTGAAATTACAACAGAACACAGACGCATCGCGGAGATTATAGGTAAGGATAATAAATTAAACGTACCTGCCTTCGCCGAGAAGCAAGTTTTGGCAGCTATTAATGCTGTTTCTGGCATCGTCACCGTACATTCTGACATTGGTGGCGGTTCAGAAGGTGCAGAAGAAGTACCCGCCCAGACTCTACCCCATATTCACCTTTTACCTGCCAATGCCGGCTTGAAAATCACCCTGTTGTCGCGCCCCTTTGCCCAAGGTGGCCCTTACTTCCGTCCTGGTACAGGTGGTGAAACTGTCATTGCTGAGATTGACGGTAAACGTCTCCAAACCAGACGAAATCTATCCCAAGAAAAGCAACTTGCCGCCGACACTGTAGCCGCCTGTCCCACCTTGGCTCAAAGTGAAGAACAAGATGGTGAATGGGTAATAGTTGAACCAGAAGAATGTTTAGAACTGCTGCTAGAACTGCAAGCGCTGGGAAATAAAGTAGTCATGGCATGGCCAGAAGGAGAAAAGCTGCGTGTTAGCCACAATGCCGACCTGAAAGACTTTAATTTATCAATTCAACGTCAGCAAGACTGGTTTGCAGCCACTGGGGAGTTGAAATTGAATAATGACCTTGTGTTGGATATGCAGCAACTCCTGGAACTATTAGAAAAAACCCCCAGCCGTTTTATCCCCCTTGGTGATGGTCAATTCTTGGCTTTAACTCAAGCTTTTCGGAAACGCCTTGACGAATTGCGGATGTTTTCGGAAAAGCATAATAAAGGTATTCGTTTTCACCCCTTAGCAACATTAGGGTTAGAGGATTTTGTCGATGAAGTAGGTAAGGTAAAAGCAGATAAACACTGGAAAATACATAGAGAACGTCTTCTTGAGGTGCAGAACCTCCAGCCAGAACTGCCATCTACGCTTCAAGCAGAACTACGTGACTACCAGATGGAGGGTTTTTGTTGGCTGGCGCGTCTGGCACATTGGGGTGTAGGAGCTTGTTTGGCAGACCAAATGGGACTCGGTAAGACCTTGCAGGCATTGGCGGTCATTCTCAGAAATGCCCATGAAGGGCCAACCCTAATTATTGCCCCAACTTCTGTGTGCATGAATTGGTTAAGTGAAGCGCAAAAGTTTGCCCCAACCCTAAACATTATTCAATTTTCTGGTGCTAACCGCCAAAAATTATTGGATGGGTTACAACCTTTGGATATGTTGATATGCAGTTATGGTTTATTGCAGCAAGAAGAAGTAGCGCAAATGCTTTCTGGTGTACAGTGGCAAACTATTGTCCTGGATGAAGCCCAGGCAATTAAAAATATGACTACTAAACGTTCTCAGGCAGCCATGAGCCTAAAATCTAATTTTAAGTTGCTGACTACTGGGACTCCCATTGAGAATCACCTGGGTGAGTTGTGGAATTTATTCCGTTTTATCAATCCTGGGTTATTGGGTTCATTTGAAAGCTTCAATCAACGCTTTGCCATCCCCATTGAAAAATATCAGGATAAACTTGCACGCAATAAACTCAAAAAACTTATTCAACCATTTCTATTGCGCCGCACAAAAAATCAGGTACTAGAAGAGTTGCCATCTCGTACCGAAATTCTCCTTCATGTAGAGTTAAGTCGAGAGGAAAAGGCATTTTATGAGGCATTGCGCCGTCAAGCAATATCTAAACTTACCGAAAGTGATGCCGAAGCGGGAAAGAAACATTTGCAAGTTTTGGCTGAGATTATGAAATTACGTCGCGCTTGCTGTAATCCTAGCTTGGTTATGCCTTCATCTGAATTACCCAGTTCCAAGTTGCAACTTTTTGGTGAGGTGCTGGGTGAACTGCTGGAAAATCGTCATAAGGCGTTAGTGTTTAGTCAATTTGTTGACCATTTGCACATCATCCGCGATTACCTCGAACAGCAAGGTATTAGTTATCAATATCTAGATGGTAGTACTTCCGTGGCAGAGCGCAAAAAACGGGTAGATGCCTTCCAAGCTGGTTCAGGAGATGTCTTTCTGATTAGTCTCAAGGCGGGAGGTACAGGACTCAATCTAACTGCGGCTGATTATGTCATCCATACAGACCCTTGGTGGAATCCCGCAGTGGAAGACCAAGCTTCAGACCGCGCCCATCGCATTGGGCAACAACGCCCTGTTACCATTTATCGTCTAGTTGCAAAAGATACTATTGAAGAAAAGATTGTGCAATTGCATCACCAAAAGCGAGATTTAGCAGATAGTCTCTTAGAAGGTACTGATATGAGTGGCAAGATATCAACGGAAGCCTTGTTACAGTTAATTAGTGAAGGATAAGCTGTCCCTCTGACATAATTTTAGATTTTTGATTTCCTGATTGCACAAGTTCAAGACCAACTCAACTCTAATCAACTATGCCCAAGACTTGGAACTTAAAAGTAGACAACTATTTTCAAGCGAACCCCAATTGCATCATCGCCACAGCCCATGTAGATACATTCCCCACAGACCTACCCCTAGAACCAAATATCAGGGAACCAAACCGCAAAAGCGCGACATACAGGCAAATCTTCGACTCAGTGACGACTCAGCCTGAAAAATTTTTCTCGCGTCACAGTGGAATAACCCTGTGTGTAAATAAAATTAAGCCCAATAAAAACAAAACTGAACTTGAACTCGAAGTCTTAGAAGCTAGTGAGGGTGGAAGCGATGGAATTATAAATGGCGGTCATACAGTTTTAGCATTTGAGCAAGCGAAAACTTACAAATATGACCTAACCCAAGCTAGAGTCAAAGTCACCATCCACATTGGATTGGTGGAAGATGAAGCAAAAGATATCGCCCTTGCAAGCAATACGACAACGCCAGTAGATTCGCGTTCTAAAGTCAATGCCAGGGGAGATTACAAATTCATCAAGCAGTATTTAGCGCAGTTAGAAATCGAAGAAGATAGGAAATTCCGCATTGCTTATTACCAAAATCAAAGCGGCGCTCCCAGAAATGCCCAGTGCAATGTGAATCATTTGCTGAAGTTGATTAACTGCCTCGACAGAAATAGATACAATCCCGACAGCAATAAACGAACCAAGCACCCAGCAGGTATGAGTATCCCCTCTCAAATCAGCGATACTGAAAGGGAAAGATTAACTGCCTTGCTACCTCTCTTGACTCATGCCTTGTGGATAGAGCAAAGACTCTACGAACTAATCCAAGAACATATCAGCAACCCCAGAAGAAAAGGTGTAAACGACTTAGCATCAATAGACACACGTAAAAATACATTATTACCTGATAGTAAATACTCATTTGGGTTTGGTGCGCCAACAGATTTGGCACTACCGATAATTGCATCCTATCGGGTGTTTTTGGATCAAGATTATAAATGGATTCTGCCGTTTAACGAATTCTCTGAAGACTTTTTGCAACACGTGTGGACGAACTATTTCCGCAAATACTTAATATCGGAGAAAACAGCAGGGAATACAGTCGGTACGAAAATCAGCCGCAACCAAGAAATTTGGGAAAGTCTGTACATTTCCGCGCAAAGCTATTTGAATCAGCACTTGGTGAAAATGGTTAACTCCGGGAAGAAGCGGGAAAAATTGACGCTGACATCGGGTTAAAGGAGTAGGCTGGACAGAAATGAAGAAGAATTCAGAGATCTCTGTCCTAGTTTCGCCAAATGTCGGAGAGAACTAAAATAGTTATTAATACAAATATACTATTGAGGGAGGCTTATGACAGAGCAGGGCAGCATTTACAACCACAATAGCAAACAATCAACAGCCAGCACTCAATCACGCCAGATAGCCGAAAAGTTTGCCAGCGCGATTGGTGAATTCAACTGGAAAGTTGATTACTTTAAGTTTTGTGAGCTTTTAGAATTAGAGCCTGGGGAATATCCAGACGAGCAATATCAGTATTTTCAGCAGTTAGCAGAATCGCTCACAAGATTCAACCCTGAGTCTTTAGCCAAAATGATTGATGCGGGAATGGAAAAGTAAAGACATAGCTTATGCTCTGACGGTTAGGATGAACATACTGGTGATCATCCTGCTATATCTTTCCCACTCAAGTAGTTCATAGCTCTAGGTTTCCTCTTGCCTATAGGGACTAATTTCGATTGCTTAGGTGCTTGTGGGGGACGACATATTTCACAATAGAGCGGTCGCACACCAAAAGTTTCTCTTTGGGTGGGCTGTTCGCACTGCTTACATACGAAGTTGAAAACGCGAGTGTGAATTTCTCGTTTGTGCGCTCTGACGGTGTATTCTCGGACATCAATTGTTTTACTGGGCATTGACTGATTACTGTTGGGGACTTACTTCTTTAATATAGTTTTTCGTCTTAGTTCTACAAGATCCGTGCATCATCTGACGAAAGTAATTCTACTTAATCAATTAAGTACTCTTGCATGTCGCTTTGTCGATGGCGGAGAATACTTATCGCCTTGACCTGGATTTGACGAATCCGCTCTCGGCTGAGGTTTAGCTGTTGGCCAATCTGAGCTAGATTGAAATGCTGATCGTTCTCTAGCCCAAAGTTTAAAGTTAACACTTGACGCTGTATAGGTGTCAATGGTTCTAAGAATTTAGCTACATCTTGCGATAGAAGTTCTTGGCTAAGGAGTTTTTCTGGTGAAGCGGCATCGCTGGCTAAAATTTCGCCCAATTCTGTCTCTTTTTCATCTCCCACTTGTTTATTTAAAGAAATGGCTGTGCGAGAAGCAGTGAGATATTCTCGAAGCTTATCTGTGCTTATGTTTAATGCTGATGCAATTTCAGATGCAGTGGCATGACGACCGAGTTTTTGAAAGCTTTCTCGCTGTACTTTTTTAATTTTGGTAAGTATTTCAGTGAGATGAACAGGCAATCTAATAGTGCGCGATTGTTCTGCTATGGCGCGTGTAATCTCTTGACGAATCCACCAATAAGCGTAAGTCGATAGCTTATAGCCCCGGTTGGGATCAAACTTTTCTATACCCCGTTGTAAACCAATTGCTCCTTCTTGGATCAAATCTAAAAATTCCAAATTGCGGTTCTGGTATTTCTTGGCAACAGAAACTACTAGTCGCAGGTTAGCTGTCACCATGTTTTGTTTAGCCTTTTGACCAAGTTGTAGTGCTGCTCGGATTTGTGCTTCGGTTTTTTCAACAGCGTTGGCTAATTCTGTCATTGTTGGTTCGCGGTCTAGCTGTTGAGTGAGTTCATTTTTAGATTGCTCAATGACAATCATTTCTTGTACCTGTCTACCATAAGCGATTTCTTCCTCTGGCTTTAATAAAGGATACTGACCAATTTCTTGCAAATAGATGCGAACCATGTCGGAACTCAGGCTGGACATACAAACTTTTCGACTTTTTTAAACCAGGGGATTTAAAAGTATAAATCAAATGGGTGCGACTCTTTTAGGAAGACGATAAACTACATTCGTCTTACATAGTTCTAATCTGCTCTATATCTAATTTTCTATTCTCTAGGCTAAATACGTAAAATTAAGCGGTCGCAGACAAATCAAACCTAAAAACAGGCTTTTAGCGTGTAATATGATGCTACAATAAAGTTATGTTTCTATTTTTTAAATTTGAACGGAGGTCTTTTGAGACTGTTTAAAGCCTGTAATTACTGCTCCACAATAACTTTAGGCTTTATGGACAGACAAAAAGCGTCTTTTCAAAAGAGCCGCACCCAAATCAAATAGCTCAATAAAGTTTTCTATTTTGAAGAACCAAAACATATCAGCAATACAGTCCTGCCTGAAGTAACCTCTGCTTTAACCTTGTGTACCTCTGTTGGTCATCAGTAGAGCGCACCGCCAGAGAGATCGCTTTTTTTGCGCCAACCACGATCGCTAACTTCTTGGCACGAGTTATACCAGTGTAAAACAGGTTCCGGGTCAACATCATATAGTGCTGCATATAGATTGGCAAAATCACCACCGGATATTCTGACCCCTGGCTTTTATGAATCGAAATGCTCCAGGCAAGGGCAATTTCATTCAGGTCAGCGTAATCGTAAACCACAGTCCGCTCACCATACAGTATTGTAACTTCCTGCTCGACAGTATCAATGGCTTGGATTATTCCCAAGTCGCCGTTGAAGACTTCGCGGTTGTAGTCGTTGGTTAGCTGGATGATGCGATCGCCCTCGCGTAATAAATTTCCACCTCTGTTAATCTCCATCTTGTTGGGGCTGGGTGGATTAATCAACTGCTGCAACACAGTATTTAGGTTGCGAGTCCCAACTACACCCCGCGTCATCGGGCAAAGTACTTGGACATCAGTAGCAGGATTAAAACCTAGGCGAGGGAGCAAGTCTGTAATCAACTCGCAGATCGCTTGCACTCCATGTTCTGGCTGATGACCTCCGCCATGCCAAATACAGTCGGATATGGGACTATCAGATATCGGTTCAATCGTGGGATAAATTCCTCGATTAATTTGGTGAGCAGCAGTGATAATTGCACTTGTTTGAGCTTGACGGAATACCTGGGTCAACCGTACTACGGGAACTCGCCCAGAATTAATCAAATCAGCAAGTATTTGACCTGGCCCTACAGATGGTAGCTGGTCTATGTCACCCACCAACAATAGTAGAGCGCCAGCTAATACTGCTTTAACTAAGGAGTAAGCCAGAAACAAATCAAGCATCGAAGCTTCGTCAGCGATAATTGCTGTGTGGGGCAAAGGATTTTCGCTATCACGCTTGAAACCCCTTGAGCGCGGGTCAAATTCTAACAACCGATGAATAGTTTTAGCTTCCAGCCCAGTCATTTCACCCAAACGTTGAGCAGCGCGTCCAGTGGGTGCAGCTAGGGCTATGGATTTACCCATTGCTTTCCAAAGTGAGACAATGGTGTGGGTGGTGAAAGTTTTTCCAACGCCAGGGCCACCAGTAAGGATCATGATTTTGGAATAGGCTGCTGTTTCTACAGCTTGGCGTTGCTGTTCTGAAAGCTGAATTTTACGGCTAGCGGTGAAGCGGTCTATCCAATCACGCACGCGCTCAATGTCAGTACCAACAGGCTTTTCTAAGCGTTGGCGGATCAGTTGAGCTAAATTCTGTTCAGTATGAAAGTAAGTCGGTTTGTAGCAAAGTAGGGTTTTATCCTCATCCCACTCTCTAATCAGTTCATCTGTTAGAGCCATGTCTTTGATGATTTGTGCGATTGCTTCTTCTGTGGGCTGATGAGATTCGGTAGTCAGTAGTTTTATTACCGACTCAATCAATTCGCTTTGTGGCAGGTAACAGTGGCCATCTTCGGCAGCTTCACTTAGGCAATGGATAATCCCTGCACGGTAACGAAATTCTGAGTCAGGCGCAATTCCGATATTTCTCGCAATCTTGTCAGCAGTTAGAAAGCCAATACCGTAGATGTCGGCTGCTAGCTGGTAGGGGTTTTTGGTAACAGTGGCAATTGCTTCATCCTTATATTGCTTGTAAATTTTGACTGCATATGTTGTTGAAACACCGTGCCCTTGCAAAAATACCATTACTTCTTTTATGGCTTTCTGTGTCTCCCAGGCATTTTTAATTAACTTAATCCGCTTTTTGGCAATGCCTTGAACTTCAATGAGCCGGTCAATTTGGTTTTCGATAATATCCAGGGTTTCTAAACCAAAGTGGGCAACAATGCGTCTTGCTGTGACTGGGCCAACACCTTTGATCAGTCCACTGCCCAAATATTTCTCAATTCCGGTGAGAGTGGCTGGTTTGGTTTCTTTGTAGTTGACTACTTGGAACTGGGGGCCAAATTGTGGATGGTCACGCCAGAACCCAGTTAGCTGTAAAGTCTGCCCTGGCTGGATGTTAGCAAAGCTGCCAACAATTGTTGTCAGTTCGTTGCTACGGGGACGAGTCAGCCTTGCCACTGTGTAACCCGATTCAGCAGAGTAAAAAGTTAGGCGTTCTACGACTCCGGTGATTGTTTCGTGTTGAGGAAAGGCGCTTACTTGTTGAGGGGAAAGATTAGGGGGAGTGGACATTGCTTATCATCAGATGCCGCACATCATTATAATACTGGAATTCCGTCAATTATAGTACATAAATACTAAGATGCACGCCCAGTATTAGTGTCATCGAAAACTCATTTTCAAAGAATACCTCCGTCAGGAGGAGATGGTTGGAGGAGTAAATATCGGTTATGCTTTGCTACCTATTCTTCTGCAAGAAGTTTTTCTATTTCTGCGAGGAGCTTGTCAAACTTCTGTGTTTTTTTAGAGTCATCCCATACTTTAGTCTTTTTGGCTTTCGCAGATATAGCCTTGAGACGGCTTTGATACAATGCGCTTTTTTCAGACGTTGTTTTAGTAACGGCTGTATTTATACTGCTAATACGCTCCTTAATTTGATTCAAAGATAACTTTTCAGTAATTGCTACTGTTAACAGTTCTTCCCTCTGGCTATCGTCTTTAATTCGGGCTATTTCTCTTGCTTTTGTATATTCTATTTTTCCTTGGCGAAGATATTCCAAAATATCTTTTGGAAGATTGAGTAATGGTAAGCGATTAGTACGAAAACTGTTAGGAGTAAATTTTCCTATGATGTTAAAAACATCCAAAACTACCTTCCACTCATCACTGTGAATAACGTTATTCGCCGACTCCCGCTCAGGGTGAGAGACTACGTGAAACACTGAGATGACTGCTTCTCTTGACTGATTAAGTTTTAAGGATAACAAGTCTAAAATCCCTTCTGTTTCTTCAAGAGGGTTTAAATCCTCTCGTTGGATATTTTCCACAAGAGCGATTTCAAAAGTTTCTTCGTCGGAAAAATCCTTTATGATAACTGGAACTGTTTCCAACTTAGCTTCTTTGGCAGCGCGATAACGTCGTTCACCTGCAACGAGTTCATATTGATTTTGCCCCTTGGGACGAACAAGAAGGGGTTGTAACACCCCTTTTTGTCTAATTGATGCTGTGAGTGCTTCCATTGCCTCAAGATCAAAGTAGCGTCTAGGTTGTTTTGAGGGGAGATGAATAGCTGATAATAAAACTGATTCTAGAGGTGTTTCATTTTTTTGTAAAAATAGTAAATCAACACCCTTTACTTTATAGGCAGGCTCAGAGCTTTTCTTATTAGTCATTGTAAAGCATCCAGACTTTTAGCGATTTTTTCTAAAACTTTTACTGTTGGATGGCTTGAACTATAAAGTGCCAAAGGCATGTGTTTTTCAGAGGCATCCGCAAAGGCTATAGCAATAGGAATAGTTTCGTAAACAGGAATTTGCGTTCCTAGTTGGCGGACGGAATCAAGGCTTCTATTACCTTGTGCGGTGCGGCCATCATACATGGTAGGAATGATGCCAGCAACTTTAAGCTGTTGGTTTGCTCCCCTTTGAACACGAGCAAGTGTTTGGAATAGTAGTTCTGTTCCTCGAAGTGCTTTGTTATGTGTCTGAATAGGGATTAGGACATGAGTAGCCGCAACTAAGCTAATATAGCTTAATATTCCTAGACTAGGCGGACAGTCTATCAAAATAAAGTCATAGTTATTTACTACTGGTTCTAAGGCTTGCTTTAGCTTAAAATCTCGCATATCAGCCATAACCAGTCCCAGTTCAGCACCACTCAAGTCAATATTGGATGGTGCAAGATCCATACCGTGAATGTTTTTGCTGATAGGTAAGGCATCACCATCGACAACTGCATTGTAAACTGTATCTTCCAACTCTGATGCTTCTAGTCCCATGAACATCGTCAATGACCCTTGTGGGTCCATATCAACAAGTAGTACTTTATTATTTCGTTGTGCTAAATGATAACCAAGATTCATTGTAAGAGTGCTTTTTCCTACACCTCCGGCTTGGTTGAACAGTGCGATAATTCTTCGAGTCATAGTTCTTACTGAGAATAAACGATGATTTACTGTTAGTCCCTGAGATTTATATAAGAGACTATCAGAAGCGAATAACGTTATTCGCCACTACTATTTTTAAATAAGCGAAATCAAGGAAGTCAGCTTTAGTATCGTTCTCCTTGCTAAACGTAAATTTTAACGAAGAGTATATTTAGGGTCATAGTACATCTTAAGTGTTGACTATAAATGAGAAAATATTTTACTCACAATTTATGTTGGAAAATCAGCAAAAAGCCTTACTTAATAAGGATGCAAGGTATTGTCTCAAAAACATAGGGAAGCCAGTTGCTCTGTCTAGCAAGAATAGTCGAGCAGATTAAGAACAGTTTTATCCAAAGTCATCTGAGCTAGCGACTCTATTTTTCTGTCCAGAGTGATGCGATGCCTACGGCGGGCTGCGCCTACGCGCACAGACTCAAAAAATTAATCTTAAACTTACGAGTGTTAGCCACAAGGGACAAAAAAATATCAATTGTCTGTGTAGCCTCATGCGTCTGAGTAATATAGTTAATGTTGCGTTACTGTACCATTTATTGTTCTAACTAGCACGGGGGCAAGGGAGAAAGAACTTGTACAAATCTCTCCTCTGCTCCCCTCCTCCTCTGCCGACCTCCACAAGCGCAATTTTGGGGAAAGCGAACTACTAGAACAACATACTCTTGTGCGGAGATTCTTTCGTCGGGTAATATCTCTTGTAGTTGGTTTTCTTGCCCTTCTCCAATTCCTAACTCCAAAGAAACTAGCGGACGAAAAGCGTTTAGGCATTCGGAAACTTGTTTAGGTGATGTGTCATCTCCAATTCGCAATTGACAATTCGCAATTAAATTAGTGGGGGCTTGTACCCTAAATAAGTCAATTGACACTTTTCTCCACAATTGCAAATTACGAATTGCGAATTGTTCGGTCATGGGATAGGCCAATAGTGTGAGATTGTTCTGCAACTGCTCTAATAATTGACTGCCGAATCCACGCCTTTTGCATAAGTAGAGAATTGATAGCCGCGATTCGGCTTAAATTTTTCTACCGCATGAAAGTAAGGCTATTGCTCCCTCTTGAATCAGATCCAATAATTCTAGATTACTCCAACGATATTTTTTAGCGACTGCAACCACTAAACGGAGGTTGGCAGTAATCATTAAATGTTTTGCCAGTTGCCCTTGTTCAAGCATTTGGGTTAATTCTGCTTCTGTTTTATTCACCTCGGCAGAGAGTTCAGACCCATTTGGAGAACGCTTTAGCCGTTGCACAAGAAGATTCTTTTGCTGCTCAACTGCCAGCATAGACCTTACAAGTCTTGCATAGAAAATTTCTTGTTCAGGTAATAGCCTATCAATGCGACCAATTTCTCGTAGGTAAATTTCAAGTGTATCAGAGCTTTGGCTAGACATCTTGCGTTGCGTAAAGCTAATTTAGACCTTGACAGTAGAGTATAAATCAAAGAGTTAACAACGATCTAATTTAATTTCTGCTGCCTTGATAAAAAAGATTTCAAAAAATCCTGATGGGGGCTTTATAGGGGCTATATATACCCCAACAATAGCTCAGGACTTTGGTGACATTTTGACCCCTATATAGGGTGCATATAGGTGCTAAATGGGGTATATTTGACTGACTGACATTTTATACCCCATTTAGCCCCCAAGGGGTTATGATAAGCTCTTGAGTTGGGAAAATAAGGGTGAAGTTATTTTATTCTTCTTTTTCTTGCTCTTGCAGATCACTTGAACAAATAATTTTCACAAATTAAAGTGTATTACTTGGAGCCTATGTCAAACATTCACACCTTACAAAAAATTTTTCCTGCGGGTTTCGACAACGGTTACGGAAGTCTCAAACTTTTAGTCGAAGGGTTTGAAGTAGTTCGTGTGCCGAGCTATATAACCAATGCCGAGATGGAAGATGTGCCAGGACGTGTAGTTTTCAACGGTACTGCTTATACCGTTGGAGAATCAGCTTACCGTACAGGAAATTATTTTGACCGCAACACAGACAATAATGAAAATAAAGTCAACAACGCATTATTGACTTTATTGGGTGCATTGGCACATCTGCCACATCGTAAAGCTTGGCACTTAAAATTAGTCGTCAGTTTACATGATGTTGCTCTGGCATCAGAACTACAAAAAGTACTCAATGGAGAATATCAGCCAATACTTGCTGGCAAACAATCAGACGTGAAAGTAGAAGTGCTGAAAGTTGTACTAGAGGGTATGGGTGCATTGTTTGGGCATCCACTACCAAAAAAATTAACCATTTTAGACTTTGGCAATGGTACGACCCTGTATTCTCGTTACAACCGGGGTCAGCGAGAAGTTCACACTGCTTACCCTATAGGTGTAGAAGTTCTCATCGATGATATCTCCCAAAAGATGAAACATTTGAATGGCGGAAAAATCGGGGATGCCTCCAAAATCCGATTTTGTCTGGAAATGGGGCATACCAGGTACAGCCGTGACATCGATATCAAAGATATATACAGCGCTTGTTTGAAAGATTGGTATGAAAAATACTTGAAGAAAGTGGTGAATCTGACACTTGATGCCAAGCACCAGGGGGATGAAATCTGGGCGATTGGTGGAGGCTGTCTGTTACCAGGATTTAAGAAGCTGTTGGAGAAAAACGGCTTCAAAATCCTGGACAATCCGGTAGAAGCCAATGTCTCTGGGCTTTTAGAGATGGCAAAGACCATTTTTGCCAAGAACCCAACTACTACATCTCTTAAGTAAAGTTATAACAATGGCAGATAAAAAAGACTTAGCACCGGAAAAAGTTCGCCTCAAAGATAATTACCGAGAGCGCATATTTGCAGAATCGCAAAAACTAGATAAAAGTTACCTGGACACCCTTTACTTTATAGTTGATTGCTATTTTGTTTTCATCAAGGCTGGATTACCTGCACAACTTTTAGCTTCTACACCCATTAATACTGAAGATAACCAACTCACCTCTTGGACTCCAACTCCATTTCCAGAGGAGAAAGAAGAAGATTATGGTGGGGAAACATTCAGCCTTGATTTTGATTTGTAATCGTCAAAGGAAGTTGGCAAGGCTAAAGAAAGGGGATTAGCCCCGTGCTTCACGCAATGCTTTAAAGTAATGAGTGAATCAAGGCGAGTTAGTCATCAAGTGGCATCGGAAAATAAAAAACATTTGAATGTCAAAAATTGCCCCGCACTTAGCTTCTATAAATGCGGGGATATTTCATTAGCAGTTATCTCAAAGCCATTTAGCTTCTTCTCTCATGCAACCGCTCATCATTCGTATTAACGTCTAATTCCTCACGACGAACAGTACTTTCGGCTTCAACTGTATCCTGTTCAACTACTTTCTTAATTTTCACTTCCTCACGCAAAACGGCTTCCTTCTGAATATCAGGGGTTTCTTCATAAATGTCCATCCGAGTAACTTCTCCTTCACGGAAGTTTGCCTCAGCAGGCGATACAGTTCTACCACCTTCGTTTGGAGTAGTGCGTTCAATGATTACGCGTTCTTTTTCAACTGGTACAGAAACTCTTGCCGTCTGATTTTCAACATGTTTGCCAATAGATACTTCTCCTGCCTTAACACGAGATTTATTAGCAACTAAACGTTCTTCGTATAGTTTCAGGTTTTGATGATCCTGCTGATTCATATCATAAAGATTTGGTTCATCTTCATACCTGTATGCATTGCGATCCCTAGAGATTGGTGGGGCATCTACAGGTGTTGATGTCTCTACAGGTGTTGAGGTACTTAAAGGTGCTTGTCTTACTGGAGTCCGATAAACTCCACGCACCTGTTCCTCATAATCGTAATCAATCTGTTCCAAATCATTAAAATCTGGTAAATTTTCTACTTGCTCCTTCGTCAGCCCAATAGCATAGACACGTCGATAGCTATAGCTTATTCTGGAACGTCCAATTGGTAACAATACTTGTCTACCAAAGAACCAAAAACCTGTGTCAACAACTAAATAGCGGAAATGACCCGAATCATCGACCAAGATGTGTTTAACACTCCCAACTTTATCGTCATCTATGTCTGAGTAGACATCAAAATCCCTAACTTCATAGTTATCAAAATCTGCATCACTATAGTTACCAGCAAAGTCTTCGAGTTTATATAAAGCCATATTCTTTTTCCTCCAACATCTATATTTTCAATTGTAAAGATGTAATTTTTTACTCCTTCTTTCTCAAGAAAGATATTAATGTCTAAAAAATCATTCCTATGGAATTAATGGTTTTAAAAATTTCGGGTTAATTAAACCAAAAGTAAACCTCTGCATAACATAATATTATAGAGGCTTATAACTAAGTTGTTAGACCTGCAATCAGCAAAGGTCTTTGAGGAATTCGCACTTATTGAGCATTTTGCTTGTTGATAGGAGTACCAATAATATACTGATTGGTAGGTGAATTAGTAGCAATGGGTTCTATTTTTCCTTGGGAAACTAAAGTTTGATAAACTAAAGCTGTAATCTCTCCTCTAGTTGCAGATTTATTTGGATTAAGAACTTTAGGATTTGGATAGTTGACCACTATATTTGCTTTAGTTGCGGCTGCTACATCTCCAACTGCATATTGCGGAATATTATTGGCATCTGCGTAAGTGTTAGTAATAATAAATGACGCAGGACGGTTAAGACTTACAGCATTAGCTGCTACGGCTGGGGCTTTTGATATTAATAAAGGCTGCATTAAAGTAGTAAATGCTAGTGGCATCATACGCCTTTTTACAGGTTTTTGTGCGGTTTTTTGAGGAACTACTCTCTGCATGGCTGTGGGTACAGTAACTGCTGATGTACCAGTAGTTAGATTCAGACCTTTATTTAAAGCAACTATAGCCTCAACCTTAGAAACCGATTGATTGGGACGAAAGTATCCACCAGGATAACCTGCCATAAATCCTTGTTGATATGCTTCTTCGATGGGACGACTAGCCCAATAGTTTGTAGGAATATCTTTATATACACCACCACTTTCTATCTGGCGAATTGCTGGTTGATCAAAAGCTTTACGAATAATTGCTGCAAACTCATCTCGGTCTACTGGCTGTTCTGGTCGAAATGTACCATCAGGATATCCAGTTACAATATTTCTTGCAGCCAAACCTCGAATAAATGGCTGTGCCCAGTAATTAGGTTGAACATCACTAAAGGTAGTTGTAGGGGAAGATTGAGCATAGGTATCCAATGCTCCAACTGCTAGTACTGTTAAATTTAAAGTTAGTAAAGATACACCTGCTGAAATGAACTTAGTTAACTGTGTCATGATCCATGCCCCCTGTTTTTTCAATTATTCATTATTTCTAATACTTCAATAGTTATTAACAAATAGTGGAGATTTAGTGGAGAAATTTATCCTACAGCTTGAAGTACTACTAAAGACTGACTAGACTTATTACTTTAGATGTAGATAACGCAATAATGAAAATCTCAAAAATGTCAATGTTCTAGTAACAGCTTATGTTAATAGAAGAATTTTATAGCAATCTGATTTTAGTGGTGCGAAATATAGATTAGGAAACGAACCGCCAAGAGAGCATCTCACTTTTGTAAAAACACGTTTGCCCTAGCGAATGGAATAGAGCCTCCCGCACGCTGACGCGAACGCGGCTATACAGACAAAACCCACCTCCTTGGGTTTCAAATCCTTTGAGTCCGCGTAGGCGGACTTTGTTTGTGTAGCCGCGATTTCTAATCACCTAATATATTTGCAAAGGTGAGATGCTCCCACCGCCAAGGAAAGAAGAAAGAGAGATATAATTGTCACGAATGATTTAGAACTGCTATAAATTTAAGTAATAAAATTGGCGTTGCATAATAGAGGGATGAATTGAGGTAATCTACTGTGCAATGTCCATACTGCGACTCTACCGAAATTAGAAAAAATGGTAAACGAAGAGGTAAACAAAATCACATTTGTGTCAATTGTGGTCGTCAATTTATCGATGTTTACAGTCCACCAAAAGGGTACTCAGATCAAATCAAGCAAGAATGTTTAAGGTCATACGTCAATGGCATGGGATTTCGCGCAATTGAGCGGGATAAAGGAGTTCACCATACAACCGTAATTTATTGGTTAAAACAAATAGGCTCTCAACTCCCTGACGTACCGCCTAGCGACGACATACCAGAAGTTGGAGAATTAGATGAACTAGAAACATTCATCGGTTCAAAAAAAACAAAGTTTGGTTGTGGACGGCGGTAAATCACTTTCAAGAGGGTATCTTAGCTTGGGTAATCGGCGATCGCAGCTCAGAAACATTTAAATTCTTGTGGGACATTGTTTCCTATTGGCAATGTTACTTCTACGTCACAGACGGTTGGAAGGTTTATCCTTGCTTTATTGACCCAGGAGACCATATCGTCAGCAAAACCTATATGACTAGGGTCGAGGGCGAAAATACCCGCTTGCGCCATTACCTAGCAAGACTACACCGAAAAACACTCTGCTATTCTAAATCCGTAGATATGCTTAAACATTCAATTCGATTGTTACTTCATTATTTAAAGTATAGAGAAATACCTGTGTTTGCATGATTCATCCCGCATTTATGCAACGCCATAAAATTTATAGCTTGTTTTTGAGAAGAAAAATATAGCGGAGTTCTCCACGGCTTTTCCACTATTTAGATTTAATCTAAGTCTTAAACGATAAATTAATGAGATTTTCCTTATATAACCTTTTTTACTAGCTTAAGTAGCAATTATTTTACTATGCAGCAATTTTACTAATAAAAATTAAGTGTTAATTGAGTATGAGATACATATTTCCAAAAATCTTTCTTTGGGTAGTAGAGTTTTTGTCTGAAAAAACAAGATGGTTAGCGGTAGGAGGCTAGAATGCGTCAACTCATTATTCAAGTACCACGGGGAAATGGAAAAGCTGTTATCGATATTGCTAAATCTCATAACGGTACAAATCTGGCTCGATTAGAAGGAAATGCAGAAGAACCGATTGATGTGGTGATTGTTCACGTTTCTAATGGAGAAGTTGGCAAAGTTCTGGAGAAGTTGCAAGACTTGCCCAAAGTACAGATCACGCTCATACCAACTGGTGTGATGACTCTGCAACCCCCTGCATCTCAAGCGCCGCAACAAGTTGTAGATGTGGAAGAACGCAGTCCGATTGAGATTTTTCTTTCTGGTTTGCAAAGTGTTGGCTCTTGGCGAGGTTTTCTTAGTTATGCAGCACTGGCAGGCTTTGTAGTCTGGATTGGCTTGTATACCAATACAGCTTACTTGCTGGTGGCGGCAATGCTGATAGCTCCGTTTGCAGGCCCGGCAATGAATACAGCGATCGCTACTGCATGGGGCGATCGCAAACTCCTGGGGCGGAGTATCTTACGATATTTTGCAGCTTTAGCAGTCACAATTGCCACTACTTGGCTACTTAGCCTGATATTACGGCAAGAAATTCCCACCAGTTTAATGTTAGACAGCAGCCAGGTTTCAGCAGTAGCAGTGATTTTACCATTGGCAGCCGGCGCAGCAGGGGCGCTGAACTTAGTTCAATCAGAACGGAGTAGTTTAGTATCTGGGGCAGCAACAGGAATGTTAGTTGCCGCTTCTTTAGCCCCACCTGCGGGAATCATAGGTATGGCTGGTGCAATTGGCAGATGGGACATGGCAATTTCGGGGCTATTCTTACTGTTTTTGCAACTATGCGGCATCAACTTTTCAGCATCCCTTTTGTTCCGAGTCTTCGGGCTGTCTGCTCAAGGAACTCGCTATGGGCGTGGTAAAAAACGGGTATTCTTTTCTGCCTTAGCAATCACTGTCATCGCATTGGCTCTTTTGCTGACTTGGCAGTTTTCTCATTCTCCCAATTTACAACGCTCTAGCCTTGCTCAACGTGCCAACGCCCAAGTTCAGAAAACTGTAGAGCAAGTTGGTTTAGCAAAATTAGTCGAGTCGAATGTACGCTTTACACGATCCAATATTGAAGGGCAGGATACTCTGCTATCTGTTGTTTATGTGCAGCGTCAACCGGGAGTTACAGCGTCTAGTGAAGAAATTCGCTTACGCCTCACCCAATCAATTCAAACCCAATTATTAAAACAGGACTTAAATGTAACACCTCTAGTTGATGTCAACGTGCTAGAAACCCCTGCTAGTAAACAATAAGCCCATTTATGAGTAGTTCAAAGCTTTCAGAAAAACAAGCCCTAGAAAAAGAACGTAATGAAGTTTTGCACCAGTTGGAAGATTGGCTAGAAATTCCCATGCTAGTGCTGGGCTTTGTATGGCTAGCACTATTCATCATCGAGATCATCTGGGGATTAAACTCTTTACTGGAAGCCTTTAGCATCACTATTTGGATTATTTTTATATTAGATTTTTTACTTAAACTAGCGATCGCTCCTCATAAACCTTCATATATCAAAAGCAACTGGCTAACAGCTATTTCTTTGGTGTTACCGGCACTGCGTACTTTTCGGATTATACGGGTGTTACGGATACTAAGAACAGCACGGGCTGTACGAGGGCTACAACTGTTGCGAGTTATGACTCGTGCTAACCGAGGGATGCGGGTTTTAGGAGCAAGTATTAGCCGTCGAGGGTTTGGCTATGTTGTGGCGTTAACTGCGATCGTTACCGTAGTAGGAGCAGCAGGGATGTATACATTTGAAAACGAAGTTCCTGTGGAATCAGGGCTGCACAGCTACAGCACTGCTTTTTGGTGGACAGCAATGCTAATGACAACGATGGGTTCTGACTATTCGCCCAAAACGCCCGAAGGTCGGGTGCTTTGTTTTTTCTTAGCGTTATATGCGTTTGCCGTGTTTGGTTATGTCACTGCAACTCTGGCAACGTTTTTTATTGGTCGTGATGCCGATGATGACGAAGCAGAGTTAGCTGGAGCGAAATCGATTCAAATGCTTCAGAGTGAAATCGCAGCATTGCGCGGGGAAATTCAAGAATTATTGCATCAAAATTCTGAGCGTTGACTTTAGCAAAAATTACTTAGTGAAGAAAGTTCATGAATGCAGAAATCTCGACAGCTTGGGATAATATTCAAAGCATGATAAATGGTTTCATAGCTTTGCTACCAAACATTGTCTTAGGATTAATTGTCTTTATCTTATTTTTGTTTATTGCTAGCAGAATTAAAATACTGGTCAAGCGGTTAACTCGCAATCGTCGTTCTGCACGAAATCTGGGACTAGTATTAGGAAGGTTAGCACAAGGACTAACAATTTTGATTGGGTTGTTTATCGCCCTTTCTATTGTGATTCCTACATTTAGAGCCGGTGATTTGATACAACTTTTAGGAATTAGTGGTGTTGCAATTGGTTTTGCTTTCCGCGATATTTTACAAAATTTCTTAGCTGGAATTTTAATTCTGCTGACTGAACCTTTTCAAATTGATGACCAAATTGTTTTTAAAGGCTTTGAAGGAACGGTCGAAAATATTGAAACACGCGCAACAACAATTAGAACTTATGACGGTCGGCGGATTGTCATTCCGAACTCGGAATTGTTTACTAATTCGGTAACTGTAAACACTGCCTTTGAAAATCGGCGATTAGAATACGATGTCGGCATTGGCTACAACGACGACATTGACCGTGCCAAGCAGTTAATGCTAGACGCAATGCTCAGTGTAAATGAAGTTTTAAAAGATCCGGCTCCTGATGTATTGGTAATGGAACTTGCCGAAAGCACTGTTAACATCCGTGTCCGTTGGTGGGTTCATCCACCACGACGGGCAGATGATCTGCAATCACGGGATAAAGTGATTACTGCAATTAAGAAAATGCTCGTTGCAAACGGCATTGATTTGCCCTTCCCAACTCAACAAATTCTGTTCCACGACCAGACAGAAGAGACAGATGGAAACCGTTCCCGTCAGCGTGAAGGTTGGCCATCGGGTAAAAGTGAAGTACCAAAGCCTCGCCGCATCAGCGATTCACTCAGGTTACTTGCTCAAGCACGCTCCTCACAAGATAACAACGGTAAAGTAGATTCTCAAACCAACGAACAATGAGAAATGTCAAGATAAGCAAATTGTGGGATCAACTCCACTCAAGTTACTGGTTCATACCAGCGGTTATGGCGGTGTTAGCTATTGCTTTAGCTTTCACAATGCTTTCTCTTGACCGCACAGGCAAAGTAGACATTGATTATTGGTGGGTTTACGGTGGTGGAGCAGATGGAGCGCGATCGCTTCTCGGATCGGTTGCAGGTTCGATGATTAGCGTTGCTGCTACAGCCTTTTCAATTACAATTGTGGCGCTTCAGTTGGCTGCTTCCAATTTCGGGCCGCGACTTCTGCGTAATTTTATGCAGGATACGGGTAATCAAGTTGTACTAGGCACATTTATTGGTACGTTCATCTACTGCTTGCTTGTACTGCGGACAATTCATGGAGAAGGAGATGGATACGAACAATATGTGCCACAACTTTCAGTTACAGTCGGCACTTTACTGGCAATTATTAGCATTGGTGTATTAATTTATTTTATCCATCATGCTTCAACCATAATTCAGGCATCTTACGTAATCGAAAATGTTAGTGAGGATTTACATTCAGCAATTAAGCGGCTATTTCCAGAAAGAATTGGCCATGGTGAACCAGAAGATAGACAAGGAGTTGAAGAAATTCCCATGTCTTTTGAGGAGGAAGCTTTACCAATTCGAGCTAGTGGAACTGGTTATTTACAAGCAATTGATGACGAAGAATTGATGGAAATTGCTTGTAAACATAATTTACTAGTATGCCTTAAGATTAGACCAGGGAAATTTCTAATTCAAGGTAGCGATTTAGCATTGGTTTTTCCTGGAAACAAAGTAAATAAAAAACTTACCAAACAAATCAATGATGCTTTTATTTTGGGCAAAGAACGTACAGAACAACAGGATATAAAGTTTCCAATTGATCAATTAGTAGAAATTGCTCTACGTGCCATTTCCCCTGGAATAAATGATCCATTTACTGCAATTCGCTGTATTGACCGAATTAGCGCTGGGCTGTGCCATTTAGTTCAACGAGATTTCCCTTCGCCCTACCGCTACGATAAAAATAAAAAATTGCGCTTCATTGCCGAAGGAGTAGATTTTCAAGAATTGGTTGATCGTGCTTTTAACCAAATTCGGCAGTATGGAAAGTCGGATGCAGGAGTAATTATTCGTTTGTTAGAAGCTATAGCTACTATTGCCACTTACACCAATAATTCTAAATATCAAGCAAGCCTGCGCCATCATGCTGACATGATTTTACAAGATAGCCGTGAAGGACTATCACAAGAACAAGACCGCAAAGATGTAGAAGAAAATTATTATCAGGTCATTAAAAATTTAAATAATGATGACATTAATAAGGATTGGGATTAATCAGAAGAATGGCATTTTAAATTAATATTTTTGAGGTAATAACTATGAAAATTCTGAATTGGAAAGGTTATCGAATTATCGCATGGATAGGACAGGCTCTACTAACAATTTTTGTCATAGCCGCAGCAGTTCAAGGTAAATGGTCAAATGGCTTAGGTCTCGCTTTTTTCCTTGTTGTATCCTTTGTGTTTGTCATCCGAGATGATAAATTACCCACTTTATTTGATTTTTTGTTTGTCTTGGCTGCATTGCTCAATGCTACTGGTTGGGTATGGAATTTATTTGGTATGCCAGGCCCCTATGACGAGATTGTTCATGCTTATACGACTTCTGCAATTACCCTAGCACTTAGTTTTTTAGTCTATGGTTCAATGTTGAATATATTTCGGAATCATACAGTTTTGTATTTAGTGACAATTACTAGTTTTGGAATTGCTATTGGTGCTTTGTGGGAAGTCACAGAATGGTCTGCTGGTAAAATTCTCAATACTCAAGTAATTGAAAGCTTGGATGACACCATTATTGATTTAATGATGGACTCTTTGGGGGCTGGATTAGCAGCTTTAATTAGCCTTTGGGCATTGCAAAAATGGACTAATCGTCATACAGATGCAACTAATGGACAAACTGAGACATACATTTAGATTACATAATTTTCGATACTTGGGTAGGAAACTATGAAGGCTGATGTTATTCAAGCAATTAACAATCAATTAGTTACCCCATCTAAAGAAATTCAGCAGTTATCGAAAAAAATACCTTAAATAACTTACAAATCCAAGTACTACGCAACGGACAGACCTTACAATTAACACTACAACCTGAAGCATTGCCATCTCCAAATAACATCCAACCTTAAGTCTTAACACTCAATTAATTGAAATTCATCATACAATTATCAATTTGCTAGTAAACTTTATTGAAGCTGGATGAGCAGCTTCAAAGAGTCTTTGGGAATTGCAACAAGGCACAATAACTTATCAACTAACGACAGTAACCAAGATAACTTCCTTGCACATATCCCTGCATAGGAACTGTAATCGGCACCCAACCATCAAATCCTAAACTATCAATGATGACTCTCCGCCCATTTGTAACTACTCCTACACTCGTTGCAGTATCTAATGGTTGTTGTCGCACAGGAGCGCCAGCACTAGCTATAATACGGCGACAGTTGCTTGGGGGTGGTGCTGCTGCTGTATCACACATACCAAGATATTGAGCATAGACATAACCTGGAAGCGGGGTTGAAATAGGCACCCAACCATTATTTGTTACATCAGTTTGAATTGTGACGTTGCGGTTAATTTGTACAGTCCCTACAACCCTACTGTTGGCCGAAGGCTTTTCCCGAACACGAAGACCACCTCTAGCACTCACTTGGCGACAGCTAGCAGGCACTTGTGCTAATAGATAGCTACTTTCTTGTAAACCAGAAGATTCATAACCTGGAATTTGGTTTATATCATTGGCGAAAGTAGGAGTTGCAAAAAGCGTTGCTGCTAACAAAAGCGTGGTTGAAACAATAGGTAATTTTTGCCATCGATAACTATGATTAGATTTCATGATCACATCCTTGCAATATTGCTAATTACTATCTACAGCAGTTTGCAACTCAGTGAAGTAACAAATTAGATTTGAGTGACAAAGATTAACGCTGTTATAACCTTATAAGAGTATCTTTGCCATTCCGATAGTGTTGCGTAGCAAAAGCTATTCTAACTTCTGACTCCTGTAGCCGTGACCTTGTAGTAGGCTATTCTGCTGTATATAGTTGCATCTAACTATAGGTAATCATAATTTTTAGAAAAGAGCATCTATTTTAAGAAATAGAAAATAGTCCTCCAAGCGATATAAATTTAGTAATTTATATCGGATAGAGCGCAAGCAAGTATCCAACTCACACATTATAAAATGAGTTTTTATGGTAAAAGTTGATTATCAATGATTGTTTTCTTGCCAGTTGTTGAGTACATCCTCGACTAAAACTTCTTTTATCCATGTTTGAAACACAATTACTAATGGAACAGCGAGAAATACACCTAAAAACCCGAAAAATCTGCCAAAAAAGACCACTGCTATTAAAGTAACTGCTGGCAAAAGAGATGCTTGGCTTTTCATCACTAAAGGCACTAAAACTAGACTCTCAATCTGCTGAATTCCAAAGTACAAAGCTATAACAGCGGCGATTTTCCAAGGTTCTTCATTCAATGCTAGCAGTGCAGGCGGAATTACACTCAAACTTGGCCCAACATTTGGGATAAATTCTAATAATCCTGCCAAAATAGCATTAACTAATGGCAGTGGTATTCCCAAAATTAACAGTCCAATATAGCTCAGTGTTGCAATGAATAGCATAGTTAAGAGCGTGCCTTTTATCCAGCCAGTCAACGAGACTACACACTTGTTTAGAATGTCATCAACTCGCCGACGATAAAAGGCAGGAAATAGCAGTATAAATCCTTGTCGATACGGCGAGGGATTAGCTAATAACATGATGGTGAGAGCTACGAAGAGCAGCAAGCCTAAAATAATAGAAAGCGAGCTACTGACCAAGTTAAAAAAGTTATTTATTAACTGATTTAACCAATCTTGCAAACCTTGAGTTAGATATCTAAGCCCGCGAATATTTTCTAACAGTTGGTCAGGAATTACATTTTGTAACCAGTTGTTCCATGATCGCAACCGCTCTAATGCCATAGGCATAATATTAGCAAATTGTTGCAATTGGTCAATAAGACGTGGCACAATCAGTGCAAAAAAACCGACCAAAATGGCCAATAAAAGAACAACTGTTATGGCAACTGCGATTCCTCGCTTAATACGAAATCTTTGAAAAAAACTCACTAGTTGATTTAATACTGTCGCTAAAACTACTGCTGCAAATACCAGCAAAAGGATTTGGTGAATTTGCCACAGAATGTAAAGAGAGATAACAAGAGCCAGAAATCCAATTAATTGTCCGAAGCGCATAATGCACCCCCATTTTTTGCTATCTACAGTGCAAAATCAATACTAGAATTTCTAATTAGCTTGCAATTCCTCAATATCCAACAAGCTTACAATAACTCCAGCAATGGGTATAGAAAGAAATACTCCTAATAAACCAGCTATTTTTGTACCAATTAAAAGAGCAAAAAATACTACTATAGGATTTAAATGCACTGTACTCTGCATTACACGAGGGGCAAGTAAATTATCTTGAATCTGTTGCAAAACTATACAAGCTATTAATACTTTAATAGCAACAATCCAACCACTTTGTATTAAGATAATTAGAGAAACTAAAGTAACTCCTAGTGTAGCTCCTATCCCAGGAATTAAGTCAAAAATTCCCACAGTTATAGCTAGCAGAAATAGGAATGGAACACCAAAAAGTGCGAAAACTAAAAAAGTGGCAATACTCAGAATAAATGAGATTAGCAATTGACCTCGTAAGAAACCGATGAAGTTTTTCTGAATAGCTGTTGAAAAGCGATCGCGTTGATTATGGGAAATCATCTTAAGAATCAGTTGCCAGATTTTTTCTCCATCAGTCAGCATGAAAAAGGCAATTACAATAATAATGATAAATCCGACATAACTTTCTAAAATATTGGGTAAAAAGCCTAAAATCATGTTCATACCAGACACAAACCAGTTGCGAATTTGTGTTTCTATTGCCTCTAAATTTATTGGAACATTTCGAGTAGCTAATGCGCTTTGTAATTGATTAATAGGATTGTTTGTAGAACTAATTATTTGTAATAACAAACCTGTTAATTCTTGTAGCTGTGTAATCAATATATTACCAACAAATACAAATAGAAGAATGATTGTTAATAAACTGATAGCTATGACTGTACCCAAGGCAAAACCTCGCCTCAAAAAACGTTCCAGGTAGCGTATAGGATAGTTAAGAATGAGTGCTAAAATTGTCGCAAAGGTAAATATAAAAACTACATCCTTGAAATACCAAAAAACTTTTACTAATACCCAACTACAAGCAGCAAACAGTAAGAAACGGACTAGTGTATTAGTACTAAATTTGCTCCAGAAAGTTTTTTTAGTTGGCTGTTGTTGTGGGTTATTCATATATTTGGTTATTTTATTTACTAAAGCTATGTTTCTAACTAGTTATCTTAGTTTTAGACAGTTCAATATACGGGTGATTAGGTGTGAGTTCTTAGCAGTTTTGCTCACACAATCATTGGCTCTGACCGCAAATAGTTGCTCAACAATATCTGCTGATAAATTATCAACCAGAAACAGTACTGGTAAAAACTTCCAGTACGGATCGTTACGTACTACCTGACAAAGTTCAATGCCATTGATATTAGGCATTTCCACATCTAGAATTAGCAAATCTGGAGAGAATTCTGTCAGAGTATCCCAGAAGTAGCGTGGATCTTCAAGAGTTTTTAGAGTAAGTCCTAAAGCTTCTAAAGATTGTTGTATGACAATTAATGTCTGTGCGTCATCGTCTACAACCATGATTCTCGCTTTAGTAATACGAGTTTGCTGTAATACTTGGGTGACTGACTCCAAAATTTCGTTAGGAGGCATGGATTTTTGTAAAAAAGCACGTCCGCCAGATCGTGCAACTTCTAGGCGTAGGCGAAGCCCGCCGCAGGCATCGCTAAAATTATCTCGCTCTGTAAAAACTAACACAGGTATTTGTGACGTTGGCGTTTCGCCTACCGTAGGCGATCGCTGAGATAATTCTCTTATTAATTTCAAGCTGTCTTTCTCAATATCAAGATCGAGTAGCACTACATGGGGATTTAAAGATGAGATTATACTTCTGGCGGCGGTGAGATTAGTAGCAACTTTAATTTGTATTTTTTGATTCTCAGCCTCCTCGATCAATTCCTCAACTATTTGGCGATCGTTGCTAATTACTAATAGTAGATTTTGGGTTTGTTCAACTGTGCTTTTTTCTAGCTCTCGTTGCAACTCCATCAAGAGCTTATCTAAATAAAAACATTTAGCTTGGCTAATAAATTTTTGAGTTTGAAATAAATCTTCTATTTCATTGGCTAATAACGAACCTTCTGGAAAGCCAAAGCTACCCAAAGAACCAGCTAGTTTGTGAGCTTCTTGCTCTGCTTTTTGCCGCAATTGAGCGTCAAGTTTACCTTTTCTTAAAGCATCAGCTGCTAGTTTCAATACTGCAATACGCGAACCAACCTTAGCTTTGAAATTTTCCCGCTCTTGAGCAATGGCTGTTAGTAGAATTTGCTGCTGTTTTAAATCTATTTCCGGCTCAGGTTTCGGACAAATTTCCTCATGATCTAAAGCTTTTAAACGATAACCCATTCCATAGACAGTTTCTATAAAATCATAGTTAGCACCTGCGGCTTTTAGCTTTTGCCGTAAACTTTTGATATGAGATTTAATCGTATTTTCTTCAGGTGGATCTTTTTCAGTACTCCAAAGTTGATCTACAATGGCACTCCGGCTAAAGATGCGCTGGTTGTTGCGTAAAAAAAGGTCTAAAAGGCTAAATTCTTTCGCTGTTAAATTTAGAGCAATGTCTGCATAAGTCACTTCACAAGTACTAGGATCGAGACGCAAGGCTCCCCATTCCAAAACAGGAGGTAAAGAAGTATTTCCTCGACGTAATAAAGCACGAATCCGAGCTGATAACTCTTGAAAATCAAATGGTTTGACTACATAATCATCTGCTCCAGTATCTAAACCAATAACTTTATCAGTTTTAGTGTCTTTTGCCGTTAAAAGCAGAATCAGCATTTGATAACCTGACTGCCGTAATTGCCGACAAAGACTTATGCCATCTAGCTTTGGCAGAACAATATCTAACACAATCAGGTCATAGTGACAGACATTAACTAACTCCCAACCAGCTTCACCGTCAGGTGCAATATCAACCACATAATTTTGTTTGGTAAGATATCTTGCTACAGCTTGAGCAAGCAAATCATCGTCTTCAACCAACAGAATTCTCATGAAAATGTTTGCTTGTAGAAGCGACCCTGAGCGCTGTAATCAAATTTATATAACTTAGGTTATGCCATTTTCAATTTTTTATGACATCTATCAAAGGCAATACTATACTTAGGCTAAAAGGTAGTAAAAAAACTGTCCCAAGAGAGTTTCAGCTAAGATAAAAGTTTTTTAGAGGTTGAAATATAGTAGTGTCGGACTGTCAATAAGTCCTAGTATATAAATAAATCCGCATCAGCTTTGTGGGGAAAACAAGCCTTGCTTGCCTCTCTCCACATTCTTTACAGCACTTCCGGCAGCTATGAGGTACATCCTAAAAGCTGAAAGCAATGATAGGAGAGGGGCAAGGATAAAACTATATTGCATAATAGCCGGAAGCGCTGTAGCGTGAATGCTGCTGATGGATATTTTGTATTTCATCCAAGCTTGCGGTGTAGCAAAATTATACCTCTTAGTAGAAGCTGCGCTACTCAGTATTCTGTATAATTTAGAAATTGATTGAGTTATGTTTTCTAGAAATATAGGACTCATATTTAATTTTTGAACAAACTCCGTACAACTCAAAAAGCTTTCTTGACTGTTGCCTATCTACACAAGTAAGTTAAAAAATCAAAGCGGATTCCTATATATCAATTTTCATAACTATCAAACTATCATCAGCAGCCGAAAATTATCTGCTTGGCTTTGCTGAATAAATTGTAGTTACACCTATCAACGAGGAAATAAAATTGCCGTGTCTTCGTTAAGAAATTTTGAAGATCAGCAGCCGCAAATCCAGACTTCTCCTAGTTTAGAGTTTTTGAAAGGCGTGGGGAAAGTTACCAGTTGTACCCTTTTATCAATTACCACGCTGACAAGTTCTGTCCTAGCTGGAGGCCTGGTTGGTTTAGCTATTAGTTTCCGTGATTTGCCAAGTGTTAGACAAATACAGAACTTTGTACCTGCGGAAACAACCTATATCTATGATATTAAAGGTAGGCTATTGGCAAGTATTCACGGGGAAGCCAATCGTGAAGTAGTCCCTTTAAAGAAAGTTTCTCCTCACTTGAAAAGAGCAGTATTAGCCACTGAAGATAGTTCTTTTTATGATCACCCAGGCATCAATCCAGTGGGCGTGGCACGTGCTTTAGTAGTTAACTTGGAAGCCGGAGAAGTGCAAGAAGGCGGCTCGACTGTCACCATGCAATTGGTGAAAAACCTGTTTTTATCTCAAGAACGTACTTTTACACGGAAAATAGCAGAAGCAGTGCTGGCAATTCGTTTAGAACAAGTTCTCAATAAAAATGAGATATTGGATATGTACCTAAATCAAGTTTATTGGGGTGATAACAATTATGGTGTCCAGATGGCGGCACGTTATTACTTTAACAAGTCAGCCACAAATTTAAATTTGGCTGAATCAGCTATGATGGCAGGGTTGCTTCCAGCACCAGAAAGTTTCAGTCCTTTTATTAACATGGAATTAGCAAAACAAAAGCAGAAAGAAGTGCTTTTTAGGATGATGGAATTAAACTGGATTAACCAGAAGGATTACAATCAAGCTTTCAAGCAAAAGATTAAACTGAATAAAAATAGATCATTACAAGGTAGCGCTTCACCTTATATAACTAATACCGTAGCGCAGGAGTTGGCGAAAAAGTTTGGACGTAATGCACTGCTCACAGGGGGAATGCGGGTGCAAACAACCGTTGATGCTAATTTCCAAATGATGGCAGAAAAAACTGTCAAGCGTTGGCATAAAAAATTGACATCTCAAGGGTTAAAAAATAATCAAATAGCTTTAGTAGCTGTTGATCCGCGCACCCATTTTATTAAAGCTTTAGTCGGTGGCGTAGATGCTAAAACTAGCGAGTTCAACCGAGCAACCCAAGCACATCGTCAGCCAGGGTCTTCTTTTAAGCCGTTTGTTTACTATACTGCTTTTGCTAGTGGCAAGTTCACACCCAATACAATAGTGCAAGATACTCCAGTCAAGTATCGTGATGGCAACCGTTGGTACTCTCCACGCAACTATGATAATAGTTTCATGGGAGCGATACCAATTCGCACAGCTTTATCACTATCTCGGAATATTCCCGCAGTCAAACTTGGCAAAACTGTAGGTTTAAATAAAGTTATTGAAACTTCTCGGACTTTGGGTATTACGAGCCCGATGCAACCTGTAACTTCTTTGCCTTTAGGTGCAATTGGTATAACACCTCTGGAAATGGCGAGTGCCTATGCTACTTTGGCTAATTATGGCTGGCAGTCACCATCTACATTAATCATGCGTGTCACTGATAGCAATGGCAATGTTTTGATAGACAATACACCTAAACCTCGTTTGGTTTTAAATCCTTGGGCATCTGCATCTGTGATTAATGTAATGCAGTCTGTAATTAATAACGGTACAGCTAGAGCTGCTGCTATAGGTCGTCCGGCTGCTGGGAAGACGGGAACAACTTCATCAGAAAGAGATGTTTGGTTTGTGGGTACTGTACCACAGTTGACAACTGCTATCTGGGTAGGAAGAGACGACAACAGAAGATTAGGTCACGGTGCAACAGGTGGTGGTACGGTTGCTCCTATATGGCGTGATTTTATGCAAAATGCACTTAAAAATGTACCAGTCGAGAACTTCAAGCAACCTTCTCAGTTTCCTCGCCCTTAGTCACATAAAAAATAGGAATTTTGGTGTTCATCTGTCATGCAATCTAAGTTGCACAACTGCATAGATAACACCATTTTTTGTCTGAATTACACTTTTGAAGTTATCTTGAGAAATTGGAAAACTTGTGGTTGTGAATATGAAGAATATTTTTAAAATTACTCAGATTTTACCAGACATTTTACCCAGGCTGGCAACAACTGCAATTAACTCAGCTGCTCTGACTGGTTTAGCAACATGTAACTGAAACCCTGCTGCTAAGGCCTCTTTGTAATCTTCTACCCTGGCATACCCCGTCAATGCAACAGCAGGAATCCGCCCACCTCGTTCTGCTTCAATTTCTCTGATTTTACGCATCAGCGCATAGCCATCCTCGCCTGGCATCCCAATGTCGCTAATCAAAACATCTGGATGTAATTCTTCTAATGCTTCAAGTACCTGTCTTGTAGAGCTAAAAGTACTAACTTTCGCTCCACACTCTTCGAGTACTGCGGTAATCCACTGTCGCACATCCGCCTCGTCATCTACAACCAGGATTCGCAAGTTGGTTAGGAGGTTAGGAGATGAGGGAGATGAGGGAGATGGAGGAGATGAAGGGGAAAGACTTTCTCCTTTGCTTTCTTCTAAAATGGGCAACTTGACTGTAAATGTTGCACCTTGTCCTATTCCTTGGCTTTGGGCTTGGATTATGCCACCATGCAGTTCTACCACATGACGGGCGATCGCTAGCCCTAAACCTAGTCCTTTATCTGACCGAGTATGACTGCTATCTGCTTGGCAAAAGCGCTCAAATACATGAGGTAGAAAGTCAGCACTGATACCCTTACCCGTGTCACTGACTTGAATTTGAACATAGTTAGGAATTGAGGGTTGGGAAAACTCTTCCCCACTCCCTACTCCCCACTCCCTATTCCCCACTTCCTTTGACAACCGCACCTTAATCCGTCCGCCGTTGGGTGTAAATTTAATTGCATTGGTAAGTAGATTTAACACAACTTGTTGCAAGCGGTCTGAATCACCCGAAATTTTTTCTATTGAAGTATCAAATATAGTTTCAATTTCAATATCCTTTGCATCTGTCAGTGCTTGTACAACCTCGATCGCAGTTGTAATTACTTCTACTAAATCTACCAAATCAATAGAGAGTGAAAGTTCTCCTCTAACAATCCGCGAAATATCAATTAAGTCTTCAATAAGTTGCATTTGCAAATTAGCATTGCGTTCGATTATCTCTAATGCAAGAGTTACTTTAGCTTCATCTAGCGCACCCGTTTGCAACATCCCCGCCCAACCAATAATTGCAGTCATGGGAGTACGTAATTCATGGGAAACTATTGCTAAAAATTCGTCTTTGGAACGGTTTGCGGCTTCTGCTGCACTTTGTGCCGCTTCGCTAACGGCACGTGCAGCTTGTTCTCGTAGCAACAGTTGTTCTTTTTCTTCTTCAACTTGTTTGCGCTCAGTAATATCTTGCATAATTTTAGAGAATCCACGCAGATTTCCATTTTCATCTCGTAAAGGTGTGATTACACAATGCGCCCAGAAAAATTTACCGTCCTTACGGAGATGCCAACGATTTTCTTTAGAAAACCCCTCAGTTACGGCTTTTGTTAATACTTGTTGTGGTTGTCCGCGCTCAATTGCTTCGGGTGAAAAAATTCGCTCAAAAGGTTGACCAATCACTTCTGCTTCTTGATAGCCTAAAATACGCTCGGCTCCAATGTTCCAACTGGTAAAGTTACCGTTTGGATCTAACATAAAAATTGCGTAATTAGTTACTCCTTCTACTAGCAATCGATAACGTTCTTCGCTTTGACGCAGACTGTCTTGAATTTGACGTAAACACTCATAATTATCCTGGGCGGCTCGTGCGTTTTTCTGAGCTTGCGATCGCGCCTGGCGCAGTGCGGAGTTAAGTAAGCTAATCAACAATGCTACTAGCACAAACTGAAGCAACCCCACCACACTGAACCCACTAATAGCCAGAGAATAAAAAGGGGGCAAAAGGAAGTAGGCGCAGACTATGGCAGACAAAAAAGTTGCCAACAATCCTGGGTTTAAGCCACCATACCAGGAACTAACCATGACAGCAGCTAAAAACAGTGGATAAATAGAATTCAGCCTGTGTAGCTGCCATAGAAGCAATGTCAACAGTAAAGCTAGTAAAACCGTTAAGAATGCAATGCTGTAGCGTTGTAGTTGCGAGAATCGCCGTTCCCGGAGCGTTCCGTAGGGAAGGTGGGGCAAAGCCCATCGTGTCAATCTCCACATTTTCTATTACTTTTGGTCTATTACTTCTGGTTATGCCATCTATTTATTAAACTTCTACCCTAGTTTTCCACTTTCAAGTTTTACCATTAAAAACTAATCTTAAGAGGATGGTAGCTTTAAACAATACCCCTCATTACATTGGAAGAATTAAAGCACTAAGTAATAATAATTTAAAACAGGAAAATAATAACGATGGACTCTAAGCAAATCTTAGTTATTGATGATGAAGATGACATCCGTCAATTGATTCAGACTTGTCTAGAAATAATGGGGGGCTGGGAGGTGTTGACTGCTACTTCAGGTAATCAAGGATTATTCTTAGCTCAGTCATCTCAACCCGATGCTATCCTTTTAGACGTAATGATGCCTGATATGGATGGTTTGACAACTTTTCAAAAACTACAGGCTAATCAAACAACTAAACATATACCTGTAATTTTGCTTACAGCTAGAGGACGCACTAATAACGAACGTCTATTCAGTAATCTAGGTGTCAAAGGCATAATTAGTAAACCATTTAATCCTCAGAAACTAGCTGTTCAAGTAGCAGCAGCCTTGAGCTAAAGTATATTACAAAATCTGGTGTTTCCAGTTTAGCTATTCCTAAATTATTGATGGGAATTTAGGTGACAGAGATAGGATTACTGTAGTCTCTCCACTTTAGGATAGATTTGCTTAGAAAAAAGTCTATCTATAGTTTTGGTAGTCTCTTTCTGAAGTCGTAGTTTTTTCCGAAAATACATATTCTCCACTAGTTTTCCACTTTTACTCTCTAAATTTATAACTAAATCAATAAATATTAGTTCTGAGGTCAAGATAAATTCTTTTCAGTAAAGCAACTAATATTTCAAGAAGTAAATACATTAATTGGTGAGGTGAGTTTTATCATATAGATTGAAATCAAACTCTAATTTACTAGATTTACTTAAAATATCTACTTAGGGAGTAGAGTATATATGATAAATAATTTAGAATCACTTTCACATCCACCAAGCAAACAAAAATTTGCTGCTACATTGCGTTTAGTAAGTCGAATTAGTTTTTGGGTGCAATTAATACTTGGTGGTATTTCTGGCATTGCTGTATTGTTGGCGTGTTTTAGTCGTAACATTACTACTCAGACAAGCAATGCAGGTATAGGGTTTGGGATATTTTTGGCTATTGTTGGTATTTTATTGCTGTGTTTTCGAGTCTATTGGGCTTTGCGTTATCGAAAAATGGCTAAACTTTTACAAACACCAAATTCTCAAAACCATCCCAAGAAAGAAGACGTAATTCAAAATTTACGAATTGGATTACTAGTGAGCTTGGTAGGGTTATTAATAGCTTTTATTGCTTCTGAAGTTACCGTTTCAATCATTTTGGGTAAAGCAGTAGCACAACCTCAAGGTGTCGCAATTTATCAGCCAGAAAATGTAATTCGTTCACTAGACATTTTTGTAATGTTAGCAAACGTCAACATGATTGGCGCTCACTTTTTTGGGGGAGTTACTTCTCTAGGTCTACTCTATTGGTTAGAAGAGTAATAAGCGCAGTATTGATTTGATTTTGCCACCTATGGCTATAGAGGTACTAACCTATATCTAAAGTAGTGTTTGCCAAATGTATTAGAATTCTCCTCGACTTTTCCACCATTGAGATTTAACCTCAAAATACAGACAGTCTGTTTTCATTCTCCTCTTTTGGTTGAGCAGCTCAACTTTCCCTAAACCTAAAATACACGCTCAAAAATTTGGATTATTGCAAGAAAAGTAAGAGGCTAACTAAAAGTATTCTCTAATCTTTCAGTAGATGTCACTATTGGAATTTTCAAATAACAAGCAAAATGAAAATCTCAGGAGGTATTTATGTACAAGTTAAATCATTCTTCTTTAAAAGAAATTGGATTAGTAGGAACAATTTTTGGAAGTTTGCTAGTCGGGTTCTCTGCAATTACTCAATCAGCAGTAGCACAGCCGCGAATTTCTCAAATTAATCCTTGCCCTAGTATTTTCTATGAAGAACCACACCGTAATCGAGTTATGGTTCCAGCAGGATGTCCACCGAATGCTGCAACTTTAAGATTCGGAGGACAACAGGGAACTACTGGTTCCCAGAGTATTATGGTTCCTGCCTATCCTATGAATGGAAGACGCACAAATGTTAATGTTATACAACCACCTGCTCCAGAAAGTCGGCAAAGTGCGATTGCAACTATTACACCAACAGCAGGTACAGTCGATGTAAAATTGAAAAATAACACTAACGCTGGTATTTCTTATCAAGCAATTGGTCAGACCCAACCTCGATATCTTGCAGGTGGACAAGAATTTGTCTTACGAAACTTACCAACACCTATCAGTATTACCTTGGTACGTCAAGATGGTGGACTGCTTAAAGTTATGCCCACATCTACCTCTGAAGGGACACTCGCAGTTTCGTTAGATGAAACAACCAATTTTGATAACAATCAAGGCGTATTGAGAATTCAAAAAGATGGTCAAGTCTTTTTGAATTAATATAATTCACCACAAAAATGGTGAATGCTTTAAATGCTGATTACAACAAACAAAAAGTTTTTTAGTCGTTCAACAATATCAGGTTCAGTTGAAAAATCATCACTAAGACTGACATAAAAACGTAGAGAGTTTTGCATAATAACTCATCATCTGAACCTGATAATTAGTCAACCCAGATGGAGATTTTGAAATGATCAACTTTATACAAAATAAATGGAGTTCTAAAGGAACAATTGCTCTAGCAATATCTACAATGCTGCTTGGAAGTTGTACCAACAACTTAGATCAACAAGCCGGAGTACCAGAAACTAATGTGACTACAGAAGAAGTCGCAGACAATACAAACGAACTAATTGGTAAAACTGTAACAATTAGAAGTACACCCGTCAGAAAATTGGGCCCGTCAACTTTTACAATTGCCGATAAGCAATTTTTTAGTGCTAAACCAATTTTAGTTGTAAATGCTTCGGGTAAAACTTTCACCCTGCCTACTGACCCAAATACACCAATTCAAGCGACAGGCCCAGTTCGTAACTTTGTGATTGCAGATATTAATCGAGATTACAACTTGGGCTTAGATCCAAACTTGTACAAAGAGTACGAAACCCAACCCGCAATTATTGCTCAATCGCTTGCACTTGCTCCTAAACCAGGTGAACTTACCACAAACCCTAAACTATACTACGGTAAAACATTGGCAGTGACAGGAGAGGTGGAAAACATCAGAAATGCCAATTCCTTCACTTTAGATGAAGACAAATTATTTGGTGGGCAGGACTTGTTAGTGATCCGCGCTGGTACTCCGAAAGGAGTTGTCAATGAAGGTGAGAAAGTTGCAGTCACGGGTGTGTTACGTCCGTTTGTTGTAGCTGAACTAGAACGAGAATATAACCTGAAATGGGATTTAACCTTACAAAAGCAGCTAGAAGCAGAATACAGCAATAAACCTGTGTTAGTTGCAACAGAGGTTTATCCCTCAGCAATTCCGCAATAAGGGATTCTACAGCATTGTCTATCAGGAAAACTTTTCATGAATAGCCTCAAGATAAATAAGAATAAAGGTAATGAGTGACAATTCTCAAAGGGGAAATTTCTTACAGGCATTAGGTCAAGCAGGGGTATTAGTTTTCCTGGTAGTCATGGCTCTAATAGTGAGAAGTTGTAGCTTTTTTGACGAAAAGGCAACTATCACTAATACATCTGAAATTGCTGAAAACACCGACGAATTCATGGGTAACTCTGTAACAATTAAAAGCAGAGTAATTCAGAAAGTTGCTTCGAGTTCATTCACAGTTAGTGATGCACGGTTCTTTCGCGGTGAACCTCTTGTAGTTGTCAATGCTTCAGGTGTGCCTTTTAATCTGCCATCTGACCAAAATATCAAAATTCAAGTTACTGGTCAGGTTCGTAATTTAGTAATTCCCAAGATTGAGCAAGAGTTTAATCTCAATATGCAGGATGAATATTACAAAGATTACATCAATAAACCTGCAATCATTGCTCGATACCTTGTATTAGCGCCTGAACCTGGCCAGATAACACAACGTCCCGAAAAATATTATCGTCGTCAAGTTACAGTTACGGGGGAAGTGGACAATATCCGCAGTCCGGTTTTACTAACACTAGATGAAAACCAATTGTTTGGTGGGCAAGATTTGCTAGTTTTATTCAAAGCACCACCCAAAGTAGCAATAAATCAGGATCAGACAGTATCGATAACTGGCGAAGTTCGTCCTTTTGTAATTGCTGAAATTGAGCAAGAATATAATTTCACCTGGGATCTAAATGTCAAAAGAGAGTTAGAGGCTGAGTACGGCAACAGACCTATTTTAGTTGCTGAAACTGTATACCCTAATTAGAAATTATCAGTTTGTCATGACCGTATTAAATGCTGTACTTTCTGTAAGGTTTTATGGAGATTGCCATTTAGCTTTTCAACTATCCCTCCACGGGTTTAAGCCGCAACAAGTCTGGAATGCTTGGATATAGAGCAGTTTGAGCAAGTTCCGTAGCAGGGAGTGTTCACCAGTTTTGAACATCGTAGTTAACTTGAATCAGCTTATGTTAGATTCTTTATTTTTTATTTATCGTCGCTGGTTGTATTTATTTATGTCAGTTTTAGTAGCAGTTGGTATTGGTGTGGGTTCACCCCAAAAGACACAGGCAATTTCATTGTTTGATCTCTTGAATCAAGGAATCCAAATATTTCAGCTATCCACTATTTCTGATCGAGAAGAAGTCCAACTAGGCAAGCAGATTAATCAACAGTTAGTTAATAGTGAAATTCAGCTTTATCGTAATCAAAATGTGAATCGCTATGTCAACCAAGTTGGTCAGAAATTGGCAGCAAATAGCACTCGCCCTGATATTCCTTATACATTTCAGGTAGTTCAAGATGAGAGTATAAATGCCTTCGCCACAATGGGTGGCTATGTTTATGTCACTACCGGATTGCTGAAAGCCGCAGATAATGAAGCTCAATTAGCCAGCGTTATCGCTCACGAAATTGGTCATATTGCTAGTCGGCATTCAATAGAACAGATGCGAGAAACAGCGATCGCTCGTGGTTTTGCCACAGTAGCCGGATTAGAACGCAGTACAGCAGTTCAGATTGGTGTGGATTTGGCATTACAGCGTCCCAATAGTCGCCAAGATGAATTTGAAGCCGATCAAAGAGGACTGAGGACTTTAGGACGTGCTGCTTATGCTCAGTCTGCCATGATTGCTTTTATGCAAAAGTTACTCCAACAGCGATCGCTGCCGACATTTTTGAGTACTCATCCCGCAACAAGCGATCGCATTACCGCCTTAAGAAGTGATATTAATTCTCAAAAAGCTTATAGAGGTGGCGGTTTAAACAATGCTGCTTATGAGGCAAAAATTCAACCTTTAAGTTAGTTACTAATAAAATTAAACAGTTTTTACAGGAGGAAAAAACATGGCTTTGTACAAACTTGACGAATACAACCCCAACTACAACGATGAAATTTTTAATGGCAATGGCATTAAAACTTTTGATGTTTACGCTGATGATGACAGGGTTGGTTTTGTTGTCAATATATTAGTTGATGAAAATGATGGACGTTTCCGGTATTTCATCATTGATACAGGCTTCTGGATTTTTGGCAAAAAAGTATTGCTCCCGGTGGGTTTAGCTCGTCTTGACTATGATAAAAAACATCTTTTTGTTCCTAAACTGACCAAAGAGCAAGTAAAAAATCTACCTGAATTTAGCGAAGATTTAGCAATCGATAATGATTATGAAGAGAAAGTTAGAGGGGTTTACCGACCTTTAGTGCCATCAATAATGCCGGCTATGTTAGGTACTCCTGCTCTTTATAATTACACGCTAGAGCCTTACTTTTACGAACTGAACGATCCCAACTTCAGAACCTATGAAGAAAACCTGAGAAATGGGAGAAATCCAAACAGAGCAAAAATTTGATCAGAGGATGATAAATTTATGAATACTCGATTTATGCACTCAATAATTTTACCATTGGGCTTAATCTCTGCATTCTTTTTGGGGATGTTACCCTTTAGTTTTGCACCTGCTCAGGCGAATACAACCTCAATTACAGGTAGGCTTTCAAAATACTCTCCTGTGAGAGCTCCTTTTCTTACGCCTGGATCTCGCGGACAGCCTGTGAGAGACGTGCAAGCTGTCCTGAAATATTTAGGATTTTATAAAGGAGCTATTGATGGTATCTATGGCCCTAGAACTGCTACAGCAGTAGCTACCTTTCAGCGATCGCAAAGATTGGTTGGTGATGGTAGGGTAGGAGCGCTAACATGGCAAGCTTTACGCAGTAGTATACCACCCGTGCGTCGTCGTGCTTTCTAACAAATCAAAATGTTACCCAAGGAACTGCAACCATCAAAAATAATCTTTGGTGGAACAGCGATCGCTGGCATATTTTTTGGTGTATTTGCAATTATTTATCTGTTGCAACTGCTTGGTATCATTGGCTCAGGTGGCGGTTCAGGTTAATAAATATAGTGTAGAGAGCAGTTTCATCTTTCTGAATTCTAGATAATTACTATGCCGTATGACCAAAACAGACTCATGAACCAGAGTAAATAAATTTATTTATGGAGATTATTAATTTTGAATTTTGAATTCGGAGCGTTCGCCCTTGGCGTCTCGTAGAGAAGCGACGTGACACTACCCAATTCACCCTTAGAACCAATTAAACAACCAGGTAAAGAAATAACTTCTCTCCCTTGGTTTGAGCGACTAGCACGATTAGGATACGCAGCAAAAGGTGTTGTTTACTTTATTATTGGGTTATTAGCAACCCAAGCAGCCATTGGTTCTGGTGGTAAAACCACAAATACAACTGGTGCGTTAAAGGCAATTGTTGTCCAACCTTTTGGAAAATTTTTGCTAAGTATCGTTACCCTCGGAATTATTGGGTACGTACTTTGGCGTTTAGTTCAGACGTTTTTTGATCCTGAAAAAAATGGAAAACCAATTAATGCTAAACGAATTGCCCAACGGATTGGTTATGCTATCAGTGCTTTAGCTTATACAGGTTTGGCTTTGACATCTGTAAAGCTGATTATGGGTTCAGTCGTTGGCGATAGCGATTCAACTGAAGATTGGACAATATATATCTTGGCTCAACCCCTTGGGCGATGGCTAGTAGCACTGGCAGGGATGATGGTAGTTGGTGTTGGTCTTTTTTACCTTTATAGAGCGTACAAAGGCAAATTTCGTTACCATTTAAAACTTTCTCAAATGAGTCTAACTGAGCAAAATTGGGCAGTGCGTATGGGTAGATTTGGCATTGCTGCCCGTGGCATTGTTTTTGGCATTATCGGCATCTTTTTGATGCTGGCGGCAATCCAATCTGATGGCACTCAGGCTAGAGGGTTGGGTGGTGCATTAGCAGTTCTGACACAACACCCCTTTGGTCTTTGGCTTCTGGGTATAGTGGGTTTGGGTTTGATTGCTTATGGCATCTATTCAGGAATAGAGGCTCGCTATCGGCATATTGCTAATTTATAATTTTTAACGCGTTGGCGTAGCCCGTTGTAGACATCGCTAATTTTTACTGCATTTGTAAAGCTGGTTATTTTGCCATTAATGAACCTCTGGATGTTAATTTGCCTTCCATCCCAATAGAAGCATACGGCTATCGCTGGTTTCGCGTTAAATAAAAAGCATGATCACTGCAATATGTGCGATCGCCTTAGCCATCATACATTTATTTTCAGGTAAACTAAGATTCCTCAATGCTAAACCGCGTAGTCGTTGGCTCTCATTTGGCAGTGGGGTATCTGTTGCTTATGTGTTCGTCCACATTTTGCCAGAACTGAGTAAAGCCCAACTAACACTCCAAAACAGTTTGGATATTGGACTCACTTTTTTAGAGCATCACGTTTACTTGGTGGCACTTTTAGGTTTAGCAGTGTTTTATGGCTTAGAGCGATTTGCAAGCAAGTCGCGTCAACGCAATCAAAAAGCAGGGAAGGGAGATGTTACTGCTTTAGACGTTTTTTGGATACATATTGCTTCTTTTGCTGTTTATAACGCTTTAATTGGCTACTTATTAGTACACCGAGAAGAATCAAGTATCAAGAGTTTATTGTTCTATTTTTTTGCGATGGCACTACATTTTGTAGTCAACGATAATGGTTTACGCGAAAACCACAAACAAATATATGATCGGATTGGGCGGTGGTTATTAGTAGCTGCGATCATTGTTGGTTGGGTAATTGGCATTGGCACGGTAATTCATCAGGCGGCTGTTGCGGTTCTCTTCGCCTTTTTGTCGGGAGGTATTGTACTCAATGTCCTTAAGGAAGAATTACCAGAACAGCGAGAAAGCCGCTTTTGGGCGTTTACATTCGGTGCGTTCGGCTATGCAATTCTTTTATTAGCTCTTTAATTATTAAATGTTCCTTCGCCGAACCATATTAGTTAAAAAGTTTAGTAACAATAATGTAAAAATAACTATCACAAAAGATATCCAGTTAAATTCAATACTAAATCCTTTTGTGTTATTTATCCAACGGAAAATCCAGAAAGAATTATTACCGATAATAAATGAAGGAACTTCTAAGGTTTTCAATACTGGTATTAGTAAAAAGCTAGAAATCAGCACCAACGCCAAAGCCATAAAGGCGAAGTTTAACAAATATTTTACACCTGAACGCTTACGAGTTTTATCAGTTACAGCAAAAGGAAGTTCTCGGCAAGTCACACTAGGAGGTGCGTAAATTGCTATGCCTTCTTCTCTATCTTCGACTCGAATTGACTGTGGACAACGTAGCAATTGTACTGCTATCCAGATATCTCCAATTGCACCGCTTGTATTGAATGCAATTACCCAAATTAACCAGCTTGCTTGCGGAAAAATTACTAGCAGTAACAAACAGGAAACATCAAGGACTATTAATGGTGCTAAACCAATGAAAATAAAAGCATTCCGGCGAAACAAGTCACCTGGTGAAGTGGCGTAAGCAAGGGGTAAAAAATACTTAAATTTAAATCCATAACGTGGCGAACCACCAAAGGCAGCAAACGTTATTCCATGCACCAATTCATGAACAATGATGGTGACAAAAGTAATGGCCAGTAAAATTACAAAAGCAAGGATTCCTTCCCAAGCTCCACCTCCAGCACTTTCTACACTAAAAATTACTGCTTGTTTGTGAATGATGCTATGATACCAGCTTGCACTTGCTGCTGACAATATTAACAGCAATAAACCTAAAGTAGTCCAAATCAGTGATATTTCTGGAGTTAAGCGAAATACATAAATTGGCTCATTGCGAGTTGCTGTATTCATAATTATTGCTAATTATTAACCCCTTTTTTTTCAGATTAATAGTATTTAGTGTTTATTTCATCATTCTGTAGGTTTACCTAGCTTCAAAATCCTTATTTGAACGCTTCTTGTAGCTGTTCAGATGTCAAAGATTTTATTAAACTTAACGGTAGTGGTTGCTGACTAATTGTATTAACGTAATCTGGACTCAAGTAGGGAAGGTAACTTGACTGTTGGGCAACATACGTTTCAAAGAAAGGAACACTCAAAGCTTTAACATAACGACGTGCCAAGGCTGGACTTGAACCGATTACCTGTGTAGGAAAGGGTACGGCGGCATTTGGTGATTCTGCAATAGTAGAAAAGTGTGTGCCGCCATTGATGAGTGCTAAATACTTGTTTGGAGTTGTTAGCCAAGTAAAAGGCTCAATTTGCTCTGTTAAAGCTGGAGCAACAGTATCAGAACTACCAGATACAATCATCACCGGAATTTTGATTTGGCTGAGACTAGCTTGACCAAAAATACTGCTATTAACTGGATTAATGGCAATTGCTGCTTTTATCCTGGAGTCAGATAAGTTGTATTGAGCGTTTGGTAAATTGACCGCCAAACATTGAAGTAAAAGCGAAACATTTAACGTATTTTCCAAAGCTGGACAGTCGGCTTTCAGTTGCTCAAAATTAATCTTTGCACCTGCCAATGTTAATGCCGTATATCCACCAAATGATTGCCCTACTACACCAACTTGTTCTAAATTTAAGCGTTTCCTAAATGTTGAATTAGACTTTGATAAACGACTGAGTTCATCTAGCAAGAATTTAATATCTAAAGGTCTGTCAATTAGTTCTCTAGGATTGGTAACTCTATCTGCTATACCTGCTAATAATGCTTGTAGTTGTTTTGAATTACTGCCAGGATGTTCTGGAACAGCAACCACAAAACCATAAGAAGCCAGATGTTCAGCTAGATACGCAAAACTTGTTCTGTCGGAACCAAGTCCGTGCGAAATGACAATTATTGGACGAGGAGTTTGAGCAATTGGGAGGTAAATATCAGCAGGAAATATCCTCTTACGCGATAGGTCATTGAGTGTGATTGTTTGCTTTAAGAAATGAAAACTTCCGTTTTTTCCTAAATCCATCAATGGAACAGTATTAAGTGTAGAAACTGTAATTACCTCTTGTTGAGATTGCTGATTAACTAGTGCTACTGCATTTTGAGTTTGATTGACTAAATTCTGTAATGCCTCTGCAATTGCTAAACTCTGGTTCAAGTTAATTGAAATTGCACTTGCTGGAAACTTGCTTAATACATTTAAAAGCGTAAAATCTTTTTGATCTGCGGCTGACAAAATCAGTGCTGCACGAATTGCATAAAACCCTGATAATTTAGACTCTGTCTGAATAACTTTCCCTAACTTTTCTAATAATCGTTCGCCAATGGGTGTATAAAGGAACTGCGAAACTTCTACTTGATTTAGGGGAATGCGAGTTAATAAAACTTTCCGCAGTTGAGCTAGTTGGTTTTTGCCTAGATACTTTCTATATGCAGCTAAATTATTGTCCACTTTGCCTGTTCTAGCATAGGTTTCGAGTGAACTAATTGGGATAGACCTTTCTAAAACACCGTAATTAAATCTTATCCGCTCTGCACCTAAAGCCTGATTTGCAGTTAATGTAGGTAGCAACCCTATACTAAAAATTCTCAAAGCCAATTTCAGCCAAACAGTTTGTTTCTTTATAGGTTTAGTCATTATATATCACTTGAAACACTATATTAAGCAACAATAAAAGTAGCGGATAACAAAATTTAATTCATTATGACTAAAATCACTCTGAATTAATCCTACTTACCTTTCCATTTTCTTGCGTACTAATATCATTATTTAGTGGTTGCAAACACTCCTGTTCACTTTGACTAGTTAAACGTAAATTGAGTAAACTGGCAACCCACCCAGCCGTCAATCCCTGGAGCAAAACTGTCATCATTATTGTTAAAAATACCAAGGCTTTAATTGAATCACCGCCATTAATACCTTGTTTTGTAAGTGAAACTGCAAATAATGAAGCTAAAGAAGCAGCTACAATTCCACGGGGAGCAACCCAAGATAAAAATAACTGCTGTTGCCAGTTTAAATCTTGATTCCAGGTAGATATTAAAATGTTAATAGGACGTATTATCAGCATCAGCGCTAGAACTGCCAGAACACTACCCCAACCCAAAGCGAAAATACTTGCAATTGATAAGTCTGCTGCTAATAGAATGAACAAAACCGAATTGGCTAAAATACTCAACTGTTCATTAAACCCACGCAGTAAAAGCTCCGAAGGCAGGTTACTAGCTCTTAAAACTATCCCCATAACTACAGCAACCACTAGACCAGACTCACCACGTAGCGCCTGTGCCAAACTAAATAAACCCCAGACACTAGCTAAAACAACTAAATTTTTTAACTCTTGAGACAAGAATTGATCCTGTTTGAGGAGTTGGGATAGCAACCAGCCTCCGCCTACACCAATAACTATGCCTAGACCCAAACGTAAAACTAGACCCTTAATTAAAATGAGAGGCTCCACATTTCCACTCAACACAAAATGAAGCACGATTACAGCCAAAATTGCACCAATTGGATCGATAAAAACCCCCTCTCCTTCTAAAAGTGTTGAGACTTGTTTTTCTACACTAATTTGTTTGAGGAGGGGATTAATAACTGTTGGGCCTGTCACAACTACTAAAGAGGCATAAAGAAAAGCAATTGGCCAAGGAAATTCACTTAACAAGTGTGCAGCTATTCCAGCACCCATTAAGGTAATCATTACTCCCAAAGTGACAAGATTGCGAAGACTGCTAGAAACCTCTTTTAACTCTCCTAACTGTAGATTTAAACCACCCTCGAATAAAATCACCGCTACTAACAGCGAAACCAGAACTTCTAAACCAACACCCAATAATGATGGATCTAAAAAATCAAAACCATCTCGCCCCAGAAGAATCCCGAACAGAAGTAACAAGACAATACTAGGAATGTGAAAATAACCAGCTAAAACTTGAGCAGCAATACCAGCTACAACCGTTACACTGATCAAAATAGTAATAGGCAAAGATTCTTGCATAAAAAATTTAAGTCGTGCTGTACAACCTCCTATAATTAAAATCAAAAACCATCAGCAAGTAGGGTAACTTGCTGATATCAAAAAAGTTTTTAGTTCACAATACAACCTTGGTAAAGACTCTAAACATTAGCTAAAGCTGCTCCAGGGACTAATTCTACCTTCACCCAACCTGGTTGTCGTCGGTCAAATGCCTTATATGCATCAATAACTGACATTAGCGGCTCGACTTGTGTTAAGACTTTTGTGGGGTCTACTGTGCCATTACGAACCAAATCCACCAACGTAGGAATATATTTGCGGTGATTACAATTGCCCATGTTGATTGTGAGATTTTTGTTCATTGCTGTGCCGATGGGAAAAAAATTATGCGTGGGGGGATAAACTCCAATAATTGAGAGTGTACCAGCTTTGGCTAATGCTTGAACTGCCCACTCTAATACAAGAGATGGAGCATTACCCGGATGCCAATTCCCGTTTTGAGGATTGGTTTTAGGGGCAATTTGTTGTAACTGTTGTTGAAATTGTTGTGCTTCTTGTCGTGCTTTTTCGGCTGCTGGGCCACTGTCAGGAGCATTCGCATCTACACCAACTGCATCGATCGCTCTATCTACACCAATTCCCCCAGTCAGTTCGCGGATTGCTTCAATTGGATCTTCGGCATTGTAATCAATTATTTCTGCACCTAAATCACGTGCCATTTCTAAACGTGAGGGAATTGTATCCACTGCAATGATGCGTCCTGCACCGAACAATCTGGCGCTAACGATCGCAAACTGCCCAACGGGGCCACAACCGAAGATGGCAACTGTATCTCCTGGTGTGATCTCTGCAATATCGGCTCCAAAGTATGCCGTAGGGAAGATGTCAGACAACAGAATTGCTTGGTCGTCTGTAACCTCTTTTGGTAATTTTACTAACCCTGCATTGGCATAAGGAATTCGAGCATATTCCGCCTGCAATCCATCAAAGGGGCCTGCTGCTTTTGGGCCTCCGAAAAAAGCTGTCCCGGCGTTATGTCCGTGGGGATTGGCGTTATCACATTGGGCATGATAACCTGTGCGGCAGTAAGAACAGTAACCACAAGCAATTGTCGAGGGAACGACAACGCGATCGCCCACTTTAAGATTCCTTACATTAGAGCCAATCTCTTCAACAATACCGACCCCCTCATGTCCTAGAATAGTACCGGGTTTCATCCCTGTGAATGTTCCCCGAATCATGTGTAAATCTGTGCCACAAATTGCACTAGAGGTCAGCCGAATAATGGCATCGGTTGGTTCTTTAATTTTTGGTTCTGGTACGTTATCTAATCGAATATCTCCGATCCCGTGAAAAACAACTGCTTTCATGGTAAGTACTCCTAATTCATGAGGTTTATATTTCAGACAGAAATGGATAGCTTGTGTTTTGAGATACCACAAAACACGAGAAAATATTTATGCAGAAGAGCAGAAATCTTGTATCCAAATTATTTTTTTGATGGATAGCTTCAGCAGACAACTGAGCTTATTTGGGGTTACATGACATACGCACTTAGAAATTATGGTATCGATATTGCTATGGTTTCTTATCGTCCTCTAGATGGAGATAATTTGTGTATAGCAATGCAATGTCAGGCAAATAAACTGGAAGCAATAGCAAACTTTTTAATAGGATGATGGTTAATAGCGATCACTACTAAGTAGGTGGGTGGGAAAATTCCCAAGTCTGTGACGAAACATTAAGCAGTGGAATTAGAGTTAAATTTAATACGGTGTAAAGCTGTTTTTCCTAGCACTCTATTCATTTGAACCTTTGAGGGTTTTACCATCAATGGGGATTACCTGCGCTCCCACTGTCTCAACTATCGATTCAACCCAACGTCTAAAACATTGTTCAAATACTTTTGGATTAATACGCTCAAACACCCGACAAAATGTATCCGCACAAGGGATACCTTCAGGTAATTTTAAAAACTGCTCCAACCACTCGTATTTACTTAATCCATAATTCTCCATGTCCTCCCATTCCTTAGCTCCTGCGATTACTGATAGTATGGCAATGATTAAAATGTCTGTTAATAAATGCACACGATTTGTTTCTACACGAGGGTCTTTGATATCGCTAAAAATTGATGACATCTTTTCTGTTAACGCAGTCGCATTCGCTATAATTAAAGCCTTTGAGCTTTTAGCCAGAGAATTATTAGCAGACTTGAAACCAATACCATGAGACTGACCCTGATGTATAATAAATGCTTTGCTTGTTAGAGTACTACCTAACGTCTTGAATACTCAAATATGCATATCTTAGTAAAATAATCTCTATTTTTAGCTACGAAATTAAATGCGCTTACCCTGCTAATCAGGTAAATGCAAATTGTGCAGATTGTAACTGTACAGATAAAAATAGTTTTCATCAAATACATTATTGTCAAGCTATCTCGTGTTTTACTAAATATTCTTGCAGACATGATTCATTATCCTTAAATAATATTGAACGGGTTGAATACGGGGTTGATCCGGTCAAAGAATTACTCAGTACCCTAACGAGTGATGAGCGTTGCGGCGTGATGCTGGAGTTTGAGGATGTTGACCCTCAAAAGTTTGCTCAGTTGGTGACAGATGCGCCCCAGTGGACGGAGTGGGTGGTGTGAGGTTGGGACTCTTGGCCCGCATTTCTCACAACCTTCAGGCGTTTGATCAAGCAGAGGAGCGGAGGGGCAGAGGAGAAAGAACTTAGTATTTGAACTCTCCCTTGCTCCTCTACTCCCCTGCACCCCTGCACAAGCACAGGCTTTGAGAGATGCGGTGAGAAATCCGGGTTGGGAGCGGGAGCAATTGAGTAAGTAATTTAGCGCTTACGAATGTATTCGCTTTTGTGTTACAGTGCCAAGTAGTAACTATAAGGATTTTTTTCAAATGGCATTGCAACCTAAAACTTTTAGAACCTCTGATGATGTCATCAAGGCTTTAAAAGATAAGGCAACCGAGTTAGATATATCTGAATCAGACATAATTAATAAAGCCCTGAAATGTTTTCTTGGTTTGGGTATTGATAAGGAATGCGATACTTCCCAAACCGAATTAAACATTCTGAAAAATAGAATTGAGGGATTAATCAGACTAAATAATCTGAAAGAGGCTTAATTATTAAAACTGAACGCCAAAAATTCCAGATAAGAAAATTTGACTAACGAATTATACTAAATAATATTAATAATCAAAAAGTAAGTGGAAACTATGACCGACACAAACAATAGTAACGATGAGATGAGAGCGCTACTAGCAGAACTTACCCGGAGTCAATTACAAACACAAGAACAGATGCGACAAACGCAGCAAGAAATCCGAGCAACACAGGAAGCAGTAAGAGAAACAAACGCTACTGTACAAGAATTAACTAGTGATACAAATCGTATTTTAGCTCGCAGTGCTGTGTTTGATGATGTGGTTTTACAACTACAAGAAAATCAGCAACTCATGCAAGCTAATTTCAACGAATTTCAGCGTAATTTTGCAGAACATCAACGTACTTTGTCAGAACATAGACGTGATTTTCTAGAGCATCAACGCACTACTAACGCAGCTTTAAACAGCTTAGAAGCGATTAACTTAAGGCTGATCGAAATAATTGGGAGGGGACAGAATTAATAATCCACATTCTGCACCGATAACTATCACAGAATTACTTGTATAAAAAAGTAAAGGATTGCTCATATTTTCGCCAAAACCAAGAATACCGAGATCGCAATGTAGACCATTCTTACTTCTAAAGTATTCTTCAATCTTCCTCATAATCCTCATCCTCCTCCTCATAATCTGCGTAATCTGCATAGTCTTTCCCGTGTTTTTCGTACCACAAACGTTCTTCTTCTTGAGCTGCCTCTCGCTGTATCCTTTTCCGCTCTGCCACCTCTGCTTCTAGGATTTCTTGCTCTAATCTCTCCTTTACCAACCGCTCTCTCAAAAGCCTTTCTCTCTCTTGGGTTTCTTGCTTGTTAATAATCAATGGCATAAATATCAGCCCACAGAGCAAAAAGCCAATTAATAAGCCAATAACGCTTATCAAGCTCAATTGCTACTTGCACGCGGAAGATTATTTTTTCGGCACAGAAATATTCAATGCCATTTTAACCCGTGCAAAGAGTTGAGGCAGATATTTATAGAATCGCCCATCTCGCAGAAACATTGCATCGATGGTACAGCTACCACAGTGTTCTCCAGGGGGAGGAACTGCAACCGATAGTACAGCTGCATCTGAAACACCAGCCCAGGGTAAGTGTCCGACAGGAGCTTGCAGTGAATAATTGAGTTCGGATTCATTCAGCCAGTCGCTGCTAATAAAATCGTTTTCGGTTCGAGGAACTTTGAGTTTCCAACCGACGCGATCGCCAAAGGTATTGGCGGCAGTTTCTTCTTTGTTCGGATGAGATGCTATTACCTTTTGCCAAATCTTTGCTTGGACACTGAGTCCAAATCGTCCATCACTAGCTACTAACCAAGCTAGATCAATCTCTTGAATTAAATCTAGAGGTATAGTGGCAGCGTTCGGCCCAAAGAGGTCTTTTTGAGGTGATAAGAGACGGCGGGTTTCTTGATCGGCAGCACTCCAGTTTTTAGAATTGAGCAACTGCTGGAGTTTTGCTGTTGCTTTGGTTGTGGTTGTTCCGCTACCAGCAGAATTTTTAGTTGCGATATGTCGCTCTAACAAATTAATGATTTGGGTTTTATTAAGTTGTCGAGCCAAGTCTAGAGCAGTCTTACCTTGCTTATCTTTGAGGTCAACCCTAGCATTTTTACTGAGAAATAGTGTTACCAATTCCGGTCCAAAAAAACTTTGTTCTTCTAATACTGCTTGGTGCAGAGGTGTTCTTCCTGAATTATCTTGAACATTTAAATCTGCATTGGCCGCAACCAGTAACTGAGCTACTTCCAGATTAACATCATATAAAGGGGTTTTACCTTCAGCATCTTGTAAGTTAACTTTTGCTCCTCGCTCCAAAAGCAGTTTAACTAAAGTGGCTTGGAAGCGATGTACGTGGAGAGGAGTTTGCCCCTGAGCATTGAGGAGATTAACGTCAACTCCCCGATCTAGTAAGAGTTGTATTACTGCTGGTTCAATACCCTGAGAGTGAATCACAGCCCCTTGACGATTTTGGATAGTTAGATCCGCACCTGCTTCGATTAGTTTCTTGGCGATTTCTAGATGAGATGCTGCGTAGTGCAGTGGTGTCCAGTCTTGATTGCTACGGGCATTTATATCCGCACCACTGCGAATCAATAGCTCGGTAATATCTGCTTTTCCTGAATTGGGAACAAGATGTAGCGGTGTCATTTGCTCTTGATTTCTAGCATTAACCTTAGCACCCCCATCTATCAAAAGTTTGATTACAGCAGCGGTTTTTTCACCAAAAACATTATGGAGTGGGGTATTACCGTTTTGGTTGCGGACATTGACCTTTGCTCCTCTACTAAGAAGTAATCGCGCATTTTTCTCAGATTTTCCTAAATAATGTAGGGGAGTATCTCCTTTCCCATCCTTGGCGTTTACATTTACCCCAGTTTGGATTAAACGTTGAGCCAGTGCTTCGTCTGTGGATAGTAAAACGTTGAGCGGTAGCCACTTTTCACCAAAGATATCGCAAGGTTGATTCAGATTACCTCCTTCGGCGATCGCCTTACCTAATGCTACTGATAAATCGGGAGCAGCACCGAAGGGACTAAATTTTTCCGATAATACTTTGCAAAAAGGAGAGATGGAATTAAAGGTTTTCTTTGCTACCTTAGATTCAACAGCAAATGGTATCATTACCATTGTTCCCAAAGCAGTAAGGGAAATCAGAAAAATTGTCTTGAAGAGATAACGAGATGATTTGTAGTTAAATTTCGCCATGATGATGTGATTTCCTTATTTCCTATAAAATATTTATAAATTATTAATGCAGCTATTCCCCAAACTCCGATTGTGAGGAAAACAGAGAACGCAAATCAGACATTATTAAAGGATTCAATGCGACTTGTGGCAATTTCTCCATTTTTGATTCATACAAATTATTCATAGAGCAAAGTCAATTAGATAATGAATAAGACTCTTAGTTTAATAACTTAGTTGCCGAATGATAAATATTCGCGATCACAAGATGGTTTGAAAACTAAATTGAAGGAGACAGAAGGTTTTTTCACTTATAAACCCATATATGAGGCGGATCGACATGCAAAAAAGGAATTAAAGAAAAAAGTTAGAGGATTACGAGACATTGAACGTAGTGTTACCAATGAAGATAAGGATTTGGCAAACATTATTGAAGATTATTGCTCGGCAGTACGTAGTTCTATAACCAATGATGGTCATCCACCGTTAGAGGCATCTGGATTAAAGTTACAAGAAAATTTGACGTTGATAGAGCTTCATGTTAGAGCGGATGGAAAAAAAAGTGCTTTACAAGAATACACCAAGCAAGCATCGAAACCTTTATGATGACTAATTACAAGATTGCACGATTTTTTATCAGCAAAGTAAGTCAGAGTCTCTTATTTTTACACGGATAGGGTATCTATGAAGTGCTTTACTCAACCAACCTGAGTTCAAATTAACTATTCTCTAGTATAAATAATTACAACTATAGTAAATAAACCATGTCAAATTTGGAGAAGAAAAACAAGAGTATTATCCTAATGACAATTTGATTTCCTTCTGGAAATAGTTTCGTCTGCATGATCACCATTTTTAAATAACTAAATCACTTAATAGCATCCGATGGTCGGAATTTCCACCTTTGTGTATTTTGTTTCCAAATCTGTAACTCAATCCTGAGTCTTAGTATTTATTGGCTAACTTGAGACTGCAAGATTTACTTATATTTCTCAATCAATATTCTATGCTGCAACACTTTTCCCATCAAGCTTTAGTAAAATCAACTATTTTTGGATGTCTGCTTGTTTCTATTTCCATAATTCCTTTACAATCTACGGTCGCCAATCCGCAAATTTTGACCACGCAACCAGCAAACCCTCAAACGATTGTTCAACAAGTGCCTCAAGATGTGATCGCCAAAGAGAAACTCGATAACACTGCAAAAGTCATTCAAGTTGAGCAAGTTGCTAAGGGCGATATCTTGATGTACAATCCTGTACCTTACTGGAAAATTGCGATCGCCGATCAACGTCAAAGCTTGGCCTATTTCACCACTGATAATGGTAACTTTAGAGTCTTGATGCAAATGAACGGGCAAAACATCCATTCTCTGGAAAAACCTGCCCAAAAAGTTCCGCCAACGGCAATGGTGACAGCAGCGATTCACCAGGCGAAACAATGGGGCTATCCTGGACAACCCTTATTAACTAATATTTCTTCTGAAAAGACAACCTGGGCAAGCGGTTGTGAGAATGTTTCGGCTCCTTATGCTTGCGATCCCATTGTTCGCCAAGGCTGGAAAATTACCATTCCCCACCAACGCTCGCGTTGGGTGTTTCAAGGTGAAACAGCCGACGATTTACAATTGATTGCACGTAGTAATCCTGTTATTGAACGCGGCTTACCGATTCAGGTGGGTAACGAAATCAAGCGCATCGCAAGCTATCACTTGCAAATCTTACCCTCAATTGTTCTCATTACTAAAATCGAGCCTCAGACTTTTACTGATAGCTGTTTAGGATTAGGGAATTTAGCCCAATCCTGCCCTCAACAAACAATCCGGGGCTATCGGGTGACGGTGGCGGGAAAATCGCAAGCACGGCAAATATATCGCATTAGCAATGATCAAGTTCATATTCGCACCGAAGCACTCGCCGGACTTCCCACCCGCACTGATGAGCTACCAACTGCGATCGCTCGCACAGTATTCAACGCGGCGCAATCAGACTTGCAGCAACCCATTGCCAATCTCAGCATTACCCAAGTTGCACTAAGTTTCAATTGTTTCCGCAGTCCCACAGCTGCACCCAATGAACCTTGTTTACCGACGCAGCGCCTTGATGCTTGGAACGTCACGGTGACAAATTTTCAGAAATCACTGACTTACACTGTTAATCTCAATGGAAAGATTCTTAGCAAACGATAGATATAGCAAAGTTTTGAGTGCTGTTAGCGGTAGCGGGGCGTTGAGCCAGTGCTGAGTATAAATCAATATACTTACAAGGCTTTTAGTAATTAACACCGTCCTAATTTAACGAATCGTACTCATCTTCTTGTTCAAACCACAAAAGTTATCGAGGATGTTGGAGGCAGAGGGCAGGAGGCAGGAGGAAAACTGCTCTCTGTAACAGCCCGCGACCATAGGGAGCAAGGGTTTAAGACAAGAACTCCAAATTTTCAATTTGGTGGCTCTTTTTCAGGAGGGGTTTGAATCCTATAAGTGAAAAAACCTTCTGCCTTCTGCCTCCTGCCTCCTGCCTCCTGCCTCCTTCAATCATCCTCCTCCTCCTCTTCATAATCTGCATAGTCTTTCCCGTGTTGCTCGTACCACAAACGTTCTTCTTCTTGAGCCGCCTCTCGCTGTATTCTTTTTCTTTCCGCAATTTCTGCCTCTATTGCTTCTTGCTCTAACTTTGCCTTCTCAAACTTTTCTCGCTCCAGCCTTTCTCGCTCTTGGGTTTCTTGGTCTATCTTCTCTTTCTCAATTCTGATTAATCGCTGCTCGATTTGCCAACAGTAGAAATCTAAAGCTTTGCCCGTTGCGGCTCCAGTAACTGCACCACCCACTAGAAAGATGAGTCCAGTTTTCCAGCCTCGGATAGGGCCACCGCTCCACTCCAAACTTTTTTGATTAAACCACACCAGCAAAGAATAGACAAAAATTCCAGCTACTGTATTTATGAGCGCGAAAATTCTGGGGGTTATCTCAGTCTGTCGCAGTATTAGCCACTGTCCTAGCCAAAGTATTGCACCAAAAATCACCGCAGCGATTGCCTCCGGCACGCGAGTACGCGAACGCACTCATGACAATATGATCTGGGAACTTGAACGGATCTAATGTCATGTTGATAATCAGTGGCACAAATATCAGCGCACAGACCAAGAAGCCGATTAATAAAATAAGCCAGCAGCGTTTATCAAACTCCAGTAGCGTCCCAAATAACCAAGGCGGAATTCCAATATCCACTCCTGCACTGGAAGCATTGTGATATAAAATGCCATTGCTGCACTGACGTAATCGAGCATTGGACTAAGTTGTACCCGTGTATTGAGCGTATTTTACACAAGTTTCTGGGCGATCATCTCCAGTAGGCGGTTACGCCATCGCTTTGCGAATAAGAGAGTGAAAATTCTTAAACTGATACATCCAAATGAATCCGAAACAATTAGACTACTCCATTTTTGAAGCTGTTTCTGACGCGATTGGAAAAGAATGGACAACTGAACAAAAAGAGTTGATTCAGAATTATTTAGAGCTACAAAATCAGCTAAAAGAATGGCTAAATAAAACATTTAAGTGATACTTGTTGGCATCCAGAAAACTATAGAATAGTCCGAGACTTAAGCGCCCCTTCAAGCTTCAGTCAACCCATGAGTTTCTTTAAAGTTGAGCTTGCGCCTTTGCACTCTTTGTAAAGGCGTAATGTCCCATGCCCAGGTGCAAGCTTAACTTTGTATTGGTGCGTCTAAAAAGGCTTTGTTAGCGAAAAAATCTTGCCCTAAGTAATGGTTATTCAAAGTGCCAGACGAGTTATCGCAGTCACGTTAAAATTAGAATAGAGGAGTTAGTGCAATGATTTACCCAAGATGACTACCGAATAAGAGATGGACTTGTTTGATCAACATCTAAAGAAAATAGAAGAAACCCAAGCACCACTGGCAGCGCGGATGCGTCCACGAACCTTGGATGAATTTGTTGGTCAAGATCATATTATTGGTCAAGGCAGGCTTTTACGACGCGCCATTAGTTTAGACCAGTTATCCTCAGTGATTTTTTGTGGCCCGCCAGGGACAGGAAAAACAACACTGGCACGTGTAATAGCGAATACAACTAGCGCTCATTTTATTGCCATCAATGCAGTGCTATCAGGAGTAAAAGAAATTCGCTCGGCAATAGAAACCGCACAGCAACAGCGAAAGTTTCACTCTTGGCGAACGATTCTGTTTGTTGATGAGGTTCATCGGTTTAACAAGTCTCAGCAAGATGCGCTGTTGCCTTGGGTGGAGAACGGAACCGTAATTTTAATCGGTGCAACCACAGAAAATCCGTATTTTGAAGTGAATAAAGCATTAGTGAGCCGTTCGCGGATTTTTCAACTCAAGCAATTAAATACTCAAGATTTATACAAAATTGTTGAGCAAACCCTAGCTGATGCTCAACGCGGTTATGGAAAGTTGTCAATAAAAATTGAGGAGCAAGCTTTAGAACACTTGGTAAATGTTGCCAATGGTGATGCTCGTTCATTATTGAACGCTTTGGAATTAGCAGTAGAGACAACAAGAGCCAACGCTAAAGGAATCATAGAAATTAGTTTGGCAGTAGCAGAAGAATCAATTCAACAGCGTGCAGTTTTATACGACAAAGAAGGCGATGTCCACTTTGATACAATCAGTGCATTTATCAAAAGCTTGCGTGGTTCTGACCCTGATGCTGCACTGTACTGGCTGGCGAAAATGGTTTATGCCGGGGAAGACCCGAGGTTTATATTTCGCCGAATGTTGATTTTAGCAAGTGAAGATGTGGGGTTAGCTGACCCCAACGCCATAGTAGTGGTCAATGCTTGCAATGAAGCCTTTGACCGAGTAGGAATGCCTGAAGGTCGTTATCATTTGGCACAAGCAACACTATATTTAGCAACAGCCTCGAAGTCAAACAGCATTATGGGCTTTTTTGATGCACTAACAGCAGTCGAGCAAGAAAAAGAGGCATCTGTTCCTAATCACTTAAAGGATGCAAATCGAGATAAAAAAGGATTTGGACATGGGCAGGGTTATCTTTATCCTCATGCTTATCGAGACCACTGGGTAGAACAGCAATATTTACCAGCCAGCCTACAAGGGCAAGTATTTTACCAACCATCAGCCCAAGGTCGAGAAAAAGAAATTAGTATACAAGTCTCACGTCGCCGTGAAGCCCAACTTGCTGCATTGATGGAAGGCAGCGCTGTTGCGCCGTTAGAAATATTGACTTATGGAACTGGTGATAGAGCTAGTGAACGTTGGTTGCAGCGTACACTTTCTCAAGTGGGTACACAGTTGGCAACCCTTCGAGAGCGTATTTTTGATTTAGCTCAATTGCAACGTCATTATTTGGTGCTAGATATCAATGCTGGAACTGGTTTATTAACTTGGGAGGCAATAAGACAAGTTCCAGAAGGTGGAGTCTATGCCTGTGTTCGCACCAACACTGATGCTAATGCTTTACACCAACAAGCAGCAGCACTTAAAGAACTAATCCGTCCAATGATTTTGACTGTGCCAATATCTGAACTGCCTGGGACAATAGCAGACCTTGCACCAGATTTGCAATTTGATTGCATTATTGGGCGTAATACCTTAGTGTCGGAACCTGATAAATTAACAGCTGCCCAAAATATAGCCCAACTAATACCCCAACAAGGAAAGCTAGTATTAGCAGAGACTGTACCACGCTACACTCAAAGGTTGTATCGTTTACTTGAGCCATACTCGCTAGATGCCAAGTTGTACAAACGATTAATTGCCGCAGAAGAAGCAATCTACGCTAATCAATTAGACCCCATGCTCAATTGGGATGCTGATGATTTACGTGATGCTTTTGCATCAACAGGACTGATAGTAGATGTGGTTGTTGAGCAAAATTCGACCCAAATGTACATCAGTAGTGCTTTTCTGGAGCGTTTGTTTACTACCAATGGTAATCGACTAAGTTACGCAGAACGTCTTACCCCAAATTTCACCCTAGAAGAATTAGAATATCTCAAAGCGATATTTACCAAGTATTTGCTGAACCAAACAATTAATTGGGAAAGTGCCATTGCTTTTGTCAAGGCTAACAAAACTTAAACATTAGTTCTCTAAAATTTTCTACCTAAAAACTAGTTTAAACCCCACCAATCAATTTTGAATTGATTACTGCTCAAGTGAAATATTGGCAGAGTAGATATGCCATCTAGGCATCACCGTGGTCGGGTAGCAGGATTATATCGCTATAATCCCGCCCCCTCAGAACCGGACTTGCGCCTTGCGACGCATCCGGCTCAAGCAAGTCATAAACTACAAATTGTTCCAGAATGTATTTGCTGATGGCAGTACAGATGTACGAGTTGTAGGTTGCCGTAATTGTCACCACCACCCTGAGATTTTGGCTTTTTATGATGAAGATGTAACTCCTCATCATTTAATAGGGATTCCCCGCATACAGGACAGACATATTGTTGCCTTTGGGCTATCTTCTGCCTACTTTTGATTAATTCGGATTTAGTTTTAGCTTCTTGCCGCTTAATCCAGTAGTCTCTTAATTTGGGGTCATCAGGTGATGATTTACCTTTAACAAGAATGTGCCTTTCAATCTTGAACCAAGCAAATTTCAACATATAGGCTCCGGTTTGTTTATTACCAAAAACCCATCGGTCAAATGGTCTATCAAGATTTAGATTTCCCCAGTATTTAGCCTTACGCCAGCTATCAGATTTATTTCGATGAGTGCGTTTGGCATACTTTTTCTGTTTCTCATATAACCAGTGGTCAAGAGAATTGAAAATTTTTGAGGATACTCCAACTCGCAAGTAATTCGCTTGTCCCCGAATAATCGGATTGAGCTTTTTAATGACTGCATCTGTTGACTTACCTCTACAGTTAAGCCATTCATAACGCAGTTTAGCCCGAATATTTAGCACAGACTTTTTACTAGGTTTAATTAACAGCTTCCATCCAGTTTTTGTGGTTTGATCTTTGTAGTGTCTGATATTGAAACCCAAAAAGTCAAACCCTTCTGTGAGATGCGATATTTTAGTTTTTTCCTGGGAGAGAGTAAGCCCCCTGGCTTGCATCCAATCATTCAGGATTTGGACAACAGTTTTTGTATCTTCAAGTGTTTCACAGAACACCACAAAATCATCAGCGAATCTCACCAAAGCTCTAGATGCACGGAGTTCTCCATCTTTGTTATATTTAACTCCCAAGGCAGATTCTATACCGTGCAAAGCTATATTTGCTAACAACGGACTGACAACAGACCCTTGTGGTGTACCAGCATCTGTTGGATGCCATGAACCTGCTTCCATATATCCTGCTAGTAGCCACTGTTTAATTAATTCACGGGCTGGAAAGCCTGTTAAAAGCTCTAACAGAAAATTATGTGAGATGTTGTCAAAACACCCTTGAATGTCTGCATCTACGACCCATTTCTTCCGTTTATTCGGTCGGGCTAGGTTATAGATACTGGCAATAGCATCATGGGGGCTACGTCCTGGACGAAAGCCGTAACTAGACCTTTCAAAAATTGCTTCCCATTCGGGTTCTAAGGCATTTTTAACCATTGCCTGGATGGCACGGTCTTGTATTACTGGAATTCCTAAAGGTCGTTTCTTCCCATTAGCTTTTGGGATGTAGATTCGTCGTGCTGGTGATGATTTCCAGGGAGAGTAATCAGTTAATTTATCTACTAACTGACCCCTGGCTGTAGCAGTTTTGACTACTACTTTATCTATTCCTGGTGTGTTTCGACCTCTGTTATACTGCGTCACTTTCCTAACGCTAACTAGGCGATTAGAATAGCTGCGTAGCATCAGTTTCTGGAGAGAGCGTACCTTTTTCAGTTTGCCCTCAGTTTTTGCCCTAAAGATTCGCTGTCTCAAATTCCGAACAATCCGATTGGCTTTGCGCCAGTTGACACAATTCCAATCAGTCTGTCCCTTGGTTCGGTTTACAGTTGCCTGCATCTAACTTACACCTCGGTTTGAAATCATTACAACGGATGTGAGGTTGACTCACCTGCTTCCCGTCAGCACCCTTTCAGGTTGGACATCTGCCTTATCCACCGGGTTATGGATTTCCCTTGCCTTTCGGCTGGTGGCATTCGCTTTTGGAAGCATCCTTGACCCACTGAAGAATTCAGCTTTCCTTACGGATTGCTTACTGGGTAAATCCCAGACTTCATTGGGGTTACTACGTTACGCACGGATGAGATTTAATTGGGTAGGGTGTCCTTTCTACACCGGAGTGTTTGGTGTCCCAGTTCAACTTGCATTGAGGGGTTGAACCTTGACTGAATATTTTTGGGGTATTCAGCGCTTTCACTCATATCACCGTGTCAGCCTTTTCGATGACCAATTCTTACGATGCCTCAACAAGGATTCATTTACATTCACCCATCCAATCTTTCCTTTGCCCGGTTACATTTTTAGGCTAAATGCTTCCTTGAGCTTTACTTTCCGCTTCATACACCGCCGTTACCAGTGGTGCATGGGAAGGTTAGGAACAGTCTTGGACACCAGACTGGAGGAATCGGTTCCTCACTCATCTTTTGGAAGCTTTCTTTATATATAGGGGCTTCCAGCCCTTCGTGCGCCATCGTGTCGCACCCAAAACGGGAAAATTGTACGCTAAGGCTGAAACCATTATCACCTAAGCATTTCAGCGATACTTGTTTTCCTTAACCCGCAAAGGACGCAACTGGTCAAAACTGGTCGCCTGCTTCAAATTCCAGACATAATCACCAGTGAGATTGATATGCTCCCAACCCAACGGTGACAAATGTTGCAAATATTCTTCAGGAATATCCATTCCCTGTTGTTTCAAATAGTCCACAGCTTTTTCTAAGTACACTGTATTCCATAGAACGATCGCAGCAATCACCAAATTCAACCCACTGGCCCGATAAAACTGGTCTTCATAAGAGCGATCACGCAATTCCCCCAGCCGATTAAAAAACACCGCTCTTTTCAGAGTATGTTTCGCCTCACCCTTGTTTAGACCAGCCGTCGCCCGTCGCCGCAGTTCTGGACTCTGCAACCATTCCAAGGTAAACAAAGTCCGCTCAATTCTCCCTAACTCTCGCAAAGCTAGAGCTAAACAATTCTGCCGAGGATAAGAAGCCAATTTCCTCAACATTAAAGAAGCAGTCACCGTCCCCGTCCGAATTGAACTAGCAAGGCGTAGAATCTCATCCCAAGATTCCTGAATTAATTTCACATTAATCTTGTCACCGAGGAGGGGTGCCAAAGGCGAATCAGGAGAACTAGGTTCAAAAGTATACAATTTCTTATCAGGTAAATCGCGCATTCGAGGTGCAAATCTAAATCCCAGCAAATGGCACATTGCGAAGACATGCTCGGTATAGCCACTTGTATCCGTATAATGCTCCTGAATCTGTAAATCACTCTCGTGATACAACAAACCATCCAAAACGTGAGTTGCATCCCTAATCGTGGCGTTAATTACCTTAACGTGAAATGGAGCATACTGGTCGGAAATATGCGTGTAAAAAATCACGCTTCTATCCTTACCATACTTGGCATTGATCTCTTCATTAAAGCTGCGATGTCCGCCTGCTTTAAACCGTTGACCGTCAGAAGAAGATGTTGTCCCATCACCCCAATAAGCAGCAAATGGGATCTGTGCGTGAAAATTCACTACCTCAGCTAAAGCCTTAGAATAAGTTTCATCCCGAATATACCAATCCGCCACCCAAGCTAAACGCTCAAAGGACATTCCTTGAGTTGCGTCAGCCATCCGCGTTAAACCTAAATTAATACCATCAGCAAGCAAGGCACTTAACAAAACAACTTTATCTGCAACTTGTTCTCCCGAATGTAAATGCGTAAAATGTTTAGTAAATTGTGTCCAAGAATCAACTTCTACCAACAAATCAGTCAACTTAATTCTTGGCAACAAACTATGAACTTTTCTGCTAAATTCATCAACCTCCTTGGGGACAGCATTGGTGAGAGGAGTGATAATTAACAACTCGTTTTCTATCCTGACATCTACCAACTTATTCTCTACAATCATTGAAGAAACAAGCGCTAATTGTTCAGACAATTCGATTGAGCGTTGTTCAATATAGGTAGTAAAATCCGTTGTTACTGCCACAGGTATAGTGTTAGAAGAACGCATTGACTGCCATGAGCTATCTGGTAATAAATAATCCTCAAAATCTTGGAACTGTTTCGAGCCTGCTACCCAAATATCCCCAGAACGCAAACCACTACGTAACTCAGCTAAAGCACACATCTCATAGTAGTGACGGTCAATAGTATCGCCCTTAATTACGTGTTTTAACCAACGAGTTTTAACGAAACTAGTGTCCGTAGATTCCGGCACTTTTCGACCTCCTGATATATTTAATTCTTTAATAACCTCCAAAGCTTTTATCACTGCTAAACTGGCAGATGTAGCTTTAAATTCAAAGGTCTCCAACAATTTAGGCGTATACCGTCGTAACTGTGAATAACGGTTATCAAGCAGTTCAAGATAATCAAAATCTGCGGGTCTGGCTAATTTTTCAGCTTCAGCAACAGTACTGATAAATTTCTCCCAATCCAATACAGATTCAATCGCTTGATAGGCATCATTTGACTCATCTCTAGCTGCAATTAATGCCTTGCCCACTTGAGCATACAATCGGACTTTTTCATTAATTGCTTTGCCATCACGTTGAAACTTATCGCCGTGCTGATGCTCACTCTTGTTAAACAATTTACCCATCATTTTATCGTGCATTCCAATGGCATAATCGACCAATGAAGCACTCCATTCAATGAGAAAAGCAACTAAAATAGCATAGCGTCTCAATTCATCCAACCTAGATAGGTGAGCAGGTGTAGACTTCGCACCAGTTCGAGTAAATTGCAGCAGACGATTTTGGTGTACTCGTTTCAAGCATCCAGAGTCGAGATTGAGATGGCGAATAAACTCCAGTCGTTCCACCACCTTTAAAAAGTTTCTTGGATTAGCCTGACCTGGTGGTTGACGTAGCCAAATTAAATCAGTCAGTTTTTTATCAGGCTCTACAATTAATAACTTGTCTAGCGCCGTCTTTTGTAATGTTGTCAAACTTTTAGTCAACTCAAGACATACTAATTTTTGAGCGCGATGTCTGACCTCCCAGGCTAAACGTTCTACCGTAGAAATAGCTGGAATAATAATTTGGCGCAAGCGCATCTCATCAATCAACGCTCCCACAAGTGCCATCCCTTTATCTGACGATATTGCAAAAGGTAATAACCATTTTGAGAATTGCTTGTATGTAGATGTATTAAAAGTATGAAATCCGAAATTGTTTTGAATTTCTGCCAGATGTTCGCGTCGAGTTGTATCCCTTTGGGAATATTCAGTGATGATTGTCGGGTCAAGTTTTAATTGAGATGCAATATAAAACAGTACAGATTCTGGTACTATTTCTCCTAGACTCCAAACACGACCGGGGAAGCGTAGGTAAGATAACTGTACGGCAAAACCAAGACGATTGTGTGGTCTACGACGCTCTTTGATAACTTTGAGTTCGTCATTACTAAAAGTATAGTAGCGAGCTATATCTCTTGTCGTGATAGAATCGGGGATTTCAGTAAATTGAAGTCGTTGTGTCGGAGACAAAAGTTCGCGCGTTGCCAATTAGATACCTGGATATTCAGTTTTTAAGAAGTAGTTTGATTTTGTTTATAATTCGCGCCACAGTAAGGGCAGAATTTAAATTTCAATGACATAATTGGTTCATTGCAACTAACACAGCGATTCCGTAAAGCTGTACCACAAGCAAAGCAATACTTCGACCGTAAGTCTGTCCACATTTGGTCAGGGGTAGTTCCTGGAGTCCAACATTTAGGACAAAATTTTAACGTAGTTATTGTTTCTGGGGAGACTTTCTTCGCTGCCGCATCTAGGTACTCCGGTGGTATTCCCAACGCCGCAGCTAGACCACCTTTAGCCTTTTGATTGAGTCTATTCGTTTGTCCACCCTCAATTTTGCGGATGGTCTGAATATGTATTCCCGCTTTGAAACTCAACTCTTTTTGGGTTAAAGAAAGCTGACCTCGCAATCTCTGGACGTAATTAGCAAGCCCTTCTTCTCCCAATGGTCGCGTTGAATGTTCTGTTACAATCATCAAAATATATCTGAAAATATATTTGTTAATGATAAGTTAATATCTAAACCTTTATTCAAATAAATTGTAAAAAGCTCTTCTAAAGTAATGATGACTTTAGCAGCTTTAGCCACCAAGTTTTTAGAACGTCCAGGACTAGCCAAAAGTACTCTGCGTTCATATCAGTCTACGATTATCCCCTTGCTCAAGGAGTACGGTCGATGGTCAATAGAAATCATCGACAGACAAGTTTTGATGGAATATCTCAATCATTTAACTGATGTTTCCTATACGACCCACCACCGTCATCAAGCTGTAATCACGGCTTTGTTCAGTTTTGCTGTTGATATGGGATATCTCAAATCCAATCCGGTTGCGGGTCTCACAAGACGTAAACCCAGTCGAGAACAAGGAGAACACGCTACTGATGAGACTGTGCGTTACCTTACTCCATACCAATTAAGTATCCTGTATGGTGTCATCAAAAAAGATGTTCGTTTGTCTGCATTGGTGCGTTTGTTGCATACCAGTGGCGCTAGGATTGCTGAGGTACTGGCTCTAAATTTAGATGACATAGACCTCAAAGCCCGGAAATTTCAGGTTGTTGGCAAAGGCAACAAGCAACGGTGGTGTTTTTACAGTGAAGTAGCACTCACGAGTCTAAATAACTACATTGAATATTATAGACATCCCAAGCATCCAGCACTGTTTACTGCTCAACAGCCAAAAACTTTAGAAGTATCCCGCCTTTCTTACCGTATGGCGCATAAATCCTGGATTAAGCTCATTAGAGATAGTCCTGAACTCCAAGAAATTCGTATTCACGACCTACGGCACACTTTTGCTACAGAGCGAGTTGGATTAATGGGAATTGAAGAACTCAGGGCGCTCATGGGACATGAAAGCATTCAGACAACATTACGGTATCAAAAAGTAACGTCACAACGTGCAGAAATTGTGGCACAATTGGCGTTGAAAAACCTACCAAACTTTTCTGAATAATTTCAGCATATAACCGACTAAGTGTGATAATAAAAAAATACTTTTGCCAAAACATACCATGCTTGGTGCAGGGAATACATACTACTCTGCACCAACAAAATAAGGGTAATCAACCACTTAGGTAAAGCATCAGCCATCGCACTGAAAAACAATAAAACAAGATTATCCATCAAGTGACGAAAAGGGAATTATGTATTTAAACGAAAAAACGGGTCAACCCTGCACAATAATTGAACACACCATAGCAAACGCACCTTATTGCAAAGTTTGAGTATGCCAATAGTGTACGTAAAACTGAGCATTTCGCGGATTTGAAGAGAATTAGGGAAGTTGCAAAATAGGAATTATGACCAAATGCCCAATCGGATTAATCTGCGAATTAATGGAATGTGATTTTTTGATTTGTCAGAGGTATGCCTACGCACGCTTGGGATCTCCCATTAGAGAGAATGATTGATCATTATAAATTTTCTTACTGGGTAGTTTGCTTACCCAGTAATGAAGAGAGCTATTTTGACCCAGATAGCGAACATGAAGTAGAGCAAAATTACCTCTGGCAACAAGAAGTAAAAATAAAGCGCAGTGAACTTCAGGAAGCTGGATACTCAGAAGCTCAGGAGTTACCCTATTGTGAGCATCCTGATGGAGGATTGCTGGTTTATCATGATTTAGAGCATTTTAAAAGACCAGTACCAATAGGTGAAGCATTTCAATCTCGGATACCAGGAAATATGTTATGGGCTGAAGATTTTGATCTAAGAGAATGGGATATGTGACAAAATGGAGATTTTGAATTTTTATACAATCAGATCATCAAAACATGGATTTATACAATGAGAATTACTGAGATTTACGTTAGGAATAATTGTTTAGTATTTTGTACAGATGATGGATGTAAATCAATTTATCATTTATCAAATATTGTTGTAGATACAGGCTTATCAATAGATTCGCTCTCTCCCGAAAACCTACCAGAATCAAGAGTAAAAACAATTATTGAAGCTGAAGGTGAACAAATAGCAATAATTGAAATCAAAGGCCCAGTTGGTAGATTAGAAAATGCGGAGAATTGCCTTGAGGCTAATTATAATGATGCTACTCACAGTTGCTCTTATAGCTTTTCCGGGCAAATAAACAATATTTTAAATCAACTTTTTAGTTAACTTTATGAGAAAATTGACAACAAAATTATAAAGAAAGATTGAATATTATACTTTACAACCAATGCAGTTGCATGGTTGCACAAACCAATCTGGTAATCATCGGTTTCATGTCAAATAGCAACAATCAGCAAGCAAAGATAAATGAATAATAGACTGTCTAAATCTTATAGCAAGGGAAGAAAAATAAAAAATGAATATCAAGAATGAAAATTATGGCGGTTTTCAAACTTGGTCAAAGCAAGTTGCATCTTGGCGATGTATTCTTCCAATAGTTTCGATTGACATTGAACAAGAACGTAGTTGCGTGTGGTTTAATGTAGGTGGCGAAAATCGTCCTCTTGTTAGGTACGAAATTTTTTCCAATATGGGTGGTTGGCAAAGTGGTCATGAAGCTAATGCTGCTGCTAATCCATCAGTTTTTTCATTAGAAGAAGCTAAATATTTATACAACCAACTTATTACTGGCAAGATGAATAATGAAGTCAAGTCAATTTTGACTATTGTTGCAATTGCTAAGTCTAAAAATACTAATATTAGTATTTCTGAGAATCTTATAGCCTGAAAGTCATTCATAGCAGTACTTTCAGCCTATCTTCCCTCTGCTGAAAGCTTCGCTGTCTCTACGCCAAATTACACCTATCTCGGTTCCATCTCACTTACGGGTGTTATTGAAAAATGGGTGGCTAAGATGCTTATGGGGGAAGGCTTTTAGCCTTAGCGTACAATTTTCCCGTTTTGGCACGGTGATGCCTAGTTGTATACAGTTGAGCTTGGCGGGAAGTCTCCCGGAAGCATATTCCATTGGCATCCTGTCTTCAAGTGATAGTAGATAGCATTGCATACTTCCCGCATATCAGTTGTACGCGGATGTCCTCCTTCTTTAGCTGGTGGAATCAAGGAAAGCTAGCTAGAGCAAAAACTTAAACGTAGTAAATTCGTTATTACTGAAAATTTTGGTTTACCTATTTACGCCTATTTCAATCATGAAAAATATACTCTACCAAGTTTTACCACTCTAGATATTAACTTTTAGCGTCCTTTAGGAAACTAAATACTCTTTAATTTCAGTTTTTTGACGACGTAGAACAGTGATTGCTTGCTGCTGAATTTGGCGAACTCGTTCTCTACTGACATTCAATTTCTCTCCAATCTGAGCTAAAGTTAGTTCTTGATCGTTCTCTAACCCAAAACGCAAAATTAATACTTCACGTTGCGTTGGTTTAAGTGATTCTAATAAACTATTAATGTCTTGGCGCAAAAGCTCTTTGGTGATATGTTCGTCTGGAGATATGCCCTCATCTGGTAAAAGTTGACTAAGTTCTGTGTCTTGGTTATCTCCAATCTTTACATCTAGAGAAATTGGCTGCTTTGAACTGCTGAGAAAATCCCTAATCTGGCTTGGTTGTAAGTCTAAAGTTTCAGCAATTTCTACAACACTAGCTGGACGACCCAGTGTCTGAAATAATTCTCGCTGTATTTTCTTAATTTTGTTGAGTTGTTCAGTGATATGAATTGGCAAGCGTACAGTACGGGATTTCTCTGCAATTGCTCGTGTAATTGATTGCGTAATCCACCAGTATACGTAGGTGGAAAGCTTATAGCCGCGATTGGGGTCAAATTTTTCTACACCCCTTTGTAAACCTATTGCCCCTTCTTGTAGCAAATCTAAGAATTCCAGATTGCGCTTAGTATATTTTTTGGCAATCGAAACCACCAGACGCAAGTTTGCTGTTACCATTTTTTGTTTGGCTCGTTGCCCAAGATTTTGTATTTGAGCTATTTCCAATTCACTTTTGTCAATATCAACAGCTAATTCGACCATTGTTGGCTCACGATCTAGTCGTTGGGTGAGTACATTTTTTCTTTGCTCAATTGCCATGATTTGCTGTACCTGCCTCCCATAAGCAATTTCTTGGTCTGCGGTTAGCATTGGATAACGACCAATCTCTTGCAAATAGATACGAACCATGTCTGGACTCAGGCTGGACATACGACAAAACTTTTTTGATATTTAGACGAATTTAAAAGTATAAATCAAATCGCTGAATTAATTTTCCTGATTTAACAGCCAAAAAATATTAACCTGAGATTGCGATAAATAAATTCAACCTAGAACACAATCATCTATAACGGTATTCAGTGAGCGCTTACTATAGCTCCATTCCAAAGTTCTACCTATGAGTGGTCTTGTCATTAAACTTAAGTTGTTGAGAATTAATTAGTTGGCATTATTCAAGCTATTTTGAAAATTCCTGACTTAACTGGAAAAGTTAACTGGAAAAGTCAAGTAGGATATGGGGGGTAAAAATCTTTCCCCTATACCCCATGCCCTGTTCGGTAAAAACTATTTAGGGACAGTAGTCGCGTTGAGTTCACCCCTTTTCCCTTTTGCCCTCTTGTTTGCACCTTGTGTCACATGAGATTCTTCTTCCTTACTGGAGTTGACCATTTTCACCAAGTGCTGATTTAGATAACTCTGCGCCGAAATGTACAAACTTTCCCAAATCTCTTGATTGCGGCTGATTTTTGTACCGACTGTATTTCCTGCTGTTTTCTCCGATACCAAGTATTTGCGGAAGTAATTAGTCCACAGGTGTTGGAGGAAATCTTCGGCAAATTCGTTAAACGGCAGAATCCATTTATAGTCCTTGTCCAAAAATACCCGATAGGACGCAATTATCGGTAGTGCGAGGTCGGTTGGCGCACCAAACCCGAATGAATACTTACTGTCAGGCAACAATGTAGTTTTACGTATATCAATTGATGCTAGATCGTTGACACCCTTTCTTCTGGGGTTGCTGATATAGTCTTGGATTATTTCGTAGAGTCTTTGCTCTATCCACAGAGCATGAGTTAACAGAGGCAGTAAAGCGGTTAATCTTTCCCTTTCTGCGTCTGTGATGTTACTTGGAAGACTCATCCCTGCTGGGTGTTTAGTTCGTTTATTGCCGTCGGGGTTGTATTTATTTCTGTCGAGGCAGTAAAGGAGCTTCAGCAAATGGGTGACATTACACTGAGCGTTTCTGGGAGCGCCGCTTTGATTCTGGTAATAGGCGATGCGGAATTTTCTATCTTCCTTCTGTTCTAACTGAGCTAAATACTGCTTGATGAATTTGTAATCACCCCTGGCGTTGACTTTGGAGCGAGAATCTACTGGCGTTGTCGTGTTGGAGGCCAGGGCTATATCTTTGGCTGATTCTTCAGTCAGTCCGATGTGGATCGTAACTTTTACCCTGGCTTCGGTTAGGTCATATTTGTAATTTTTCGCTTGCTCAAATGCTAAAACTGTATGTCCTCCGTTGATAATACCGTCGCTACCTCCCTCGTTAGCTTCTAAAACTTCTAGCTCCAGTTCAGTTTTGTTCTTAACAGGTTTAGCAATATTAGCTGACAGAACGATTCCACTGTGGCGAGAGAAGAATTTTCCAGGTTCGGTGGTTAGTGAGTCGAAGATTTGTCTGTAGGTCGCGCTTTTACGGTTTGGTTCCCGGATGTTCGGTTCTAGCGGCAGGTCTATCGGGAAGCTGTCTACATGGGCGGTGGCGATGATGCAGTTTGGGTTAGCTTGAAAATAGTTATCTATCTTGATGTTCCAAGTCTTGGGCATACTTTATTTCTTGATGGAATTAAATTCTATGTTAGCGCTGCTGTAATCTTAATTATTCTCTTTCTTCACGACTAGTAAGCTACCAAACTAGCCAAATTATAAACATCCCCAATCTAGCTGTATTAAATCTGTTATTTACTAGCATGAAAATTTTCTCTAATTTTGTTTAGTTTAGAGATAAGATACCTTCTTTGGTTCTTAGTACAGAAACTTATCCACCTATTTCAATAATTCGGTTGCTTCTTTTAATACTTGAGTAATTTCCGGTTTCTGAGAACTGATCACATCATTTGGTAAATGCTTGTGATGCGGAAAGGTAGAGATATCAGGAAAATGCGGCGTACTATCATAACGAAAAACTAGGCAATTTCGTTCATTCTGAAAATGGTAGCGATAATCAAGAAATTCCAACTGATTGTCTGTGATTACTATAGCTTCGTTTATTTCTAATAAGTGTGTTTGAGCTAAACGCAATCTAATTCTTAAATTAGCCCGAAGGGATGTTAAAATTTCTTCTTCATAACGTTCTACATAAATATTTGGGCATTCAACAATTGCTTGTTCTACTTGATTTCAATAATCAGATAGAATGTTAGGCAGCATAGTTCAATCTTTGCTCTATTTCTTGACGCAAAGCCAGATAATGGCGGTAATCATTTGCCCATTCTATAAATAGAACATCATCTGGTAATGTTCCCTGATTATACTGATAAAAAAAATCTTCAGAGTCCATTTTTTGCTGGTTTTCATACACACTGAGCCGCTTGGCAACGCCAACCAAAGCATCTAAGGATGATGTATATTGAATGGTCTGTTTACGCATTTATCTCTACTTCAAAATCATCATATTTTGATTATAAGTGAGCGCCCCTCCATAATTTCCTCATCGAGCGCTATTAAATTTAGGCAAATTCTCATCAAATGATAGCTATTGTAGCGAATGCCACGCTTGTTAAGCACAAACCCTTGATATGGTTGGCTTCTGGGTGTGGGGTTGCAGGTATTGGGGTTGGGGAATTAAGAAGATGTTAAACTTCTTGACGCAACTAAAATTTAATTGTCTTAAAAACGAACCTGCAACCCTACCCCCAACAAGATAGCCCTTACTAGGTTTCATCTTTTCAAGCGTGCCATTCGGTTAACAGGGTACGGCATGAAAGAATTCGGCAAGCGCTCAACAGGCATACGGCGAACTTTCGTGCGATGACGTGGCCCCCCGCAGGCATCGCTATCATTGTTCAAGCCATGATTGAAAATTAGCTTAATAGAATGATGTTCAAGGGGTGGGAACATCAAAGCACCAAAATTGGGTGACTTCAAGCGATTGACGGTCGCACTCTAAAATTCGGGCTTGGGATTTTCCGCGATCGCACTCAAGAAAATTGAGATCGGGCATTGGTCATCGGTCATTGTCATTGGTCATTGTCATTGGTCATCGGTCATCAGTCATCGGTCATCAGTCATCGATCATTGTCATTGGTCATTGGTCATCGGGCATCGGTCATCGGTCATCGGTCATCGGTTATTCGGCATTGAGCAAGTCCAACTTTTAAAAACTCAGCGAGGTTTTTAGGATTCCTTTGCGGCGATCGCCACCCATCACCTGAGCCATTAGAAGCGAATGGCACGCTTGATAAACTCTAAGCTATGCTCCGTAATTATTACAGGCATTTATGCGATTAACGAGTTAAGGAGTAGCAGCGATCGCTAAAAACCTTGAGACAACACTCACCCCGCAATATCTTTCCCACTCTTGTAGTTCATCGCTCTGGGTTTCCTCTTCCCTATCGGTACTACTTTCGATTGCTTAGGAGGTTGAGGAGGGCGGCATTTCTCACAATAGAGCGGTCGGACTCCGAAGGTTTCTCTTTGGGTGGGTTGTTCACACTGCTTACATACGAAATTGAAAACACGGGTATGAATTTCCCGTTTGTGCGCTCTGACGGTGTACTCTCGGACATCAATAGTTTTGCTGGGCATCGGTTCTTTCTTCAGTGTTCTATTTGGGACAGATATAGCGTAGCTGACACCAAGGGCAAAATAGCTTCAAATGCTTATTGTGTCGCTGGAACCATAATATTGCCGTTTTTACGTGCTTATGCTTTAATTCTGTAGCTTAAAGGATAAGTGACATTAAATTACTCAGTTATGCTTCCAGACCCTAACAAATTTTGAGTCTGGTTACAGTGTCACCTACGCTATATTTACCCCAAGTAGTAATTTTGTAATTAGTAAAAGATAGCACTTTAAACTACGTAAACTTAATTAGCGTAGGCGTAGTTAGCCGCAGGCATTGATCTTGAGGAAAAACTTTTTGGTTTACTGATTCTAAAGGGTGTGATCGCATCGGCATTGTAATCATAAACTCTGTTCCCTGACCAGGTGCTGAAATGCACGTTATTTGACCACCATGTTTAGAAACAATAATTTCCTGGCTAATCGACAAGCCTAAACCCGTGCCTCTACCTACGGGTTTTGTGGTAAAGAAGGGGTCGAATAAGCGATCGCGTACTTCCTCTGTCATACCGGGGCCAGTATCGCCAATCCAAATAGTCACAAACTCATTGTCAGTTACTTCGGTGCGAATCCGAATCGTGCTGCGGCAAAAGTAAATTTCTTGGGGCGATCGCTGTTTATCATACTCCTCCAAAGCATCAATTGCGTTCGCCAGTAGATTCATAAACACTTGGTTGAGTTGTCCTGGATAACACTCCACAAGCGGTAGATCGCCATAATCTTTAACGAGTTGAATACCTAGTTGATTAGAACTGGCTTTAAACCGATTGTGCAAAATCAGCAACGTGCTGTCTAGCCCAGCGTGAATATCCACCAGCTTCATTTGGGCTTCATCCACGCGAGAAAAAATCCGTAACGACTGAATGATTTCGCGGATACGATCAGCCCCAACCTTCATCGAACTCAGCAATTTGGGTAGGTCGTCACTCAAAAATTCTAAATCTATCGCTTCAGCCAGTTGTTGAATTTCAGGTAGCGGTGAGGGAGTGTACTTGGCATAGAGATTCAAAAGGTTGAGCAAATCTTGGGTATATTGATAGGCGTGAGTCAGATTTCCATAGATAAAGTTGACAGGATTATTAATTTCATGAGCGACACCTGCCACCAATTGCCCCAGACTGGACATTTTTTCACTATGAACCAGTTGGCTTTGAGTTTCTTGAAGTTGGCGAAAGGCAAGTTCTAGCCGATTGGCTTGTTCTCGATAACGTGCTTCTGATTCCTGCAATGCTTGCTCTGTACAAATGCGCTCTTGGATTTCCTGTTGCAGCAACTGATTAGATTGTCCAAGTGCAGCCGTTCTTTGTTCCACCCGTTCTTCTAACTCAGATGTCAGTTTTAAGAGGGCGTTCTCTGCCTGAGTTCGCTCTTGAATCTCCTGCTCTAGATGCACATTTTGTTCTTGCAGTCTCTTCGTCAGATTTCGGATGCTTAAATGGATTTTGACACGAGCTAAAACCTCTTCATGCTGAAGCGGCTTAGTGATGTAATCCACCGCCCCAAGATTCAACCCTCTGACCTTATCAACCGTCTCAGAAAGCGCCGTCATAAAAATTACGGGGATGTCTTTAGTTGATTCTTGAGCTTTCAAGTGTTCACAAGTTTCAAACCCGTCCATACCAGGCATGAGTACATCTAACAAAATTAGATCGGGGAGAGCATATTCGACCTGTTCAATTGCATCTTCGCCATCCTGCGCCACCAACACTTGGAAGCCAAAGTCAGCCAAGAAATCAAATAATACTCCTAAATTTGTCGGGTTATCATCAACGATTAAGATAATGCTATTTTCAATATTGGAAATACTCATTAATTTACCCCTATATTTTTTAGAATTTCACGAATTTTTTTAACTTGAAAACCTTTAGCTAATTGACGCAACTCTAAAGAAAAAGGTGCATATTTAACATCCACTTCTTCCAAGTGAGTAACTCGCTCCACAATCCGTTTGAGATCGCCTTTCATTGCTAAATTCAACAGAATCGCAATTTCGTCTGCGGAGGGAGCTACCAATGATTGCTGAGAATTTTCTTCTTTGTTACCTTTATATACTTGAGTTTCCCCATCATCATAAATCCATTCCAGTTCTAAGTGATGCCGTAACTTTTCTAAAAGCTCTGTTATGCGGATGGGCTTAGGTAGAAAATCATTGCAACCCGCCTCTCTACTTTTGTTGAGATCGAAATCAAAAACACTGGCAGAAGTGCCAATCACAATCACATTCTTTAGTTCAGGCGAGCGCCTAATGCGACGTGTAGTTTCAAAGCCATTCATTTGAGGCATCATCAAGTCCATTAAGATACAATCTGGATTTAATTCAAATGCCTTATTGAGACAATCTTGACCATCTACTGCTTCGATCATTTCAAATCCTAAAGGTGATAGCATCTTGACTAAAATTGCCCGATTTTCTAGTCTGTCATCTGCCACGATAACCTTCCGCTTCTCGCCTTTAAAATTTTTGATATTTCTTTGCTCTTTTTTGATAACATCAGCGTATTTAGAAACTTCGGGTAAATCTAAATCAAAGAAGAAAACGCTCCCTTTTCCTAAGTTACTCTTTACCTGGATTTCGCCACCCATCATCTGAACTAATTGGCGGGTAATTGCCAGTCCTAATCCTGTTCCTTCTGCTTTGCGATTGTGTTCTCCTACCTGCTGGAACGGCAAAAATATCTCTTCTAATTGTTCTGGTGCCATGCCAATTCCTGTATCTTCCACCTGAAACCGAATTTTACCTTCCTGATAGCCGACTTTGAAAGCTACACCTCCAGTTTCAGTAAACTTAACGGCATTACCCAGTAAGTTAATCAAAGCTTGTCGCAAGCGTTTTTCATCAGCCTTGACACCTATAGGAAGTTGAGTAATTTGTTCAAAAATTAAGCAAATACCTTTTTGTTCGGCGCGGATACGGCAGATTTCGGCAATGCCTTCGAGAAAATCTAGGAAATGAAAATCCGTTAGGTGGAGTTCCATTTTTCTCGCTTCAATTTTAGAGAGGTCTAAAATGTCATTAATCAGGTTCAAGAGGTGGTCGCCACACTGATGAATAATATTCACACCATCTTTTTGTGAGTTAGTTAAACTTTTTTCACGCTTGAGGATTTGGGCGTAACCCAAAATGCCATTAAGTGGTGTTCTCAGTTCATGGCTCATGTTAGCAAGAAAATCACTTTTAGCACGGTTGGCTGATTGGGCAATTTCTTCTGCTTTTTGCAGATGCACATTTTTTTCTTGTAACTCTAAAGTTCGCTCTTGTACTTTGGCTTCTAAGTTAGCGTTGGCTAATTTTAAGTCTTTATAAAGACGAGCATTTTCAATGGAAATCGCTGCTTGAGAAGATAACAGTTGTAATACTTCTAAGCGATCTGATGTAAATGCGCCAATGGTAAGATTATTTTCTAAATAAAGGATGCCACTAAGTTTTCCTTGATGGATGAGCGGTGTACATAAAACCGATTTGGGTTGATGGGTGGCGATGTATGTATCTGTAGTAAATGTTCCTTCGCAAGTTGCATTGCTGAGAACAACATTTTCTTTAGTTCGGGCTACATACTTAATCAGTGAAATTGGTAGCTGCTGACTAGTTGATACTGAAATTCCTTGTAGCACAGTTACATCATTTTTGTCTACTGTTCCTGATGCTTCTATTTGCAAGTCTCCTGATTTTTCTAAAATTAGGTAGCCTGTTTGAGCGCCAGCATTTTCTAGTACAATTGTCATTAATTTAGCTAACAACTTGCCCAAAACTATTTCTCCAGAAAGAGCTTGAGATGCTTTCATAACTGTGGCTAAATCCAGCGAGTCTGAAGCATTTTCACCAGTAGAGCTAATTATCCGAGTCACATTCGTACTGACAGTTTCTCGCTTTGATATCCGAAATAGTTGAGGATATCTTTTTTCCAAGTCTTTGACTTTTGCCTTCGCTCCCCAGCAACCATATCCATAGTAGGCATCGTTGAGATAGGTATTAGCAACTTTCTCTCTGCCACAAGCAAAATAGAACTCTGCTGCTAGTTCTGACGCTAGGGCTTCTTCCTGAATATATCCATGTTCTCTGGCTCCAGTTATGGCTCGGTCATAAAACGCGATCGCTTTGGCATCTTGTTGCAATACTCGTGCCTTCTCTGCTTCCACTAAATCGTATTTATGCTGATAGTTGGCAGGAGAATGTAACGCCCATTGCTTCATTTTTTTCTGATGTGCTACCACTTGGCTGAAATATTGTTGGCGTAGCTTGCCGCCGTAGGCATCGCTTTTTGATGCATTGGGATACAAAGCTAGGAGAGTCAAAGAAGAGTAGAAGTTGTGTTCGGCTTTGTACATCAACGCTCGTCCACCTTGTTCGTATTTTTCTGCCAGTAAGGCATCCTCAACAGCGCGATCGTAATTTTTAAATAAATAACCTAGAATCAGTTTAGAAACATAGATAGGATAAATAGCCATGTAATTATTGCTATTTATCAGAATTGGTAACATTTTATTTTCATCAAAACTTTCGCCAATTAATCGATATGGTTCCGATGTTTTCTTAATTAAATTTAAACCTGTTTGTCGAACTATCTGAGCATAGATAATTTGAAATTCTTGTTTGGTTCTTTGCATTAAAGCAATATAATGCGCCTGTTTTTGGAGAGCTATTTCTAGATTTTCCCCAATAAAAAACAAATGCGTACAATAAAAACAAGCCGAATAAGAAGCATATTCTAAATCTCCTGTTTCCAGCCCTCTTTGGACACCCTCAATTAACGGTTCTATAGTATTAATAGCTGGTTCTTTCCAATGCCTGATAAAATAATTAAATGTTTCATAGATTTTCGCCGTCATTTCCTTAGCATTGAATTGATTTAACAGCTTTAAGCCTAGCTGACCAAATTGATAGCCAGAATCCATGTCTTCAAAAGCGCCACATAGGAACATTCCATAAAGTACATACGCATAAGCTGACAGAGGAGAGTTTCCATCTTTGAGACAGAGATTGGTCATTTTAAAAACGACCTGGGGATAAAGTTCGGGTGCTGCAATATAAACCGGAGGAATCAAATTTATCAAAACTCGCAATGCAGCTAATTTATAAACATCAGTCATTTCTGGCAATTCTATTAAATCCTCAATCCTTTTTCCTCCTAAATTCAATCTAGTCAGTCTTGTTGGGGATTTCGCTGCTAAAGGCAACCCTAGCATTTTCAGCACTTGCATTCCGGTATTTAACGCAGCTTGCATTTGGTTCTTAGCAATATAAAACTGCATTTTTGTCTCGTAGACCTGGACTCGATCGAGCAGGGTTTTTGCTTGTGATAAAACTACATCAGAAAGCATTTCTGCTCGCTCGAAGTTAGTGTTGAGAAATTCTACTGCTGCTGTTTCTACATAGAGGTTGAGTGTCATATCATACTGACACTTCCAACTATCTGCTGCAAGAAGTTCCAAACCTACATTTAAATATTTAACAGATGATTCATACGCTGTTGCTACTTTTGCTTTCTGTCCAGCTATAAGATTGAGTTGAGCCAGTCTATCTTTTTGAGGCTGTTGGGTAATGAATTCAGCACCAACATTTAGTTGATTGACAATTTCAAAAATGTTTTCTTCAATGTCCGTTTCCGAGGTATGTTTGAGTAGCAATTCACCGATTTTTAGGTGAGTCTGTTTTTTCTGGTCATCTGGAATGAGAGAATAAGATGCTTGCTGCACCCGGTCGTGTAAGAACTTATAGGTAATGGGTGATGGCTGATGAGTAATGGGCGATCGCCTGTTCTCAGTCTCCATTTCTTCTGAGTCGAAAACGAGCGGTGTTTTGTAGGAATTATTGAGGGGCATAACCAAACCTGATTGCAGAGCTTCCCACAAATCTGCTGCTGTTTCTGACTGAGTTGTTTTATTAATAATCGCCAATATATCTAAAGTAAATTTGTCTCCAATGCAGGCAGCAAACTTTAATACATTCTGGGTTTTTTCAGATAGCTTTTGAATTTGACTGACCATCAATTCAACGACATTATCAGTTATATTCACTCCCTGAATAAACTCAATATTCCATTGCCAAAAACCGCACTCAAAGTCAAAGTATAACAAGTTATCCTGATAAAGAGATTTGAGTAACTGAGTTAAGAAAAAGGGGTTGCCTTGGGTTTTTGTAAAAACTAACTCAGCTAGCAGTTTTACCTTTAAAACTTCACTACGAAGAGTATCGGCTACTAACTGGTTGACATGATCGCTATCCAAAAGCTGGAGGATAATGTTATTTACGATCGCACCAGTCTGTTGAATCTCCTCCAAGGTCTGAATCAAGGGATGAGTGGCACTGACTTCGTTATCTCGATACGCACCAATTAGCAATAGATATTGGCTATCTGGGTCGGTCATAATTAACTGGATAAGCTTGAGGGAAGCTGAATCCGCCCACTGTAAGTCATCCAGAAACAAAACTAGCGGATGTTCGGGTTGACTAAATACATGAATGAATTGTTGAAACACCCGATTAAATCGGTTTTGTGATTCTGATGACCCTAATTGAGGAACTGCTAGCTGCGGGCCAATAATCCGTTCTAATTCAGGAATAACGTCTATAATTACTTGAGTATTGGAGCCGAGGGCATATATTAATTTTGATTTCCAAACGGCAATTTGGTCATCGGTTTCTGTTAGCAATTGCCGCATCAAATCTTGGAATGCTTGAATTAAGGAAGCAAAAGGAATATTCCGCTTGAACTGGTCAAATTTACCGGAGATAAAATAACCGCGCTGGCGCACAATCGGTTTGTGAACTTCGTAAACTAAGCAAGATTTACCGATGCCTGAGTAACCAGAAACTAGCATCATTTCTGTACTACCAGAACTGACGCGATCAAATGCTTCTAACAAAGTAGCAACTTCTATTTCTCGCCCGTATAGTTTTTGCGGGATAGAAAATTGGCTGTATGAATCTAGTTGACCGACAATAAAGTGGGAAATCTCTCCATCTGTCTTTAACTGAGTCAGACAGGTTTCTAAATCGGCTTTTAGTCCTAGAGAACTTTGATATCTATCTTCAGCAGTTTTAGCTAACAATTTCATGACAATATCAGAAACTGCTGAAGGAATTTTGGGATTGAACTCTTGAGGCGCTATTGGTATTTTTGCAATATGGCAATGAACAAATTCCAGAGGGTCAGCCGCATTAAATGGTAGCGCACCTGTCAGCATTTCATAAAAGGTAACACCTAAAGAATAGAAGTCGGTACGGTAGTCAATTGAACGATTCATTCGTCCAGTTTGCTCCGGTGACATATAGGCAAGAGTACCTTCTAATAAATTGGGATTGCTGATGCTTTGATTTTCTTTTTCTAACCGCGATGCAATACTGAAGTCGATAATTTTAACTTGCCCGGTTTCTGGGTTAATAACGATATTGTCAGGTTTAATATCTTTATGAATAATTTTGGCTTGATGCAGTTGAGTGAGAGTGGATGCTAACTGAATGGCTATTGTGAGAAATTCGGTTAATGATAATTGGCGATCGCTAATATATTTTTTCAGAGATTCTGCACCAAAGTCTGCCAAAATTAGGGCTAGACCGTTATGATGATTTTCTAAAGCTAGAGACTTGACAATTCCTTCTATATCTACTATCGTTTGTGAGATTTTATATTCATGTCTGAGTCGGGTTAGTTCTTCGAGGCTGGGATACTCGGCTTTCAGGGCTTTAATGATCGCAAGAGTTTGATCTGACTGCTTGGAAGCGCGATAAATAACGGTATTGACACCTTCATACAGAGCTTCAATAAAGTTGTAACTGGGAAGAACAGGTATCATTTTTCTAAGCCTAAGTATTAGGATGGACTGGGTATGAGGCTAATAAACGTTATTCACCACTGTCAAATAAAAGGACATTTAGGTGTTGTATTTAGCATTCCCAGCCAGTCCAAAAGTTTTATAAGACTAAATAAAGCTCAACATTTGGAAATATAAGTTTGCACTTAGTGAGAAAAATTGCACAACATTTCCTCAAAACAAGGTTTGTGCAAGATTTTTCTCCAATCGCGCGTGTAATTGACTGCTTAATCCACCAGTAAACATAGGTTGATAGTTTATAGGCTCGGTTGGGATCAAACTTTTCGATTCCCTTTTGTAAATCTAGTGCCCCTTCTTGGAGCAAATCGAGAAAATCTAAATTGTGATTCTGGTACTTTTTAGCGATCGCTACCACCAGCCGTAGGTTAGCAGTCACCATTTTCTGCTTTGCTCGTTTCCCTTGATTTTTAAATATTTGGTATTTGCCAATTAATTTCTGATTGTCCATAAGAAATTAATGCAGAATTAATAGCTGAAAAGGGCTTGCTGCCAAAAAAACCATTGTGAGCAGCAAAAATTCCGTGTTTTCCACAAATAACTAACACTCTGATGCAATTAGAGAATATCTTCTAAACCTGGAAACAGAGGCGCTTCTTCCCGTTCGTATTTAGCTAGATAATCTCTAAAGGATGTACCACCAGTACCAACATCAGCACTAACTATTTTTAGTTGTGTAATTGCCAACCCTAAATGAGATTTATGAAATCGCCTTTGCAAATTATCATAAGCGCTAAAGCACTGAAGAATTGCACTAGCATTTGTATTAGTTTGTAAATTGACTAGACATTCTGCCTGAGAATTACCAGCCGCGCGGTTAATTAAGATTTGATAATAGTAAGTAAGGTTGTGCTGACGATATAATTCAAACCATTGTGCTACCTGTTCACCATAGCGTTGATTAAACTCTATCTCAGCAATATGCAATTTCCCCTCAGCATTTTTAGTACCACCATCCCAGTATTTACAAACCCCACTCATAATTTCTAGATGACGGAACTGAAAAGACTGAAACCCGCTAGTAGGCCCAATACTAGTTCTGAACTCCGCAAAAGCACGCATTGTCGCCAGAATCGGCATCGTTGTATTTACAACTTCGTAAAGACGCAGGATGCGACGAAAGAAATAGCATACCTCTGCCGTATTGCCAATGATCGGATCAGTTGCATCTTGTAGTGCTTGTGCTAAAGTCTTCAAAACTCGTTCCATATCAATAATCATTTGGTGAAAAGCAAGTTCACACATTTGATGCACAGCAATAAATAAATCTTCATCAAGAGATGCCGTCAAAGGCTTTTTACAACTAATTAGTTCCTCGATATTATGGTAATTCCAGTAGTGATTCTCACTAATATCCAAGCTAGGATTAATTAGCGGTAAAGGTTGAAACTTATAAGATTCAGACATATTGATAGATATTGTTACTTTTTTTATTAGCCAAACAATTTTATATTTTTATCTCAAAAATTATGAAAACTGTCGAAATTTGATTAATCTAAATACAATGCTGAACTCTGAAATGCTTCTTCTGGTGTTCCATAAAAAGTACCATTATTAAATAAGCTAGGTTCGTATTTTTCATTACTATAAGTATAAAAAGCCTTTGTCCATTTCTCTTCATTCCCTTTGTACCGCAATCGACACAGATGAATTGGTGTATTCTTGGCTCTCTCTATATATTCTGAGCGTGTTATTTTAAACATTGATAGGTCATAACTGTCTGGTAAAAATGGTTCTTTATAAGCATCTATGTAACAGAAATATCCCTTAAAACGCACATCAATACGTATGTATTTTCCTGCATAATGCTGCTCTGCATAGGCTAATATTCGTTGCTTTGTTCTCTGTTTAACTTGCTCCGGGATTTTTACCCCTCCTGAATGTGGATCGTTTACCCATCCTCTCATGATTAGCTCCTTGGGAATACTGAGGCTGATATTACACTGCAACGGTAGAGATTACAAATCTGAACTTTTTGCAATTCTTATCATTACCTCTACTTTTCCTAGCAGATTCCACAGACTTTCCACAGCTATTTCTGCTGTTTTCCACAGTTGTTTTACAAGATAATCGGCTTCTTTTCACCCAATGGGTATTTTGTCATGTCTGTAGCAATCAGTCTGCTTTACTGAGTTATTATTACGCAACGTAAACAAAACCTACTTCTAACCCTAGCTTTCACGTAATTATTTATTTTTTCTATATTTCTCTTTAACATTTTGCAACATTGACAAACTGAGCCAATCAGCACAAAATAAATCCACTAGCCTTTGCCGCCTGTTCCATTTTCAGCATCAACTGTATAAAAATATTCAGTTGTTAGTGTCAGTGGTTCGGCTAGCATTGAATGGGTGAAACTGTACTGCACTGTATCACCTCTAGCTTGTTGTCCTTATTGATTTGCTTTTTCTGAAGCTTTTTTTATATGAACTCAACCCAAAACATCTTTACTACTCTTCCCGAAACGCTACATCAATCTCTCAATACCTACTTAAAAAAACATCCTGATTGGGATGAACATCGCCTTATTACCGCAGCCATCTCCCTGTTTCTGCTGCAAAATGCTGATGGGGATCGCGGTGTTTCCCAAGTTTATCTCGAAACTCTGTTTCGTCGTGGCTAATGTTATTCCCTAGAAGCCATACTAAATAACAAGGTCAATCAAACTATACACTCAGAAAGATTTTTTCAGTCAGGATTAATGGCAACGAAAAACGAGGTAAAAGCGGAAGCATCTACTATTGTAGGATCGCAACTTTCAGATGCAGCAGAACCCCAACTCGTAGAAAATGCTGAAGATGTGGCTCAACCAATGGAAAATTCCCTGGGTAGTGACGACATCTTAAACTCACTCAAAACTAAAAGGAGCGGGTGATAGTAACCTATAGCCTTATTCTTGAATATCAAATGACAATAATTATACACTAACATTAACTAAATCTACATCAGCAAGCCATATTGTTCTGCTTTGGGCAGATACTTCTTCTAAAGTTGGGGAGCGCCACTCTACCCCATAAAGCCAATTCTCTTTGAGACTAAAAATTCCTTGAATAATACGGCGTGTCGGCTGTTCACCGAAATCAACCTCAACTATGTCCCCCAATCTAAAAGCTGGAGTAGAAACAGTGGACTTTTTTAGTACATTTGTTGTATGAAATTCTTGTTGAGCTAAGTAGAGAGTTTCATTCTGGCAAACAATTGCATAAATCCATTCTTGTCCTGACCACTCAACACCACAGCAATAACCTGACAAGTCTGAGATTGGCAACAAAACTTTTTCTAACATTTCCACTGCTAATGGAGGCATGGTCTTACCCCACCCAGGAGAAATATGCCAACAGGATTCTAAGGCGGTAATTTGGTTAATCATCTGGGAATATAATCCTATTCTTTATATATTCACTCCCTTACATCAGTCTGATCCGGAATATAATTTAAAGGCTTCACTCGCTATAGCCATTTTCTATTTTTAATAGTCAAAACATATTACCAATGTAGTCCTGGATGAAGTAACCTCTGCTGTAACCTTGTGTACCGCCGTTGGTCACGGGGGAACGGCTTAGAAAAAAGGGCAGGCTTATTAGCAACACGACTATCTGTGTGCCCAAACAAATCAACCGAGAAAGCCTGCCCTTTTTTCTCTTCGCCAAATGCGACATCAGTAGAGCGCACCGCCAGAGATATCGCTTTTTTTGCGCCAACCACGATCGCTAACTTCTTGGCACGGGTCAGCCCGGTGTAAAACAGGTTCCGGGTCAACATCATATAGTGCTGCATATAGATTGGCAGAACTATCACCGGATATTCTGAGCCTTGGCTTTTATGAATCGAAATGCTCCAGGCAAGGGCAATTTCATTGAGGTCAGCGTAATCGTAAACCACAGTCCGCTCACCATATTGCACTGTAACTTCCTGCTCGACAGTATCAATGGTGAGGATTATTCCCAAGTCGCCGTTGAAGACTTCTCGGTTGTAGTCGTTGGTTAGCTGAATAATCCGTAGACGCTCTTAGCGGCTTGTCGCAGACATCGCCCTCGCGTAATAAATTCCCACCTCTGTTAATCTCCACCTTGTCGGGGCTAGGTGGATTAATCAACTGCTGCAAGACTGTGTTTAGGTTACGAGTCCCGACTACTCCCCGTGTCATCGGGCAAAGTACCTGGACATCGGTAGCTGGATTAAAACCCAGCCGAGGAATCAAGTCAGTGATGAGTTCACAGATTGCTTGTACACCATGTTCTGGCTGATGACCGCCGCCGTGCCACAGACAATCAGACACCGGATTGTCCGAAATCGGTTCAATCGTGGGATAAATTCCTCGATTAATCTGATGAGCAGCAGTGATAATGGCACTTGTTTGGGCTTGACGAAATACCTGAGTCAACCGCACCACGCGAACTTGTCCCGAATTAATCAGGTCAGCTAGTATTTGACCTGGCCCCACAGATGGCAACTGGTCAATGTCACCCACCAACAATAGTAGAGCGCCAGCTAATACTGCTTTCACCAAGGAGTAAGCCAGAAACAAATCAAGCATCGAAGCTTCGTCAGCGATAATTGCCGTGTGGGGTAAAGGATTTTCGCTATCGCGCTTGAAACCCCTTGAACGGGGGTCAAATTCTAACAATCGATGTATGGTTTTGGCTTCTAGCCCAGTCATTTCACCCAAACGTTGAGCAGCCCGTCCAGTAGGTGCAGCCAGGGCAATAGATTTCCCCATCGCTTTCCACAAACTGACAATTGTGTGAGTTGTGAAGGTCTTTCCAACGCCAGGGCCACCAGTGAGGATCATGATTTTGGAATAAGCTGCTGTTTCTACTGCCAAGCGTTGCTGTTCTGAAAGCTGGATTTTACGGCTAGCGGTAAAACGGTCAATCCAATCACGCACACGCTCAATGTCAGTACCAACAGGCTTTTCTAAACGTTGGCGGATCAGTTGAGCTAAATTCTGTTCTGTATGAAAGTAAGTCGGCTTGTAGCAAAGTAGTGTTTTATCCTCATCCCGCTCTCTAATCAGTTCATCTGTTAGAGCCATGTCTTTGATGATTTGTGCGATCGCTTCTTCTGTGGGCTGGTGAGATTCAGTAGTCAGCAGTTTGATTACCGACTCAATCAATTCGCTTTGTGGCAGGTAACAGTGGCCATCTTCGGCGGCTTCACTTAAACAGTGGATAATCCCCGCACGATAACGAAATTCCGAGTCTGGGGCAATTCCTATATTTCTCGCAATTTTGTCAGCAGTTAGAAAACCAATCCCGTAGATGTCGGCTGCTAGTTGGTAAGGGTTTTTGGTAACTGTAGCGATCGCCTCATCCTTATATTGCTTGTAAATCTTCACAGCATAAGTAGTAGAAACACCATGCCCCTGGAGAAATACCATCACTTCTTTGATGGCTTTTTGAGTTTCCCAGGCGTTTTTAATGAGAGTGATCCGCTTTTTGGCAATACCCTGGACTTCAATCAGTCGTTCAATCTGGTTTTCGATAATGTCCAGGGTTTCTAGCCCAAAATGGGCAACAATACGCTTGGCTGTGACTGGCCCTACACCTTTTATGAGTCCACTGCCCAAATATTTTTCAATTCCGGTGAGAGTAGCAGGTTTAGTTTCTTGGTAATTGATGACTTGGAATTGTGGGCCAAACTGCGGATGATCACGCCAAAAACCCGTAAGCTGTAAAGTTTGACCGGGTTGAATATTAGCAAAGCTACCGACAATTGTTGTGAGTTCGTTGCTTCGGGGGCGCGTCAGCCTTGCCACAGTGTAGCCTGACTCAGCAGAGTAAAAAGTTAAACGTTCTACGACTCCGGTGATTGTTTCGTGTTGAGAAAAGGCACTTACTTGTTGAGGGGAAAGATTAGGGGGAGTGGACATTGCCTGTTAAAATATGCCACACATGATTATATAACTGAAAGTAGAGCTATATAGTACATTTATACTAAATTACTTTGAGATTACAGTAATAGTAGATGATAAAGTCGAAAATACTGCTTTGTTGTACCATACGATGCCTACGGTCGCAAGCTATGCAAGTTAGGACTAAAAGGTTGGTGAAAGTGAAATGTCTTTTACAAAAGTATAGAATTTACTCTAATAAAGCTTCAATTTGCCCCAACAACTTCTCTAAAACTTTTGCTTTATCAGGATCTTCCCAAATTTTAGCTTGCTTAACTCGCTGATAAGTTTCCTTCATGCGATTAGGAAGAACATTCGGCTGAGAAGACTTAGGAGGTTGAACTGATTGAATGTAGCTTTTGATATCTCTTACTGAAAGGTTTTCCTGAATAGTTTTTAGCAGTAATTTATATCGCTGGTCTTCATCTTTTAGTTGAGCGATAATACGCGCTTTAGTGTATTCCAGTTGACCTTGGCGTAAAGTGTCAAGGATATCTTTAGGTAAGTTTAGTAAAGGTAGGCGATGACTACGAAAACTGTCTGGAGTCACCCTACCTATTACTGAAAATATCTTTTCTACCATTTCCCATTGGTTACGAACAACGTTGTTCGTAATTTCTGTTTTTTGCTTTTGGAGGTTAGCAATATGATTCAGTAGGGAAATAACTTCTCCTTGAGAGCATTCCAAGCGGATAGATAGCAGTTGCAAAATAGCTTCAGTTTCCTCAACCGGATTTAAATCTTCCCGTTGCAAATTTTCGAGGAGGGCGACTTGGAAAGCATCTTGGTCATTGAGATGGCGGATAATAACCGGAACTTGTTCCATTCCAAGAGTTTGAGCAGCACGGTAGCGACGTTCACCAGCGATCAATTCATAATTATCGGATTCTAACGGTCGGACAAGCAGTGGCTGCAAGATACCATGTTCACGAATAGAAGCAACTAGGCTTTCCATTCCTTGAGTTGAAAAATAACGCCGAGGTTGATGAGCAGCTAGGTGAATTTGAGTTATTAATAAAGATTGTTCAATAGATTCGTTTTCCGGGAGTTGAGGATTATTGGTAACTCCTACTAAGTCAAGGAATTGCCTGGTTTTGTTCGGAAATTCCATTTCATCTGCCATTGACAAGCGCCGCTTCGCCATATTACTCCTGTTTTGCCATTTCCCAGGCGATTTCTTGATAAGGTTCAATCAATTTTCTTTCTGTGGTATACCGATGGATTGGTTGACGCGCCAAGTTAGACTCTGGAAACTGAACAGACTTAGGAACTGGTTCAAAAATTTTGACCCCAGGGAGTTTAGTTTTAAGAGTTTTGAGAGCATCTTGGGTCGTGAGTGTACGGTCTGCCATTGTAGGCAAGACTCCTAAAATTTGCAAATTTGGGTGAGTGTCTTCATCACGAAGACTTTCGATAGTTTCCAATAATTGTCGTAAGCCTTCCAAAGCGAAGAACTGACACTGAACGGGGATTAATACTGCATCTGCTGCCATTAGTGCATTTAGAGTCAGCATACCTAAGCTAGGTGGGCAATCAATGAGGATATGAGCAAATTCTTGTCGTAAAGGATTCAATTTCTTTCTCAGGATTCGGCTATTATCTGCCGAGGTCAAAATTTGCTTTTCTCCAGATGCTAGAGATATGTCAGCAGGAATCAGCTTGATTCCGTACTCGGTGTCAATAATAATTTCAGATGCGCTCTGTTTACGATCTGTAAGTACTTCATAAGCAGTCATCTGCCCTGGCTGAATCTTGATTCCTAGACCTGTGGTTAAATTTCCTTGGGGATCAAAGTCAACTACAAGGCAGGAGGAACTTTCTGCTAGCAATCCACTTAGTGCGATAGTAGAGGTTGTCTTGGCTACTCCTCCCTTTTGATTAGTAACTGCGATAATCATATTTTCTTAGTACTATGCGATTTTTGATGAAAAAACATATACATATTAGTTACAGAATGAACTGATTCTATGACAATTTAAGTAGACCACAAAGATTTTCACAAGTTTTACACCAAAGTAATGAAAAACTAATGCTCCAAATTGCTTGTTACCTAAAAAGCTAACTATACTTTCGTTCTGGCGATGAGGAGCGATTTAGTGAAATAAATTGGCGGTTTAAATACACTCATTTCCCAAAGTTCAAGAAAGAAAATTCTAATGAAGTCTACCGAGCGATCACCCAAGCTACCTAAAAAACAATCAAAATCCAACGACCAAAGCCCAAAGCTTGGCCTTGTTGCTTATAAACCAGTAGAGAAACAGCAACCAACCTGTCAGCATCACATAACTCCCAGTGATGATCTGCCGTCAGTTGAGCAGCCATCCCAAGCGGAGGTGATACCTCTTGTAAAGTCAAAGACAAACGCTGCTGAAAAACCGCAACATTTAGAGAAAAGTAAAGCCAAACGTACCTCTGCTGACAAGAAAAAATCAAAATTACCGCAACAACCCAAGCAACAGGGTCAATTGACAAAGAGCGATGAAGAACCAGAATTACCGCCAGAACCCTGTCAGCACATGCAATTTCTTGATTGCAACTCGGAGGTAGGGCGTGTGATATTCGAGTGCTACCACTGCAATTCGGGGATAATCAGCGAGTACACCGGAGATCCTGTAATGGGCGAGTACAAAGGACGAACTTCAGTGATTTTCACAAAGGTGAAATGCCCCAACTGTGAGCAAACAGCGATTAGCCTGCAAGCAAGGGAAGTGCTTTCGACAACAGCGATACCTTCTCCTTGGCAGCAATGATGGCACACTCCCTCTTCAAGAGTGACTGGTAAGAGATATTAACGATTGATAATGCAAATGAGATTTTTTACTTCAATAATAACTGCACTAACAGCACTGACACTAACTAGTTGCAGCACTACTACTGCTGAACAGTATGAAGCTACAGCACTCACCAGTTACACCTGGCAAGTAAAGTATGCCAATGATCTAACTAGTCAACCACAGCCACGCATTGAAACCTTTGCTACTAATTCAGTGTTGAATCGGAATGGATTGAAACCGGCAGGAGCAGTTGTTGGCCCAGATGACCAAGGGCTATGGTGGCCGACTTTACCGCCACGACCAAGCGTTGATGAAGTTGAACAACGTAAAAAATCTCAAGAAGAGGCAGGCAAACCTGAATTGATGAAAGATGTTCAGTACAAACTGACCTACGGAGTGGGTAATTTACAGAAGACACTACCTACTAATTATGATGTTTATCGGCAAGTAGTAAAAGCTTACCCCCAAAGAACTCCTTTGCAATTGACTTTGGGCGTGAATGATAATTCAGTCGAGAAAGCTGAACCTGTAAGCAAGTAATAACTCTAAGTTACACAAGAAACAAGAAGTTATAGATCAAGACTGAATTGCTTTTCAACAAAAAACTGACAGTAAAGTATAAATCAAAGAGTCAACAATGATCTAATTTAATTTCTGCTACGTTGATAAAAAAGATTTCAAAAATTCTACATGGGGGTTATATGGGGGCTATATATACCCCAACAATAGTTAAGCATTTTTGAGGTATTTTGACTCCCATATAGCTCCTATATAGGGGCTATATAGGGTATATTTGATTGGCTAGCATTTTGTACCCTACTTAGCCCCCAAGGGGTTATGATAAACTCTTGAGTCTGGAGAAAAAGGGGTAATTATTTTATTCTTCTCTCCCCTGCTCTGGCAAATCACCTGAACAAATAACTTTTACAAATCAAAGCGTATTGACTCGTCCCCTATGTCAAACATTCACACCTTGCAAAAAATTTTTCCTGCGGGTTTCGATAACGGTTACGGAAGTCTTAAACTTTTAGTCGAAGGGTTTGAAGTTATCCGTGTGCCCAGCTATATAAGTAATGCCGAGATGGAAGATGTGCCAGGGCGTGTAGTTTTTAACGGTAGTGCTTACACAGTTGGAGAGTCAGCTTACCGGACAGGGAATTATTTTGACCGCAACACCGACAATAATGAAAACAAAGTCAACAACGCATTATTGACTTTATTGGGTGCATTGGCACATCTCCCACACCGTAAGGCTTGGCACTTAAAATTAGTCGTCAGTTTACATGATGTTGCTCTGGCATCAGAACTACAAAAAGTACTCAATGGAGAATATCAGCCAATACTTGCTGGCAAACAATCAGATGTAAAGGTAGAAGTCCTGAAAGTTGTACTAGAGGGGATGGGTGCATTGTTTGGGCATCCACTACCG